>JBBIHB010000027.1:0-40884 GCA_037447215.1 Bacteroidales bacterium
ATCTCGTTTATCTTTGTCGTCATTTTAACCTTCCAGAAGTAGCAGATTACTGGGAACAAGTGGTAAAACTAAACGACTATCAAAAACATCGTTTTGCAAAACAAATTATTGATGCATTGTTTAACACCGTTTCGGGCAAAAGTATTGCGTTTTTGGGTTGGGCTTTTAAAAAAGACACTAACGACACACGTGAAAGCGCTGCAATTTACATAGCCGACGAATTGCTGCGAGACAAGGCAGAAATCCACGTATACGATCCACAGGTAGAAAGTAAAAGGATATTTTCAGACTTAGAGTACTTGCAGCATCATCGTCGTGAAGGAGATCAGGCTGATGTCCTTGCACCAGCAGAAATAAAGGAACTGGTTAAAGTACATGATACACCATACAGGGCGATGCAAAATGCACACGCCATAGCAATTCTAACTGAGTGGGATGAATTTAAATCCTACGACTGGGAAATGGTTTACACGAATATGAAGAAACCCGCCTTTTTGTTTGATGGTAGAAATATTCTTGATCGCCTTGAACTCACCAAAATTGGTTTTGAATATCACGGAATTGGAAAAGCATAAAACTATAATTCAATTTTAAGGTACAAAGATAGACCATGAAAACATTAATTACCGGCACCGCCGGATTTATCGGCTTCCATCTGGCGAAAAGATTGCTTGAGCGAGGTGACACCGTGATAGGCATCGACAATATCAACGATTATTATGATGTAAACCTCAAGTACGCCCGCCTGACCGAAACCGGTATCTCAAGAAAGGCTGAAAACTGGCACACCAAAGTGCAAAGCGCCAAATACCCCAATTACAGCTTCGTGCGCATGAACCTCGAAGACAGTGAGCAGTTGAATCAGTTATTTGAACAGGAAAAATTTGATAAAGTATGCAATCTCGCTGCGCAGGCAGGGGTGCGCTATAGTCTCGAGAATCCTCATGCCTATATCAACAGCAATATTGTGGGTTTTGTAAATATTCTGGAAGCCTGCCGACACCATAAAATAAAGCATCTGGCTTATGCCAGCTCCAGCAGTATATATGGCAACAATACCAAAATGCCCCTCAGTACCAGCGACAATGTGGACCATCCCATAAGCCTGTATGCTGCCACCAAAAAAAGCAATGAGCTGATGGCCCATACCTACAGCCATCTGTTTGGCTTGCCCACTACCGGATTGCGGTTTTTTACGGTGTATGGTCCCTGGGGACGACCTGATATGGCCCTGTTTTTATTTACCAAAGCCATTCTGGCAAACCAACCCATTCAGGTTTTTAACTATGGAAATATGGTACGTGATTTTACCTACGTGGACGATATCGTAGAAGGTGTAATCAGGGTGATTGATAATCATCCGGGTAAATCAAAAATGGAAATTGAAGATGTTTCCTGCAGTAGAACTGCCCCTTATAAAGTATATAATATTGGCAACTCCTCACCGGTACAGTTAATGGAATATATTGGTGCCATAGAAAACTCATTAGGCAAAACTGCAATAAAAGAGTTTCTCCCCATGCAAGCCGGTGATGTACCCCGTACACAGGCCGATGTTACCGACCTAGTTGAAAACCTCGGATATAAACCCGATACACCGGTGCAAGCCGGGATAGAAGAGTTTGTAAAGTGGTATATGAATTATATGAAAATGGAAAAATATTAGGAAATACAATAATCATTTAACAAATGAGTCAAATATAGGAAGTTGATAGAAGTAAGCCCAAAACAGATATATATTCTGTCTTTTAAACTGTTTAACTATTCCATATTCGTAAGAGATTATTTTATGTGTACTTCTGAGATGTGAATTAAGTTATGGCGAATAGGGTTATTAAAATAGAAAATTGTTAGGCTTTAATTGAATTTCAAAAATTAATAAATGAATTCCCTAAAAGCAAAAACCATTTCAGGAGTATTATGGAGTGCTATCGATAGTATTGCAGGGCAAGGTTTACTTTTTCTTGTTGGTATAGTGCTTGCAAGAATATTGACACCACGTGAATTCGGATTAATTGGTATGATCACCATTCTTATTTCAATCTCTGAGTCATTTGTCAATAGTGGTTTTAAAAGTGCTCTAATTCAGAAAAACAATTGCACACAAAGGGATTATTCCACTGTCTTTTTTTTTAATGTCGTAATAGGGATATTTTTTTATTTATTAATTTATCTTTCTGCACCAGCGGTAAGCTCCTTTTTCAATGAACCTCAATTAGAAAAAATTCTGCAAGTTCTTGGTATTATCATCATCATTGATTCTTTCACAATTGTACAAAAGACAATTTTCTATAAAAATGTTAATTTTAGATTACTAACAAAAATATCATTGCTGGCAGCTTTTATCTCCGGATCAATTTCCATAGCCATGGCGTTGTTAAATTATGGTGTCTGGGCACTCGTTACCCAAAGATTAATAAACCAATTAACAATTACAGGTTTAATGTGGCAATTAAATAATTGGAGACCAAATATAATATTTTGCAAAAAATCCTTTAAAACATTATTTAGTTTTGGCAGTAAGCTCCTAATCAGTGGCCTTCTCAATACGTTATACAACAATCTATTTCATTTGATTATTGGGAAATTTTTCTCCGCAACACAATTAGGCTATTACACCAGAGCTAATCAATTTAAATCAATGCCTGCAGAACACCTAAGTGGAATTGTCAACAGAGTAAGCTTTCCAGTTCTAGCAACATTACAGAATGACTCAAAACAGTTAAGAGAGAAGTATCGAATTTTAATCCGAACTATTTCATTTTTATCATTTAATTTGATGATGGGATTGGCTGCAATTGCAGAATCGTTAATAGTTGTTTTGATAGGAGAGAAATGGCTCCCGTCGGTTATTATTTTACAATTACTCTGTTTTTCAGGCATGTTTTATCCGATTAATTATCTAAATTTAAACATGTTACAAGTTCAAGGCAAAGCAAATCAATATTTACATTTAGAAATTCTGAAATTCATACTAACAATTCCTGTTTTGATTATTGGGATATTAACAAATATCATTAACCTGATTATTGGTCTAATTATTATAACAATTATAATTTATATCATAAATAGCAGTTGGAGTGGTAAATTTATTTGCTATCCGATTAAGTCTCAAATAAAGGATATTCTTCCATCCATAATCTTGTCTTTTTCCATGGGAAGTATCTTGTTCATTATTGGAAAAACAATTAATATCAATCAAATTGTACTATTGCTTCTGCAATTCTTAATAGGAACATCAATAATTATCATTGTCTCGGAATTATTTAAATTAAAAGAATATTTGTATATAAAAGAAATAATTCTTGACAAAATAAAAAGAAAATAAAGAACTCTCAAATTTATTTATTAAAGTATTAGATTATGAATATACTTCTGATTGTACACAGATTCCATCCTAACCTATTCTACCCTGTAAAATCACTTATTGACCATGGTCATCAAGTTCAATTGCTTGTGCCAAAAGTCGACATTTATGAAAATCTTATTGAAGATTATTCCTATACTAAACCTATTTGGATTTCAGATAAAGAATTGAATATAGGAAAAATTGCAAGTTTATTAAAACAATTAAACCCTGATTTGATAATTCAACGTCATTTTCTTAAGAAATGGAAGTTGTTTTCTATTGTGGCTCGAATTAAAGGAATAAAATGTATTACTTACGATCAAAGTCCACAGATAGGGCATAGTTTCATTAAACAAAATTCACGTCCAATAAGAAGATTATTACGAGGTGAACCTTTGAGGAAATTTACACCAGTTTTACATAAAGGTGTTCCTGGTAAATATACTGAACCTTTTTCCACTTATATCCCTTTCCCAATTGAACCAATAATCAAAAATGTATCTGAAAAGCAGTTTTGTCCAAATGAAACAATCAGGTTTTTATGTGTGGGCAAACTTGGTCAAAGAAGAAAAAATCACTTACAATTAATTACAGCTTTAGAGATAATAAATTCAAATTGTTCCTTGACGATTGTTGGTGCTGGACCAGGTTTTTACAACACCGACAAAGAATATTATGATGAATTAAAAAGGAAATGTGATAATTCTATAATTAAAGGAGGAGTTAAGATATTGATGGATTTATCATACAAAAAAAATCTAAATCTGTATAAAGAACATGATATTCTTGTTTTCCCATCTGAAAAAGAAGCACATGGCCAAGCAATATTAGAAGGACTTGCTGCTGGATGCCCTGTAATTGCGACAGATGATTGTGGTGCTTCAGGTTATATAAAAGATGGTTATAATGGTTTAATTTATGAAAAGAACAATCTTAAAGAGCTCATAGAAAAAATAAGCTTTTTTATTCAAAATCCTGAGAAAATTGTTGAATTTTCAAGGAATGCTATTGAATTAATATTAAATAATCATTCTGCGTCAAGTTTCTCTCAATCTATAGGTAAATTGATAAAGTCGGCTAATAATGGGCGAAAAAATTAAATTCATCTTTTTATCCTCTTTTTTACCCTATTCTATTCCAATAATAATAAGGGAGATAAAGAATCGCAAGAAGGAAGCATTCTACGTTGTTGCCTTTATTTTAGCACTATTAAGTTATGTTTACTGGCCATCTAGCACAAATGATAAAGCTACTTACTATGAATATTATACGCTCTATTCGACCATGCAGCTAAGTGAATTTATGATTTTTTTGCAAATGGAGAGGGCAGACTATCTTTTTCATTTTCTAATTTTCTCTTTTAGTGCACTACATATTCCACTGCATTTCCTTATACTCCTAATCACATTTATAACTGTTGCTATATGGATACATGTATTTTACGATATTACATCAAAATCAGATTTCTTTACAAAAAACATAATATTCTTTTTAGTTCTCTTGATAATATCTTTCTCCTTTTCCCATTTGTTCTCAGGAATTAGATTCTATTTTGCAGTATCATTTACAATGCTCAGCTTTTATAACACATTCATTAAAAATGAAAATATAATAGGAGGAATTTTTCTTGTTTTGTTTGCAGCAATAGTTCATTTTAGTTGCTTTATTTATATACCAATCTTTTTTACACTGTATATTTTTCGCAGAAAATTTTTATTATTTAAGTGGTTGTTTTTTCTATCTTTACTATTTTGGTTAATCCCAAAAGAGTTTTTATATCAACAATTTGGTGGCTTGAATCTGATAGAAACGAGGCAATTAAGAATTGACACATACCTTGGCAATGATGACTTAATCCAAATTGGGCTTCAAACTTTTAATAGAAATTATTACATAAATTTTGTTATAACAAAACTATGGGTCTACTTTTCGATTATTTACGTTTTAACGACCCTTAAAAGAGATTCACTAATGCGCAATGTCTTTTTCATATCATTTGCCATCTCAAATCTGTTTTATTCGGCTCCTATGGTATTCGAACGCTATATGCTATTTGCGAAAGGATTATTTGTATTACTAATAGTTTTTGAGAATTTCAATAATTACAAAATACACAGCATCGTCAAGATTATTTATTTAATTATGCTTTTAACCTTTTCTTCAAATTTATACATTGCAAGAGAAAGTTATGTGAAAGGTATTTTGAAGATTGAAAATATTACACTTCCAACATTGTTAATGCAAAGAGACTATACATCAACGGATTTTTACTGATATCCGACGATTTTGAACACGAATTAATTTGACTAACAAACAATAAGATTTATAGTTATTCTATTAACGAGAAATTCTAAAGTGAAAAAATACATTCTAATTTTTGTTCCTAACGCAAAAGGTGGAGCTGAGCTAATTACAATGTTAATATTCCAATTAATTGATCATAAAAGATTTAGAGTTAAATTGGTAATTGTAGGGGAAAAACAAACATCCGAAAGGGTTGAAAGTTTAAATCATTTAAGCTTAAATGTAAAAAAATATAAATTTTCACTGTTTCAATTTTATAACCTTCTAAGGAAGGAAAAGCCTGACTATATTTTTACTTCACTTCTAGGTATTGCTATACCAGTGCTTATTGTGTCGTTTTTCATAAGAACATATAAAACAGTTCTTAGACAAAGTTTTATGCCTGATCGTTTTTCAAAGTATTCATTGACCAATTGGGGTATCAGGATACTTTATCCAAAAGCATATAGAATTATTGCTCAAACGGAAGAAATGAAATCACAAATGATTAAGTCTTATAAACTAAAAGAGGAAAAAATAAGAGTTGTTAATAATCCATTAGACAGTGCCTTAATTGACCAGTCAATAAAAAGGGTAAATCCTTATATAGGAGTAGAAGGTCCAAAGTATGTGACAGTAGGAAACGTCAGATTCATTAAAGGCCACGATATACTAGTGGAAGCATTCAAAAAAGTAAAGGACAGATATCCATCCGCACAATTATTTGTAATTGGGAAATATAAACAAAGTGATCCTTATTATTTGCAAATTTCTAGTTGGATTGAAAAAGAAAGTCTAAGCACAAACATTCATTTTTTAGGATTTATTGAAAATCCGTACGCGTATATCCATTATGCTGATTGTTTCGTCCTCCCATCAAGAAGTGAAGGTTTACCAAACGCCCTGCTCGAAGCAATGTATTTAAACAAACCTCTAGTCGCAGCTAATTGTATACCATTTATTGACAAAAATATAATAGATGATATGAATGGATATAAGGTTGAAGTTGGTAATGCGAACCAGTTAGCAGCGGCAATGATCAAAGCTATCAATTTGGATGTTACAGGAGAATGTAAATACCGGCCTTCGACACAAGAAGAAATAACAAGTATTTTTGAATAATGGAAGGAATAATAATATTTGTAAACTCACTTAAGAGTGGAGGTGCTGAAAAGCAAAGTATTTTTTTATTGAATGCAATAAAAAACGAATATCATGTTTTTTACATTATATTTCATGGATCTCAATCCGATAGGAATATGCTTCAATTAATTGAAGGTGAAAATTTTACACTTGTAAAATTGCATGGGAATATTTTACACCGAATAATTAACCTGTACAGAATTATTCACAGCAATAAAATCATCTGTATCTTTACATACCTTACAAAACCAAATTTTATTGGAGCAATAATTGGCCGCTTAGGTAAAGTTAGAAACATTTATTGTGGAATACGAAGTACAAAATTACCACTTTGGAAATTAGTTCTTGAGAAATTTATTATGATCTTTTTTTCAAAAGGAACAATATTTAACAGTTACTCAGGAAGAGATCTATTATCGGTAAAAGCATTTAAGCGCATATCTTTAGTTATTCCCAATTGCTTTCCAGTAATACAATTGCCAATTCATCGCACCCACAAGCAGAGATTAACAATTATTTCTATTGGACGTTTCGATAACGCAAAAGATTATAAAACTGCAATAAAATCGATTTACCAACTTAAGCTAAATAATTATGATGTTACCTATCAAATTGTTGGGTATGGTAAACTTGAAGCAAAAATAAAATCTTGGATAACAAAATTCAATCTTGAAAAAGAAATTGAATTGGTGATAAACCCACCAAATATTTCTCAACTATTAGACAACGCAGATATTTATTTATCAACTTCAAAATTCGAGGGAACAAGTAATTCAATTATAGAAGCGATGAATGCTTCATTACCAATAATAGCCACGAATGTTGGTGATAGTAACAGATTAGTAATCCATGGTGAGAACGGCTTTCTTCACAATGTACGAGATTACACCGCAATTAAACAAAGCCTCGAGCTATTAATAGAAAATTATGACTTAAGAATAAAAATGGGCTTAGCAAGCAATAATATTCTTCGATCAAATTACTCATATGATATCTTTATTAATAGCTATTTACAAATAATTGAAAAGAAATGAAAGTTTTGCACGTTGGAGCAAAAAATTATCCACCCTCGCATGGTGGTACTGAGAGAGTGGTTTACGACCTTGTAAATAATGACAAGGATATTGACAGCCACATATTGGTCGAATTTGAACAAGAAGAAAGCATAAACATAAAGATTCTACCCAAAGGATATTTAAAGAAGCTTAAATTTATACTTAAGTATGTAGAAGTTAATAACATTGAAGTCGTTCATTTTCATAATGAAACATATGTCCCGCTAGCTTTATTATTTAGTTTAAGAAACAAGAAAAACCTGGTAACAATTCACGGTTGCCATTTTACAAATCCGAAATATAATCTTTTACAACGCTTTTCTATTCTTTTCTTTGACATAGTTGGAGCTGCTTTATTACCCAGGTTAGTGTTTTGTAACGAGGTAGATAAAACGAAATTCAGCAAATGGATACCTTTCAGAAAAATATATTTTGTACCTAACGGAGTTAAATCTCCCGGCACTAATAGAAATATTGTTGTCAAAGAGAGTAAAGATACAATTGTGTATTTAGGCAGAATTAGTCCTGAGAAAAACTTACACAAGCTTATCAAAGAGGCAGATAAAGCAAACACTTTTATACATATTTATGGGGCATTTGATGATAGGAGACCTGAATTTAATACTTCAATAAATGCTGCGTTAAATCAATCTAAATTTGCGGTTTGGAAAGGCTCTGTTGATTACTCGGAAGTATTTCAAACATTAGCAAAGTATGATACTTTTATTTACCCATCTATTTCAGAAGGATTACCACTCTCTGTATTGGAAGCTGCAACTTGTGGATTAAAGCTAATACTTTCAAATATTCCACAACACAAAATACTTAACTTCCCTGCTGTTCACTATATAAATCCAGAATCATTTAACTTGAGCTTAATCAATTTTGATAAAGATGGAATTCTTAACCAAAAGCATGTCAATGATAATTTTTCAATAGATAGAATGATAAAAGGCTATAAAGAAATATACAACTCATTAAAATGAATCAAAAAATCAAACTTAGCATTATTGGTGCTGGTCGTATGGGCATTACCCATTACTCCATAATTAACAGTCATCCAGATGTCAAAATTGAATCGGTTGCCGACCCTTCAACACTGGTACTAACCATGATGAGTAAATACCTGCCAGTAAAAACTTTCAAAGATTATAACGAATTACTTGATAAAACAAATCCAGATGCTATTTTGGTCTGCACACCTCCAAATCTTCACTTCTCAATTATCAAGAACGTAATTGAAAAAGGAATACATGTATTCGTCGAAAAACCATTCACAACAAGTCATAAAGAAGCAGCAGAACTTAATCGATTAAGCCTGAGAACAGGTTTGGTTAATCAGGTTGGATACGTAAATAGATTCAATGATGTTTTTGCCCAAACAAAAGAATTCCTGGAGGCTGGTTTAATTGGAAAGGTTATTCGGTTTAAATCAGAAATGTTTAGTTGTACCATCACTAAAACTGACGAAGGTTCGGGTTGGAGGGCATCACGTCAAAGTGGTGGAGGTGCAGTATTCGAAATGGCTTCACATGCCATTGATCTGGTCAATTTTTTAATTGGCAAACCCGATAAAGTATTGGGCTCTTCCTTGAATTTCATTTATTCTAATAATGTTGAAGATGCGATGTCATCGACCTTTTTATATCAAAATGGCGTAAGTGGAACTATTTATGTAAACTGGAGTGATACAAGTTATAGAAAACCTACCAACAAAATTGAAATTTTTGGTGATGGGGGTAGGATTCTGGCAGATCAACATTCGCTAAAAATTTTCATGAACAGAGAAAGTGAAGAATATGATCTCCGCCAGGGCTGGAATACTCTATACATTACAGATATTTTCAAGCCGGTTCCGTTTTATGTGAGGGGCAATGAGTTTACAAGCCAACTTTACCATTTTATTGATTGCATTCAAGGCAAGGCTAAGGAGAATAATTGTACATTTAGTGATGGGGTTGCTACCTTGGAGATAATTGAGAATATTTTTAATGATTTTGATCAAAATGCAAAATTCTGATATGGAGGCAATAGATAAAATCGTGTTTGGTGACAACCAGTTTTTTGGGATCAACCACATGTCACAGGAGAAGGCCCAGCAGCTTTCTGAGAAATTCTTCGATATTAAAAATATTTATAGGGTTTATGATTCAGCATTTGATGCAGGTATTAAGGCTGTAATGCTGAATAGCAACGATCGTGCGAAAGAGATCTGTTCTTATTTCAAAGAAAATAAAAGCAATTATGGCAATTTAAGTTGGTATCCATCAATTCCATATCCACATAAATATGCTAATCTTGTTGCCGAGAAAGGAATTTTACCTGCCGTTAATGAAGTCTTATTTAAAGACAATTCAGCTTTGGGGTTTATGGGCATGTTGGCAAAGGGAGGTATGGCTGTACTCGGAAAAGATGCCATAAAAATGATGCAGATGCTTATAGACGTAGAAATGAAAATGTTTGCCGGATTAAATGTAAAAGTGGTATTTCTTCAAAACATTATCACCGACTTGATTCTGGGATATGGCGTTAAGGAAGTTTTTGCAGAATATACAGAATATATACGAAAAAAATATAAGGCTCTTCCTGGTTTAATTACTCAAAATATGCCTTATTTGATTTCAAAACTTAAAGACTGGGATATTAAAGAGGTTGTAATCTGTACATCATTTAATAAAATAGGATATTTAATGTCCCCGGATATTGAAAGTTATGTTACTGCTGCCAAAAACAATAACCCTGCAGAATACCAGTTAATGGCTATGTCAACCCTTGCATCAGGAGCCATATCTGCAAAGGAAGCGTATAATTTCATCAACCACCAAAAAATCCAGTCAGTTGTCTTTGGTGCGTCAAGCAAAAACCACATAGAAGAAACTGTAAGATTGATAAATATATGAAAAACATCACCTTAGCTTCATTCACAATCCAATCTGGTATTTTTTTTCGGATTCACCTTATTCAAAAAATACAAGTAAAGCAGTGAACATCCTTATTACCGGTGCCTTTGGTTTCGTAGGCAGTAACCTGTCGAAGCGTTTAAGTCAATACCAGCTAATTGGACTCGACCTGCATGAAACAAATCTGCATATTTTTAATAATTATTATTCCTGGAACCAATTTGAGCGCTTATCCGATTCAAATGTAGATACAGTCATCCACCTGACCGGCAAAGCGCATGATGACCGTATTGCAGCAGATCAAGATATTAATATTTCGATATCAATGTAGGACTCAACCTGCAACTATCAGGCTATCACATTGTTATTTCACGGAAGCAATTTGTGCCATTTATCATCCAGTTGTTTTGGACTTTATTATGTTTCTCAATGTCTTTCACGTGCCGGTTAGGCAAAAAACGGAGGCACCAGCGATTGAAAAAACAGAAAGCACAATAAATGCCAGCGAAATATATAATTTTTGTATATTATAATAGATGAAAAATAGACGATAGGGAAAATTGTATATGACGATAGATGAAATTGTTGGTTATCGCCCTTTTATTCGCCGCCCGGTATATTCAGAACGTACGAAGCCCTTTATGGGTAAAGAAATAATAAAAGTAATTACCGGCCAGCGCAGGGTTGGTAAAAGTTTTATCCTTTTTCAGTTGGTACAGGATATACTTACTGCTGATTCTACGGCTCATATCATTTATCTGAACATGGAATTGTCGGATTGTCATGCGTTTTTTGCTAAAAATTAGCACAAAATCCAGCTTGTTTTCATCCGAATTGGGGGTCAGCTTGCTCCGGTCTATCCATTTCTTGTATGCAAATATGCGACATGGAAAAAAACTGGCTCAGTGTAACACTGCCCACTACAAAAAAATCTATGAAAGGGGAATTCGGAAGCATGGCTTTTGCAGCTTGCGAATTTGACCGAGTGATTTCAATTGTGACACAAAAGTTTTCGTTACTAACAAATATTAGTTAACTTTATCGGCGAAAACATTGTGACATGCTAACAAAACAAACCATAGAGCAGGTTATTATATCACAGCGCGAGCGGTTAAGCAAAACCGGTAACACCCTGCCAAGGGAGGTTAAAGGTTTTGAAAATCTTACCTCGCATGCATTTATTGTAACCGGTGTGCGGCGTTGTGGCAAAAGTACCCTGCTTCAGCAAATAAAACATTCACTGGCACAACCTGCTATATACATCAATTTTGAGGATCCCCGTCTGGCTGCTTTCGAATTAAATGATTTTAACCGGTTACACGAAATTGCAGAAAAGGATTCGGTTTCCATTTGGTTTTTTGACGAAATTCAGCTCATCGACAAATGGGAAAGCTTTATTCGTTTCCGCCTCGACGAAGGTTACCGGATTTTTATTTCCGGCTCAAATGCAAACATGCTGAGTAAAGAACTGGGCACCAAATTAACCGGCAGGCATATTTCCAAAGAGTTGTTCCCCTTTTCTTACAATGAATTTCTGCAATTCACAAAACAATCCGAAGGGGAGACCTCATCCGAAACGTATATAAATGGCGGGGGATTCCCTGAATACCTGAAGACAGGATTGCCCGAAGTGCTTATGCAACTGTTTAATGACATCATTATTAGAGACATTGCCCTGCGGTACAATATTAAAAATATTACCACCCTGCAACAGCTTGCCGTTTGGCTGGTATCGAACTGTGGAAAATTATTTACAGGGAACAGCCTTCGTAAAATGTTTCAAATCGGGTCTTCTTCAAGTGTAATGGAATATTTAAGTTATTTCATAGATGCATATCTGTTTTTTTATGTACCACGGTTTAGTTTTTCGGGAAAGGTACAAATGGTAAATCCCAAAAAAATCTATTGCATCGACAATGGTTTTATTCAGCACAATTCGGTCTCTTTTACACCGGATAATGGAAGGCTGCTCGAAAATATGGTGTTCCTGCACCTGAGGCGTAAAACAAAAGAAATCTACTATTTTGCAGAAAAAAATGAATGTGATTTTATTGTTATTAATCAAAAAAAACCGGTGGGGATTTATCAGGTGTGTTGGGAACTTAACCAGGACAACCTGAACCGGGAACTTAATGGTTTAAAAGAAGCACTGGATTATTTTAACATGGAACAGGGAACAATTATCACATTTAACCAGATTGAAACATTTGAGATTGGGAATAAAACTTGTAGCGCAATCCCGTTTTATGAATGGGCAAAAGTAATATAACAGAAAGGCTCCCCGCTACCCATTTTTGCTGCTGCCCTACCGTTTTACAAAATGGGTCAAGCTTTTATAATTAACAAAGTTGAGAAGGATCGTTTGAAATTTTTATACATTTTGAGGTTAAAATTGCTGATATTATGGTTACAACCAATCCCCGATATACCCCGATTGAACAGGTGGGGCGTTGGCTGGTGTAATCCCAAATGGTGATAATTAAACATTGTTGGCATTTTCCATTTTCCCGGCAAAGCTCCCGAAATATCCAACCAAAAACTGAAAATGAGATAATCTGGTTCTGTAGGGGCGTAAACTCTTTTTCCACTATAAAATCCGATTTTGTACGTTTTATCAAGTGTATAGCAAAACTTCCAAAAGGTATAAAATGGAAGAAAACAATATATCTGAAGCTGACCATATAAATCTCTCTAAGTTATCTGGATATTTAGTAGAAACTCTGTTTGAAAAACACAAATTTTCAGGGTAACAATGCGGTGTTTGGCGAAGTTTGCGTTCAAAACAGTTAAAATTTGGAAGTTCATGAACCTTAATCGGGATTTTCATGTAAAACTGCAAAAATGGGAATTATTGATTACAGTAATGCATTTTATTCAGTACAAAAATGGCGGAAAACGGCTTTTCCGACTAAATCCATCTGACAATTAAAAAACGCGACAATTTAAACAGATGTTTATATTAATCACAGGCATACATGGTTTTGTAGGAAGCAATCTGGTTGCTGCCCTTAAAAACCATCACACCATTTACGGTATTGATATTGTTACGCTGCAAAAGGATGAAGCGGAATACACCTATTCGTGGAATGAATTAAGAAATATCCCTCCGGTTGAATGTGTTATTCATTTGGCCGGTAAAGCCCACGATACCAAAAACCTTAGTAAAGCCGAAGAATACTTTGATATTAATACAGGCCTTACCCAGAAAATATTTGATTATTTTTTACGGTCGGAAGCCCGGAAGTTTGTATTTTTTAGTTCGGTAAAAGCGGCTGCCGATACCGTAAAAGGTGAATATTTAACTGAGGATGTGGTGCCACTGCCCAAAGGGCCTTATGGTGAATCGAAAATTAAAGCCGAAGAATATATTTTAATTAAAAAGGCTGAGTACGAGGCTAAGGGCAAAAAAGTTTATATTCTTCGCCCCTGCATGATTCATGGCCCGGGTAACAAAGGCAACCTTAACCTGCTTTTCAATGTGGTGAGTAAAGGCATACCCTGGCCTTTGGGCGCCTTTGAAAACCAAAGGTCATTCTGCGCGATCGATAATATTGTATTCTTGGTAGAGCAGCTTATTCATAGAAATGACATTCCTGGTGGAATCTATAACATTGCCGACGACGAGACTCTGTCAACCAACGAAATAATCAGGCTGATTAACCAGTCTGCCCATAAGCACCCGCGCATCTGGAAATTGCCAAAAGGATTAATAAATGCCATGGCAGGAGTTGGAGGTGCATTGCATCTGCCCCTTACCAGGGAGCGGCTCAACAAGCTTACAGAAAACTATATCGTTTCCAACGCCAAAATCAAAAATGCGCTCGGTATAGAAAAGATGCCCGTAACGGCAAACGATGGCATGTTAAAAACATTCAGCAGCTTTTAATCCCCCTTCCGGATTTCGGGCGGGAATCAACGTAATCACCCATCTATGGAGTATCTGATTTTAACCCTGCTTCTTTTTTTAGGCCTGCTTATTTATTTCAAAATAGCCGACCACTACAACATTATTGATAAACCCAATGAGCGAAGTTCGCATACCACGATTACCTTGCGTGGGGGTGGGGTTGTTTACTGGCTGGCGGCAGTATTGTTTTTAGTGTTCAACCACCATAGTACCGATTGGCTTTTTTTTGCCGGAATAAGCCTGATTGCCCTCGTCGGTTTCTACGATGATGTTAAAGGGGTCACGCCACCGGTAAGGCTTGTTATTCACCTTGCCGCCATGACGTTTGTTTTTATAATGAACGATGTTTTTGGACTGTTCCCCTGGTGGGCCATTGTAATCGGATACATTTTGTTTGTGGGAATTATTAATGCCTGGAATTTCATGGATGGTATTAATGGCATTACTGGTTTATATAGCCTGGCGGTTTTGGCAGGATTGCAATATGTCAACCTGAAGCAGATTCCCTTTGTAAATCCTGCTCTAATATGGTACCCTATGGTGGCTTCAGCGGTTTTTCTTTTTTTTAATTTCCGTAAAAAGGCACGCTGCTTTGCCGGCGATGTGGGCAGTGTAACCATTGCCTTCTGGGTGGTTACACTGATGCTTTTTCTGATGATAAAGTCGCAAAACCTGATATGGATTGGGTTTATGCTGGTTTATGGTGTCGATACTGTTATGACTATTTTTCACCGGATATTTTTAAGACAGAATATTTTTGAGGCCCACCGGATTCATTTTTACCAGATACTGGCCAACGGACGAAAGATTCCCCACAGGATGGTTGCGGTGCTTTATTTTGTAATACAACTGCTGGTTTCGTGTTGCCTGATTTTCCTTTACCCAACAATGGGATGGTGGATTTTTACAATACCTGCAGCTCTGCTTACTGCTTCATATTTGCTGAAATTTATGTTCATGTAACGGGCCATCCCACTGCAAAGGGACCAACTGTAATAAATAATCCGCCATCTGGTGGGCAAAATATGGCGGAACAAGGTTCAGCGGAACTAATTCCCCGCCAGAATGACTTTATTGGGATGGCATTTTGCCATTATCAAACAAAACAATAGATACACAAGAAAATGTTGCATGAAATTAACAACGGTACATGATTGAAAAAAACAGCTGTTAAAAACTAAATCATTTTTATTAATGTCATTTTTATTTCAGTTTAAATTAATATTGGTAACTTTGTACCAGATATAAACCATACATTCATCATGCATGAATGATAAACAACAAAACTGCAGATATACAGATGCTTTTCAAAATTTGTTCCCGGCTATGAAGGAAAAAGTCAAGATTTTTTTCGATAAGGTTCATTTACCCAGATGGATTGTACTGGCAGGTGATTTGGTACTGATCAGTTTTACTTATGTAATAACACTTTTTTTAAAATTATCGTTTACTGCTTCTGATATTTCACCCCGCTACATTATTATTCAATTGGCAATAATTATTCCATGGTTTATTATAGGTTCATTTATATTCAAACCTTACCATGGGATTATAAGGCATACAGCCATTCAGGATGCCTATAGGGTATTAAAAGCACATCTCACTGGATCGGTTGGAATTTTTATAGTTTCTGAGGTTGGAGAATATTATTTTCCCCCTCTATTTATTCCATTCTCAGTAATTTTTGCCCATTTTTTTATTTCATCTTTTACACTTATTTCGGTGAGGTTTGTGGTTCAATACATTTATCAAAAGGTGGTTGAGAATCCAGCTCAGAAGCAGAATATCCTGATTTTTGGTGCAGGGGAATTGGGTCTCATAGCTAAAAATGTAATAAAGAACGATAAAAGGATGTCATTAAATGTGGCTGGTTTTATGGATGATAATCCGGGTTTGCAATGGAAAACTTTGAGGGGATTGAGAGTCTGGCCTGTTGATTATGTTTTTGAACATATTATTGAAAGAAGGGAAATTAAAGAGATTGTTATTGCCATCCACCCGGAACGGATCAACCATGACAGGAGGAGGGAAGTAATAGATAAATGTATTGAAAAGAATCTTATGGTCAGGGAAATTCCCGAACCAGGGGTATGGATTAATGGGGAACTTAAAACCGACCAGATCAGAAAAGTAAATATTGAAGACCTTCTTGGCCGACCAGTAATAAAACTTAACAATCCAACTGTTTCAAGAGGGCTCAGAGATAAGAGGATCATGGTTACGGGAGGGGCAGGATCCATCGGTTCTGAAATTGTCAGGCAGTTGGTTATGAACAGCCCTAAGTCTATCACTATAATTGACCAGGGAGAATCGGCTCTTTATGAATTACAAATGGAGCTTAATCCCATTCTTAAAAATTTTGAGATTAAATATTTTGTCGCAGATGTTACGGATTCGTTCAGGCTCAGAAAAATTTTCGAGTCAGAAAAACCTGAGATTATCTTCCATGCTTCGGCCTACAAGCATGTGCCATTAATGGAGGATAACCCATATGAGGCCATACGCACAAATGTGGGAGGTACCATTAAAATGGCCAATCTTGCCAACGAATTCAAGGTGGAGAAATTTTTGATGGTATCGACCGATAAGGCAGTTAATCCCACAAACATTATGGGTGCTACTAAAAGGCTTTGCGAAATTTATACCCAGTCGTTGCATATCCTTGGGCAATCGAATACACAGTTTATTACCACCCGGTTTGGTAATGTGCTTGGTTCAAATGGGTCGGTAATTCCCCTGTTCAGGAAACAAATAGAAAGGGGAGGGCCGTTAACCATTACCCATAAAGATATTATACGTTATTTTATGACCATTCCCGAAGCTTGTCAGTTAGTACTTGAGGCCGCGTTTACAGGTCAAGGTGGTGAAATATTCCTCTTCGATATGGGCGAACCTGTGAAAATCATCGATCTTGCCAAAAAAATGATAGCCTTGTCGGGGTTTGTGCCCAATAAGGACATAAAGATTGTGGAAACCGGTTTAAGGCCAGGCGAAAAACTGTATGAAGAATTGCTGGCCAACAAAGAAGAAACCATACCAACCAGTAATAACAAATTGCTCATTGCCAAAGTTAGGCCAAAAGATTACGCAGTGTCGCAGAAACAAATTATTGATCTGGTAAACAACCTGAAACATTACAATGAATTTGAGCTGGTTGCAAAGATGAAACAGATACTTCCTTCCTATATTTCAAACAACTCAAAATTCAGTGTGCTTGACCAAGCGGATAATGATATGGCCACCGCCTGATGATTTTTACAGTTTAAACCCTGCTGTAAACATGATTCCTCCAGTGTTTTGATCTATTCCTGAGGTAAGGTTACCATTGTCGTATGCCACTCCTGCTCCGATCCACAATGGAAATTTTGAAAAGTTGTACCTGGCTTCGGCAAAGGAATGAAGTTGATGCCGGGTAGGTTTATAAATGTTGGAATAAGTCCCCGAATTATTCGACCAGGTAGCCATCAGTTTCCATTCGAGCCGGCGTTTGATCCACTTTCCTGTGAGCCCGCTATGAACAGCCCATATCCGGTTGTTTTCAATACCGGTAACCACTCCATCTGAATTAAGCATCAGCGGATAAAACAAAGGGGACCCGATCATAAACCCTTTGTTCGTAAATGACTGATATGTACCATGGTTGAAGTAATTGTCGCGGCCATTATGGTGACGGTACTGACCGGTTTTTTTGTCGATATCGTTACCGCTCTGGTGTTTTGTATAATAACCTTCGAACACAATCCGGTCAATCAGTTTCGATTTGTGAAAGTAAACCGAAATGCCATAAAGGTTATCGGGAAAATTCACGAATACCATTCCTGAAAAATCTTCAAACGGGTGTACCACTCGGGCTTCGAGGGTGGTTTTCTCAAACGATTTCCGGAAAATAAAATAGTGTTGCCCCAGTTGGTTCCCCTGCACATTTTGCTGATCGGAAGCATTTGCGCGGGTGCCGCCCGGAAGTGAAAAAACCGTCCGGATATAGTCCATCGGTTTTGAGGGTAATTCGCCTTGTGTGGGCGACTTGCCGCTCCATTGGGCATAGTGGTCGATCCCAAATGTAAATTGAAGCTTTTCGACCGTTCCCCACCTGAAAAACAGGTTTTTGTGGTGCACTAAAGTATTTCTCGCATAATTGCCCGACCCCATATAACCCTCTTCCCATAGCCCGGCAATACTGAAGTTTCGTTTCCCAACCGGAATAAAACCATTTGTGCCAAGTTGTATCCTGAAATAAGGCGGAGCATTCTGCCCCGATATAAAATTCCCGTTCGATACCGATAGTCCATCAAGTTGAATGGAATCAGCATATAACCCTGCTCCTGCAACCAGGTATTTTGAACTGAACCGTGCGTAAGCTTCCACAAAACGGGTAACATCCATATTGCCGGTAGAATGGAAAACACGTAAGCCGCTCGTGAAACCATAGCGTTGATCCGTTGAGTACCATCGGCCAGTTGCAACAGCTTGAGTGGTGAACTGAGTGCTTGCCATCTGTGGTATTTGTCCCATGCGGTTAGCCCAAAAGTAAAAGGGCATTTTATCATGCAAACCGTAAAACGATTTAAAATCGATTGAAACGTCAGTAGGGGGGGGTGTTTGTGCTGATGACTGACGGGAAAACGCTGAAAATAGCAGGGCAATAAATGTTATGGATATCCTGGTCATGTGTGGATTTTTTTCAACTTTATCAGTGTCCGATAGCTTTATTAATCCGGATCAATTCTCCACCTGTTTTTTCAACCATTGAGGCCGGTCGGTGGTGAGGTGGGTTACCCTCAGAGCGGTTAACCTGCGTGCTTCGCCCGGATCATTGATTGTCCATGCCAGCACCGGAAAACCACGTTGTTTGGCTTCCTTTACAAGTTCTTCATCAATTATGGAATAATGCAAGTTTAAGCCGTCCAATCCGGCAGGTATGATTTCGTCCATCCGTTTTTTGACTTCGTTTTTAGATTCGGAAAGCCAATAAGCCTTATTTTCGGGAAAATTTTTCTTTAGTCCGGTTATGGTTTCCCATCCGAAACTGATGAAAATTACCTGACTTTTTTTGGGGTGATTATTCAATACCCTTTCCATGTGGGGAATAATTTCGGGACCGCATTTCACCTCCACCACAAGGGTTTTTCCTTGAGGGACAGTTGCAAGGATCTCTTCGATGAATGGTATTTTTTCACCTTTGAATTTCGGGTCTTTCCATGAACCCACCTCAAGGTCGCGTAATACCAGAGAGGGGGTATTTTTAATGACCAGATTTTTACCACCGGTTGTCCGTTTGGTATCTTTATCGTGAATAACCATTATCCGGTTGTCGGCAGCCAGATAGACGTCAATTTCAACGGCATCGGCTCCTTGTTTCCATGCAAGTTTTGCAGCAGCCACAGTATTTTCCGGAGCATCGTACGAAGCACCCCTATGGGCGATGTAGAAGTTCTGCGCTTGCGAATAAGTTGAAAATATGGCCATCAGGATTATCAGTATATTTTTCATTATTAATCAATCTTAAATAATACTCCAAAAGTAGAAAATATTGGGAAACTTGATAGAATCTTTAGGTACCCAGGTATAATTAGATTCCTCACTTCCTGCCCGGCTGTTTCAATCAGCCTGGTCTTCTTAATGAGGGTTATTCCCAATCCCCCATTTCATAAACAGCAACGTGTCATTAGGAATCCATCGGCTGACGGAGTTAAATCTCATTTCAAGCTTATACCAGGCTATTTGTAAACTTTTCATTGGTATCCGGCGGTTATAGGAGACGAATCTCATTAAGATATCCGGGGCCACCTTGAACATAAATACACAATGAGGATATTGTTTATCATTTAAATTTGCTCAATTTACAAGTTACCCATAATTCCCGATTTACATTAGCTTTGCACCTAGCTTATGCCTGTCTGGAAAAAATATCTCAGCCTATCAGGAATAGGGTTCCTGAAACTTTTTGCATACATTCCGTTTCCGGTTTTGTATGCCATTTCCCATTTGATGTATTATGGTATCTATTACCTGATCAGGTACAGAAGGGATGTGGTATCGGCAAACCTGGCCAATACATTTCCCGAAAAGGAGAGCTCAGAATTAAAGGTCATCGAACGGCGTTACTACCGGTATTTATGCGACCTGACCCTTGAGGCCCTGAAAACTGTCAGGATGGATGGTGCGGAGCTCAACAAACGGATGGTTATCAGGAACCCCGAACTCCTGAACCGCTATTCGGAGCAGGGAAGGAGTGTGCTGGTTATGGCCATGCACTACGGAAACTGGGAATGGCTGTTGCATATGCCCGTGCATATCCGGCATCATCACTATTTTGTTTATAAACCATTACAAAACCCATGGTTCGACATGTACATGAACACAACCCGGAGCAGGTTCGGTGGTGAGACCATTTCGATGAATATTTCCCTGCGAAAAATAATTGAAGCTGAAAATCTTAAAAAGCCGGTTTTGACCTGGCTGGCCGCTGACCAAACCCCTCCCTGGTTTCACCCCTTCTGGACAACATTCCTGAACCAGGAAGCACAATTTTTCGACGGGCCTGCCAAAATAGCAAAACGATTTAATCAACCCGTTATTTTTCAACATGTAAACCGAAACCGCAGGGGGATTTACGAAACCTGGTTCGAAGTGCTGGTTGACGATCCTCAAAATCATTCCGAAGAAGAAATTACACTTGCTTATGTGGATAAAATTGAGCGGGTTATCAAGTCGGATCCCTATTATTACCTTTGGTCGCACCGCCGCTGGAAACACAAACGGCCTTCAACTATTTCCATTCACTGTAGGGGATAAAACAAGAGAAACCTGTTTTTGTTACATTTGTACTCATTACTCAGAAATTAATAATATGGGTTTAAGATCCAGCACCATCATAAATAAAATCATAATCGGATCACTGAAAGGATTTTCGAAACTCCCTTTTCCGGTTATTTATGTTTTATCGGATTTCCTTTCGTACATTCTTCAGTATTTAGCTGGTTACCGGCGCAGGGTTATTCATGAAAATCTCAAGAAGTCGTTTCCGGAGAAAGATGAAAAGGATATCCGGCGGTTGATGCGTAAATTTTATGTTCATTTTTGCGATATTTCGCTTGAAACTGCCAAAGCATGGAGTATGACCCGTGAAGATTTTGAAAAGAGGGTAACTGTGAAAGGTGTTGAAGCGATGAATAAACTGGCCATTGAAGGGAAAAGTGTAATCCTAATGGCCATGCATTATAATAATTGGGAATGGAGTTCCATTACGCAAGCCTATCTGAAGCATCAATACCTGGTTGTATATAATCCGGTAAGGGGTAATCCCATGTTTGAGGAATATCTCTTAACGATGCGTGAGAAATTCGGGGCTAAGAGCATCCCCTTTCCCAAAGCGGCACGTGCCCTGATCGATTTTCATAAGATGGGCCATCCGGTATGCCTCGCATTAGTGGGAGATCAGCGCCCACCCGAGATCAATCAGTTCTGGACTTTGTTCATGAATCAGGAAGCATGTTTTAATTCAGGTCCCGAGAAATTTGCCAAACGATCCAATCAGCCGGTATTCTTCTTCTTGACCAGAAAAATAAAACGCGGGCATTATCAGATCGAGTTTATTCCGCTTATAGAAAATCCTTCTGAATTGACCCATGAACAGATACTCCTGACTTATGTCAGGACAATGGAAAAATATATCCGTGAAGCGCCTGAATATTATCTATGGTCGCACAAACGCTGGAAACAAAAGCGCCCTGAAGGTTATGAACTTTACCTTTAAAGCTGGCCGCCCCTAAGGAATGCATCCACATTGGCTGCAACAATTTTACCAGCTTCGATGGCATGAACCACCAGGCTGGCTCCTTTTTCCACATCACCCGCAGCAAACACTTTTGGTATGGATGTCTGCTTGAATTTGTCAACCTTAACATTTCCGCGGGCATCAAGATCGATGCCTAAGCTTTCGATTAAACCAACATGAACCGGCTGTGTAAACCCCATCGACAGAAGCACAAGGTCAGCATGGATTGTTTCTGTAGTGCCGGGTACTTCTTCCATTTTCCACCTTCCGTTTTCATCTTTTTTCCTGTTTACCTGCACCAGTTCAGCTTTTGTGACTGTTCCATTATTGCCGGTAAGCTTTCTGGTAGAAAGGCTCCAACGGCGCTCACAACCTTCGAGGTGCGAACTTGAGGTGCGGAGTGTGTCCGGCCAGTAAGGCCATGGATTTCCGGGCTCACGTTTTTCATGTGGTTTGGGAAGGATTTCAATCTGGGTAACACTTTCGGCCCGTTGGCGGATGGCAGTGCCCACACAATCGGAACCGGTATCGCCACCCCCGATAACCAGCACATGTTTCCCTTTGGCAGAAATCCTTTCTTCTTCAGGGATTTCATGTCCGGCTACCAGTTTATTCTGCTGAGTCAGGTATTCCATGGCAAAATAAACCCCCTTCAACTCCCTGCCTTCAACAGGCAGGTCACGCGGTTGTTCGGCCCCGATCGCCAGCACTATGGCATCGAATTCTTTCAGAAGCTCTTCTTTCGATATATCTACCCCAACACAAATATTGGTTTTAAAAGTTATGCCCTCGTCAACAAACAGTGTTAACCGGCGGTCGATAATATTTTTGGCCAGCTTAAAATCGGGAATCCCATAGCGTAGCAATCCGCCGATGGCATCATTCTTTTCGAAAACTGTAACCCAGTGTCCGGCCTTATTTAGCAGGTCGGCAGCCGAAAGTCCTGCTGGCCCCGAACCGATTACGGCAACCTTTTTTCCTGTACGGACCTTTGGAGGGTTAGCTTTGATCAATCCCATGCTGAAGGCCGTTTCAACGGTTGCGCACTCATTTTCCCGGATTGTAACCGGTTCTTCGTGGATGGCCAATACGCATGATTTTTCACATGGGGCTGGACAAACCCTTCCGGTAAATTCGGGAAAACTGTTAGTTGAATGTAAAATGCGGTAGGCTTCATCGTATTTGCCTTTGAATAGCGAATCCTGCCATTCAGGTATTTTGCTTCCCACAGGGCATCCCCAATGGCAAAACGGAACCCCGCAGTCCATACAGCGGGCGGCCTGCAATTTACGGTCTTCATTGTTGAGCGTTTGTTCAACCTCACCAAAATCAAATATCCTGTCGTTTACCGGACGATAACCCCCTTCTTTGCGGGGTATTGTCATAAAACCTTTTGGATCTCCCATCTTTAATTATTGATTTACGATTTTCAATTTACCCCCGGTTAAATCGGGGGTGCGATTTATCCTGACTGAGGCCGGGACCCGATGCCTTTTTCATCACCTTCGCCTATTTATACTGCTGACTTCTGCCGCAAATTTAACTTGCTACTCATGCCTTGTGGGGTCTTCTTCTGCCATCTGTAATTTTCGCTCCAGTTCTTTGATTTTCTGCATTTCGAGCACTTTCTTGTATTCGAAAGGTATCACTTTTACGAATTTAGGCAGGTATTCCTCCCAGTGGGTAAGAATTTCGGATGCCAGTGAACTATGGGTGTAAAGCAGGTGGTTGTTGATCATTTCCTGCAGTTCCATAATATCGGCACGGTCTTCAACCGGTGACAGTTCTACCAGACCTTTGTTGCAGTAGTAATCAAAATCTCCGTCCATATCAAGAACATAGGCTATCCCACCGCTCATGCCGGCTGCAAAATTACGTCCGGTACGACCAAGAATTACGGCGCGTCCCCCGGTCATGTATTCACAGCAATGGTCGCCGGTGCCTTCCACTACTGCTTTTGCCCCTGAATTGCGCACACAGAAACGCTCGCCTGCTACACCCCTGATGTAGGCCTCTCCGCTGGTAGCCCCATAAAGGGAGGTGTTGCCTATAATGATATTTTCTTCGGGTTTAAAGGTGCTTCCAACCGGTGGGACCACCACAATTTTACCACCTGAAAGGCCTTTGCCGAAATAGTCGTTGGCATCGCCTTCGAGACGCAGCGAAACCCCTTTTGCCAGGAACGCCCCAAAACTTTGTCCGGCCGTACCTTTGAAAGTACAGCTTATGGTATCGGATGGCAACCCGGTTTCGCCATACCTGAGCGAGATTTCGCCTGATAACATGGCGCCGATAGTACGGTCAACATTGTTGATCGGGTGCGAAATCCACACTTTTTCTTTGGCTTTAATGGCTTTAGCCGCCTCTTTTATCAGGAGCATATCCATATGTTGCTCAATATTTTTCAACCCCGATGTTGTGCAACGGATATCATTTTTGGCGGATTCAGCAGGCATATGCAGAATCTTCGAGAAGTCGATGTTTTTCATCTTCCAGTTGGTTGCTTCAGGATTCACCTCAAGTAAATCGGTACGGCCCACAATGTCATCAAATTTCCGGAACCCTGCTTCGGCCAATAATTCCCTGATTTCCTGAGCCACAAACCTGAAATAGTTCACTGCATACTCAGCCCTTCCAATAAATCTTTTGCGCAATTCGGGGTTTTGAGTGGCCACACCTGCCGGACAGGTATTCAAATGGCATTTGCGCATCATGATACATCCCAGAGTAATCAATGCCGATGTTGAGAACCCAAATTCTTCGGCACCCAGGCAACCCATAATTACCACATCGCGGCCGTTTTTCAACTGGCCGTCAACCTGAAGTTTCACCCTTCCTCTGAGGTTGTTCATGACCAGGGTTTGATGTGTTTCTGAAATTCCGAACTCGGCAGGCAAACCGGCATGTTTGATGGAACTGACCGGACTTGCCCCTGTGCCACCTTCTCCTCCCGATATGGTGATCAGATCGGCATAAGCCTTTGCCACACCGGCAGCAATGGTGCCTACCCCATCTTCCGATACCAGTTTTACCGATACCTTTGCCCTCGGATTGGTGCATTTCAGGTCATAAATAAGTTGTGCAAGGTCTTCTATGGAATAGATATCGTGGTGCGGTGGCGGCGATATTAAAGTAATCCCCGGTGTTGAGTTCCGTGTCCGGGCAATGATTTCATTTACTTTAAACCCCGGAAGCTGACCTCCCTCTCCGGGTTTTGCACCTTGAGCAATCTTAATCTGCAGCTCCGATGCGTTAGTGAGGTAGTTGTTGGTTACCCCAAACCGGCCCGATGCTACCTGTTTAATGGCACTCTGTTTCAAGGTGCCAAACCGGGCAGGGTCTTCGCCACCCTCGCCCGTGTTGCTTCGCCCGCCTATTGTATTCATGGCAATTGCCAATGCTTCGTGTGCCTCTTTGCTGATGGATCCATACGACATGGCACCGGTTACAAACCTTTTTACGATATTTTCGATGGGTTCTACCTGCTCAATGGGAATCGGATTCTTTTTCAGTTTAAAACAACCCCTGATGAAGGTGGGTTTTTCATTTTCGCGATCCACCAGGGCGCTGAATTCCTTGTACTTCTGATAATCGTTGTTTCGTGTTGACCATTGGAGTAATCCTATCGATTCAGGGTTCCAGGCATGGTGTTCGCCATATTTGCGCCAGACATTGTTCCCCGATGTTTCCCACATAAATGGCTCTTCGGTTGGTGCCTGTTTGTATGCTCCGCTATGGAACATCAGGGTTTCATGGTGAATCTCTTTGAGGCCAATGCCGCTCAACCTCGAAGCTGTTCCTGTAAAATATTTGTCAATCAGTTCCATGCTGATACCAACAGCCTCAAAATTTTGTGAACCATGGTAACTTCTGAGGGTTGAAATGCCCATTTTAGAAAATATTTTGAGCAATCCTTTATCGATTGATTTGATATAATTCTTCCGGGCTTCTTTATAATCCATATTAATTGTACCCTCATTGACCAGGTAGTCAATGGCGGCAAAGGCTCCGAACGGGTTGATCACACTGGCCCCGTATCCGAGCAGTAGGGCAAAATGGTTTACTTCGCGGGCATCGGCCGTTTCAACAATTATCCCGATCTGCATCCTTTTCTTTTGTTTGATCAGGTGATGGTGGACCGCAGCCACTGCCAGGAGAGATGGTATCGGGGCATATTCTTCTGAAACATTCCTGTGGGAAAGGATAAGGTAGTTGTTCCGGTCATCCACTGCTTTTTCCGCAGCACACAACAGGCTTTCAAACGATTTTCTGAAACCTTCGAACCCTTCGCTGACAGGGAAGACCATCGGGAGGGTTACATGGACGAACATTTCATCTTTCAGGTCTTTAATTTTCCCAAGATCGGTATTTACAATGATGGGGCTGCTGAACTTGATAAGCCTGCAATGTTCGGGTGACTCCTGCAGCACATTGGCATTGGCCCCCCCGATATAGTTGGTCAGCGACATTACCAACCCTTCGCGGATCGAATCGATGGGAGGGTTGGTCACCTGGGCAAAAATCTGCCTGAAATAGTCGTAGAATACTTTTGGCTTTTCTGAGAATACACTGAGTGGGGTGTCGTTGCCCATTGAGTTGGTGGGTTCGGCTGCCCCTTCGGCCATTGGCTGGATGATTTCATACATATCATCTTTACTGTAGCCAAATATCCGGGCAAAAGTGGTAAAGTTGTCGATATGCGACGAAACACGCTGTTTAACCTGTATATCGTCGAGTTGCAACCGGTTCTCTTTCAGCCATTGCCCATATGGATTCCGGCGCGATAGCTGATCTTTTACTTCCTTGTCTGGGATAATTATCCCGAGTTGCGTGTCAACCAGGAGTAGTTTGCCAGGCCTGAGCCTGCCTTTTTCTTTCACTTCATCGGGAGCAAAGGTTTGCACGCCAACTTCGGATCCCATTACAATCAGGTCATTTTTGGTGATTACATACCTCGAAGGCCTCAATCCGTTGCGGTCGAGGGTGCCCCCAATATACCTTCCATCCGAAAAGACCATGCTGGCCGGTCCATCCCACGGTTCCATTATTGTACTCTGAAATTCGTAAAAAGCTTTCAGGCTATCGGGGATGGGGTTTTTCTCGTTGAACGACTCAGGGATCATCATGCACAATGCATGTGGTAGAGAACGCCCTGCCAGATGAAGGAATTCAAGCACGTTGTCGAACGATGCCGAATCGGATTTATTGGGTTCGATTATGGGTAGAAGCTTTTTAAGGTCCTGCCCGAAAAAATCGGACTTCAACAGGGCTTCCCGTGCCTGCATCCAAAGGCGGTTACCTTTGATGGTATTAATTTCGCCATTATGGGCAATGATCCGGAATGGCTGGGCCAGGTCCCATGTGGGAAAGGTGTTGGTGCTAAACCTGGAGTGAACCAGTGCAATAGCACTTGTAAGGTTTTTATTCTCCAGATCGGGGTAATAGTCCCTGAGTTGCCGGGGTGTGAACATGCCTTTATAGACCATAATTTTGCTCGAAAAGCTTGGTTGGTAAAACCGGTGCTTTTCTTTCAAATTCGAATTGCGGATGGTATTTTCGGTAAGTTTGCGAACCACGAAGAGTTTCCTTTCAAGGGCATCCTGCTCAAGGTAACCTTTGATAAATACCTGTTTGATTGCGGGTTCAGCCAACCGGGCAATTTCACCTACTGCCGAGGGGTCAACCGGAACATCCCTGGCGGTAAGCAATTCAAGTCCTTCATCTTTAGCATTTTTCGCCAGTACTTCGAGGCATATATCGGCTTCACTTTCATTCCTGGGAAGAAAAACGAGCCCTGTACCATAAGTTCCTTTGGTACCAACATCAATTTTCAGGGTATTATTTATAAAATCGTGCGGAACCTGTATGAGCAGTCCTGCACCGTCGCCTGTGGAATTGTCGGAACTGGTGGCACCACGGTGGTCCATATTCTGAAGAACATCGAGCCCACGGCTGATAATATCATGCGAAGGTTGCCCTTTTATGTGGGCAACAAAACCAATCCCACAATTTTCGTGTTCATTGGCGGGGTTATACATCCCCTGAGCTTCAGGAATCCTGTCGTACATCATGTTGTTAATTTTATCTGGTCTCAATACTCTACAGTATCCTTTTGTTACATTTTTAATATAAAAGTGATAAAAAAGGAAGAAATAATGTTTAATTGCTTACGAAATGAAAGCAAAAATAGATTATTGATTGAAAAAGCATATTGAATGCAAGCGTTTGGGTAATAAAGTAACACTTTCTTAACTTTTCAGTGCTTCTTTTCTATTTCCAATTTGAAGTGTCTAATAGTATTTCCGGAGAAAAAATCAGCCGATAAGTTTACGTATGGCAAGTGTAACCGTTTCGAACCCAAAACTGTGGATGACCTCATCTTTCCGCTTCCTTATTTCGCTAAGGCAAAGGTTCCCAATGCTGCCCTCGTGCGTATGTTCGATTGTCTTTTCGGGTTTGAATGTACCTTCCGCTATCTGGCGGCCTACTTCTTTGTATGCATCCCTGAATGGCATTCCGCTCAGGGTGAGTTTATTCACTTCTTCAACACTGAAAAGGTAGTCGTATTTTTTATCGTTGAGGATGGTATGGTTCACTTTGATATTTTCCATTGCAATAGCTGCAATGTCGAGGCAGGCTTCCAACTGACTGAAGGCTGGCAGGAACACTTCTTTAATTACCTGCATATCGCGGAAGTAACCACTAGGGAGATTGTTGGATATGAGGGTTACCTGGATTGGCAAGGCCTGGAGTTTATTGCAATGCCCCCTGATCAGTTCAAATACATCGGGATTTTTCTTATGGGGCATAATGCTCGAACCGGTGGTCAGTTCATCGGGCAGGGTAACAAAACCAAAGTTTTGGCTCATATACAGATTAACATCGTAAGCCAGCTTCGATAGAGTGGCTGCAAGGTTGGCCAGGGCAAACGACACGATGCGTTCGGTTTTACCACGCCCCATCTGGGCATAAACCACATTATAGTTCAAACTTTCGAATCCCAGCAGCTTTGTGGTCAGGGTACGGTTGATGGGGAACGATGATCCGTAGCCAGCTGCCGAACCAAGTGGGTTCTGGTTGGTGATTTTCCAGGCTGATTGCAATATCAACAGATCATCGGTCAGGCTTTCGGCATAAGCGCCAAACCAGAGCCCGAAACTCGATGGCATGGCAATCTGCAGATGCGTGTAGCCCGGCATCAGCACATCTTTGTGCAGTTCGCTTTTTTCGAGGAGGATGTTTATGAGGGAATCGGTTTTTTCTACGAGTGTTTCAAGCTTATGCCGCGTGTAAAGTTTCAGGTCAACCAGTATCTGGTCGTTCCGTGATCGGCCACTGTGTATCTTCTTTCCCAGATCGCCCAGCTTGCGGGTCAACAATAATTCAACCTGCGAATGAACATCCTCAACGCCTTCCTCAATCAAAAATCCCGATTGAAGTGTTTCCCCGTATAGTTTTTTAAGTTCTTCGAGAAGCTGAGGTAACTCATCCCTGCTGATAAGCCCAACGCTTTCGAGCATGGTAACATGGGCAATGGAGCCAATTATGTCGTAGGGTGCAAGCCATGTATCCAGCTCACGGTCTTTCCCGATGGTGAATTTTTCGATCGCTGCATCAACATCGATGCCTTTTTCCCAAAGTTTCATTTTTCAGTGTATTATTGGATACAAAGCTATAAAAAGTTCGTGAGGCGCACAGTTTGAATGTTCGAATGATTCCCATCCAGATTTTTTCCGGCAATTCAGGTAAATGATTTTTTCGGGTTATATATCCTGAAAAGGAAATAATTTACATTCTTGCATAAATGCCAAAAAGAAAGTAAATATTGATAAAAAATAGAATAAGGATAGAATATAGGCGTATTAAATTACAAAATAGCTAATAAATTTTATTTCAGGTAATTAAATGTAAAAGTTTAAAATTGTCATTTTTTCAAATTATAAAATATAGGGTATAAAATAAAATTAATGTTAAAATATTGATGATATTATAAAATATAGATGGGTATAAATGAATAATAAGAATAGTTTTGGGTTGTTAATAGCAAAATAAATGGGGTATAAATTGAAAATAAATTAAAATGAAATAATATGTATATAAATGTAATGTTGAACTTAAAAAAATGGATTATGAAAAAGCAATTACTTGTTACAGCCATGATTTCACTGTTTTTAGTAACGGCAGCAATGGCTCAGGAAAAGGCATCGGTTAATGTGGGCGCCGATGTAGTCAGCAGTTACCTGTGGAGGGGAACAAAATTTGGAAATGGTGCTGCATTTCAGCCAACGCTTGAATTCAGTGCCGGTGGTTTTGCAATCGGCGCATGGGGTTCATACGGATTTGCCGATGCTGAATTCTCCGAAGCGGACCTTTATGTGAGTTACGGTTTCGATTTTGGTTTGTCGCTGGGGATGACCAAATATTTTTTTCCACCGGCCTCATTTTTCGATGGGAAAGAACATGCCTTTGAACTGAATGGAGGTTTTGAGACCGGGGCTTTTAGTATTTCGGCCAATTATATGCTCAACGAAGGGGCAGGCACTGCCGGTGGCGATCTCTATTTCGAAGCCGGATTAACCACCGGGCCGGTCAATTGGTTTGTAGGTGCCGGAAATGGCTGGCATACCCCCGATGGGAAGTTCGGTTTGTGCAATGTCGGCCTCACCGGCACCAAGGAAATAACGATTACGGATACATTCTCTCTACCGGTATTTTCTTCAGTTATTCTGAACCCCAAAGCCGAACAGTTTCATCTGGTAGTGGGTATTTCGTTTTAAATCAATCAATTCAGTTTAAAATAGTTTGTTATGAAGAAAATTGAAGCAATTATCCGCAAGATCAAGTTCGATGAAGTGAAAGAAGCGCTTCATGAGGCCGGGATCGAGTTCTTCTCCTTCTGGGATGTCAGGGGAGTGGGACAGACGCGCGAGGGGCGAATGTACAGGGGAGTGGTTTATGATACCAGTACCATCGAAAGGACCATACTTTCCATTATTGTCCGCGACAAGAATGTTAAGAAAACCATTGATGCCATTATGGCTGCAGCACGTACCGGTGAAATTGGCGATGGTAAGATTTTCGTCAGCACCATCGAGCAGTCGTACCGTATCCGCACGGGCGAATCGGGCGACGAGTCGCTGTTTATCAAGGGTAAAGAGGAGTAAAAATGATGTTTTACGTGTAGAGTTATAGAAAATGGAAGAAAATTTAACTTTAGATACCATGGCATCCTCGGTGATGGATATTGCCATGTCGATTGATACCCTTTGGGTTCTGATAGCAGCTGCATTGGTATTTTTTATGCAGGCGGGTTTTGCATTGGTCGAAGCGGGTTTCACCCGGCAAAAGAACACGGTGAATATAATGACTAAAAATATCATCGACTTCTCACTTGGATCACTTTTGTTCTGGTTTATTGGCTTCAGCCTGATGTTTGGGGCCGACCTGGCCGGATTTATCGGAATGCCTGACCTCTTTTTTATGAAAGGCTGGGAAGGAGATGTGCCAGCCCTTGCATTTCTGATATTCCAGACAGTTTTTGCGGCAACGGCAGCAACAATCGTTTCGGGCGCCATGGCCGAACGGACAGAGTTCAAAGCATACTTTTTTTACTCTATAGCCATTACGGCATTCATTTATCCGGTATCGGGCCATTGGGTATGGGGTGGCGGCTGGTTGTCGCAGATGGCAACGCCGTTTCACGATTTTGCCGGATCGACCGTGGTACACTCGGTGGGTGCATGGGTAGCCCTTATGGGAGCTATTGCTTTAGGTCCCCGCATTGGGAAATACAACGGTAAAAAGGTAAATGCCATTCCCGGCCAGAACATGACCTACGGAGCTTTAGGGGTATTTATCCTCTGGCTGGGATGGTTTGGTTTTAACCCGGGGTCTCAATTAGCGGCATCGGGTTCCGAAAATGCACAGGCCATATCGCATATATTCGTAACCACTAACCTCGCTGCTGCTGCCGGAACCGTTTCTGCGCTGGTAACAAGCTGGCTGAGGTTTGGAAAACCTGCACTTTCGCTGGCCCTTAACGGCGCCCTTGCCGGTTTGGTGGCCATTACTGCCGGATGCGATATTGTGTCTCCGGGTGGGGCAGTCATTATCGGATTATTGGCCGGAATATTACTGGTATTCTCTGTAACTTTCTTCGACCATGTTCTTAGGGTGGACGATCCTGTTGGTGCCATATCCGTTCATGGTATCAATGGCGCTTTCGGGACATTGATGGTAGGCTTGCTGGCTACTGAAGGTGGCCTTTTCTATGGAGGTGGCGCTGCACTGCTAATTTCACAGGTTATTGGCGTGGTTGCCATTGCAGCCTGGGCTATGGGACTCGGATTTGTACTCTTCAAAGTACTGAAAGCTACTGTGGGGCTTCGTGTATCGCGCAGGGTTGAGGAAGAAGGCCTCGATATTTACGAACATGGCGAAAGCGCTTACAATTAAATAGTATTATTCTCCAGCCATACACTGGATTTTGGTCTGATTTAATTCTTTAAAGGGGCTTGCCTGATGAGGCAGGCCCTTTTTACGTTAATGAATTTCAAATTTCTCAATAACTTTTTTTTCCCCGGTTTTTAATAGGATTCTATTATGATTTTCAAGTTTAAAATTGATTCGGAAACAGTCAATATCAATGATTAGATTTTACTTGGCTTAAAATTTCATAATTTGATAAAGGATTAAGAATTATTTTAGATAAATTTTCTGATTTGCTTCCTGCCTAAAGTTGAATTTGAAGGCAATAAATATTATGGCATAAACTGACGATACTTCACAAATTGAGGCCATTAGGGCCGTTTTCAAAGCTTTTAAAATAAAGAATAAAATCTCTGCAGAAAAGTAAGTGGACAGCCTTTACGCTCCTGAGTTTGTGGTCATTATAAAACAAGGTGAAATTGATTTAAAATACGGGAAAGGCATTAAAATGACATTTGACGAACTGGAAAACCTATGTAAATAATATTCACGCCCTAAGCAAAGGAGCATTTTGACTTTTGGGTAAAAACAGGCAACAAACCTGTTGTGGAATAAATTACACAGGTTGCCTGGTCCATTTTGGAAAGTCCTTACAAAACATTGGAAAGCCGGAACCCTTAAAACCTGAGCTCACCTGTTATTGATCCCTCTGGACAAACAGAGAACACCGTTAAGTATATGCAATCATTGAAAATAGGCTAATAGTTGCCTCACTTAAAGGGCATTATAAAAATCATTGAATACATAATCTAACTAATTCTGTATTTTGGGATTACAAAATAAGGACGAAGGCAATTATTTAGCAGGTATTGACACTGCTATGTTTATAATCTATTCAAAACTGTAAATATTTATTGGTATTAGCATTTTTGTATTTTGGATTTTATTAAAATTTATTGGGCTCGATTATCGGGTCAGGTCTTTTTTCAATATAAGGATTTCACTTTTCACAGGAATAAGATTTTTTTTACCTTAAATTTGCGGCCAAAATTTACGATCATGATGCAGACCTGGTTCGAGGCAAAAGTAAAATATCAGAAAATTGACGATAACGGACGCGAACGCAATGTGACCGAAACCTATCTTTTGGATGCCGTTTCGTTTACCGATGCTGAAGCCCGTATTATCGCTGAATTGCAGACAATGGTAAGGGGTGAGTTCACGGTAACCGACCTGAAGAAGTCAAAAATTTCGGAAGTCTTTCCTTACGAAGCGGGAGAGTGGTGGTACCGCACCACCATTAACCTGGTTACCATTGATGAAGAGGCCGGAAAAGAAAAGAAACTCCGCACATTTTATCTGGTACAGGCCGATGATGTGGCACAGGCCCTTCAAAGGCTCGAAGAAAGCCTGTCGTTCCTGGTAGTTCCCTATGTGGTTTCGGCTGTCGCTGTAAGTACTATTGTGGATGTATTCCCCTATAAGCCTGTGGTTGTGGTCGGTAAACCTGAACCGGGCGACGAAGAATAGCCCCTGTTTACGGCTTATGATAATTTCGTGCCCCGAAAATACTGCTGCCTATCCTCACCAATGTGCTGCCTTCTTCAACGGCTATCAGATAATCGTCCGACATGCCCATTGACAGTTCGCAGAAAGTTGAGATATCTTTAAAATATTTTTCTTTCAGTATGCTAAGTATTGTTCGGAGTTGCCTGAATTCCCTACGTACCTGTTGGTGGTTATCAGTAAATGTAGCCATTCCCATCACTCCTGCAATGGAGATATTATTTAACAGGGCATACGATTCAGAGGTGAGCAGTTCTTCGGCCTCTTCCAGCGATAGGCCAAATTTTGTTTCTTCTTCGGCTATATGAAACTGCAACAGACATGGGATTGTCCTATTGTTTTTGGCAGCTTCTTTATTGACCACCTGCAATAATTTCAATGAATCAATCGAATGGATCATAGCCACAAATGGGGCAATATATTTCACTTTATTGGTTTGAAGGTGGCCTATAAAATGCCATTCAATGTCGCGGGGAAGAAGCGGATATTTTGCGCTCAATTCCTGAACTTTATTTTCGGCAAAACATCTGTGCCCTGTTGAATAGGCTTCAAGGATTTCCTCAACCGAATGGGTTTTCGAAACCGCGGCCAGCCTGACACCATGCGGAAGTTGATTTTTTATTTTTATAAGATTTCCTGCAATTGACATTACACAAAAGCGCTTTTAACATTTAAAATATAATTTTATAGTTGTTTGATAAGGCGTAATTATTCAAAGATAATTGAAAATTGAATATTTATTCTGTTCCAACTGCAAAAAACCGTTTTTCCTATTGATTTCCATGCTGGTCGGTAACCGTCAGTATATGCCACCCGGGTTCAGGTTGGTAACTTAACTGATGATAATGAAGGGTGCTTCCTGCATACTCCTGATCGATAAACCAGAATACTTTTGTTTGCGGGTTACAGGGGGCAAGCATACCATTATCATTAATTGCCGCAAACAGGAAAGGTTTATGTCGCTTCCACTCTCCGGAGCGAATGGATTATGTCCACATGGTTCCCGTTGCGGTTGTCGGCCGATATCGGAGCTTTCCCAATATATGCCAATACCCTGCCGGATCGAACTTCGGCAACAATTGCCGCAGCATGGTTGAATTGGTTCCCGGCAAGTTGCTTGTAGTGCCTGATTAATGCTTCGTTTACCAATTGTTGTAATTGTGGGTTCAGGGTGGCTTTAATCCGCATTTCCGGTTTTTCGCTACGGAGCGTCTCCGGCAAATGGTAACTTTCGTCGGTAAGACTGTTTAACTGTCGGGTCAGGGGTTCTGTCTTCGCCAGATCAAAGGTCAGCAAGTCAATAATATTTGAATAAAAAAGTTTTTCGCGGTGACAGTTTCATTTTTAAACAAGGAGTGGGTTGTTTTTGCCGGGAATTTTAAACGAAGGGGCATTTGGCAATACTGCCAGTGTAGCCGATTCGGCCCATGAAGGCCTGTGGGGTGGCCGGCGAAAATAGTTCCACGAAGCCTAATCGATACCGACCACATTCCTGCCAAAAGGGGCGTGGGCTGTATTGAGGTTCAATATCTCTTTTTTACTGTAACGCAACTCAAGGTTCAGAGACCAGATCATTTCAGCTACTTTGTTAAAAAGGTTCCTCTTTGTATCGGCCTGGCCGGTACAGGATCGGGAACAGGGAAACACCATTGCCCATTGGCCGAATTTTGTATGGCGGCATAGGGTGTATCGAAAAAGGGCTTTGGAACTGAAAGAAAAAACCACAAACTGAATACAGCAAGGATAGCCAAACCCAAAATGATAATGATTTTTTTGTGTCTATTTCCCATTTTAATAAGGGTCAAACTATTTAGTTATTAAACAGATAGCTATCAGGGATATTTTATGGGTTAATAGGATACCATGACAGTTCCCTTATAGACCTTTCCATTCCCCAGCTCGAGGATATACAGGTAATTCCCCACAGGTACCCTGCCGCTTCCCACTGTCCAGCGGCTTTCGCTGGTGCCCCACCACCAGGCTTCCTCATTCGAGCCCCAATAGTTCAGGTTTCCATATTTTTCTTTTTCCCATATTTTGTTGCCCCAGCGGTTGAAAATCATCATTTTGGCATCCGGGAATTCTTCAATACCCACAATCTGGAAGAAATCGTGTACCCCGTCACCGTTGGGCGAAAACCCTTCAGGGATAAAAAATTCCTGACCGGTAATATCGGGGATACCATCGCAATTTTCATCGAGGAATATATCAAAGTTAACTGTAGCGGTGTCGCATTTTACAGGGAACCCATTATCGCAAATCTGGTAACGGAAATTATCAGATCCAACAAAGCCTTTATTTGAAACATAGAAGAATGTACCATCGGTAAACAGTTCGAGCGCTCCGTGATCCGGTTGTTTTATCAGGTTTTTATTCAAGGTGATATTGTCGTTATCGGGGTCGTAATCGTTCCTGAGTATGTTACCTGAAATAGCCAGGCAGCCCCCTTCAAATTTGTCGTCAACGGCAACCGGGGATATATTTTCAGCCACCACCTGTATCCTTACAACTGCTGTATCGCACATTATTTCACAATAGTTACCATCGTCGCAAACACTGTAAGTAAATGAATCACTACCTAAGTAATCTTTTACCGGACGATAAATGATACTCCCGTTCATCGGGTTTACTGCAAGTGTGCCATGCTGCGGAGGTGTTACAATCATGACCGTTTCAGGTTTAATCTTTCCGTTCGGGTCTGTATCGTTGGTCAAAACCAGCAGCATAGTATTTTCATTGGCCAGGGCTTTGAAGTTGTCGTCGCGGGCAATGGGTGGAAGATTGCCGATAATAGTAACTTTTGTTGAGCACCTATCAATATTGCCAAATTTATCTTTTACATAAAGGGTAACAACATGATCCCCGATGTCATCACATGAGAAATAGCTCCTGTTGATTTCCAGTATCGGTGCTCCACAGTTGTCATAGCTTCCGCCATCAATCATTGTTGGGGTGAGGGTGAGTATCCCCGATGGACCTATGTAAACAACCAGTGGTTTGCAAATGGCAACCGGTGGAATATTATCCTTGACGGTCACTACCGCGGTACATTCAGATAAATTGCCCGATTTATCCCTGACCGTAAGGATTACCTTATTCTCGCCAATGTCGTTACAGGTGAAACTGGTCTTGTCGATCCATATTCTGTCAATTTCGCAGTTGTCGTAACTGTTGTTGTTGATCATTGCCGCTGTAATAGTCGCACGGCCTTGTGCATTGAGTTGTATCGTAATATCCTGGCACTTTGCTTCCGGATTAATTTTATCTATTACAGTTACTTTGGCCGGTTCGGTAGTTTTATTTCTTGCTTCATCGGTCACTGAAACCGAAACGGTGATTATTTTACCAATGTGGCTGCAATTGAGCGAAGCCGGCATCACCTCAATTTTTAATTTTTCATAAGGCGTGCAATTATCTGAAGCGCGTAACAAAACTTCCCATCCGGTGAAGGTATAATTGCCATTCTGATCTACTTCAACCACAATATCCTTTGTGACTACATGCGGTTCAATCCTGTCGGTAAGCTCGATTCGTTGAATGCAGGTAGCGTCATTTCCACAAAGATCAGCGAGGTAATAAGTACGGTTTATTATGATCTGCTGATTTGAAACAATTAATGTTTCTTTCACATCAAATGACAAGGGATCAAGTGCACAGTTGTCAAAAACCAATCCCCTTCCGACAAATTCTTCAAAGGTAAGCGCTGGTGGTGCATCGCCCAGACATTCATATTTCTCTTCAGGCAGACATTTTATTTCAGGTTTTTTATTGTCGCTAACTGTTATGGTTTGGACCAGTGTTGATGGGTTGCCACAGTTGTCTTCCACAGAGTAAGTACGGGTTATAATGGTCGGACATGATCCCGGTGTCAATTCATCGGTACAAATAAATGACGTTTCATTAATACCTCTGAGATCAGAAGCTATACCACCGGCAGCTCTGAATTGGGCAAGAGTTGAGTAGCCAACCGGAACATCTTCCATGCATTCGAATGTCAGTGTTTCAGGAATTCCCCTGAAATCGGGAGGTGTATTATCCCCAATTGTAATAGTCTGGACACATGATGTTGTATTTCCGCAATAGTCAGCAATTATCCATGTCCGGGTAATAATAATTCCACAATCGGATACATCACGTGTTTCAAATGCTTCGAAAGTTGAGGGGTCGATGCCGCAATTTTCGGTTGGCCTTCCATAGGTTGAAATAAACCGGCCCCAGTTATCTGCGAATCCAGGAATTGCTGATCCCCATTCGAGGTTTATCGGTGATGGCGGGCAAGAAGCCATTACCGGTGCAACCTTGTCGTCGGCGGTGATAGTATGGGTAAAGCTGACGGAGTTTCCACAGAAATCAGCAATTGTATAAGTCCTTGTTACAACATACGGACAAACATCCAGTTGTGAAATTTCCTGAACTTCCCAGCTTAATGGATCCAACCCGCAATTATCGGTTACATTGTATTGTTTGATGAAGTCTTCATATTTCATGGCATCAGGTATTCTGCAATCAACCTGCATATCAGCCGGACGGCTGGCAAATTGTGGCCCAATACGGTCATCAATGGTAATGGTTTGCGTAAATGTTGCCCGATTTCCGCACATATCAGAGACTGAATAAGTCCGCTCAATGATTTTCGGACATTTAGTGCCACTTTCCACATCTGTCCAAGTCCACGATTTTTCGTCTAACCTGCAATTTTCCGTTACATCAAAGCCAGCAGCCCTGAATGCAGCAAGCGAATTATATGGAGCAACCGATGCACAATCGGTAACAGTTCCGGGAACCCTTACAAAGACCGGTTTTTCTGTATCATTAATGGTTATGGTTTGTTCAAAAGGCCTGAATTTATTGCAGGCATCAACCAGGTGGTAAACCCTTTTAACCACTTTCGGGCATCCGTCGGCAATAACCTCTTCGCTGATAAACCGAAGCGTAATATTACCGCAATTCTCGCTGGCCAGGCCTCCGTCGGCTACAAAAGCTGCATAGTTTGCATATCGCGGTGGTAATGCGCATGGTACATTTATATTGTACCTGGCAGCAACAAGGTTTGGTGCACGGTTGTCATTTATTTCATATACAACTTCTACTGGCCTTTCATTGCCGCACCGGTCTGTAATAATATACCTGCGGCGAACCTGCCCCAAACAACTGTTTCCTGTAACTTCATCATTTCCGTTACGTTGAATGGTTAATTCATTTACGGGCGTGCAATTATCATCCAACCAACCACCTGCATCCTGAAATTCCTGAATTGTTCTGAATGCAGGGAAACTCGCATTCAGGATAGCCATACATTCGACCGTGACAGGACGTGGTGGTATAACTATCGGTGCATAATTATCTTCGAGAATAATAAGTTGCTGACATTCTGCGGTATTGCCACACAAATCAGTTACCCGATAAGTTCTTGTAACGGTTTCAGGACATCTCAGCCGGTCTGATAATTCTGAAATTAACCTGAATGTAGCTGGATCAAAATCCCCAACCGGACAGTCGGTATATGCATTTCCTCCTGCGGCTTTAAATTCTTCGAAAGACGCATATGCAGGTGGAAGTGTTCTAAATGAACAAATCCTGATGGTTGGCGGACAAATCATGCTGTAATTGGCATCAGGTTCGGTAATGGTTATGGGTAATGTATTTTCACAGTTGTTTGCATCCCTCACTGTAACTGTATATTCACCGGGTGCCAAATCAGAAAGTGCTGGTGTAGTCTGGCCTGTATTCCAAATATAGGTGTATCCAGGCGTTCCTCCTTCAGCCGAAATGACAATCTTTCCATCTTTTTTGCCTTTAATTGTCACATTTACATGATCTTCAATAACAAATAGCTGTGACTCAGGTTGTTTAATTTCTACAGTGGATTTTGTTTCGCAATTATTCTGGTCGCTTACGGTAACAGTATAAAATCCTGGAGAAAGACCGGTTATGGTAGAAGTTGTGGCACCATTGCTCCACAGGTAGTTAAATGGCTCAAGGCCTCCTTTTGAAACGATCGCTGAAGCAGAGCCGTTGTTTGCGCCATAGCATGGGATATCACTTGAAGCAATTTCAAGGACCATATCGACCACCTCTGATATTTTGACTTTTTCATTTGATTTACAGCCTTCAGCATTCCTGACAGTGACGGTATAGTCGCCCGGGTTGATGCCCGCAAAGGTAGCGCTTGCCTGCCAGTTCACGCCGTCGATGCTGTATTCATATTCAGCACCCACGGGCGAAGTCACGGTAATGGTTCCGGTGGCTACATCGCAATTTGGCTGGGTTACCGCCAGTACAGGAACTTCCGGGGCATCGGGCGCCGGCAGGACAGTCGTTGTAGCGGCACTTTGGCATTTTTGATTATTGCGGACAGTGATGGTGTAATCACCTGCGGTAAGACCTTCAAACAGCGGTGAAGCCTGGAATGTCACCCCGTCGATGCTGTATTCATATTCAGCACCCACGGGCGAAGTCACGGTAATGGTTCCGGT
>JBBIHB010000028.1:0-39550 GCA_037447215.1 Bacteroidales bacterium
TCGCATGGCTCGCCGGTAAATTCATCAGGTATCCTTTACAAGCCTATTGCTTACCATGTGAAAGAAGATTCCGGGTTGGTGGATTACGATATGATGGAAGAACTGGCCCTGACTGAAAAGCCTAAACTCATTATTGGCGGAGCATCGGCCTACAGCCGCGAATGGGACTATGCCCGCATGAGGCAGATTGCCGATAAGGTTGGCGCCATACTGATGATCGACATGGCGCATCCGGCAGGGATTATCGCAGCTGGATTGCTCGGGAACCCTGTCAAATATGCCCACATAGTAACTTCAACTACCCACAAAACTCTGCGTGGGCCCCGCGGTGGAATTATTCTCATTGGCAAAGACTTTGAAAACCCATGGGGAATTTCCACCAAAAAAGGCGAAATCCGGACCATGTCATCATTGCTCGACTCGGCGGTATTTCCCGGGCAGCAAGGCGGTCCGCTCGAACATGTTATCGCATCGAAAGCAGTTGCTTTTGGCGAAGCCCTCGATCCTTCGTTCAGGGTCTATCAGTCTCAGGTTAAGAAAAATGCATCAGTAATGGCCCGGGCATTTATGGATATGGGCTATAAGGTTATTTCGGGCGGAACCGATAACCACTCGATGTTGATCGACCTGAGGACCAAATACCCCGATATTAATGGGAAACAGGTTGAACAGGCATTAGGTTTGGCCGATATTACAGTGAATAAAAACATGGTACCTTATGACAGCCGCACCCCGTTTACCACTTCGGGCATCCGCATCGGAACCCCGGCCATAACCACCCGTGGGCTTAAAGAAGACCTTATGCCGGTAATTGCAGAATTGATAGATGAGGTAATTTCGCACATCGATAACGAAAACTATATTGAACAGGTAAAAACAAAGGTTTACCGGTTGGTGAAAGATTTTCCGCTCTTTGCATGGTGATTGGAAGCAAATAATGTTGAAGCCTGAAAGTTAGAATCCTGAAGTTCAGAATATTGATAATCAAATTGATGAATCCTGAGGATTAGAATTTTTATTCTTTAAACTTTGGCCTTTTTACTATACCCTTATCCATGGAATGGTACCACATCATAGCAGTTTTGGCCGTTGGCTTTGCAGCCGGGTTTATCAACACTGTGGCAGGGGGTGGCTCATCCATAACCCTACCCATGCTGATTTTTCTGGGTTTACCTCCCAATGTAGCCAATGGCACAAATCGTATTGCCATTCTGCTTCAAAGCATGGCAGGAGTCGGAACATTCAGCAAAAGCAACGTACTTAGAATAGATGAGGGGTGGCGGTTATCCCTGCCATCGGCAATGGGGGCGCTGAGCGGGGCTTTTGTTGCAATCAGTGTGAGCGATCAGGTTATGAGGTGGTTTATCATCGTCATAATGGCAGCTATGCTGCTGCTTGTGATTTTCAAACCCGAAACCTGGATCAAAAAACAAGCAAACCAAACAGCAGCAAAAACCGGGTATATACAATACACAATTTTTTTTCTTATTGGATTCTATGGAGGTTTTATTCAGGTTGGAGTAGGATTTTTGCTGCTTGCCGGACTGGTATTGGGGAGTGGTCTCGACATGGTTAGAGCCAATGCCCTGAAAGTACTTATCGTTCTGGTATATACCATCATCGCTTTGGCCATTTTCTGGACAAATGCACAGGTACATCTGGAAATGGGCCTATTGTTAGGGGCCGGGAGTATGGCCGGAGCCTATGCCGGAGCCAGATTTACCATTAAATGGGGTGCAGTTTATGTCAGGTATTTCCTGATGTTTATGCTGACGGTAATGATCCTCAAAATGTTGAATGTTTTCTAAAATGCTGAATCACCGGAAAATAAATACCAACATTGTGACCGGGTTTCTGGGTGCCGGAAAAACTACATTCATTAACCAACTCCTCAGAAAATATTCAAATCGCCAATTTGCCCTGGTGGAAAACGAGTTTGGCGAAGTTTCCATCGACACCCGACTGATTAAAGGGGTTAATGCGACCCACCTGTTCGAAATGAAAAACGGTTGTATATGCTGCACCATAACCAACGAGTATGAAATGGTACTTCAGGAGCTTGCCGGACGATTCCCCCATATAAATGAATTGTTAATCGAAACGACCGGCATTGCAAATCCGGCATCTGCAATCAAACCAATTATTACAAATCCCAACCTGACAAAACTTTACCATCTGAGAGGGATCGTTTGCATAGCCGATGCCATAAATCTGCATACCCACCTTTCCTTTCCTGAGTCCATGCGGCAACTTATCAGCGCCGATACAGTGGTTGTTTCAAAAACCGACCGGGTCAGTATCACCCGATTGCCGGCATTATCAGACCAAATCAGGAACATCAACCCTTTTGCGGATCATATTTTCAACACCGCATCAAATACCGAATTCGAACTGAAAAGTTTACGGTATAATAAACGCGATTTTTTTGTTCCCGTAAAATCTGGTTTTCCGGCACACAAAGCCTTTTCATCAAGAACAGTTTATTTCGACAATCCCATTGATAGAAAAAAATTTGAGCACTGGTTGAGTTATCTGCTTAATGTATTCAACAACCAGATTTACAGGGTGAAAGGCCTGATTTATTTTTCGGGGGAGCCATTTGAATACATTGTTTATGGTGTTGGCCATATATGGGAAATTACCGAAGGTGATTTTGCAATGGAGAAACAAACGGGTGTCCTTGTTTTTATCGGTGAATTGGAAAATGTGCCTCTGCACATTGACCCGTAAACCCTATGCATTGAGTATTACCACCCAAAGGGGGATATTGAAAATGGCTAAAAATGTTGACATCACCACAAGCCTTGCTACAAAGGGGGTATCGAGTTTATATTGATGTGATAATGCATAGGATGTTAATCCCAACGGCATTGCTGCATCTAGGATGCTCGCATTCAAATAATTATTGGGTAGGCCCGAATTACGCAAAAGAAACCAATACACCAATGGCAAAATCAGCATAATAAAAACGGCAAAAACAGCACTTTGCCCCCACTCTTTTAATGTTCCCCTTTTCTGGTAACCTATAAATATTCCAAGCGAAAAAAGTACAACAGCCGTAACCGAACCTGCAAACAGCGATATGGTTTTTTCTATTACCAGAGGTAAACGAATGCTGAAAGCTACAAGTGCAATCCCAGCAATAACAGAAATGAGCAAAGGACTTTTTAATAACCGAAGGGTGAGTTGAGAAGCATTGAAGGTTTTGTTTCCATGAAATTCAACCAACACGAGCGCCATGGTCAGGAGCCAGAATACATACAAAGCAGCAAGGAAGGAAGCCACCGGTAATACCCCCTCACCAATAACATTCTGTAAAACCGGTATCCCTAAATAAGCAACGTTCCCATAAGAAAATACAAAAAAGAGCGTTTGCCGGCGCTGATTGCTGAACCCGAATATCTTTTTAATGGGATAGGCCAGCAAAATACAGGAAACAATAAAAAGCGAATTGTAAACTATTAGCTCAACCACTGCCCTGTCGATGACTTCAAGTTTTAACATCCCGTTCACTACAAGTGCAGGTAAACCAATCCAAAGTGCATATTTGTTCAGGATATCAATCCAGGCATCCGATGCAACTTTTGTACGCGAAAACAGCAACCCGGCCAGGATAATCAGGAACAAAGGAAGCACTGAATTCAGGGCTATCAGGAAAGGGCCCATTCACCATAGTTTATATATGGCCTTACATCTGTAACCATCATACCCGCAGTGCGGGCAGCCTGCATCCCTAAAATTCCGTCTTCGAATACCTGGCAGTTAGAGGGATCAACTCCCATCAGTTCGGCACATTTCAGAAAAGTATCGGGGTGTGGTTTATGGTTGGTCACATCATCGGCAGTAACAATGGCGTGGAAATATTTTGTAAGTCCAAGAGTATCCAATTGTAGCATTGCGCTTTTCCGGCTGGCCCCTGTGCCAACCGCCATAGGAATTTTTCCATAATTCAACTTAACTATATCAACTACCAGATCAATTGGTTTTAACAGACCTACCGAATTCCAGAACGCAGCTTGTTTGTACTTTACCAATTCTTCTGGCGAGATGGCCAGTTTGTTTTCAGCCACAAGCCGTCTGGCGAATGCAATGGTGGGCATACCTGTCATTTCATGCAAAATATTGTTTTCAAATATAAAACCGAACGTTTCACCCAATGAATTCCATGTGGAAATATGTACCGGTAACGAGTCGGAAAGGGTTCCGTCGAGGTCAAAAATCAAAGCTTTTGCACGTGGGCTTACCTGCATCTCCATAGTGGATATTTTTAATACAAAATTAGCCATTAATGGTGAAAAGAGGTTACTAACAGACAATTTGGTATTAAAATTAACGATATAATAGGGTTACTTTTTGATGATTTTAGCCGATGTTGTTTTGTTTTCACCAACAAATTTAAGCACATAAACCCCACTTTTCAATACATTTAAGTTCAAACTGTTCAATCCGTCATACATATTTGCCGAAAAATGCCTGATCCCATTCACACTATATACCTCAGCTCTTCTGAACCCGGCACTGTTTTCGACAAACAACTGATCTTCAACCGGATTTGGGAAAAATCTAAATTGAGGCATTTGGGTTACTGCTGCACTGGTAGGAATGATAACTATGGATTCGATACGGATATCCCATACCGTAATGCCCGATGATACATTGCCCAGGTCGAAAACCATCCGTGCGGTTGCGTCGTTTACAGTAGGAGTAAACACATAACTGAACCTGTCTTCTTCCGAAGTAACAAAAAATGTGTTATAACCACTGTATGAATTCCACGGATCGCTGGCCTTGCCTGTATAGGCGGTAAACGAGCGGGCAGTGGGCGCCGATGCCCTGAAAGTTACCCTATAGGTTTTTCCGGCCTGTATCGCAATGTTTCCTTTTACAAGTTGTACGTGCCACCCCTGGGTTCCCCCGTTTGAAATATTGATGTTGAGCTTACCCCCCGAACGGGTCATGGAACCTGTTGCCCCACTTCCCGAGTTAACCTGAAGGTTCCATCCATCGTTACTGGTTGTGAAATTGCTGGTATAAACCTGTGTGGCCTCAACCCTTGCCGGTTCAGGGATGAGATTGCGCAACAAAGCATCGGCCAATTGTTCCAGTATTTTCTTTGTTGAAGGGTTATAAATCCCGAAGCCGGCACTGAATTCCCAGTAAGCCCAGCTGAAACCCTGCTCTTCGAACCATCGTGAAAGATAAGTCGTCCATCGTACACGCGAAGGCAGGTCGGCTTTGCTGTAGGCCCCAAATTCGCCAATATGTACCGGAAGATTGTGTTCTTCGGAAAATATTTTCAAAGCTTTGAATTCATTCTGGATTACTTCCCTATCGGCTTCTGTATCGAGCCATTTGGTACCTAACCAGGCTTGCGACTGTTCTCCCGACCATTCGGCTCCCTGATGCGTAAACTGAAACGGGTTATAATAATGAATGGTCAGTATCAGGTTATCATCGTCGGGCACCCGAAGTTTGGATAAACCACCCAGGCCTCCCCATTCGGCAGTACCCAACAAAACTACCCGGGCGGGGTTGCTTTTTCTGATTTCGGCCAGAGCTTCAGGGAAATACTGGTTCCATAATTCAGGGGTTAGGTTGCTATGTGGTTCATTCAGCACTTCAAAAAGCAGGCTGTCGGGGTACGTTTGAAAAAATTCTCCGATTTGCCGCCACTGCGCCAGAAACCTGGCTTTTTGCCCTGCCACATTTTCAAATAATGCATCGTGGTGGTGCATATTGATGATAATGTGTAGTTTGTATTTCAAGGCTGTATCTACTACCTGCTTTATTCGGTTCAGAAATGTCGGGTAGATAGTGTATGGAGCTGTGGACATACTTCTGTCGGCAGGTTCCCACCGTATGGGAACCCTGACATGGGTAAAGCCAAGTTCCGACATTATCCTGAAATACTCAGGTTTCCATGGGTTACTCCAGGCAGTCTCAGAAGGTGCCTCGAAAGCGTTCCCCATATTAATACCCCTGCCCAATCGTTCATTTATTTCAAAAGCCTTCTTTCTTTCCTGAGCAAATGCTGTCACTAAAATAAAAAGGGTAAATACAAATGTTATCAATTTCTTCATGGCAATAGATTTTGGTTTGCAATATAAAAATTCTAAAGTTACTGTAAAAATTACAACAGTAAAAATTATTCAAACCTCATCGTTTCACTCGATCATTTTTACCTAATTTCGCCAATCATTTAATTGAAAGTTATTCATGGAAAATGCAATTAAAGAGTTTCAACGGTTACTCGAAATCATGGACGAACTGCGCGAAAAATGCCCGTGGGATAAAGCGCAATCTCTCGAGTCGCTCCGAAAACTCACCATTGAAGAGACTTATGAATTGGGCGATGCCATTTTGAGCAACGATTATCAGGAAATAAAAAAGGAACTTGGCGACATGATGCTGCATATCGTATTTTATGCCAAAATCGGATCGGAACAAAATGAATTCGACATGGGCGATGTGCTGAAAAGTATCAATGATAAGCTGGTGTACAGGCACCCGCACGTTTTTGGCGATGCGAATGTTGCCAATGCCCGCGAGGTGTTGGAAAACTGGGAAGACCTGAAAATGAAGGAAAAAGGGCGCAACCACAAATTACTTGAAGGAGTACCGGTAGCCATGCCTGCCCTTGTTAAGGCCAACCGAATTCAGGAAAAAGCCTCCGGTGTGGGATTTGACTGGGAATACCGTGAACAGGTTTGGGACAAAGTAAAAGAAGAGATAACGGAACTGAGTTCAGAAATCGACAAAATTGATCAGGATAAAATGGAAGCCGAATTTGGCGACCTGTTTTTTGCCATGGTGAATGCAGCCCGGCTTTACGGTGTTGATCCGGAAGCTGCCCTTGAGCGTACCAACCTGAAATTTATCGAACGTTTCAACTATCTGGAAAGTAAGACTCTGGCCAAAGGACGAAGCCTCAGGGATATGACCCTGACAGAAATGGATGTTTTCTGGGAGGAGGCAAAGGAGAAGGCAAAGGAAGAGGAAAAGAGCTGCAGAAAGTAGTAGGCAATTGATTTTTGGCAGCCTCATAGTGCCGAAAATATGGAAGAATAAGCATAGCTCTTCCAACCCACACCGTTTATCAGCGTTGAAATGTTGTACCTTTTGAGGTCAGAATAAAAATTGCCTGAAGTCAATTTATTTCTCACGATTGTGAGATGACGCATTGAAGAAAGTTAAAAACCACCCAGTTCCAATTTATTATTGAGGTTTCAGAATATTTAAGATAATATATTTGCCATAATTTAATTAACCTGTACCTGTACAAAGAAATTATTACATGGGATATTTATGAAAAACTTACCCACTATCTTTTTTTCTTTATACTTGTATCTTACTCTGAAGCTCAGGTAGATTCTGTGCATCTAAACAAGAAATATCTTACCCATTATATACCAACACCCACGATTGGATAACCGCTCCCTTAAACAGAAAAGGCAAATAATGGCTGAACACGGCCGAAATAGACGGCACAACTGCAGCGCTTACCGCATTAGACAAGACAGCATAGGATTTCTTTATAAAAAAACAATTCGAAACAATTTCTTCCGAAACAAAATATGGGTAGGAACCCATGGGAAATCATTGTGCGTTTGCCGTAATTGGCTGATTCCTGATTCATTGTGCTGCTACAGGCTGCAACCGGTGCCAATCAACAGGCCGCTGGCCATAGAAAGTTATGTTATCAGTGTATAACTGTCAAGGATACAAAATATGCTTTCGGGCGAAATGGACTGGATGACTGGTGGAACCCAGACCCCGGCAAATGGAAAGGCCCTGTTCAAGGGAATAGTTTTCCATAGGGGCACACCTCATGGGCATTAGCGGTGGCTTCGGTTGTTGCCTGGCAATAGCGGGATACGCCATGGGTACCGATAACGTCCTATACGAAGGCATCGCTGGCAGGTATTTCATTTGTTTATGATAATCGCCATTGGTTGAGCGAAGTGTTTGCAGGTTGGTTTTTATTACAGTTACCAGAAGATTTCTTTGCCGGCAGCATCAGGATAACCCGGTTTTTCTTGAACCTGTTACATTAAATGGAATTTCGGGTATAATATTAGCTAATCGGTAGTAAGGATAACCTATATTTGCATAAATATAAAACATCCAAAATAATGAAATCCATAACGATTAATCGCCTGATTCCTGTTATTCTACTGATCATTATGGGATGCTCCAGTGGTCAGAAAGCTCTGCAGCGTGGAAATTATTTTGAAGCAGTGACTACTGCTGTAGAAAGGTTACGCTCAAAGCCCGACCACCGTAAATCGCAACAGGTACTCGAATCGGGCTACCCATTGGCATTAGGGTGGGCACAGGACGAAATTGATCTGATCCTTTCGGGCAATGATCCACTGAAATGGGAAAAAACTGTCGGAGTGATGGGTAAGGTAAATAACCTGGCTAATGATATAAGAAGGAGTCCAGCTGCACTGAAAATTATACCTTCACCTAAAATTTACACCACAGAGATGACTATGGCAACTGAACGGGCTGCCGAAGAAACCTATCAGGCCGGCATTCGGATGATGAAGCAGCCCGAACGACAGGCAGCCAGGGAAGCATTCGCATTCTTTCAACGAAGTAACGCATTGTTTCCGGAATATAAAGATACACAACAGCTTATGAGGGATGCTAAAACTAAAGCCACTCTCAATGTGGTTATTGAACCCATTCCAGTATATTCAAAATTATTCCAGCTGTCAGCCGATTTCTTTTACAACCAGCTTTTTGAACATTTAAACCGGAGGTTCCCTGCACAGGGTTTCGTTAACTTTTTCAACCCTGAAGAATTTGACCGTTCAGACATTAAAAATCCTGATATGATTGTCAGGCTTGAGTTTTTCGATTTTGTGGTTGGCGCATTAAAACAAACGGAATCGGAACGAGAAGTTTCCAATACCGTAAAGAAAAATCCCAAAGACACCCTGAACAATGAAACAATAACATATAAAGCCAAATTAAAAACCTTTACCGATCAGGCTTCTTCAGGAGGTGTAGTCGATCTGAAAATTTTAGAATGGCCATCGGAGAAACTTTTGGTAAACGACCGTATTCCTGGTGAGTCTGTGTGGGTAAACCAATATGCCATTTTTGTGGGCGACGAAAAAGCCCTTACAGCCGATCAACTCAGACTTACCAAACAGAAAATGATGCAACCTCCACCACCACAGGCAATGTTTGTTGAATTTACCAAACCCATATTTGATCAGCTTACAGGAAGGCTCAATAATTTTTTCGGGAAGTATCGGTAAAAATATAGATTTTCTGATTGGTAGGCTATTGCAACAACACATTCAGCAATGGGTAAAATATGTGGGGTTAAAACATTTCTTTATTCGTTTTTACCGAAGTTAGTTTTTGTGGATTATTGACTTCATTTTCAGGTGTTGAAATAAGCCCCCCCATCGTTAAGTTGAGCTGGTATGTAAGAAATAAACGGTTTCTTCAGTTCGTCTTCCTGCAGAAAGAAAATCAGCAGCGGTAGCATCATCAAAAACAAATATTTTGTCTTCATATCATTTGTTTTTTGACTTATTTCACCCGAAGAATTATTCAGAATTCAATTAATTTGTTTCCGAACTAATGTCATTGCTTTTCAATGCCAATGGGTATGTAAATGAGCCTCTGATCCAAATTTCTGTCATCGAATCAGTAATTTTGGCTTCCAATTGGCATAATTATCGGTTTGAATGGTTTTAAGAAGGCAGATTAATCAGATTGACAAAATCCGAAAGAAACTGATGCCATTGCATTTGGGCAAGGTCAAATAAATATATATTGAAAAAGTTTGAATAGCATCATTTTCAATAACTCCAAATGCAGAAATATCTTTCCTGGTCAGGAAGAGGAAGACTTATAAAAGAATTCCGAATAAAACATGAATTGAACATACCAAAAACAAACTGTATGATCAAAGATTTTAGAATCTAATATCCCGCAGCCTGCCCATCTTTTCTCGATTCGGAAGCTCCATAATAAACTTTATTTACCGGGTCCCATTTTATAGCCTGATAACCACCAAACCCCCCCATATCGTATTGAATTTTATGACCTTTTTGCATCAGTTCACGGATAGTTTCCCACGAAAAGCCGTTTTCGAGGGTAAGTACTCCCCCATCGGTCATTTTTTCGCCGGTAGGTTCGCTCGACCCCAGGTGTTGCATACGGGGAGCATCACCTGCTTCCTGTATGTTCATCCTAAAATCCACAATATTGCAAACAATCTGAACATGCCCCTGTGGTTGCATGGCGCCACCCATTACCCCAAAACTCAGAAAAGGCTTTCCATCTTTGGTCATAAATCCGGGAATAATGGTATTGAAAGGCCTTTTGTGTGGTTCATACATATTGAAATGGCCTTCTTCGAGTGTAAACATCTCGCCGCGATCGTGTAATACAAATCCGAGCCTTCCGGGCGTCATACCCGAACCCATTCCACGGTAGTTGCTCTGAATAAGCGAAACCATGTTCCCTTCGCTGTCGGCGGTGGTCAGGTAAATTGTGCTCGACTGCTCCAATTGGCCTGGTGTATAACTCATGGCAGCCCGATCAGGGTTAATTAGCGCTGCTCGCTTTTTACCATACTCTTTCGAAATTAGCTCGGCAATTGGTATATTGTTGAATGCCGGATCGGCATAAAACTTTGCCCGGTCTTCAAAAGCCAGTTTTTTAGCCTCGGTAAACAGGTGTATATATTCGGGCGTACCAAATCCCATGCTGCCGATATCGAAGTTTTCGAGGATAGCCAGCATCTGTAAAACGGCTATACCCTGCCCGTTTGGTGGCAACTGCCACACATCGTACCCGCGATAATTTACCGATACCGGTTCGACCCATTCAGAAGTGTGATCGGCAAAATCGAGCATACTCAGGAAACCGCCGTTTTCCTGCATGTACTGAACAATTTTTGAAGCTATTTCACCTTTGTAAAACACATCCCTTCCCTGTTCTACCAATTTTTCGAGGGTTGCAGCCAGATATGGATTTTTAAAAATCTCACCCTTGGCAGGTGCTTTACCGCCTGGCATAAATATCTCTGCAAATCCGGGATACTTTCTCAATAACTGTGAATTCCTGTCCCAATAATAGGCAATCAGTTCGCTCACCGGAAATCCCTCCCGGGCATACCGGATTGCAGGGGCGAGAATCTCTTTCATAGGTAATTTACCCAATCTCCCATGTAGTTCGAACCAGCCATCCACACAACCCGGCACCGATACTGGAAGCGGCCCGTGCGAAGGTATTTTTTCGATTTTATTCTCCCTGAAATAATCAATTGTAAGATTGTACGGCGACCGGCCACTGGCATTCAACCCATGCAGTTTTCCGGTTTTAACATCCCACACAATAGCAAACAGGTCGCCCCCAATGCCATTTCCGGTAGGTTCGACCAAACCTAGTACAGCATTGGCAGCTATGGCAGCATCAATTGCATTGCCCCCTGCTTTCAGTATATCGAGGGCAACCTGAGTGGCCAGTGGTTGACTGGTAGCAGCCATCCCATACTGTGCAATCACTTCGCTGCGGGTGGCAAAATTTAACCCGGTTATACGATCCTGTGCCAATGTTATCATTAAGGTTGAAAGGGAAATAAATATAACTGACAGTACTTTCATTTTAATATTTTTGTATTGCCCGAAATTAAACAAATTAACTCGAAGTTTCTCATGGAAAACAATAACTTCAACCTGATGCACCCACGCGACCAGATAATCCTGATTATAAACCGGATTTACAACAAAGGGCTTACTACCACTTCGGGGGGTAACCTGTCGGTTAAAGACGAAGACAGCAAGATATGGATAACACCCTCGGCAATCGATAAAGGGTCACTTACCCCGATTGATATAATCTGCCTCCACCCCAACGGATATATTGAAGGCCCGCATAAACCATCGTCAGAGTTGCCATTCCATAAAGCAATTTACGAAGCCCGGCCCGATTTAAATGCGGTTGTTCATGCCCATCCCCCGGCGCTGGTTTCTTTCAGCATTGTCAGGCTGGTTCCCGACACAAGGGTTATTCCGCAGGCACAACAGGTTTGCGGCCCAATTGGCTATGCTCCCTATTCGCTCCCCGGAAGCCAGAAATTGGGTGATAATATCGCCCGGGAATTTGCCAAAGGGTTCAACTCGGTAATAATGGAAAACCACGGCACTGTGGTGGGAGGGGCAAACCTGATTGAAGCTTACGAAAGGTTTGAAGCTATGGAATTCTGTGCCCGCACGCTCATCAATGCCCGGTCGGTTGGTGAACCGCAGTTCCTGAACGATGAACAATTGGCGGCTTTCGATGCCCAGATTCCTCACGATGTTCCGGAGTTGGCTGATGTGGTTGTGTCATCGGACGAAAAAGCCATCAGGGCTGAAATTGTGAATATGGTTCGAAGGGCCTGCAACCAGGGCCTGATGATGAGTACTTATGGAACGGCTTCGGTGCGATGGCGGAGGAACGATTTCCTGATTACCCCCACTAATGTTACCCGATGGAACATCAGCCTCGAAGATATAGTACAGATACGTGACGGGAAACGGGAACCCGGCAAAATCCCCAGCAGGTCAATGTGGTTGCACCATGCCATTTATCTGAAAAACCCCCATGTGAATGCCATTATACTCACCCAGCCGCCTTTCCTTATGGCATTCGGAGCAACCCACCAGGAAATGGATGTGAAAACCATCCCTGAAAGCTGGATTTTCCTTCAAGATATGCCCAATCTTCCGTTTGGGTCGCAGTTTGCCGGAAGGCCCGATATCCCTGACCTCATATCTCATAATGTATCGGCAGTACTAATTAACAACGATGCTATAGTGGTAACCGGCAAATCGCTCCTCCAGGCATTTGACAGGCTCGAAGTGGCCGAATTTTCAGCAAAATCGCTCTGCATGGGCAAAGCCATCGGCCAGTTCCAACCTATTGGAGAAAAGGAAATCGAGGATTTGAGAAAGGCTTTCTTCTGATTTGTAATTAACTTGTATAAAATGGTACCTATCTTTTTAAAATGACATATTTATGGAAAAATATTACCTGATTTTTATTGTCTACTTACTTTTTGCATCATGCAGGCAGCAAACTCCTTCGGAGGTTGAAATCGCCCAATGGCGGGGTCCTGCCAGGGATGGTATCTATCGCGAATCCGGACTGTTGAAGGAATGGCCTGAAGGTGGCCCTCAACTCCTGTGGTCGTTCGAAGGTTTGGGTGCAGGCCATAGCAGCCCTGTGGTGACCAGTGGATATATTTTTGTTACCGGCATTCCGGATACGGTAATATCAGAAGGTGTTTTGTATAAATTTGATATTTCAGGAAATCTTGTATGGCAAAAAACATATGGCCCCGATTTTAGTGAAAACTTCCCGGGAGCGCGCTCCACACCAACTGTGGCAGGCGATCTCATTTATATCGAAAGTGGTGCCGGTGCAGTATATTGCCTGAACACTTCAAACGGTGAAATGGTATGGTCAGTTGATTTCTATGCAGATTTTGATGCCGACTCCGTACAATTTGGCTATTCCGAATCAGTGCTGATTGATGGTGACAAACTCTATTGTACCCCAGGCGGAAAAACCAACAATGTGGTTGCGCTCAACCGCTTTACCGGGGAAAAGATATGGTCCAGCGCAGGATACGGAGAGCAGGCCACCTATAGCTCACCAATTCTATTCAACCACAACGGTAATCCACTGTTGGTAAACCTCACTGCCAGTTCCATAATAGGATTAAATGCCGAATCCGGAGATATGTATTGGCGGGTACATCAGTTTCAGGACAATAAAATACATGCCAATACACCTATTTATCACGATGGCAAAGTGTTGGTTTGCAGCGCATCGAGGCGCGACAGTTCCGGAATGGTACTTTTAGGACTTTCACACAACGGCCGCGAAGTTGAAATTTTGTGGCGTAACAATGAAATCAGGAACCTGATGGGAGGATTAATCCTGAAAGATGGATATATCTATTCATCGACCTACCTTCAGCCTCAATGGTTCTGCATCGACTGGCAAACCGGTGAAACAAAATATATTGCCCGTGAGTTGGGCGGCGGAGCAATTATCTGGGCCGATGGTTTGTTTTATTGCTATGCCGAGCGAGAAGGGGAGATTGCCTTGGTAGATGCTACGCCCGAAGAATTTAGGATTATCAGCAAATTTCCGGTTCCGCTCGGAACGGCAGAACACTGGGCACACCCGGTCATCAGCAATGGCATGCTACTGGTGAGGCATGGAGATGCACTAATGGTTTACAACCTTAAAGGATAAAATGCAACGATACTTTACAGAACTTAGTTTTAAAGGAACCCGTTACCATGGTTGGCAGGTACAGCCCAATGCGCTATCGGTTCAGGAGGTACTGGAAACCACATTCAGTACTTTCCTTCGCCGGAAAATAGAGATTACAGGGGCAGGACGCACCGATACCGGTGTCCATGCTTCGTTTTATGTTGCGCATTTCGATACCGAAGAGCTTCCTTTCACCACTGCCGACCTGGTTGAAAAACTAAACCGGTTCCTACCCGAAGATATCGCCCTGCACCGGATTTATCATGTTAAAGCAGATGCACATGCACGTTTCAGTGCGGTTAAAAGAAACTATCATTATTATATCAAGCGCAAAAAAGACCCCTTTGCACTCGAAACCAGTTATCAATATTTATTACCCTTGAATGTAGGGGCTATGAACGAAGCTGCAGCCTTGTTACTCAATTACACTGACTTTACCAGTTTCAGCAAGTTGCACTCCGATGTAAAAACCAACAACTGCAAAATTCTTGAAGCAAAATGGAATGAAGTGGGTAACCAATTGGTATTTACCATCACAGCCGACCGCTTTTTAAGGAATATGGTCCGTGCGATAGTTGGCACATTGATAGAAGTGGGGCGGGAGAAAATTTCCGTTCAGGATTTTGCGGATATCATCGAAAAGAAAGACCGTTGCGCAGCAGGTACTTCTGCACCCCCACAAGGCTTATTCCATAACTGGATTGATTACCCCGATGAAATCTGCATATAAAACCTATTTTTTGAAGCCAACAAAATGAAATGGGTTAGCCACTTCATTTTGGCAATTATGTTTAAGTTGTTGAACCTGTCAAAGCACCAACTAACTATCTAATAAACTTAACTTTTTTAAAAAAAAGTGTCCCAATTTACGGGGGTTAAGACAATACCAACCTGTATACCCAATTTTGTTTTTCCAATTTTCCTCCTTACCTTTGCCCCGATATTTCACTCAATGGGGTGCCTTTATCCGTTAATCGTTAAAAAATGAATTACGGAATGAAAAACAGGCTGAGATCATACCCTTTTAACCTGATCCGGATAATGCCGGCGGAGGGAAGGTAAACAGGATTATTCCTGCCTCATTGGTTAGTTCTTTAACCAAAATTCAGAAAAAAGATGAGAAAGATTGGATTGTTGCTGCTTTTGCAGTGGCTCGTAATGGCCGGTTTTGCACAAACCAGCCTGAGGGGGGTTGTGACCGACCACAAAAGGCAACCGCTACCCGGAGCAAGTGTCGTAATCAGACAGACCTACAGTGGCCTGTCAACCGCCAGCGATGGCAGTTTTGAGTTCCGCAACCTGAAACCCGGAAAACAGATTCTGATGGTTTCGTTTATAGGTTACGAAACCAAAGAGGTGGAGGTTAACCCGCAGGAGACTCCCGAAATAAGGGTGGAACTGAAACCAAAGGTTATTTATACCGAAGAGGTGCTCGTTGCCGCCACCCGCGCCGGCGCCAAAACCCCGGTGGCCTATACCAACATTTCGCGAGAACAGTTGCAGGAACGCAATTTCGGGCAGGATACCCCCTATTTGCTTGCCCTGTCGCCTTCGTTTGTTGCCACCTCGGATGCTGGGGCCGGAATTGGCTATACCAGTTTCAGGATTCGTGGAACCGATATGAACCGGATCAACGTCACGGTAAACGGTATTCCCCTGAACGACGCCGAATCGCATGGCACCTGGTTTGTAGATCAACCCGACCTGGCCGGATCAACCCACAACATTCAGATTCAGCGTGGGGTGGGAACTTCGACCAACGGGGCAGCCGCATTTGGGGCTACCATAAACCTGCAATCGCTTTCGTTTAATCCAGAGCCATATGCAGAATACCGCACCGCTGCCGGAACGTTCAATACTTTCCGCAATTCAGCTGCAGCCGGCACCGGACTTATCAACGGAAAGTTTACTGTTGATGCCAGGCTCTCCAAAATTTCGTCGGATGGCTTTATCGACCGAGCTTTCAGCGACCTGAAATCATTTTACTTTTCGGGAGGTTACTATTCGGCCAACACAGTGGTAAAAACCATGATTTTCAGTGGACTGGAAACCACGTACCAGGCCTGGAACGGTGTTCCTTCAGTTAGGCTCAACAACGATATGGAAGGGATGAAGCGCTACGAAGACCACTGGCTTTATTCACCTGAAGAGACTGCACAGATGTTAGCATCTAACCCAAGAACCTACAACCTTTACACCTACGAAAACCAGGTGGACAACTACCAGCAAGACCATTTTCAGCTTCATTTTTCACACCGGCTCAACAGCTTTACAAATCTGAATGCCGCACTTCATTACACCATCGGATTAGGGTATTACGAACAGTTTAAAGCCAATGAGCGGTATAGCAAATATGGAATGAGCAACCCTGTTATCAACGGGCAGGAAATCAGGCGCACCGACCTGGTCAGGCGCAAAATCCTCGATAATGATTTTTATGGTGGAATTTACTCGCTCAACTATAAAAAAGGAGGGGCCGATGTGTGGTTTGGCGGTGGGATACATCAGTATGATGGGCTTCATTACGGAAGGATTATCTGGGCAGCCAATATGGGTACTTATCCGAAAAACCACGAATGGTACCATAACACTGGAAAGAAAACCGATATAAATCACTACCTCAGGACAAACTACCAGGTGACCAACCAGTTGAGCCTGTTTTCCGATTTGCAATACCGGCATATCGATTACTCGATTGTTGGTATGGATGACGATTTGCGCGATATCGGTCAGGAACACCAGTTCGGATTTTTCAATCCGAAAGCAGGGCTTTTCTTCCAGCCTTCCGACAACCAGTATGGGTATATTTCATTTGCCCGTGCCAGCCGCGAACCCAACCGCGACAACTTTGTGGATGCCGCCAAATCCGGTCCACAGCCACGCCACGAAACCCTCAACGATCTGGAAGTGGGTTATCAGTTGAAAAATCCGTGGTTTACTGCCGGGGTTAACCTCTACTATATGTTCTACGATGACCAGCTGGTGTTAACTGGGCAAATCAACGATACAGGCGCTCCCATAATGATCAATGTGGATAAAAGCTACCGGGCAGGTATTGAAATCAACTGGGGGGTAAAAATCATCCGTAACCTGCAGTGGGATGCCAATGTAACTTTCAGCAGGAATAAAATCAGGGATTTTACAGAGTTTGTGGATGACTGGGATACCGGTGAACAACAATCCTTTTCGCTGGGAACTACCGATCTGGCTTTTTCGCCAGGAATTATTGCCAACAGTAAGATGCGCTGGAGTCCGGCAAAAAATTCAGAAATCAGCCTGGTGTCGGGATATGTAGGCAAACAATACATCGACAATACCTCTGATCCTGAACGGGTTTTAAATCCTTGGCTCGTGAATAACCTGATGGCTGATTACCGTTTCAACAGCAGTTTGTTTAGTGAAGTTACAGTTAGGTTTATGATTAACAACCTGTTTAATGCGGAATATGAAAGCAATGCATGGATATATTCGTATATCCTTGAAGGGCAACGCTTCAAAATGGATGGCTATTTTCCACAAGCCGGACGCCATTTTATGATCGGGTTGGATATAAAACTTTGATTAACCTTTAATAAGGCGTGTTCCCCTGCCTTTGGAGAGGTTCTGCGGGTTTGTGATCAGAATCTCACTTACCCCGTTGTACAGCGCTTTGAACCCATTCTGCAATTTGGGTATCATGCCAGTACTGATAATGCCAAGCTCCTGGTTTTCGACAAACGATTTCTCAGTGAGTTCGGGCATTACACTATTATCATCAAACGGATCGGCCAACACACCACGTTTCTCGAAACAGTAGAAAAGTAGAACTTTGAAATGATGTGCCAGGTCGATGGCTAATTGTGCAGCCATAGTGTCAGCATTTGTATTGAGGATTTGTCCATTCCCGTCGTGGGTGAGGGGAGCGATAACAGGCACCACATTTTCGTTGAGTAAAAGCCGAAGTTCGCGGGTATTGATATTTTCCACATCACCTACAAAACCATAATCAATATAGGCAACAGGCCTTTTTCGTGCGCTCACCAGGTCAAGATCGGCTCCTGTAAAACCGGCAGCGTTCACATTCCGTGCCTGCAAACCAGCCACCACCATTTTATTGACCAAACCTCCATATACCATAGTAACTACTTTGAGCATTGCAGCATCGGTAATACGGCGACCATCAACCATGCGGGTTTCAATACCCAATCGGTCGGCAAGCGCAGTAGCAGCTTTTCCACCTCCGTGGACAAGTATTTTATAGCCGGTAACCTTGACAAATTCATCAAGTAAGGCATTGAGCATTTCAGGTTCTTCCACAACCATACCGCCTACTTTAACTATTGTAAGTCTGTCCATAATATCTATTATCAGAGGTGTAAAAAATTCTCAAGTATCTTCGATCCAATAGGGCCACTCTTTTCGGGATGAAACTGTGTGGCGTAAAAATTATCTTTATGCAACGCAGCACTGAAAGGAACAATGTAATTACAGGTGGCAGCCGTATGATCGCCCACGCTGGCATAATACGAATGTACGAAGTAAACGTATTGCTGTTCCAATCTGTTATCAAATAATTTGCTGTTCAGGTTAATTATGGCATTCCATCCCATATGCGGGACTTTGGTAATAAATTCATTTCCCGTTTCCGGGACAAACCGTTTCACAGGTTCGTCGAAAATACCAAGACAAGGTATATCACCTTCTTCCGAATGGCTGCACATCAATTGTAAGCCAAGACAAATCCCGAGAACAGGCTGCGTCAGCGACGGGATTAATTCACGAAGCCCTTCTTTTCGCAAATAGGCCATAGTAGTGCTGGCTTCACCTACTCCAGGAAAAATTACCTTATCGGCTGCCCTGATTTTTTCATGATCACCGGTAATTTCGGCCTGAACACCAAGCCTGAACAAAGCATTGCTTACCGACTCAATATTGCCAGCGTTGTATTTGATGATAACAACCTTCATCAGTAAATTTTATATATTTAGCAATTTGAAAATTCCTGAAAACGGGATTGTTTACCTTGATCAGGATTTTAATAGGCTCTCTATAACCTGGATCATCCCCTTAAATTCTTCCTCTTTGAAGAGGCGTGTCATATAAACAATTTTTCCGTCTATATCGATAATAACATTACGGGTAACACCAGCTCCTTTTTCGGCAAAAGTGTAAAAGATTTGACCTGCAGGGTCTAAAGCAAGCGGGTAAGTAATCCCTACATCTTTGCCAAACTTGATCACTTTATCGAGTGGTTCGTCCAGGTCGATTCCGTAAAGGGCAAACTTAGGGTTGTCCTTATGTTTCAGCCAGATATCCTTTTCTATTTGCGGCATTTCTTTCCGGCAAACCCCACACCAACTGGCTGTAAATTGCAACATAACCACTTTCCCGCGAAGGTCTTTCATTTTTATTGTTTTACCATCGGTAAGCTTCATTTCAAAATCGGGAACTGCTTCCCCGATTTTTACAATGAAGCCATAATCGGACGGAACCTGTTGTTTGACAATATTTTGCGATTTAATCTGTGGAACTGATAAAAGGGTAACTGATAATAACAATAAAATAATCCGTTTCATTTTCGACAATTTAATTAAACACGACTGTACGGTTTTTGAATACCAGTATTTTACGCTGCAAATGCTTGAATACTGCCTGCGAAAGTACAATTTTTTCCAGATCACGACCTTTTCTGATCAGGTTTTCGACCGTGTCAACATGGCTGCAACGGGTAACATCCTGTTCGATAATGGGGCCTGCATCTAAGTCGGACGTAACATAGTGGCTGGTGGCGCCAATAATTTTCACTCCCCGTTCGTGGGCCGCATGATAAGGTTTTGCCCCGGCAAATGCCGGTAAAAACGAATGGTGAATATTGATAATCCGGTTGGGATAATGTGAAACAAATTCGTGACTCAGAATCTGCATATAGCGAGCCAGAACAATAAAATTAACTTTATGTTCTTCCAGAAGTTTAATCTCTAACGCCTCTTGTTCGGCTTTGTTTTCTTTAGTTACCCGAAAATGATAAAAATCAATACCAAAACGTTTGGCAACCGGCTCCAATAGGGTATGATTGCTGATAATCAGAGGTATTTCGACATCCCATTCGCCGGCTGTGTAGCGGGCAAGAATATCGAACAAACAGTGGGGCATTTGCGAAACAAACAAGGCCATGCGGGGAATCTCTTCTGAAAAATAAATCTTCCAGGTCATATTCAGATGCATGGCAATCAGGGTTTCGAAATACTCGCCTATTTTGTCGCGAGGGATTGAGAAACCATTAAGTTCCCACTCCACACGCATATAAAAAATCATATCCTGCCGATCGACATGCTGATCGAGGTATATAATATTACCATTGTTCCGGTTGAGAAATTCAGTAACCGTTGCCAGGATTCCCTGCCGGTCGGGGCAATGGATCAACAGTATGGCCGTATTTTTCTTTTCGCGAAGTGGTTGAATGCTTTTCATAAAAAAATGATCATACAATGAGAATTGCAATGGCTAAATTATAACATCCCTTTGGTACTCGGAAGCTCAAAGTTGAACACATCTCTTTTAATGGCCATTTTAACCGATTTTGCAAATGCCTTGAAAATAGCTTCAATTTTATGGTGTTCGTTGTCGCCTTCCACTTTGATATTCAAATTACAACGGGCAGCATCCGAAAAAGATTTAAAAAAGTGGTAGAAAAGTTCGGTGGGAACATCACCTACTTTTTCGCGTTTAAATTCGGCATCCCACACCAACCAGGGGCGGCCTCCAAAATCAAGGGAAACCTCTGCAAGACATTCGTCCATTGGAAGGTAAAACCCATATCGTTCAATACCTTTCTTGTCTCCCAACGCTTGGGCCAGCGCTTCACCCAAAGCAATGGCCGTATCTTCAACGGTATGGTGTTCATCCACATGCAGGTCGCCTTTGACCTTTATGGTCAGGTCGCAACCCGAATGGCGCCCCACCTGATCGAGCATGTGATCGAAGAAATGAAGTCCGGTTGAGATAACAGACTTGCCGGTTCCATCGAGGTTAATGTGAATAAATATATCTGTTTCGCGGGTAGTGCGCTTTACAGTTGCCGTGCGCACGGGCGAAGCAACACAGGCATATATATCGTCCCAGTCGGTGGTAACCAGCACACAGGTTTCGCCCAATCCGGCGGTCTTCATTTCATCAACAAGCGATCCATCATTGATCAGAATGGCTTTGGTGCCGAGGTTCATTGCCAGAACCACATCCGTTAACCGATCTCCAATCACGTAACATTCAGATATATCGTAACTGCCATCCAAATATTTTCCCATCATTCCAATCCCCGGTTTGCGGGTAGGCAAATTTTCGTGCGGAAAACTGCGATCAATCAAAATATCGTCAAAGACAACCCCTTCGTTTTCAAAAGCTTTCAGCATTTTCAGATGGGAAGGCCAGAATGTATCTTCGGGAAAAGAAGTCGTACCTAATCCGTCCTGGTTTGATACGATCACCAACTCGTAATCGAGGTTTTTTCGTATAAAGTAGAGATTCCGGAAAACCTTTGGGATAAACTCCAGTTTTTCGAGCGAGTCTATCTGCTCATCAATGGGTTCAACAATCAGTGTTCCATCGCGATCAATAAAAAGTGCTTTTTTCATCCTATTAAAATTGTTCGTTTTTTTAGGTATAGTATGTAACCTGCCCGACTATATTGGTCAGGCTGGCTTGCATGTATATTAATCATCACCTTAAGAGTAAATATTATATATGCACGTTTAATTATATCAATATGGTATTAAACATTTTCCAACTTCTAACAAATCCCTCGTTACAAACGAGGGGTAAAGTGATATTTATTTTTTAAAGCTTCAAGCAGAGCTTTATTCTCCTCCGCCAACCCAACAGTAATCCGAAGGCTATCTTCGCATAAAATAACTTTTGACCGGTCGCGGACAATAATCCCTTTCTCAACCAGAAACTCATAAACCTTCCGGACATTTTTCATTTTTACCAGCAGAAAGTTGGCATCCGAAGGCCATACTTTTTCAACAAACGAAATTTCTTTCAATGCGAGAGCAAGTTTGTGGCGTTCATCAAGCAAAGTTCCTACCCATCTTTGCATCTCACCTGCCATTTCGAGCAATTCAAGCGCCTTTTGCTGTGTAAGTATGTTCAGGTTGTAGGGGTATTTGATCTTATTAAGGACTGCAATAATTTCTGGAGAGGCAAAAGCCATTCCAAGCCGGATACCTGCCATGCCCCATGCTTTGGAAAAAGTTTGCAGAATAATTAAATTGCTGAATTCATGCAGCCTCGGCAGAAACGATAAGCCGGAAGCAAAGTCAATATAGGCCTCATCAACCACCACCGGGCCATTGAAACCCTTCAACACTTTTAATATTTCACCGATATCCAGTGCATTGCCGGTTGGATTATTGGGCGAACACAGAAAAACTATCCGGGTTTTATTATCCACCTCGCCAAGTAGCTTCGAAGCATCAAGCTGATAATTATCAGTTAGTAATACTCTTTTAACCTCAACATTATTTATCCCGGCTGCCACCTGATACATGCCGTAGGTAGGCTCAATCTGAACAATATTATGAATACCCGGCTCACAAAATGCCCTGATCAGCAAATCAATAGCCTCATCGCTACCATTGCCCAGAAAAATTGAGCCAGGAAAAACCCCCTTAAGTTCTGCAATACGTACCTTCAGTTTTCGCTGCAATGGATCAGGATAGCGGTTATATGGTTCATTAAAGGGATTTTCGTTGGCATCGAGAAAAACCATGGCTTCACCTGAAAACTCATCGCGGGCCGACGAATATGGTTTCAGGTCAAAAATGTTTTTACGGATATATTTTTCAAGAATCATAAGTAAAGAATTTTATTGTTTGTTAACGTAGGTTTTTAATCAAAGCATATTTAACCTCAATGTAACAGCATTCTTATGTGCCTGTAAATGCTCCGCTTCGGCCATGATTTCGACAACCGGGCCCAGGTTTTTTAATCCCGACGTGGTAATCTCCTGGAATGTGATTTTTTTAACAAAACTATCCATATTTACCCCGCTGTATGACCTCGCCCATCCGTTGGTTGGCAGTGTATGGTTGGTTCCAGATGCATAATCACCGGCACTTTCGGGTGTGAAGTTGCCAAGGAATACCGACCCTGCATTTGTAATCTTAGCAGCAAGCTCGGCGTAATTATTGGTGCAGATAATCAGGTGTTCGGGTGCATACCAGTTGATCAGCTCCACCATCTGTTCATCGTTCTCAAACACGATAACCCGGCTGCTTTGGAGCGCTTTTGCGGCAATGTCGCGGCGGGGCAAAACGGTAAGCTGGCTGGCTACTTCCATTTCTACTTTTTCAAGGAGAGCATTGCCCTTCATTACCAGTATAACCTGGCTATCAGCGCCATGTTCGGCCTGAGACAACAAGTCGGCTGCAATAAATGCCGGATTGGAAGTTTCATCAGCAATTATAGCTACTTCCGAAGGGCCGGCAGGCATATCAATAGCCACTTCATTGAAACTAACTAGTTGTTTTGCTGCCATCACATACTGGTTGCCTGGCCCGAATATTTTATCCACTTTTGGTGTTACCACACCATAGGCCAATGCCCCAATTGCTTGTACGCCTCCTAACTTAAATACCCTTGTAACCCCAGAATGGCTGGCAGCAAACAGTATGGCCGGGTGCACCGATCCGTCTTTTGCCGGCGGAGTACAAAGAACAATTTCCCTGCATCCAGCCAACCTTGCAGGAACTGCCAACATTAGAACAGTTGAAAATAATGGGGCTGTACCTCCTGGAATATACAATCCTACCTTTTCGATGGCAACAGGTTTTTGCCAACAGAAAACACCAGGGATTGTTTCAATTTTCCTGATTTCAGGTATTTGTTCCTGGTGGAATTTTTCAATATTGGTCGATGCAGTCCGGATGGCAGCTTTTAAATCTTCGGACAACTGCTTTTCTGCTTCCTCGAACTCACTTTTAGTAACCTCCCAATACCCGGGCTGCACACCATCATACCGCAAAGTGTATTCACGCAAGGCATCTTTGCCGTTAAGGCGTATCCCGTTAAGCAAAGCACTTACCCTGGCATGAAGTTCCGATACATCGAAAAGTGGCCTGTGTAGAATCTCTTGCCAGGTTGATTTTTCAGGTTGGAAAAAGGTCTTCATACGCATTATTTTTAAATGGTTTCAGAAAATCATTTTTTCAATGGGAACAACCAGTATTCCTTCGGCTCCGGCTCTTTTAAGTTTGCCAATCATTTCCCAGAAATCGTTCTCATCGATAACCGAATGTACCGAACTCCATCCTTTTTCTGCAAGTGGCATTACCGTCGGGCTTTTTATTCCTGGAAGTATCGACGAAATTTCGGCAATCTTCTCATCCGGGGCATTCAGCAAAATATATTTCTTGCCTTCGGCCCGCTGAACCGACTCAATGCGAAATATTAATTCATCAAGGATTGCAAGTTTTTCCGGTGAAAGATTATTATTCTTAATTATTACCGCTTCAGAAGTAACCACAGTTTCAACTTCTTTCAACCGGTTGGTAACCAATGTTGAGCCTGAACTTACAATATCGAAAATAGCATCGGATAGGCCAATTCCGGGCGAAATCTCCACAGAACCATTAATCACATGGATTTCGGCATTTACACTGTGTTTTCTAAGCCAGACGTTGAGAATGGACGGATATGAAGTTGCAATTTTCTTTTTTTCAAACCATTCCGGGCCTGTATATTCAAACTGCTGTGGTATAGCCAGTGAAAGCCTGCAACGGCTGAATCCCAGACGTTTGGCAATATGGACCGGTTCATTCTTTTCGAGAACTTCGTTCTCTCCGACTATACCCACGTCGGCAGCGCCATAAGCCACAGTCTGGGGAATATCATCATCCCGGAGGTAAAGAACCTCGAGCGGAAAGTTTTTTGCATGAGAAACCAGGTTGCGGCTCCCGAAAATAAGATGGATGCCTGTCTCTTCCATCAGTTTTAAAGATCCTTCATTCAGCCGCCCTTTGGCCTGAATGGCTATCCTCAATTTTTCCTTTGTCATAATACAAAAAATAAAAAAGGCCTACCCTTTGTGGTAAGCCTTTATGGTTCAACATCTTTTCAGAAACAGACACATCATTTACGGCCTACCAGACTGCAGGTAATGATGACCATGATGATGCCTGTTTAATCTTTTCATTTTTCGATTTTTAATTACAACAATAATAGCGATAATTTGAAACTTTTATGGCAAATTTTGTAGGAATTTTGTATTTTTTGCTGAAAAGTAATGAAGAATTAATAATTGTAATGGTAACGGGATACCCCGAACCAGCTGCACCAAGCAAAAAAGGAAGGAATCTCTTTCCTCCCTTATTGTGGGCGGTGAGGGATTCGAACCCCCGACCCCCTGGGTGTAAACCAGGTGCTCTGAACCAGCTGAGCTAACCGCCCTGTTTTTGAACTTATCGCTTCGCTTAAAAGCGGTGCAAATATAAATCCTTATTTCAGTTCTGCAAAAAATTATCCAAAAAACTTCACAAAATTTCACCTACTACAAAGGTACTACCGCCTACAAAAATAAAATCATCAGAACCTGCTTCAGCTTTGGCAGAATTAAAAGCTTCAATGACAGTCGAATATGCTTTACCTTTAAGCCCATATTCCGCCGCTTTTTGCTGAAGTTGGATTTCGCCCATGGCACGTGGGATATCTGCTTTACAGAAATAGTAAGTGGCTTTGCGGGGAAGAAGATTGAGCACTTTCGACGGGTCTTTGTCGGCAACTACTCCAAATACAATGTGCAGGTTCCTGTATTGTGTTTGCCTGATCTGTTCCATTACTGCTCTGATACCATCTTCGTTATGACCCGTGTCGCACACCATACGGGGATTTGCGCCAATAACCTGCCAACGGCCCTGCAAACCGGTTTGCTGCCTTACCGAAGACAAGCCCTTATATAGCGCATCATCAATAACATTAATTCCGGTTTCGCGCAACAGGTCAATGGTTTTTAAAACCGCCGGGATATTATGCCTCTGGTACATTCCCGGAAGATCGGTTTTAAGGCCCAGGTAAATGGGCTCCCCGTTTTTCGTAAAGTTAAAAACCTGGTTGCCTTCCAAATCTATTAACCCATAATCGGTACTGTATTCATGGTCAGCAAAATACAAAGGCGCATTTTCTACTTTTGCTTTAGATATGAATACTTCTTCAACCTCAGCCTGTCTCTTGCTAACCACCACCGGGATATCCTTTTTGATAATCCCTGCTTTTTCGGCAGCAATCAAAGGCAGGGTTTCGCCTAAGAGCGAGGTATGGTCGTATCCGATATTCGTAATTATACTTACGAGAGGAGTTATGATGTTGGTCGAATCGAGCCTGCCACCCAACCCTACCTCTATTACTGCGATATCGACATTTTCCCTGGCAAAATAATCGAATGCCATGGCGGCAGTTAGTTCAAAAAATGAAGGGTTGATTCCTTCAGTCAGGTTTCTCATACGAAAATCTTCAGTCCAGGCAGCCACAAAATTTTCAGGAACCATTTCACCATTTATTCTAATACGTTCCCTGAAATCTTTCAAGTGTGGCGACGTGAACAATCCGGTGCGGTATCCTGCCGATTGCAGGACTGAAGCCAACATGTGCGAAACCGAACCTTTTCCGTTTGTCCCTGCAACGTGTATTGCCCTGAATGATTGATGTGGATGGCTATACATCCGGTCGAGCCTGAAAGTATTCTCCAGTGAGTGTTTATAAGCTGCCGGCCCTGTACGCTGAAACATGGGCAAATGAGTAAAAAGGTAGGTTAAAGCGTCTTTATAACTATCCATGAAAAAACTTATTAACCGTTGCAAGTTAATATATTTTTTTCCCCACCTTCACTCAGTTGTGTCAATTTTCCTACATTTATCTCAAATCAATTTTTCTCAGGTTATGCCAAAAAAGAAGAAAGCAACCAAAATTTTCATCCTCGATACAAATGTGATCCTTCACGACCACACCTGTATCTATCAATTTGAGGATAACGATATTGTTCTGCCAATTACAGTCCTGGAAGAACTCGACAAGTTTAAAAGAGGCAATGACCTGATTAATTACCAGGCAAGGGAATTTGTCCGGCTTCTCGACGAAATCGTGGGCGATGAATTATTTAATGGAGGAAAAGTACTTGGCTCAAATATGGGTAAACTAAGGATCGAAACCGGTAAACCATTTTCCACTGAACTGAAAAATTCCTTCAGGGAAGATATTCCCGATCACCATATCCTCGCAATTGCTGAATGGACAGCCAATAAAAATCCCGATCGGAAAACCATTCTCGTATCGAAAGATATTAACTTGAGGATGAAAGCCAAATCATTGGGGATTCAGGCCGAAGATTACAAAACCGATCAGGTGCACGATATAAATTTGCTGGATAAAACAGTAGCTATATTTGAGAATTTCAACCCCGAAATAATCGAAAAACTTTATCACGAAGGATTTGTAAGCTTGTCGGAAACCAATTGGACGCATATCCCCGAAGCCAATGAATGTTTCATTTTGCGAGGTAACAGTTCGAGTGTTCTGGCAAGGTACGATGCATCGTCGAAACGGATTGCCCGAGTTGAAAAAAAGACAGCCTACGGGATAAAACCACGCAATGCAGAGCAAACTTTCAGTCTTGATGTGCTCATCGACCCTGAGATAAAACTTGTAGCACTTACAGGAAAAGCAGGAACAGGAAAAACTTTACTGGCGCTGGCTGCTGCGCTGGAGCAACATAAACATTTTGAACAGATATTGCTTGCCAGGCCCATTGTTGCTTTGAGCAATCGCGATTTAGGTTTCCTCCCTGGCGATGCAATGGAGAAAATCAATCCGTATATGCAACCCCTGTACGATAATTTAGGGGTGATTAAGCATGTTTTCAATGCCCGAAGTCCAGAATACCAGAAGCTCGAAGAGTTGCAAAAGGAGGAACGGCTGGTGATCACCCCTCTGGCTTACATAAGGGGCAGGAGCCTTTCGAACGTCTATTTCATTATAGATGAAGCACAAAACCTAACTCCCCATGAAGTAAAAACCATTATTACGAGAGCTGGCGAAGGTACCAAAATGGTATTCACCGGCGACCTGCAACAGATCGATTCACCCTATCTCGATATCCGGTCCAACGGCTTATCGTACCTGACCGATAAAATGCGAAATCAGGATATTTTTGCGCATATCAACCTATTGAAGGGAGAGCGTAGCTACCTGGCTGAACTGGCAAGTAATTTGCTGTAAACCGATCGGTTTTGAAAAAAGGAATAACGCAATAATCATCAGTTCGGTACCACAAAATATTTTTCAGGTATCGGCAGGCAGTCACCAAAAACGGTGGCTGCTTTTTTTGGTGTAAATTCGCTAACTTTACTTTTGCTAAAATCAGAGGAACATGAAACTTTTTACAACCAATCAGATTGCTGCAATAGATCAATATACCATCTTTCATGAACCCATTTCTGACATCGACCTGATGGAAAGGGCGGCGACCGCGATTTTTAACCTAATTTATAGCCAATTAAAAAATTCCTCCAAGGTGATATTTTTTGCAGGCCCAGGCAATAATGGGGGCGATGCTCTCGCAGTTGCCCGTATGTTTGCTGATAAAGGCATCCCCTGTCATGTTTTTATCCTGAAAACCGGTAAAGGACTTTCAGCCTCTTGCCAAATCAACTATGAAAGGCTCGTTCAACAAAATATTGCATCGATAAAGTGGATTGAAACTGCAAATGATTTTCCGTATCTTTCAAGTGGCATACATGTAATTGAAGGCTTATTTGGTTCGGGTTTGACCCGCCCGCTCGAAGGACTGCCCGCGTCATTGGTCAGGCATATCAATAAATACCCGTGCCGGGTCTATTCCATAGATATACCAGGCGGACTTTTGGGCGAAAATAACCCTATTGGCAGCGATTTACCTGTTATCAAGGCATACATGACAATCACCCTACAGTTTCCGAAAATAAGCATGCTCTTCGCTGAGAATGAAGTTTACACAGGAAGGGTTCACGTTGTTGAAATTGGCCTTCACCCCAATGGAATGGAGGCTGTTAACACCCCTTATGAAATGATTTCGTTAAATGATACCAGGAAACTTATTCCACAGCGGACGAAGTTTTCCCACAAAGGAAACTTTGGCCATGCTTTATTGATAGCCGGAAGTTATGGAAAAATGGGTGCAGCCGTGCTTTCATCGGAAGCTTGTTTACGGACAGGCGCAGGATTACTAACGGCACATATTCCCAAATGTGGCTACACCATTTTGCAGGCGGCTGTTCCCGAAACCATGTGCAGCGTAGATGACCACCACGATTATTTCACAGAGGTTCCTCCAATAGATAAATATAATGCAATTGGCATAGGACCGGGTTTAGATTTCAATGAAAAAACTGCCGGTGCATTCAAAAAACTGCTTTCCTGTTCAAAAATTCCAATGGTACTTGATGCCGATGTGTTAAACATCCTATCAACTCATCCTGAGTGGCTTGAACTACTCCATTCCGAAACAATTTTAACCCCCCATCCCGGAGAGTTCAGAAGGCTTTTCGGCAATTCGGCCAATTCATGGGAAAGATTGCAATTGTTAAGGGAAAAAGCGGTGAAGCATCAAATTATAATTATTCTGAAGGGAGCTTATACGGCTGTTGCCCTTCCTTCGGGTAAGGTCTTTTTTAATCCAACCGGTAATCCTGGGATGGCAACCGCTGGAAGCGGCGATGTTCTTACCGGGATTATCTTAGGGTTTCTTGCACAAGGCTCAACACCGGCCGATGCAGCAAAAGCAGCAGTATTCCTTCATGGTCTGGCAGGCGATTTAGCAGTCTCAGAAAAAAGTATGCCGGCTATGGTTGCTTCCGATATTATAAACCAAATTGGGAACGCTTACAAATCGATAATCGATGTTGGGCAATCAGATTTTTGATATTTTTGACGTTTCACTATAAAAATATGTCATGAGAATTTTTGCAATGCTATTGGTCATGTTGCTGATTTTACCGGCAACTGCGCAGAAAAGAACAAGAACAGATGCAACTGTAATCCCTTCTATTAATGAAGGTATTACCTATTCGTTACCACGTACCGGAATCAGGGTATCTGTCAACGCCTGTCAAACCACCTTTGTGCCTGGGCCTTATGTTGCCTTTGCCGAACAACTGTTGGGCATCCGCGATGCAAAAACGCAGGCACAGACATTCTGGGTTATTACAGAAGTGTCATTTACAACCTTTTCCGAACCCGACCCGGCAAATACCTATAAAGCTGGCGGTGATGCAGCTTTACTCCAATTAACCGCTTCGGGGATATTGGCAGGGATAAACAGCACGAATGATATGATAAGCTGTGGTACATCGGTATCCAACTCATTTGCGACACCGAATAAAGCCACCCATTTGACTTTCACCAACCTTATTGACAATCCGGCTTTTACCGGACGAACATCAATTGAACAGAGAGCTGTACAGGCGGCAAACCGTATCCTCAGGGCACGAAATGTAAGGTTTGATATTGCAACTGGTATGCTCGATGAATTCCACCCCGACGGCGAAGCTTATGAAGAAAGCCTTGAAGAATTGCGCAGGATCGAAACGGACCTTTTAAATTTATTTATTGGTAAGTCGGTCACAGAGAAATATACTTTCAATTTCGACTACATCCCTCAATCTTCAGTCAGGGGAGAGGTTATTTTCAGGTTCGACGAAAATCGCGGTTTCCTTCCAAAATCCGATCTTTCGGGTAAGCCAGTTATGATTGATGTGGAACGCAACGAAAACCTTGCTTTAAGGCTTTCTGCAGTCAAAGGAGAGCAGGCAACATTACAGGGATTTAACGGTGTTTTCTACCGTCAGCCCGGAATGGCCGATATCAGAATAGTCTGGGAACTTACAATAATTGCCTCCGGAAGGGCAACCATTGCACAGTTTGGGGAAGTAATCCCAGTCCCCCGTGAACTTCTTGATGGAACTTATTCTATCGACCTCCATCCTGAAACCGGGGGCATCAGGAATATTTACAAAAAGTAATTTAGATATAAAAAAATTATCAATTTATTTGAATTCTAACTAAAAACGAATCAATATGAACAAAATTAAAAAAACACTTAGAGATTCTGTCGTTTTACGATGGGTTGTTCTTGTACTCATTTCTTCGCTGATGTTCAGCACCTACTGGTTTCAGGATTTTTTTTCAGGTCTCAAAGGATTGATGGAGAGCCAGATGGGCTTTACCAGTGAAGAATATGGACGGTTGATCGGATTTACAACCATCGCCAATATGTTTGGGATGATCATTGTTGGGGGGATTGTACTCGACAAGTGGGGCATCAGAATAGCCGGAGTATTGTTCGGAAGCCTTGCTACTTTAGGAGCAGCACTGGTGGCTTTGGGCGCCAGTGGTTTTTTCGGCGATGATAAATCGACACAACTTACCGTAATGATTATTGGCCGTATTTTGTTCGGATCGGGTCTGGAGGTGGTTTGTGTGGTATCTACGAGAACCGTTGTAAAGTGGTTTAAAGGATTTGAACTTGCATTGGCAATGGCAATTAATGTAGGCTTTGGCCGGTTGGGTTCGGCATTGGGAATTGCCGTATCGACTGATATCGGTGCCGGTACGGTTCAGCCTGCGATAAGTTTCGCTGCAACGTTAATAGGCTTCTCATTAATCATGTTTCTTGTTTATCTCATTTTCGATATCAAAATTGATAAACAAAACAAAGCCGCCCACGCAGCTGCAGGAACATGTGAACCAGAAGAAGATTTCCGATTCAGCGATCTGGTTAAGCTTGTCAGTAACCATTCATTCCTTTACATCACCCTGTTATGCGTAACCTTTTATGCAGCAGTTTTCCCGTTTATGCAATATGCCCCCGATCTGCTGGTGAACAAATTTGGATTTTCTTACGATTTACCTGATGGAAAGGGAAGCCTCTATCTGTTTGGTAGCGCAGCATTGGGAAATGCTGCGGTTTATGTTGGCCTGTTTATATTTGGGCTGGCATTTTCAATAATTCCATCACGGCAGAAAACCCTCAATGCAAAGATTCTGAGCTACGTCATTATCTTCGCAATCTTTGCCGCATCGGTTAATGCCCTGTGGGATACCCTGTCGATCTGGTTGAAAAACGGACCAAAAACTGCAAGTTTGATACCCCTTGGAACCATTCTGTTCACGCCCATCTTTGGCAACTATGTTGATAAAAAAGGCAAAGCTGCTTCACTAATGATTATTGGATCGTTCCTGATAATTTTTGCCCATCTCGCCTTGTCCATCTTCAACACAATTTTTCTTGCCTATGTGGGACTGGTTACTTTGGGGATTGCTTTTTCCCTTGTGCCGGCTGCAATGTGGCCATCGGTAGCCAAAATTGTTGCCGAAAGCCGTTTAGGGACTGCTTATGCTACTATGTTTACGGTACAAAACTGGGGTTTAGGGGCATTCTTCTATGGAATCGGGGCAGTGCTTGATCTTACAAACAAAAAAAATATCGAAGCCATCAGGGCTGGCGAAATGATGTATGATTACACCATTCCTATTCTGATGCTCGTAGTATGCGGACTAATATCAATTTTTCTGGCCTATTTGCTCAAAAAAGCTGATAAACGGCAAAAATTTGGACTTGAACTACCATCGGGTGTTGTACCAGAATAATGAATAAACTGTAAATACATAAAAATTATGACACAGAAAATAACTGAATTGAAACCTGCAAAACTGTGGGAAATCTTCCATGAAATGACCCTAATTCCCCGCCCTTCGAGGCATGAAGAGAAAATTCAGGAATGGGCATATAATTATGGGACTACCCTTGGGCTTGAAACTATTCGTGACAGTGTTGGCAATATTATAATCAGGAAACCAGCCACACCAGGAATGGAAGACCGGAAAGGGGTGATACTTCAGGCTCACCTCGATATGGTACCACAAAAAAACAGCGATAAGGTGCATGATTTTGCAGCAGACCCGATTGAAACTATAGTTGATGAAGACTGGGTCAAGGCTAATGGAACAACTCTGGGCGCCGATAATGGTATAGGTGTTTCCTCTATAATGGCAGTGCTTTCGGCCAACGATATCGAACATGGCCCGCTTGAAGCTTTGCTTACTGCCACCGAGGAAACCGGAATGGATGGGGCAAATGGCCTCGAAGCCGGACTTTTACAAGGCGAAATATTGATCAATACCGATTCCGAAGACGAGGGAGAACTCTATGTTGGCTGTGCCGGAGGCGAAGATTGTACAGCAAGGTTCAGGTACAAGGAAAAGAAAACCCCGAAAGGTTATGTGGGGTGTAAACTCAGCATTACCGGCCTTAAAGGCGGACATTCGGGAATCGACATTCCGCTTGGAAGGGGTAACGCCATCAAAATATTTTTTCGGATTCTAAACCATGTGGCTTGTGAGTTAAAAGTAAGGTTATCTGTTATCGATGGGGGAAGCCTCCGGAATGCTATCCCGCGAGAAGCTTTTGGTTCATTGGCAATCAGGAAAAACAAAATTGCCGATTTTGTGGCTTCGGTTGACGAACTTGCAGGGATCATTAAAAAGGAACTTTCATTAACCGAACCTGATCTCACCATTACCATTGAAGAAATTGAGCGTCCGGAGTTTGTGATGGATAAAGAAACCCAATATAACCTGACCCAGACAATTGTTGCTTTGCCAAACGGGGTGATCCGTATGAGTGACTCCATGCCAGGATTGGTAGAGACCTCAACAAATTTGGCCATAACCAAATCGGATACAGATAAAAAAACGGTAAATATTGCCTGCCTGATGCGGAGTTCGGTCGATTCGGCCAAAGAAGAACTGGGAACACGCATGTATGCTGTATTCTCGCTTGCTGGGGCAAAAGTTAAATTTTCGGGCGCTTATCCGGGTTGGAAACCTAACATGAATTCACCCATTCTGAGAACCATGCAGGAGGTATATAACCAGAATTTCGGCAAAATACCGGAAATAAAAGCCATCCATGCCGGGCTCGAATGTGGTATTCTCGGCGGAAAATATCCACATTGGGATATGATTTCTTTCGGGCCAACCATCAGGTTTCCTCACTCTCCCGACGAAAAAGTAAACATCCCTTCGGTACAGAAATATTGGGACTTTCTTTTAGAAACACTTAAAAATATTCCGGTTAAATAATAAAGCTTGATAAATTCATATGAATGCCCGCTTCTTAAATGATCCGGGCATTTTTCATATTGGCAGGTTTCACATAATCATTTATCCCACATTGCAGGGTTTCCTTCAAAAAATGATAAAAAAGCTGTTAATAACCCGGATTCTATTAACAATGAGCCAATTTGAGTGAAAAATAACAGCTGATAATCTGTTGTTTGCGTTTTTAAGTTTCTTGGTCTTGTAGATGTTGTACCCCCTGCCAATCTCAAAAAAAAAGTCCATAATATCAAACTGCGACAAACATTATCCTGCAATATGGTTAAAATATAGCAATTCGGTCATTCTTTCGATTTATCCCATGATATTAATTATAGCAAATTGATTTAAATATTTTTTGGGATGACCAGGAAGGAGCCAGGCATGGTCCCTTATTTTTTTGATTACTTTTGTCCCCGTTTTTATAACCCGGTTGATTATACATGGAAAAAGGGATTGATATCAGAAAAGCTGCCCAAATCCTGAGGAGTGGCGGATTGGTGGCATTCCCCACTGAAACGGTCTATGGCCTGGGCGCCGATGGACTTAACCCACTTGCTGTAGCCCGGATTTTCGAAACCAAACAAAGGCCATCTTTTGATCCGTTGATCCTCCATGTGGGTTCAGATGACGATGTAAAAAAGCTTTTCAGAAATCCCAATGATTGGAGAATAAAGCTGTTATCCAAAAATTTCTGGCCTGGGCCATTGACTATTGTTGCCGAAAAACAGCCTGTCGTGCCAGGAATTGTTACTTCAGGAATGCATACTGTAGCGGTCAGGATGCCGGCCAACGATATTGCACTCTCCCTGATCAGGGAAGCCGCGATCCCGGTTGCAGCGCCAAGTGCCAACCTGTTCGGAAAACTAAGCCCAACCATGCCACAGCATATACAGAAACAATTGAAAGGTATAGATTATTTACTTGATGGGGGCAAAACCCGTATTGGAGTCGAATCCACCATTGTATCACTTTCGGAAACCGGAGTTAAATTGCTGCGGCCAGGGTTCATTACCCTGGAACAGTTACAGGATGTTATTCCTGAAATTCAAAATCCTCCCCACCCCGATAACAGTTCCCCTGAAGCCCCAGGCCAAATGAAAAGCCACTATTCTACTGATAAACCTTTATTTATATTTGAAAAACTACCTGCACGGATAAAGCCTGGTTCGGGTGTAATATACTTTTCGCATACTAGTTCAGAAGTGAAAAATGCCGAAGAGACAATTGTCCTGTCGGTATCGGCCGACCTGAAAGAAGCCGCAGCAAATCTATTCACCGCATTGCACGATATGGAAAACAACCCGTTTGTACGCCGGATATTTATTGAACAGATGGATGAGAAAGGATTAGGTGCCGCAATTATGGACCGTGTCAAAAAGGCTGCTTACAGACATAGACATTTATTGACCTGACAACTTTTTCTCCCTTATTTCCCCATTTTTTCGATTATTTTGCCATCAGTGGTTAGATAGTATCCTGCAAGGTCGGCAGCAAGGCACGAATGGACAGGAATAATTTCGGCAAGCCCACCAATTCTAAAATTTTTCAGATCTTCGAAATCGGCCTTTATGATGCCATGCTCTTGTGAAAGGCCAGAAACCCATGTGTTTTCGCCGGCTGGAATACCGGATTCGCAGCAACATACCCCCACTGCTCCATAACTTTTTTTATTCAGGTTATTGATTATGTATTCTTTTGACAAGTGGATTGCACCTCCATACATAACAAACTCATTTCTAGAAAAATGGCGCGAAACAACCGGGCAAAAAACTTTGGCCGAAATTTGTCCCTTGTCACACACCCCTAGTTCATATTGCATCAGATCATAAAATATGAAATTTCCTGGCCGGATTTCATCAGCACCGTCAAATCGGTCCGACAGAGAACAGGCCGGAGTATCGCCAAGTGAGACTTCAATTCCAGGATAAATTGTCTGGTAATGTTCTTTGAGTGACCTTAACTTCATCAAGGCATCAGCATGACGGATCAGTATCTCTTCCGGATTACGTGCCGAATAGGTTTGCCCTGTATGGCTCAGAAAACCTTTAAACTCAACCCATGGATTGCCTTTTAGGAGCGAAAGAAGCTCGTCAACCTGATTTACCTTGCTAACTTCAATGCCCGACCTGAAATAACCTGTATCAATCTCGATATAAACCCCTACCTTATTGGAAAGTCGTTTCAAAAATAATGAAAGTGCAGAAGTATTTTCAATCAGGACATTTATGCTTATTTTCGCTGCAAGCTCGTTGATTTCATCCGATTCGAGCACATTCACCGGAAAAGCAATAATTATATCGTCCCATCCATGTAAAGCAAAATACCTGGCCATTGAAACTGATGAAACAGCAATGGACGTTACTCCAAAATCGCGAAACCAATTTCCTATGGTGGCCGATTGATGGGTTTTAAAATGTGGCCTGAACCGCAGAGAATGTTTTCTGGCTTTTTCTGCCATCCTTCTTATGTTATCCAGACATACAGCTTTGTCAACAACGAAGGTTGGTTTACTGATTTTTAAATTCATATATGGTCTATTATGGTTTCAATTCATGAATTAGACTGGTACGTAATGCAAGTAGCTTCCCCGAAATACCAACTTTGTAAAGGTGCGGACGGATAAACCGGAGATGTTCCACAGGTAAAAATGAAATTCTCGATCGCAGGTAGTGATTTATTTCTGAAGGTTTCAATCTGGGTATCAGGATTTTTCCAGCAGAAAATACCGGTTTCATAAGCTCTTCAGACCTTAAACCACCTACTGAAGTATTTTTTTCGGGATATATGGGATGGTAAAGGATAGCATTTTCGTCAATATTTTCATTTTCCAGAAAAATTCCATCGCGGTAAAAGAGTCCTTCTTCATCGTAAAACCTTACCAGTTTCTTTACACCAGGAAGCGTTACTTTTTCAATATTCTCCGAAATCTTCATCCGTGGAGTGTGGTTTCCCGAACATAGTTTATACACCCCGTCAAGTGCTGCATCAGGTTTTCCGGTGGCCAGCGAAGTTCCAACCCCAAAGGCATCAATTGGTGCTTGCTGTTCTGCAAGGAGGCTTTTTATAACATACTCGTCAAGTTGGTTTGAAACCACAATTTTTACATACGAAAGCCCTTCACTGTCGAGCATTTTTCTGGCTTTCTTACTAAGGTAGGCCAAGTCGCCGCTATCAAGCCGGATTCCCAATAATTTTTCGCCCAGTTTTTCCATTTCAAACGCAACCCTTATAGCATTTGGAACTCCCGAACGTAAAGTATCATACGTATCCACCAACAGGATGGTCCTATTACCATGTATTTTTGCATAAGCCTTAAAAGCGTCATATTCGCTTTCGAAATTTTGTATCCATGAGTGGGCCTGAGTCCCAGAAACAGGAATATCATAAACTGAAGCTGCCAGCACATTCGAAGTTGAATCGGCACCTCCGATTGCAGATGCGCGCGAGGCCATTATCCCGCCTATACTTTGGGCCCGACGCAAACCGAATTCGGCAAAAATCCTTTCACCCACCACCTGCCTTATGCGGCAGGCTTTAGTTGCCACTAAAGATTGAAAATTCAGGATATTGAGCAGAAGGGTCTCAATCAACTGGGCATGAGCTAAATTACTTTCAACACGCAGCACCGGTTCTCCGGGAAAAATCACTTCGCCTTCGTTCACGCTATAAATGGTGCCTTCGAATCGGAATCCGGAAAGCCAATCCAGAAAATCATCAGGAAATCCCTGTTGTTTAAGATAGCCAATATCGGACGAGGTAAACCTGAAATTTCCGATCATTTCCAACAAATCATAAAGGCCGGCAAATACCGTAAACCCATTTTCAAAAGGATTGGTACGGAAAAAATAGTCGAAAACAGCAGGTTCTTCATTCCTTCCAAGTTCATAAAACCCGCGCACCATAGTGAGTTCATAATAATCGGTGTAAAGTCCTGTAATCTCAGGAAAAAGTGCCATGCCGTCAAATGTTAAAACAATCGAAAGTAATAATAATTAGCTTAGCAAAAGTCGATTAATAAAAAAAGGCTGCCCGGGAAGCAGCCTTATTGATAATTTCACACAAATAAGTTTATTTAACCACTAATTCACATTTTTTAATGTCAAGGTGAATTACATAGAACCTCCATCCATTTACTGAAAATACGAGGTCTTTGCCTTTATAGGTTTTAAATTGTCCTGCAGCAGGCCTACTCCTCGGAAGCGTATTATATCCTTGAACTTTAACAGGTTCAACAACATCCTGAAGTTCCCAGCTACCAAGGTTAATTGTAAAAGTTCCGTTTGCAAAAGTAACTGTACCATCAGTCATTTTCTGTCCTGCATAAATTGGTTGATTGGAATCGCCTTGGGTATCAAAATAGAACCACCAGGCACTGCCACCACCTGCTGTACTACCACCAAAACCGGTTTCATCAATGCATACATATTCGTCACCTTGTGGTATTCTTTCGTCACAACAAACGGTATATGTGCTGAACCATCCCCAACGTGAACCACCAAATGCAGTCCCTTCACTCCATGCAGTTTCATTGCCAACTACGGCATGGGCATAGATATATAGCTGTTTGCTACAAATATCAGTTCCTAATAAATTGTTCAGCGGAATATAAAATACATATTTCCCGGCATTTATAAGTTTGTAGGGAAATTGGCCCGGAACAGGGGAAGGATTTTTGCCCCTCGATTTGGGTACATCATTCGGATTGGCTCCCACCCAAAGATGCACTTCTGATATTTGGTAACCCTCATTTACCTGATATTCAACTTTCAGATAATCATCATCGTTTGAAACCAGCAGATTACCCACATTGATGGTTTGTCCAGCAAATAGGGTAAAAGAAGAACTAGCGCAGTTTGGGGTAAAATTTTCCACATTTGCGCTTTTCAGTAGGAAATCATTGCCATCAAAGGCAAATTCATCTTTCTGGCAGGCAAAAAATACTAATGCCAATGCCAATAACAACAGTCCCTTTTTCATAAAAATTAAATTTTGCTTTTTTGACGGTATAAAAATAAAAAAAAATCAAATTGCAATAATTCTACTTTGACAGATTAGAAAAAAGATTTAAAATATTAGGTTAAATATT
>JBBIHB010000029.1:0-36587 GCA_037447215.1 Bacteroidales bacterium
ACAAAAGGACTTAGAAGAATACTTATACAGGTTGGAGGAAGCTAAAAAACGCGACCACCGCAAAATAGGAAAGGAACTGGAATTATTTACTTTTTCCGATTCGGTAGGACAGGGGCTTCCGCTTTGGCTGCCCAAAGGCGCCCAACTGCGTGCCCAGCTGGAAGATTTCCTGAAACGTATCCAGAAAAAATTTGGTTACGACCAGGTAATTACCCCGCATATTGGCGATGTTCACCTTTATAAAATTTCAGGGCATTACGAAAAGTATGGAAAAGATTCGTTCCAGGTCATTAAAACCCCTGCCGAAGGCGAGGAATACCTCCTCAAACCAATGAATTGCCCGCACCATTGCGAGATTTATAAGTCGAAGCCCCACTCTTACAAAGACCTTCCTTTGCGGATGGCCGAATTCGGAACGGTTTACCGTTACGAAATGAGTGGTGAACTGCATGGATTGACCAGGGTAAGGGGTTTTACGCAGGACGATGCACACATTTTCTGCCGTCCTGATCAGTTGAAAGATGAATTCAAAAAGGTAATTGACATTGTTTTCATAATATTCAAAGCACTCGAATTCAACGATTATCGTGTACAGATTTCGTTGCGCGACCCTGAAAAACCTGAAAAATATATCGGGACTCCCGAGAATTGGGATAAAGCCGAACAGGCCATTATTGAGGCATGCGAAGAAAAGGGGCTTAACACCGTTACCGTATTGGGCGAGGCTGCTTTTTACGGTCCCAAGCTCGATTTTATGGTAAAAGATGCCCTCGGCAGAAGCTGGCAATTGGGTACCATTCAGGTTGACTACAACTTACCCGACAGGTTTCAACTCGAATACATCGGGGCCGACGACAAACGCCACCGGCCGGTCATGATACACCGGGCTCCGTTTGGCTCTATGGAACGTTTTGTGGCCGTCCTTATAGAGCACACCGCAGGGAAATTCCCGCTTTGGCTCACTCCTGAACAGGTTGTTGTGATGCCCATCAGCGAAAAATTCAACGATTACGCCCGGAAAGTTTCAGATATTTTAAATTTTTCCGATATTCGCAGCTTCGTTGACGACCGTAATGAAAAGATTGGCAGAAAGATACGCGATAATGAACTGAAGCGGATACCTTATCTTCTCATAGTTGGCGAAAATGAGGAAGAAAACCAGACCGTTGCGGTACGCCGGCAGGGCGAAGGTGATAAGGGTTCAATGAAGATGGACGAATTTGCCCGGTTTATTGAAGTGGAAATCAAAAAACAATTATCAGGATTGTATAACTAAATTAGGAGGACCTTAATTATAGCTGAGAAGAAAATTTTGACGAAGGCCGGTCAACGCCAGGAACAGGAAGACACAGGCGGTTACCGGATCAATGAAAGAATCAGGGTTCCACAGGTGCGCCTTGTGGGCGATAATATCGAAAACCAAGGTATATACACCCTGCGCGATGCACTGAAAATGGCCGATTCACTCGACCTCGACCTGGTTGAAATTTCGCCGAAAGCAGAACCACCAGTGTGCAAAATCATCGATTTCTCAAAGTTTCTCTATCAACAGAAAAAGAAACAGAAAGAGATCAAGGCTAAAACCGTTAAAGTTGTGGTCAAAGAGATCCGGTTCGGGCCTCAGACCGACGAGCATGATTTTAACTTTAAGCTCCGCCATGCAGAAAAATTCCTTCAGGAAGGGGCTAAAGTTAAAGCGTATGTGTTTTTTAAAGGCAGGTCGATCCTGTTTAAGGAACAAGGCGAAATATTGTTGCTGAAGTTTGCCACTGCCCTCGAAGATTTTGGCAAAGTTGAACAGTTGCCGAAACTGGAAGGAAAAAGAATGACGATATTTATTTCACCAAAAAAGAAATCATAAGTTTTTGAGTAATTATTTTAAAAAGCAGGAAAATGCCAAAAATGAAAACCAATTCGGGAGCAAAGAAGAGATTCAAGCTAACCGGAACAGGCAAGATTAAAAGAAAACATGCTTACAAAAGTCATATTCTGACCAAGAAAAGCACAAAACGGAAAAGGAACCTGGGTTACTGGACAACCATTGACCCGACCAATGTTTCAAATGTGCGGCTTTTGCTGAAAATGAAGTAATCGGTTAAATTAAGAATCAGTATTTAAAGAGTTATTAACCAGGCAATTGTGCAAAAAGTTCCTGCAGGAGGGCGCCAATTGCCAAAAAACAAAAAAGTATGCCAAGAAGTGTAAATCATGTAGCATCACGGGCCCGGAGGAAAAGATTATTGAAGTTGACAAAAGGTTACTTCGGCTCCCGTAAAAATGTATGGACAGTTGCCAAAAATACCTGGGAAAAAGGCCAGCAGTATGTTTACCGCGACCGTCGTCAGAAAAAGAGGAATTTTCGCTCACTCTGGATCCAGCGTATCAACGCAGCAGCCCGCGCCGAAGGGATATCCTATTCCCAGTTGATTGGTATGATGAAAAAAGCCAATGTTGACATCAACCGCAAGGTGCTTGCCGACCTGGCCATGAACCATCCCGATGCGTTTAAGGCTGTAGTGGAGAAGGTGAAATAGCAAAATGGATTTTGGTGAAATAATTTCAGAAACCCGGGAGAAATTCCGGGTTTTTTGTTATTGATTTTTTAAAGCATTGAATTTTTAATAGTTACTTTAATTTTTACAGGTGTTCCTCACAGTTTTGCGTTCAGCAAATTACCCCATAACATATTCTCTTTCATAAATCTTTGAAATTAAAGGAAAATGGTCAGGAAATCAAATTGGTAAATAATATTGAAAATAGAATCCATTTATGGATATCAATATACCGATGCCTGAAAGTTGCTGCAAGATTCGTTTTATTAGCCATTTTATTAAAAATTAAATGGCGCAGGTGTGCCTAAATAATAGTCCGTTTTCGAAAGGAAAGGGTATCCGTTTTGAAACGGAATGACTGTCAGCTTTTAGGCAAGATTTTGCACCCCGAACCCTGATTCAACCGGGGTAATTTTTTTTCACTGGAATACCTGCTATAGCGGCACAATCTTACTCACTGAACCCCGATTTAATCGGGGTAATCCCTCGGCTGAAGCCGAGGCAAGCTACCTAACCTGGAACTTGATCTCTTACCCCCGGTCGGCTTCGACGCCGCTCAGCCGCCGGCGTCTTAATCCTCCTTTCACTGGAACTTACTCGCTGACAGAAGTATGGGGCAATTTTAAAAAGTTGTGTGTGGCTGTCTTAATCCTTCTTTCACTGGAACTTACTCGCTGACATTTACGTGAAAGTTCTAACAATGGTATCTCTGTGTATTAATCCTTCTTTCACTGGAACTTACCTTATAGTTTTCTTGCGCCTTTTATTACCGACGAAGTGGGGTGGAGCGAGCCGCAATACAGCTTTATGGTTTTTGCTTTTCGGCTTATCTATGCCATTGGCCCGTTTGTAGCCGGTTATATATTTGACTGGCTGGGTTCCCGGTGGGGTTTTCGCTGGCAGTTTTGCTCTGGGGCCTGGCCTGCTTAGTCCATTCTGTAGCCTGTTCATGGATTGGTTTTGCCATTGCACGCATGGCGGATAGGCCTTGGAAAATAGGCCAACTTTCCGGCCAATATTAAAACCAATGCCGAATGGTTCCTGCAAAAAGAGCGGGCACTGGCAACCGGGGTGTTCATCGGGGGGTATAATATGGGACGGGTAATTGCCGCCTTGTTTATTCCCCTGGTGAAGAGGGAAAATGGGGGGAATGGTTTTTAAGAAAAAGGCAAAATTTCTATTTTTGATTGATAGATTGTAGCGTTGCAATTTAACAAATTCATCCGGCTTTATGATTGACCACGTTCTCAAAGATTTATCAGAACTTACAGGGCATGAAGTTCGACTGAAAAAGAGTTCTGCGGTTGGTGGGGGTTGCATTCACCATGCCATCCGGCTCGAAACAAATGCCGGTAACTTTTTCCTGAAATGGAACAATAGCTGCGCGCCCGATATGTTTGTCCGCGAAGCTGAATCCCTTCGGGAACTCAAAAAAGCAAACCCTGAACCACTGATTATTCCCGAAGTATTTCTGGCAAAAGAGGTAAATGATACCCCCGGATACCTGCTGCTCGAATTCCTTGAATCTGGCCATGTGGGAAACGATGAGGAGAAACTGGGTAGCGGACTGGCAAGGTTGCACCGGTACAGAAATGAAAAATTCGGATTCCAAAACGCCACCTATTGCGGATTAACCCTTCAGGATAATACCTGGCAGGACGATTGGCCCATTTTTTTTGCAGAACAGCGAATATACGCATTGGTTAAGCAGATTAAAGTGGCGAAGGGGATGTGTTTGGAAAATGTTAAGATTTATGAAAAGCTGATCAGTAAAATAAGTACCTTGTTGCCTTCATGCTCAATTCCGGCATTGATTCACGGCGATTTATGGTCGGGAAACTATATGTTGACAACCCGTGCTCCTGCCCTGATAGATCCCGCTTCCTATTATGCCGATCGTGAAATGGAAATGGGCATCATGACCCTGTTTGGTGGATTTTCATCCAGGTTTTGGTCGGCGTATAATGAAGAATACCCATTGCCACCCGACTGGTGGTCGCGAAACAGATTGTACCAATTGTACCATATTCTGAACCATTATTTACTGTTTGGCGGAGGTTACGGATACACGGCAATTGAAACGGCAAAGTATTATGTGTAGGGATAATATTTCTCCCACGACACGATTTCATCAAGTTTTTTGCGTTTTTTTTCGGGTGGTCCCGGAATTGGAAATCCGATAGGAACCAATGCAAGGGGTTCAATAAAATCGGGTAGTTCGAAGGTTTTGCGGCAGATATCCACATCAAAATTACAAACCCAGCAAGTGCCAAGTCCAAGCGAAGTGGCTGCCAGTGTCAGGTGGTCAACGGCAATTGCCACATCAACATCGCCGAAATCTTTGTTGTCTTTTACCCGCTTCCACGATTCTTTATGGTTGATACAGGCTACAATCACCATAGGTGCCGAAAGGAACCAGGGACGGGGATATGACTTTGCCAGTGCTTCAAGGTTTTGTTTTTGTGTTACCACAATAAAATGCCAGGGTTGGTAATTAACAGCCGAAGGTGCGAGCCGTGTCATTTCGAGCACCTGCATAATCTTTTCTTTGGGGACGGCTACATTTTTGAAACTTCGCACCGAAAAACGCTGATTGATAATATCTTTTATATCCATTTTGTAATTTTCCCGTAAAATGTACCTATTCAAAATTCGACTGTAAAAATATAAAAAAGATTTTCAGGGTTTTCATTGTTTTTCTGTTATCGTAGTCCATTGTTTAATATGTATATCATCTTTTCGAATGATTTATTGTAAATGTCTGTATAAAATCATTGTAGGATTTACTTTGAAATAACCTATTAACTTTCAGATGAACATTAATCCTGAAAAATACCATATCCCAGAGTGTAACACTACCGAATTTTCGCAGTAATAAAAAAAAAAAAAAGCAAAGTTACCCACCCCGATCAAATTTCGCATGAGTACCAGATATTTAAATTAACCAATCTGCAGGCCATATCCGAAGGCAACAATTCGGGCTTTGACCTGATTTTCCTGAAAAGGTGGAGATAAACAATTTTTAAATTAAGTGGAATAAAAGATACCTAAAAATCCACCGAATCGTAAACTACCACTTTGTTCCACAAATGTTTATTTTCTTCCACAAATTTAATATGGATGGGATCAACCTGATAGGCATCCTGGCCTTCCTGTGAATCGAAAAATGTGATTATGGAATAGGTGTATGAATGGTCAACCACATCGCGGCTTTCGGTTCCTGCAGGAACGCCGATATGGCTGAATTTGATGGTTCCCACCTTTGCCAGATTATGGAGCGCTTTTTCGAATTGCTTGCGTACATCCGGGTTTTTTGGTTCTTTCAACCAGAAGAAAACGTGGTGAACCAAAGCACCGATAAGCTTAATTCCTTTTGCATCGGCTTTTTTTGCAAATGGGTTTACAAGGGCCAGTGCAGTAATTGCCGATAGTTTTTTCAGAAATGAACGTCTTTCACTCATAGTTATAATTGTATAATAGTTTGATGAATTTTAACCAATCTTTCAAGTAATCCTTCCAGAAGAAAGAGGGGAAGCATGTTGGCACCATCGGAAAGAGCGTTGGATGGTTCTGGGTGTGTTTCAATAAAAATGCCATCGACACCTACTGCAACACCTGCGCGAGCAATGGTTTCGATGAGTTGCGGTTTTCCGCCGGTTACGCCACTTGCCTGGTTGGGCTGCTGCAGTGAGTGGGTAATATCGAGCACCACCGGGCAGCCGGTAGCCTGCATTTCGGGGATGCCCCTGAAATCGACCAGCAAATCCTGGTACCCGAAAGTTACACCCCGCTCGGTGAGCAGGATCCGGTTATTACCACTTTCGCGCACTTTGTCAACAGCAAACTGCATAGCTCCTGCTGATAAAAACTGGCCTTTTTTAATGTTGACCACCCTTCCTGTCTGGGCTGCCGCCATAAGAATATCAGTTTGCCGGCATAAAAAAGCAGGAACCTGCAATACATCAACATATTCAGCAGACATGGCAGCTTCATTTGCCGAATGAAAATCAGTAACTACGGGGATATTAAAAGTTTCACCTACTTTTCGAAGAATTTTCAATGCTTTTTCATCGCCGATTCCGGCAAACGAATCGAGCCGCGAACGGTTTGCTTTCCGGTAGGAACCTTTGAAAATATAGGGTACCTTAAGTTTGTCGGTAATGCCAACAATTTGTTCTGCAATCTTTAAAGCCATATCTTCCCCTTCGATGGCACATGGTCCGGCCATTAAAAAGAAGTTCCGGGAGTGGGTATGTTTTAGCTTATCAATAGTAAAATTCATTTTTAATTATCTTTAAAGCTCAATCATTTAATGAATATACCAATTTTTTTATTGCCTCCGCCCATTCGGCATGGGTTTTCGATTTATCCAACTGTTCCCATGAAATGGGTTTGCCCACAGTAAACCTTATCACTGATCCTTTTTGTTTCAGCATTTCGCGGGGCAGGAGCATGGTTTCGATATACATCCTTATCCCCAATGATTTTCGCAATCGTGCAATACAATAAAACAACCGGGAATTTCGACCTGAAATATGGACAGGAACAATTATCCGTTTAAATTCTATAGTTTTGGTTACAAATGTTTTATGCCATTTGGGGTCTTCAATTTTGCCGTTTTTCCCTTTCCTCGATACTTCGCCCGAAGGGAAAATCATCACCTGGCGGTTACCTGAAAAGGCTTCGTTTACCATGGATGCCTTCTCTTTGGTGTTTTTTCCGAAGACGTTGATCCCGACAATAAAAGGGCGCAAATTGGGGATATGTTCAAACAACTGGTTCGACGGGGAAACTACATCGCCGTGATGCCTGTGAATAACATACAGGAACGAAACTGCATCGAGCCCTCCCTGCGGGTGGTTGGCCACATATACATATCGTCCATCCATTGGTATGCCTTCCATTCCATCGACAATCGGGTTAACACCAAATTCTTTTATCAGGCCTTCTATATATTCGAAGCCTGATTTATGGCGACACGAATTGTGAATGGTATTTAACTCATCCTCCCTGATGATCCTTTTCAAGGCAACCACCAGAAAACGTGGCATCGATTTGAAGAAACGTGATTTGCTGCTTCGTATAATTAATTCTATATCAATTATATCGGGTTTAAAGTTTTGATGTTGATCCATTCTTTTTTGGTTGATCGTTGTAATCAGTACCGGTAAATATTTTTATAACTGCCTGTAAAGATATTTAAATTTGTAGATGGATTTAAATGGTTATAAACCAACCTATCCCGAGCCAGTAACTGCTCCGCAGATAGCTGTTTAAAAAAGAGTTGAAACGGCTATCGATTCCGATTTCAATTTTATTGTTGTCCGTTATGGATAAGCCGGCCGATGGGATAAGGCGCAATTCGAGATCAACGATTTTTTGTTCGAATGATAACAACTGTTCCTGGTTCAGTTTAAAATAGAATTCTCCGGGGTCGATATTCTGGCCTTGCAAAGCCATTTCAAAGCTGACCCTGTACCTGAAGCGTAATTCAACCGGTTCACCGGCACCAAAAGTCTGGTCGGATGCAAAGCGGTGGCCTAACCTGAACGACCTGAATCGGCTCACCACTAAATACTGTTGTATGGTGCGGTGTAGTGGCCGTTGATCGGTCAGACGCAATTGATACCCTGCAGTGATTGATTTTGATCCGGCAACCCGCTTTGAAACCAGCAAAGCCAAATCGGACAGGTTGGTGGCATAGTTAAATCCGATTGGTTTTCCGTAGGTTCCGTTAGCCAACTGCTGCCTGGATTCGGCACGGGCTACCAGCCTCCATTGGTCGGTAATCTTAAAATTCAGGTTAACCTGTGGCAATAACCCAATCCTGTAACTGCCCTGGCCGGCACCTTCACCTGCAGCAATAACTGAAATGAATAAAATCAGGAAAATCCTCTTCATAACTAAAATTCAAGAATGTCAATGTTTCGGAATACAACCGGTACTTTTGAAATGATTTGGCCATCGTTGCTGAACAGGAATTCGAACCATCCGGTTTTTCGGTTTTTGGTACCCCTAATGGTGATTTCAAAGTTTTTTTCCTCAATTTTGGCCTCATCACCATTATTTAGGAACCAGTATTGCCCTTCACGCGATCCGATCCGTTGTTCCTGTATCCTGGAAATCCGGTAGCGGTCAAATTCCCCTTTCAGTTTATTTTCAATTATTGTTTGCGTGGATTCAGGAATTTCATCCATCTTGATTTCAAATTCCACTTCCAGGATATTCCCTTCCAGGTCAAACTCAATGCTGTAACTTCTGCCATTATGGTTAAGCTTGGCTTCAATGGTTTTTCCCTCATTGCTGACTTCGGCATACCACCTTACCTTGTTTCCGGAAAAAACCGAATGGATAAAACTGATGGCAAGGGCTGGCGCTTGGTGTTCCTTTATCCGGAACTCGCGTTCATGTTTCACCTGACCATACAGGTAAAATGAGAACGCCAGTAAAACAGAGATACTGAAAATTTTTTTTATGCTCATACCGGGTTATTTTGGTGATGGATTACAATCATTTTCTGTAAAAGGACTGAATTCGGAATGGTGGTTTTTTCGTCGGTTTCATTTCTGATATGTGTAAAAAACAAACCAATATTTGTAATTCTTCCCATTATGTTGAAATCCTTTTCAACAATTGAAATGGTATCGCCGATTTTGAGCGGATGATTGAAAAACAGGATTATACCTGCCGTTACATTGGAGAGGAGTGACCATTGGGCAAAAAATGCAATACCCAGCACAGCGAGCATGGATGACAGATAAAAGGCCAGCTCTTTCTGATCGACTCCCCAGATGATCAGGATAACTGAAATTGCAATTACAACATAAAGGATATTGAAAAACTTTCCGATCATCTTCTTGCGGACATCGCCAAAATTAAATTTCAGGGCTACTTTTCGCAATCCGACGCGTGTAAAATACCTGATAATAATTGCCAGAATGATTACAATAGCAGACTCTATAAGCTTAATATAACTCTCTTCCATAACCTAAAATCTTTTTCCCCACCACACTTTCAGCCTTTCGAGTATTTTTACCTCTGAGGCATTATTCTGAGGGATATAAAACCTTTCATTTTTAATTTGTTCCGGAATAAAATCCTGTTCGGCAAAGTTCCCTTCATACGAATGGGCATACTTGTAATTTTCGCCATAACCGAGTTCTTTCATCAATTTTGTGGGTGCGTTCCGTATGTGTAGGGGCACAGGAAGGTCGCCGGTTTTGCGCACGAGGTCAAGTGCTGCATCAATAGCTGCGTAGGCCGAATTGCTTTTTGGAGATGTGGCAAGATAAATTGTACATTCCGAAAGGATTATCCTCGATTCGGGGTTGCCAATCTGGTGCACGGCATCGAATGTACTTTGCGCCAGCAATAAAGCATTGGGATTGGCCAGCCCGATATCTTCGGCAGCCAGGATGACCAGCCTGCGGGCAATAAATTTCACGTCTTCACCGCCTTCAATCATTCGTGCCAACCAGTAAACCGCCGCATCGGGATCACTGCCACGAACACTTTTTATAAATGCCGAAATGATGTCGTAATGCATTTCGCCTTGCTTATCGTAGGTGGCCAGGTTTTTCTGCAACCTGTCGATCACTTTCTGGTTGTTGATTTCGATAATTTCGCCACTTTCGGCATGTATTACCAACTCCAGTACATTAAACAGTTTCCGGGCATCGCCCCCCGAGAAACGCAGCAATGCTTCGGTTTCAATAAAATTAATCTGCAGCGTTTTAAGTTCTGTATCCTTTTTTACGGCTGTTTCAAGTAATTTTAACAGGTGATCCTTGTCGAGCGGATTGAGCACATAGACCTGGCAACGCGAAAGGAGTGGCGTTATAACTTCAAAAGATGGGTTTTCGGTGGTTGCACCTATCAGCGTGATGGTTCCCGATTCAACGGCACCTAACAGGCTATCCTGCTGCGATTTGCTGAACCGATGGATTTCATCGATAAACAAGATAGGGTTGGGGCGGCCGAAAAATTGCTGTTTCAGTGCTTTTTCAATCACTTCGCGTACATCCTTTACGCCCGAATTAATGGCACTGAGGCTATAAAATGGCCGATCGAGGGTATTGGCAATAATCCGTGCCAGTGTGGTTTTTCCCACTCCCGGAGGGCCCCAGAGGATTACCGAAGCAATATTGCCAGATTCTATCATTTTTCGCAAAACGGCACCTTCGCCCACCAGGTGTTCCTGCCCGATAAACTCCTCGAGGGTTTTTGGCCGCAGTCGTTCTGCCAAAGGAATATTTCCAGCCATTTCAATATGTTTTCGTCATATTCCTGTCAACCACCAGAATAAAATCTGCTTTCCCTTTATGTTCTTCTTCCAACCTTCTTAAATCTGCCTGTTCAACGGTACTTATGGTAAAATATTTCAGATCAGGCCTATGTCTTTGCAAGTACCATAGAATTCCTTCGTAATAATCGGTATGATAGGTGCCATGGTAATGAATAAAGAGGTGTCCATCTATATAGTTTTCAATTATAAAATGGGCCATTGTGGCATCTTTGATAGCCTGTGCTTTTGGAAACGTTTCTCCCCTGCTACCTCCCATCATGGTCAGCATATTTTTGTATCCCGGTAAATCAGGATCGTATTCAATGGGAAGCGGGGCAATCCAGCCTTTTTCCAACTCACTGAGTGTGTCGAGCGATGCAAAATCGTGCCTGAAAACCAGATTGGCATACCTGCGTGGAATATTGGTGGCGATAAATGTTAATTTATTATTTCGCGCAAAATTTACCAATGGGGCATAATCTGTTTCATAGTTGTTCCAAAGTCTGGCGAGTGTATCAAGTGTTTTTGTGTCAATTCTCCCTTCAACATAATCAGTTAATGCTAGCTGGTTATCAGCTTCAAACATTTCGGCACCAAGAATAATTTTGCGCCTCTGGTGCAGGTCGTTGGTTACCTCGAACTGCAGCCAGTGGGCAATAGGATTGTTGTGCAATTCGCCAAACAGGAGCATATCTCCCTTTTCAATGGTACGTAGCATTCGCCCGTAATTGACCCTATTTCCCGATGCTGTAAACAAGTTATAGGCCGGTTTGGGTTGAGCCTTAAGGTCTGTGGTTAAAACAACCAAGACCATGAACATCAGTATTCCGGTAATTTTCATTCAAAGTAAATATTGAGGTAATTTATTAAAAATTGCAATATCGTTTTATTACGCTGTAAGCTTCAACCAGTCCAAGTTCTCCGGCTTTCGATAAATCTAGTGCACCACCTTCAATATCTTCGAGAAAAATTTTGGTGAGCCCCCGGTTGTAATATGCTTCAGCAAATTCGGGCTCAAGGTCAATGGCATTGGTCAGATCGTCCAATGCTTGTTTATATTCCCTGAGCCTCAGGTTAATAAATGCCTTGTTATAATATCCGAAAAAGAATTCGGGCTTTATTTCAAGCGTTTTGTTGTAGTCGTCCAGAATAAGATCGTAATCGTTTATCATTTTGGTCATGGTTTGTTTGGCTGGTTGATGAAGGTGTGTATTTTCCAATGCTACAGTAAGTTGGTTGTTAAAATCGGGCAGCGATTCAATGTGTTCGATCATTTTAAACCGGCAGTTTCCCCTCGAAAAATAGGAGAGGGCTTCTCTCTTATCAATTTCTATACTGTGGTTTAAATCATTCAGCGACTGATTGAAATTTCCGGTAAGCAAGTGAAAAATCCCACGGTTCAGAAAATTATTGCTGTTTGCTGAAATGGCAATTTTTTCGTTGAAAAACAGGATAAAATTCTCGAAGGTTTTCTGGTAGCCCTCATTGGTTTTGTTGGTTATGGTCAACAAGGGATTGTAATTGTTGATCCGGTTCAGCGATTCGATGGATACACTGTAATACTGTAGCCTTTCATAATCGACCGAATTACGTTCAAACGCCGAAATCAGAAATATTGGCTGAAGGTCGATGATAATATTGCGGTTCTGTACCTGTCCATCATCGTTATCTTCATCAGTTTTTGGCAGGTTTCTCGAATCGGAAGCCACTACATTGAGCCTCCTTCGCCTTCGCAGTTCCTCTTCGCGTTCCTTAACAGGATCAATGGGGGGTTTATCCTGATCTTCAGATGTTTGCTGGTTATTATTTGAAGTATTGTTTTGATTCTGGTTTTGTTGTTGCGACTGACTTTGTGCCATTACCAGTTCTTCAGCGTTCAGTGTAAACCTGCTCAGGTCGTATTGAGGGTTGAGCGCGGCTGCATTCTGGTAATCGGATTCAAATCCCGGGCGCTTAAGGATTTCTCGTGCCATTGCCCGGTTGAAATAGGCATTGGCCATGGTTGGGTCGAGACGGATGGCCATATCATAATCAATAATGGCTCCGGCATAATCTTCGAGTTTATGCTTTACAATTCCCCGATTGTTGAATGCGAGGGCATTTTCGGGTTCCAACCTGATTGCCTGATCGTAATCGCGCAATGCCGATGCATAATCGTTCAGTTCGAACCGTGCAAGTCCCCTGTTCAGATAGGCCCCCGCAAAATGTGGACGTATGATGATAATGCTGTTCAGGTCCTGAATTGCCCCCTGTATATCGCCTTTGATAATTTTGGCATTGCTCCGGCTCATCAGAGCATTGGTGGATGTTGGGTTAATTTCGAGGGCTTTGTTGTAATCGGCAATTGCCCCTTCCACATCTTTCATCGATAGTTTTGCTATCCCCCGGTTGGTATAGGTACCTTCATTTTTGGGGTCCATTTCGAGGGCCTTATTGTAGTCTTTAATGGTATTTTCGAAATCCCGCAGGGCATGGTAGGCAATACCCCTGTTCATATAGGCTTCCGGATAGAATGGTTTTATATATATGGCCTGATTGTAATCGAGAATAGCACCCCTGAAATCTTCGAGCCTGTGTTTGGCCACTGCCCTGTAAAAATAGGGCTCTGGCAGGTGGGGCTTAAATTTTATAACAATATTGAAATATTCGATGGCCCCTACATAATTCCCGATGGAAATACGGGTTTGCCCAACCCTGATGTAATGGTTGATATTGAGCTGGGCCGACACACTGCCGGTGATTAGAAGGATTAAAAACAACACCAATCCGGTACGCTTCATTACAGCATTTTAAAAAATCAAGCAAAAATAACATTTTGACTCTATGTGGCCGTTAATGCTTAATTTTATTTAACTTTTGCACCTGTAATAAACAACGATAATGAAACAAAGATGTGACTGGGCTGGAAATGACCCCGAAATGCAAAAATACCACGATACCGAGTGGGGAGTACCCCTGCACGACGACTACAAACTATTCGAATTCATTGTCCTTGAAGGTTTTCAGGCAGGTTTGAGCTGGTCAACCGTGCTTAAAAAGCGTGATGCCTTCAGAAAAGCATTTGCCGGTTTTGATCCCCAGAAAGTATCGCTTTTTGACCAGACCGATATTGATCGGCTGCTTCAGGATACCGGGATTATCAGGAATAAGCTTAAAATTAATGCAGCCATCAACAATGCCAGGCAATTTTTGAAAATACAGAAAGAATTCGGGAGTTTCGACGGGTATATATGGGGCTTCGTAAATCATAAGCCCATTATTAACCGGTTTGAAAAGCTTTCTGAATTGCCAGCTAAATCATCACTTTCGGACACTATATCCAAAGACCTGAAAAACAGAGGTTTTAAGTTTGTCGGTTCCACTATCGTTTATGCCCATATGCAGGCTACTGGAATGGTAAACGACCATCTGTTGGGTTGTTTCCGGTACAAAGAGGTATATAAAAACCTGTAAAGTGTTGTAAAACATGTTAAACGAGGTTAAAAGTTTTGGCAATTTTTCTTCGGATCATTATATTTGGAGAGGGTACAAAATATTGTGATATGGCAGGTTTAACAAGGCGCAATGCACTCAGATCGTTATTAGCTGCACCGTTGGCTGTTTATTCTCCTGAACTGACTGGTTTATTTATAGAATCGAATCATCATCCGGAAAATCTGGAACCGGGATACCTGAAGCTGCACCGCACCGGTGAACTGAAACAAAGAGGGGAGCAATTGTGGAACCTTATGGAAAACTGCAGTCTATGCCCACGCATGTGTGGTGCAAACAAACTGAAAGGGGAAAGGGGTTTTTGCGGAGCCAATTCACGGCTCGAAATATCTTCGTACCACCCGCATTTTGGCGAAGAACAGCCTCTGGTTGGTAAAGGCGGTTCCGGAACCATATTTCTGACCCACTGTCCGTTGCGATGTGTGTTCTGCATCAACTGGGAAGTGAGCCAGGGCGGTCAGGGAACCCGGAAAAGCATCGATGATATGGCCGATATGATGCTGAATTTACAGAAACTTGGGTGCCACAACATCAATTTTGTAACCCCGACCCACTACTCGCCCCATATCCTGATGGCCGTTGACATAGCTGCAGCCAAAGGGTTAAAACTTCCTCTGGTTTATAATACTTTCGGTTGGGAAAGGACCGAAATATTGAAAATTCTGGATGGCGTCATCGACATTTACCTCCCCGACTTTAAATATTCCAATGGAGATATGGCTTCGAAATATTCATCGGGTGCCGGCACCTATCCTGAAATCACAAAAAAAGCACTGCTCGAAATGCACTTTCAAGTGGGGGTTGCCAAACAGGCGGGAGATGGATTAATGCGCCGTGGGCTGATGATCAGGCACCTGGTAATGCCCGGAAATATTGATAATGCCAAAGGAGTTATCGACTGGGTTGCCCAAAACTTACCTAAAGATACATACCTGAACCTTATGTCGCAATACACGCCTGTGTATAAAGCCAGGAACCATCCTGAAATTAACCGGCGCATCACCATAAGCGAATACAGAGAAGTTGTTGACTATGCCAGGTCGGCTAAATTAACCAATCTCGATATTCAGGGATATCCTCGGCTGTAATCATTTTTCATTTTCCACGAAAGATAGTAATTTAGGCCTCCAAAAATTTTAAATTTTTATCTATGCGAAATTTTTCTATTCTTGTTTCCACTGCTTTTGTGATATTATTGTCGCTGCAAAAAGTTTCCGGGATTGTCGATGCCCGGCTCCTCAGGTTTCCCCATATCAGCGATAACCTGATTACTTTTGTATATGCCGGTGATATCTGGACGGTACATTCAAATGGTGGCGATGCCAAAAGATTAACCTCACACGAAGGGCTTGAACTTTTTCCGAAAATATCGCCCGATGGAAAATGGATTACCTTTTCGGGTGAATATTCCGGAAGCCGTCAGATATTTGTTATGCCTTCCGAAGGTGGTACCCCCCGTCAGTTAACCTGGTACAATTCGGTGGGTATAATGCCACCACGCGGAGGGTTCGACCATGTGGTTCTCGATTGGACCCCCGATAGCCGACAGATATTGATCAGGGCCAACCGCACCGAATTCGGCGACCGAAATGGAAAATATTTCCTTGTAAGTATCGATGGCGGGCTCGAAAAACCCCTGCCCGTTGTAAACGGCGGCTTTGCAGCTTTTTCGCCCGATGCCGAAAAAATTGTTTTTACACCAGTCGATCGTGAATTCCGGACCTGGAAACGGTACAAAGGTGGACGTGCCAGTGACCTTTGGATTTACGACCTGAAAAATAATACTTCGGAACAAATTACCGATTTCCCGGGTACCGACCAGCATCCGGTCTGGTTTGGCAACGAAATATTTTACGCATCTGACCGCGACCTGAAGTTGAACATCTGGAAATACAATACTTTTACGAAACAACATGCACAGGTAACATTCCACAAAGAGTTTGACGTTATGTGGCCTTCAGGCAGCAAAGGTCAACTTGTTTATGAAAATGGTGGATATATTTATAAACTCAACCTTTCCACCGGAACATCAGAAAGGGTTAAAGTAAACCTCCATTACGACAATCCAGCCCTGTTGCCCTATTTTAAGAATGTACAGGACGATATCCACAGCTTTGCTGTATCGCCAACCGGAAAACGGGCCCTTTTCGATGCCAGGGGCGACATTTTTTCCATACCGGCCGAAAACGGGATAATCGAGAACCTCACTCAAACACAGGGCATTCGCGAGATATTCCCTTCCTGGTCGCCCAATGGCAAATACATTTCATATTTTTCGGATGCTACTGGCGAATACGAAATATACCTGATCGAAAATAAGAAGGGTGCAAAGTCAAAACAACTAACTTCAAATTCACAGGCATGGAAGTATCAACTCGAATGGTCGCCCGACAGCCGTTACCTGGTATATTCCGACCGCACCCTGAAACTCTGGCTGGTAGATGCTGAAAACGGTAAACACACCGAAATCGATCATGCAACTTTCAGCGAAATCAGGCATTACGCTTTTTCACCCGACTCAGAATGGATTGCCTATCCTAAAGAAAGTAACAACGGTCAATCGGCAGTTTGGGTATATCACATCCCCACCAACCGGAAAATGCAACTTACCGATAACACTTTTTCGGATAATTCACCCGTATTTTCGCTATGTGGAAACTACATTTTCTTTTCTTCCAACCGCGATTTCAACCTTGCTTTCTCCAGTTTCGAGTTCGATTATCTTTATAACCGGGCAACCAGACTCTATGCCATGGTCTTGAAAGCTGATGGCCCTAAACTGTTTAAAATGAAAAATGATACAGAGCCTGTTAAGGAAGAAACCAAACCTGACCCGAAAGCCAAGGACGAAAAAAAAGAACCTGAAAAAAAAGGCGTGAAGGTGGTTATTGATGCAGAAGGGATCAACAACCGGATAGATGCCTTGCCGGGTGAGGCTGGCGAATACCGTATTATTTCAGCTGTGGATGGTGGCCTTCTTTATGTTACAGGTGGTAAAGTGATACGTTACCATGTAGATGAAGAAAAATCGGAAGAAATCATGGAACGGGTTGCAATGGTTACCCCAACTGCTGATGGCAAGATGTTTATGTACCGATCGGGGAATGATTATGGAATAGCAAAAATAGCTCCCGGACAGAAGCCCGGAACCGGAAAACTCAACCTCGATGCCATGGAGATGAAGATTGATCCCCGACAGGAATGGAAGCAGATTTATACCGACGGCTGGCGGATTTTCCGCGATTACTTTTATGTGGATAATGTGCACGGGGTTGACTGGAGTGAGGTTAAGCAGCGTTACAGTGCTTTGTTGCCTTATGTGGGCCACCGTGCCGACCTGGATTATGTCCTGAATGAAATTGTTTCGGAAACCAATGCTGGACATGCTTATGTGGACTGGGGCGATTTTAAACGGGTTAAGCGGATTAATACCGGATTACTTGGTGCACTGTTGGAAGCCGATGCTGTGGCCGGGCGATACAGGATTTCAAAAATATTTACCGGCGAAAACTGGAACGATACGCGACGATCGCCTCTCACGGAGCAGGGCGTTGATGTGAAAGAAGGTGATTACCTGCTGATGATTAATGGAAATGAAGTAACAATTGCCGATAATCCATACCTTTTCCTTGAAAACACATTTGGGAAAATGGTTGAAATAACAGTCAGCAACCAGGCTAATGGAACAAATCCCCGTTCGTCGATGGTGAAGCCCATTGCAAGCGAACTCGAATTGATGTACCTCAACTGGGTTAACCAACGCCGTGCAATAGTCGATAAATTATCAAACGGAAGGATTGGGTATATCCATGTTCCCAACACCGCACAGGATGGTAACCGCGAATTGTTCAGGGGAATGTATGCATACCACGATAAGGAAGCCCTGATCATTGATGACCGTTACAATGGCGGAGGTTTTATTCCCGATCGCATGGCCGACCTGCTCGACCGAAAAACCCTGGTTTACTGGCACCGTAACGGATTACAGCCAAGCAGGGCGCCCAACATTGCCCATGATGGTCCGAAGGTGATGCTCATTAACGGGTACTCGTCATCAGGGGGCGATGCTTTTCCCTACTTCTTCAAAAAAATGGGACTGGGCAAGCTCATCGGTACACGAACATGGGGCGGACTTATAGGTATTTCGGGAAATGCCCGGTTGGTGGATGGTGGTTATATCTCGGTTCCCCGTTTTGGCATTTTCGACGAAAAAGAGGAGTGGATCATCGAAGGTATAGGTGTTTATCCCGATATCGAAGTGGTTGACCGCCCCGAGCAGCTGGCCAGGGGAATCGATCCCGGCATTGAAAAGGCCGTTGAAGTGCTGTTGAAGGAACTCGAAGCCAATCCGGTACGTAAAATTTCGATTCCAACACCTCCAGACCGTTCGGGCTGGCATGAGAAAATGAACAGGTAAAAACCACCATCAGAATAGTTGAATAGAAACCAAATTAAAAATAAAAATGGAAAAGATCAGAACTTTCGGGATTGTATTATTGGCAGTGGCTATTCTTGCCGGTTGTGGCCCACAGAAACCAAAAGAAGGTGAATGGATTCAGTTGTTCAACGGGAAAGACCTTGATGGCTGGACGCCAAAAGTCCGTGGCTTCGAAGCAGGGGTGAACTATAAGAACACTTTCAGGGTGGAAGATGGTTTGTTAAAAGTGAGGTATGACGAGTATGAGGATTTCGACAACCGTTTTGCCCACTTGTTTTATAAGGATGAGTATTCGCACTATATTCTCCGTGCCGAATACCGGTTTGTAGGCCAACAGGTACCAGGTGGGCCCGGTTGGGCATTCAGGAATAATGGGCTTATGATTCATGGCCAATCGGTCGAATCGATGGAGATTGAGCAGGATTTCCCTACTTCGATTGAGGTTCAGTTACTCGGGGGTGATGGCACCAACCAACGTTCTACTGCCAATCTATGCACACCCGGTACAAATGTGGTATATAATGGCCAATTGCACCTCGACCATTGTACAAATTCAACCTCCGAAACCTTTCATGGCGACCAATGGGTAACTGTAGAGGTAGAAGTTCATGGTGGTGATGTGATCAGGCACTTTGTAAATGGGGTGAAGGTAATGGAGTACAGTGAACCACAACTCGATGAGCGCGACAAAACTTATGCAAAACTACTCCAGGCCAACGTCGATAAAATAATCAGGAAAGGTACAATTTCAATTCAGGGTGAAAGTCATCCAACCGATTTCAGGAAAATTGAACTCAAAGTACTTAAATAAAATAGTACTTTTGCAACTTTTGTCTGAAATCACTGGAATAGACCATTACCATGGAGTTATTGAAAAGAGCTTACATTATTGCCCAACGTAACCGCAAACGTATTGTCCTTCCCGAGGGAAACGATGTTAAAATATTACGTGCCGCCGATATTGTGCTGAAGGAAAGATACGCCCACCTGATCCTTCTTGGTAACAAAGAAGAAATATCAGAAACCGCCTATTCGATTGGTGTGGATGTGAGCAGTGCAGAAATTATTAACCCTGCAGAATCGGAATACAAACAGAAATATACAGAATTGATGGTTCTTGCCCGTGAAGACAAAGGCCTGACCTTCGATGAAGCAATAAATCTGGTGAATGATCCGCTTATGTATGCACCTTTGATGATCCTCAACGGTGATGCCGATGGAGAGCTTGCTGGCGTCCGAAATTTGACAGGAGAGGTATTAAGGCCTGTTTTCCAATATATCAAAAAACAGCCTGGCATAACATCGGTATCAGGTGCATTTTTTATGTTTGTAAATGATCCGCATTTCGGACACGAAGGTTTTCTGGTATTTGCCGATTGCTCGGTAATTCCCGAACCCAATCCGCACCAGCTTGCTGAAATTGCCGTTCAGACCGCCCGCACAGCCCGCCTTTTTCTCGGAACCGAACCCAGAGTGGCCATGCTCAGTTTTTCGACAAAAGGCAGCGCTTCGCACCCCTTGGTCGATAAAGTGGTTGAAGCTACCCGGCTAGCCCGTGAAATGGATCCGCAACTGATTGTGGATGGTGAATTGCAGCTCGAAGCGGCCATAATTCCCGAAGTGGCGAAGCTTACCGCTCCCGGGAGCGAAGTGGCAGGAAGGGCAAATGTCCTGGTTTTTCCGGGCCTCGAATCGGCAAATATTGGGTACAACCTGGTGCAGCGCCTGGCAAAAGCCGAAGCAATAGGTCCAGTCCTACAGGGGTTATCGGCGCCGGTTAACCACATTTCGCGCGGGTGCACCGTAAGCCAACTGGTAAACCTTATTGTTGTTACAGCCATTCAGGCAATTGGGGTAACGTAGGCATGAGCTTAATCAAAACAGAATAATTGCCCCCCAACCGGATGCTGGTTCCATTTTTCATGGGATGTTCTATCGTTATCTTGCCCCTGCGGGGCAGCATTAAAACCTTTTCCATTGATACATAAAATTGTTGAAAATTGGAAATTGAATATTCTGTGTTGGATATTTAAATTCAGAACAGTAAAAAAAATCGAATGTTCAATATCGAATGTCCGATAACCAGTAGTCTGAACAATTTCAAAAATATCGGTTACGATTCGCATGACAGCATAAAAATGATATTTTGTTGTTTCCTTCTTTCAGCCAATTAAATATTTGCATCCCAAAAATGCATTATGTATTTTTAGATGAAATCACCATGATCAGCAAAACACAAACCGGAATGCCCGCCTGAACATACGGGCAGGAATAACGTTCCTCATGGTGATTCCCCGCCAGAACGATTTTGTCGGGCTGGCATCTGACCATTAATAATCAAGACAATTTATACAGATGAAGATATTTCAAAGAGGCCTTGATACTTTCGGAACACGACAAATGGAATGCTGTACGCAAAGTGCAAATTCCTTTGCATTTTCTATCGCTGTGTTGACCCTACTGGGCAATCATGAAATAACATCAACAAAAGACAATCAGCAATGGCTATTTGGAAAGTTTTTTTGCAATATCCCACTGTATCAAAAAAGTCTATGACTATTGTCATACTTGTCAGTATTTCGTAGCTTCCAGTTTAGGCAGGGGATTTTTTTTAACTATTTTTGCAACAGATTTTTTTAATAATATGTTTAAACAATATACATGATATGAAACTGCTTGAACAGATACTTGAAAATGCACGTCATCACAATAAAAGGATAGTTCTTCCTGAAGGAGCTGAGCCCCGCACGCTGAAAGCAGCAGAAATCATCCTGAAACAAAAAATTGCGCAATTGATCCTTTTGGGCAATACCGACAAAATTGCCGGTCAGGTTGCCGATTTGCAGGTTGATATAACAGGGGCACAAATCGTTGATCCGGCTACCGATCCGCGGCGCGAACATTATGCCGGCATGATGGTGGAAATCAGGAAGAGCAAGGGATTGACGCGAGAAGAAGCATTATCGCTGCTCAATGACCCGCTCTACTTTGGTGTGATGATGATAAAAGCTGGCGATGCCGACGGCGAACTGGCTGGTGCCATAAATGCAACAGGTGATGTGCTCAGGCCTGCATTTCAATATATAAAAACTTTGCCAGGGGTTAGTGTTGTGTCCGGCGCATTTCTGATGTTTGTAAGCCCGGCTTTTGGGCACGATGGAATACTGGTATTTGCCGATTGTGCCGTATTGCCCGATCCCGATGAGCGCCAGCTTGCCGAAATAGCTGTCACAACAGCGAAAACTGCGAAAGCCATTGTTGGTTTGGAACCCCGTGTTGCAATGCTCAGTTTTTCAACAAAAGGCAGCGCAAAACACGAAATGGTTGATAAAGTAGTAAATGCCACCCGCATAGCAAGGGAAATGTCCCCCGATCTGAAAATTGAAGGCGAACTTCAGGTGGATGCCGCCCTGGCTGACGAAGTTGCCCGTTTAAAGGCACCTGGCAGTGAAGTGGCAGGTAAAGCCAATGTACTTGTATTTCCAACTCTCGAATCGGGCAATATCGGCTACAAACTGGTACAAAGGCTTGCAGGGGCTGAAGCTATTGGTCCGATACTTCAAGGTATGGCAGCGCCTATTAACGATCTTTCAAGAGGATGTTCGGTGACCGATATTGTAAATATGGTGGCCATAACTGCGAACCAGGCAGCAGCGGTCATTTAAAATATTTCAGGTATGTCGAAAGAAATCATATACGAACCCATCGAAGATTTTGGGTTAAGTAAAAAAGGAATTAGTTCAAGTCTTTTTTCGAAGGTTGGGATTGTTGGTTGCGGATTGGTAGGCCAGAACCTGGCCCGGGTAAGCAGCTACTACGGCCTCGATGTGGTATTTGTTGAAGTTTCGGAAGAGAAAATCGAAGAAGCTTTTGAAGGAATTACCAAAATGCTCGATCACCGGATAGAACACTGGGGGCTTACCGAAAGCGAAAAAAGGGCTATGCTGAGCCGTATTGAAGGCACAACTGACATGAGCCGGCTTGCAGGATGCGATATTGTGGTAGAAGCCATAAGGCCCGTTAACAGGGGAATGAAAATTATAGAGCGTAAGGAAATATTTCAACAAATTGAAGAGATAGTTGACCGCAACTGCATAATTGCCACTAACTCAACAACCGTAATCATCACTGAATTATCTTCCGATCTGAAGTACAAAGACAGATGCGTGAGCATCCATTTTTTTGTATCGTCGCCCGAAGCAAGGATAATTGAAGTAGTGAAAGGCCTTTATACTTCAGATGAATGCTATGCAAAAGTCTGCAAATTTGTACAGCAGATCAACCGAGCCATGGTTCCGGTTGATGAATCGGCCGGATTGATCAGTGTCAGGATTTTTGTAGTCCTCCTGAACGAAGCCTGTGAAATCCTGATGGAAGGGGTTGCTTCTCTCGAAGATGTGGATATGACCATGAGAATCGGGTTTGGCATGCGATTGGGACCTTTTGAAGTGGCCGATAAAATGGGCCTCGATAAGATTGTCAGATGGATGGAAAACATTTACAGTGAGTTTGGCGATGTCAAGTATAAGCCATCACCGCTGATAAAAAAACTTGTAAGGGCAAAACATCTAGGTGTAGCATCAGGTCAGGGTTTTTACTCATACAATGAAAAAGGCCAGAAAATTGTTCCCGATAAAAAAAATTGCTAATCAGAAAGATACCCGTTTATGAAGATATTAGTACTCAACTGCGGAAGCAGTTCTATAAAATATCAGCTTTTCGATATGGTTAACCGAAAGGTTATTTCTAAAGGTGGAATCGAAAAACTTGGTATGAAGGGCTCATTTATGAAGCATGTCAGGCACGATGGGCAGGTGGTTGTTTTTCAGGGTGAAATCATCGACCACAAGGCCGGCATCGAATACATATTAGGGGTACTCACCAGCATAAAACACGGTTGCCTGAAAAACCTCGAAGAAATTGATGCAGTGGGCCACCGTGTAGTACATGGTGGTGAAAATTTCAAAAACAGTGTTTTTATGACCAGCGAAGTTTATAACGAACTTCAGAAGATTATGTCGCTTGCGCCGTTGCACAATCCACCCAATCTGAAAGGAATTGCAGCCATGGAAGAGCTGATCCCGGGGATCTCGCAGGTCAGTGTTTTTGATACGGCCTTCCATCAAACCATGGAGCCCTATGCATATATGTATGGGATACCAAATATCCTTTACCGGAAATATGGTATCAGACGGTATGGTTTTCATGGAACCAGCCACCGTTATGTTTCGGAAAGGGTTTGTGAAATATTGAACAGGGATATAACCACTCAGAGAATTATTACCTGTCACCTTGGTAACGGAGCGTCTATAGCTGCTGTAAAATATGGAAAGTCGGTTGATACATCCATGGGCTTTACCCCCATCGAAGGATTGATTATGGGAACCCGCTGCGGCGATCTTGACATTGGCGCTGTGACATTTATCATGGAGAAAGAAGAACTGGGTATCCGGTCGCTGAATGCCCTGTTTAACAAGCACAGTGGTATGCTCGGGCTTACAGGGATTTCGTCAGACATGCGTGAAATTGAAAAAGCCCAAGCCGAAGGCAACGAGAAAGCTGCCCTTGCACTCGATATGTACAACTACAGGGTAAAAAAATACATAGGCGCTTATGCTGCAGCTATGGGCGGGCTCGATATCCTGGTATTTACAGGCGGAATAGGGGAGAATGGCGACACCACTCGCGAGGGTTCTGCCAGTGGATTGGAATATATGGGTGTTGAGATTGATATTGAAAAGAATAAAACTATACGGGGGGTGGAGGCCGAAATCAGTACTGAATCATCAAAAGTAAAAGTGATGGTTGTTCCTACCAACGAAGAACTGATGATTGCGCTCGATACCGAACAGATTGTGCTGGAACGTAGGATAGAATACCGGTAATATGAAGATTCAAAAGCTAAACGAATTGTTAGAAAACCTGAATGGCAGGCTGCGAAAAAGCCTGGTTGCGGTAAATGCGGTGGATGAACACAGTCTTGAGGCATTATACCATGCTGTTGAGAAGGGTATCGTCGAAGGGATAATTACAGGCGATCGGGCAAAAATAGCCGAAACCTGTAATAAGCTTCAAATCAATGAAACCATATTCACCATCGTACACTGCAATACCGAAGAGGAAGCTGCTGCAAAAGCGGCTATTATTGTTTCGGAAGGAAAAGCCGATATCATGATGAAAGGGCTGATAAGTACCGACAGGTTTATGAAGGTACTTCTCAATAAGGAATATGGTATGTTGCCGCCAAAAGGCGTTCTGAGCCACATTGCTGTTATGGAATTTCATAATTACCACAAATTGATAATAGTGAGTGATGTGGCAATCATACCTTACCCCGATCTGCAGCAAAAAATTACCATGACTGGCTACCTTATACATACTGCTCAATCGTTGGGAATCGAACAGCCCAAAGTAGCACTAATAGCAGCCACAGAACAGGTACTGGCTTCGATACCCGCCTGCACCGATGCAGCAATTATAGCCAAAATGGCCGAACGAGGACAGATCACCGGTGCATTTGTTGACGGTCCCCTTGCCCTCGATGTGGCTATCGACTTAGATTCGGCCGAAATTAAAAAGATTGATTCTCAGGTGGCCGGCGATGCCGATTGCCTGCTCTTCCCGAATATCGACGCAGGAAATGTCTTCTATAAAATGGCTGCTAAACTTTGTAAATCGGAGCAGGCTGCTATTGTAGCCGGGGCAAAAGTTCCCGTCGTATTGTCGAGCCGGGGCGATTCCATGCAAACCAAATTAAATTCAATTGCCCTGGCGGCATTATTAAGCTAAATTTTTTCATATGGCAAAAATCCTGGTACTTGCAATAAATCCTGGTTCTACCTCGACCAAATTTGCGGTGTATGAGGACGAAAAGCCCATTCTCGTTAAAACCCTTCGCCATTCGGTCGAAGAAATGTCGGAGTTCCGAAACATCACCGAACAGTTCGATTTCCGGAAAGGGCTTATTATCGAAGCGCTTGTTGAGGAGGGGATCGACGTAGATTCCATCAAACACATTATAGGCAGGGGAGGCCTTACCTACCCTATGGAATCGGGGGTTTACCTTGTCAACAACCTGATGCTCGAACATGCCCGCGCAGGGGTAATGGGGCAGCATGCCAGCAATTTAGGCCCTTTGATTGCCGATTATATCGCTCTACAGATACCAAATGCCTGTGCTTATATTGCCGATCCGGTAGTGACCGATGAACTGGAGCCCATTGCAAGGGTTTCCGGCCATCCGAAATTTAAAAGGCTTTCGATATTTCATGCACTCAACCAGAAGGCCATTGCAAAGCTGCATTCAAAAAAAACAGGCCGGAAGTATGAAGAGCTGAACCTGATAGTTGCCCATTTAGGTGGGGGCATTTCAGTTGGGGCACACCGCAAAGGCAGGGTTGTTGATGTGAACAACGCACTCAACGGCGAAGGCCCTTTCAGCCCCGAACGTTCGGGATCATTGCCTGTAGGTCAGCTTATCGATTTGTGCTTCAGCGGAAAATATTCCAAAGATCAGGTGCAGCGCATGGTTGTGGGCGAAGGAGGTTTTGTAGCTTATCTGGGAACAAACAACGCGCTCGAAGTGCAGAAAGCTGCCGAAGCCGGCTGTGAGAAAGCGAAATTCATTCAGGATGCCCTTGGTTACCAGGTATCGAAGCTGATTGGCGAAATGGCTGTGGTTTTGGAAGGTCATATCGATGCCATATTGCTTACCGGAGGATTGGCTCATAACCGTTACATGTCTGATTATATAACCACAAAAACCGGTTTTCTGGCACCGGTATTTGTTTATCCCGGCGAAGATGAACTGGAAGCCCTTGCCATGAATGCCCTGAGGGTAGCAAGGGGCGAAGTGGAGCCTAAGATTTACTTGGGATGTTAAACAATAGGTTCAACATAGCCATAATTTAGGTTGCTTGATGCTTCGTTTGTTTGCCGATAGTCTTTATTAACCTCTGGAAATGTTATAATAAGGTTATTTTCAGGAAACATTTTTGATAGCTGAAGAGGGAAGCCATCAAGTTTTTTTGACCATGACATGGTACCCTTCCTGGCACTTATCAGAACTATTAAGTCATTGGAATTTAATACATTATTAAGGTTTATATTGTTTAAGTCCCATCTTTCTGGTGTTATATAAGAATAATTTAAGTCAGTTTTAATTTTATTTATTAAGTTATTTAGTTCATCAATCGCAGAATATTCAGCAACAATTATAATCTCGGCTCCAAATTGGGATGCGAGTTTTATAATGCACTTCATTTGTTTCATAAATCCAAATTCTTTATAACAATATGGCGGAATAAATAAGATTATTTTTTTAAAGCCCGTTACGGGTTTGCTTAATTTGCAAACAAATACCTCCTGAAAAGTTTGATCCAGCAATTGGTCAAGGATTGACCCGAATATGCGTTCCTGTGTCGACCGTTGTCCATTCCAGCCGATAATCACCGAGCTGATCCGTGTTTCTTTAACAGCCCGTGAAATGCCATTCGCAATGTTAATATCAATTCTCATTAATGCTGAAACAGGTATATCTGCACCATGTGCATAATCACAAATCATTTCAAGCATTTTTTCGTTTTTCCTTATGTTTTCCTCTGAATCTTCATCCTGTTTAACTATAGTCATCGGAAAAATTGGTTCCGAAGAATTATCCTTTAAGATAATCGCCACTTGCATAAGGTGCGAAGCATTTTCAGGGTTTGCTATGGGCACCAATAACCTTTGTTGCTCATAATCGCTATCGGGTATATCTGTTTCTTCTGCTTTAGCAATAATTTTTGAATTGTGTTGAACAACTGCAGCGCCGAGAATATTGGTTACAAGAATCATCAGTATTACCCCATTTAATACCTCGTTTCCAATTATTCCCAATCTCAATCCAACCAGGGTAGCGGCAAGGGTTGCCGCTGCTTCAGTAGTAGAGAGCCCGAATATTACCCAGCCCTCGGCTTTTGTGAATTTAAAAATCCTTTGGGTAATTTTTGAAGATATAAGTTTGGTCAAACAGTTTGTTGCCAGCATGGTTAACATGACAATCCATACTTTCCAATTGCTGAAAAATACCGTAATATCGACAAGCATTCCTATATAAAGTAAAAAAAAAGGAATAAAAATGGAATTCCCTACAAAACGAATCCTGTTCATCAAAGGTCCTGTGGAAGGAATGAGGCGGTTCAAAACAAGGCCTACGAAAAAAGCACCTACAATTGGTTCAATACCAATTAATCGTGCAATGTATGAAAAACTGAAGGCTATAACTAGTACATAAAGGAATTCGAGCATTTGATCCTTCACATTGAGAAAAAACCACCGGCTCATTCGTGGAAGAAGGGTGGAAATTCCAATTACATATAAGGATAACATAATGGCTAGCTTAAACCAGAATGATAAATTCAAATCACCCTGATATGCTTTTGCAATTACCGCTAACAGCAACAGTGCCAGCGTATCGGTAAAAATTGTACCTCCAACCGTTGTTATTACGGCTCTGTTTTGACCGATACCCATTCGAGTTATGATGGGGAATGAAACTAAAGTGTGGGATGCAAACATACTCGCTATCAAAAGCGAAGCAAGCCAATCGTAACCCAGAAAAAGAAATATAACAGTTCCAAAAAACTGTGGAATGCTGAATGTTAGAATACCAAATATTAAACTTCGCTCTTTATGTTTGAAAAACTCATTCAAGTTTATTTCGAGGCCTGCAAGGAACATGATATAGAGTAGCCCAACCTGCCCAAGAAGCGTTATCGCCCCCTGAACTTCCAAAATACCTGTTACACTTGGACCTAATATAACACCAAACAATATAATACCGACTATGCCGGGCAACCTTAACCTTGTAAATAATAGTGGGGCAATCAGGATTACTGCAAGTATGGTGCTGAAAACCAATATGGGGTCGCTTATGGGAAGTGTCAATTTTAATAAATGCATAATCTACAATTAATGCGGAATTTGAAATTCTTAAAATATTTTTGCTAAAATAAGGAATATTGGCTGATAGTAAGTTTAATGATAGCAGAATTAATAATCGGACAGATTACGGCTATGATTTTTGTTTTTTTCGTATGTTATTTTATTTTTGACAACAAAAACATGAAAAACCTGAATCTGATCTTATTAATAATTCTCTTCACTTTAATTTCTCCTATTTCCATTGGGCAAACACTTTCTCCCTTTATTGTGGTTGACCAGTTCGGATATTCACCCGATTTTGCAAAAATTGCTGTTATCCGAAATCCGGAAGTGGGCTTCGATGCTGCATTGTCATTTTCACCTGGTTCAAAATACGCTCTGGTTAATGTTGAATCGGGCGAAACAGTATTAGAAGCTTCGCCATTGATATGGAAAGCCGGTGCAACCGACGCCTCATCGGGCGATAAAGCGTGGCATTTCGACTTTTCAGTGGTTAAAGAATCCGGCAGTTACTATGTACTCGATGTGGAAAAGAATGTCCGTTCTTTTGAATTCCGGATTTCGCCATCGGTTTACAACGAAGTACTGAAACACGCTGTCAGGACTTTCTTTTACCAGAGGGCAGGTTTTCCGAAAGAGGCAAAATATGCAGGGCCTGAGTGGGCCGATGGCGCCAGCCACCTCCGCAACCTCCAGGACAAAAATGCACGCAGGTTCGATAAAAAAAACGATGCTTCTACTGAACGGGACGTAAGCGGCGGATGGTACGATGCCGGCGATTATAACAAATACACCAACTGGACAGCCAGTTATGTAATAGAAATGATGAAAGCCTATCTCGAACGCCCCGAAGTTTGGACCGACGATTACAATATTCCCGAATCGGGTAACGGAATCCCCGACCTGCTCGATGAAGCCAAATGGGGGATAGATCACCTGTTGAGAATGCAGTTCCATGATGGCAGCGTTCTCAGCATTGTCGGACTTGCACATGCCAGTCCACCATCAGCAGCAACCGGACCGAGTTATTATGGAACGCCCAATACATCCTCTGCCCTGAATACCTCGGCAGCATTTGCCATAGCATCGAAAGTTTACCGGCTTATAGGAATGGCCGGATATGCCGATACCCTGGTAGTCAGGGCCGAAAAAGCATGGGACTGGGCAGTGGCCAATCCAAATGTAATTTTCCGCAATAACGATTCAGCCTACGGCTCCTCCGGGTTGGGTGCGGGTCAGCAGGAAACCAATGATTATGGCCGTTTTATGGCCAAATTAAAGGCAGCTTGTTACCTTTTCGAAGTTACCGGCAAAACCACTTACCGGTCGCATTTTGATGCAAATTATAACAAGGTTAATATTTTCAACTGGACTTTTGCTTTCCCTTTTGAGATGGACAATCAGGATATTCTATTGTATTACACAACCATACCAGATGGAACAGCTTCTGTAAAAACCGCCATCCGAAATGTTTACAGGACCACAATGAATACAGGTAGCGAAAACCTTCCGGCAATGCGTACAAAAAAAGACCCCTATCTTGCTCATATCAAAGATTACACATGGGGAAGCAACTCGGTGAAATTGGCACAGGGAAGTATGTATTATTCTGTGGTACAATATAATATTGATGCAAGCCTCAATAATGAATCGCGCCAGGCAGCACTGGAATTTATACATTATATTCATGGACGTAATCCCTTTAGCATGGTTTACCTGTCGAATATGTACAAATATGGGGGTAAAAACTGCGTGAATGAATTTTACCACTCCTGGTTCAGCAACAACAGCCCGCGATGGGACAGAGCCGGTAAGTCAACTTATGGCCCTGCTCCCGGATTTTTGACCGGTGGCCCCAATCCGTCCTATAACTGGGATGGTTGTTGCCCATCATCCTGCGGATCGGCTTCAAACAATGCCATGTGTTTTTCTGAATCCATCGAACCACCTAAAATCCAGCCCAACCAGAAATCATACAAAGATTTCAATACCTCGTGGCCGCTCAATTCATGGTCGGTTACCGAAAACAGTTGCGGGTACCAGATCAATTACATCAGGTTACTTTCGAAATTTGCCGACCCAACCTACGATTGCCAGGGCGATAAAGGCGGAAGTGCGGCCATTGATGCCTGTGGGGTTTGTGCCGGAGGTAATACCGGACGCACACCAATCACCGACCCTACGAAGTGCCTCACCTCTGTCAAGCGTCAACAAACCCCGAATGATTTATTTAACGTTGAAGTATATCCAAACCCGGCGAGAAATAGCATTTCCATTGCAGCTTCCGAAAACGTTCAGTATGCGCTAAAAATCATTGCTTCGAATGGGCACCTGATAGCCGACAGAAAATCCTCTGGAAGGGAAACTATTGATATATCCGGATATCCAGGAGGTTTTTACCTGATTTTGATTGAATCCAAAGGGATTACCGTATCGCGAAAAGTTGTAAAATTGTAGCCTTTACAGGGCTACTTTGAGAAAGATCATCCATATCGATATGGACGCCTTCTATGCGTCGGTTGAGCAGCGCGACAATCCATCGTTGCGAGGTAAACCGGTTGCTGTGGGTGGGAGCGGGGCTAGAGGTGTTGTGGCCGCTGCCAGTTACGAAGCCCGGCGGTTTGGTGTTAAATCCGCTTTATCGTCGCTGGTAGCTAAAAGGCGATGCCCTGACTTGATTTTTGTAAAACCACGTTTCGAAGTCTATAAATCGGTTTCGCTTCAAATAAGGGACATCTTTAATGAATATACCGACCTCGTTGAACCGCTTTCGCTCGATGAAGCCTACCTGGATGTAACTAAAATCAAAAAAGGAAAGCCTTCGGCCACACTGATTGCCCGTGAAATTAAGGAAAGGATTGCGAAAGAAACCGGATTAACTGCTTCGGCAGGTGTTTCGTACAATAAATTCCTAGCTAAAATAGCCTCCGATTTTAACAAGCCAGACGGCTTGTATGTAATCACGCCCGATATGGCCGAATCTTTTATCGACAATCTTGAAGTAGGAAAATTCCACGGTATTGGCAAAGTAACAGCCGGAAAACTTAACCGCGAGGGTGTTTTCTTTGGCCGGGACCTAAAGAAGCTTTGTCGTTATGACCTTACGAGGCAATTCGGAAAAGCCGGCAACTATTACTACGATATTGTAAGGGGTATTGACGACCGTCCTATTGAGCCTGCACACGAGCGAAAATCATTAGGGGCTGAAAATACATTTGGATCCGATTTGTTTTTCATTGATGAGATGGAGCGGGAACTTGATATAATTGCCCGGACAGTATGGCATCGGATTAATAAAACCTCCCTGAAAGGACGCACCCTTACACTGAAAATTAAATTTACCGATTTTGAACAGATTACCCGGAGCAGAACCAGCTTGTCGTGGATAACTTCACAGCAACATCTCCTTGAGGAAGGGCTACATCTGTTGAAAAAAGAATTCCCCTTTGGCAAAGGTATCCGGCTGATGGGCCTTACCCTTTCAAACTTTGAAGAAACGGTGAAAGGCCCTGTCCAGTTGGTGATAGAGTTTTAGCAGGTTTTGTTGCCCGTAACGGGTTCGGGCTTGGCGTTCGCGGTTGCGTATTTTTTATTTTCTGAAGGGTGGAAATTTTTTTTTAATTACTCACTTCATAATTGTTTTTAAAAGGGGTTCGTGAACCGTAAACGGTTTCAATTTTTCTGTGGGTTGGCTTGTGTGGCTTTGGCAATTTGCTTGCAAAATGCGTTGGCTCAAAATGCATTATTGAAACAAAACTAGCTCTCTTGTTTCTTTTTATTTAACAGCGCCCTCAACACCCATTTTTCGATGCTTATTACAATAAATATCATTGAACCGGCTACAAATGAAATAAATAAACCTTTCCAATCGAGCGACGCTGTTCCAAATACCTTTTGCATAAATGGGACGTATAAAAACATAGCCTGCAAAATCATTATGGAGCCAATACCCAAAAAGATAAAGCCATTACTGAAAAAGCCAATTTTAAAAACTGTATCTTTCAGAGACCTACAGTTTATCAAATAAAATATTTGGAAAAATATTATAAACGTTACTGCTATACTTTGAGAACGAGCCAGTGCATCAGCCTGTTCCATTCCGGAACTAAGAGAGTAAGCGTACTCCCAGTTAAAAAGCGCGATAGTTCCAACGGTCATAAGTAACGAAACAAAAAATACCCTAAAAGTTACAAATCTGTTGAAAAGTGCCTCATCGGGTTTGCGCGGTGGCCGGTTCATCACATCAGGCTCTTTTACTTCGAATGCAAGCGGCAATGCCAATGCTATGGCTGCAACTAAGTTTATCCACAGCAACTGAACAGGCAACATTGGAAGTAACAGTACTTTCGTTAACGGATTGAATGGAAAGAACATAATGCCGTAAATCAGTATAAAGGCAAGGCCTAGGTTCGTTGGCAACAGAAAGGCGAGCGACTTTAGCAGATTATCGTAAACCCTTCGGCCTTCTTCAACAGCTGCCGCTATGCTCGAGAAATTATCATCGGCAAGTACAATGTCCGCCGATTCTTTCGATACCGAAGTTCCGGTAATCCCCATGGCAACACCAACATTCGATTGCTTAAGCGATGGGGCATCATTCACGCCATCCCCGGTCATTGCAACAATTTCATTGTTGTTTTGCAGGGCATTAACCAAACGGAGCTTGTGTTCGGGGGCAACACGGGCAAAAATATTGGTGGTTTGTATGGTTTTGTCAAGTTCTGCATCGCTCATTTTCGATAAATCCACTCCTGTTACAACTGCCCCGTTTGCCGAAAGGTTTAATTCCATACCAATGGCACGGGCGGTTGCATGGTGGTCGCCGGTAATCATTTTTACTGTTATCCCCGCATTATGACAAGCCTTTATAGCTTCGATTGCTTCGGTGCGTGGCGGGTCAATCATACCTATCAGGCCGATAAACTCAAAACCGTTTTCAACATCACCTGCCGATATTTCATCATTTTTGCTTTGGGTTTTTTGGGCTATGGCAAGCACCCGCATACCTTTCGAACCAAGAAGTTCGATTTGCGAAATAACCTTTTGCGTATCCAGGCTGACACCACCGATGTGTGTTGAGCAACGTTTCAGCACGACCTCGGGGGCACCTTTAAGGATAATATTGTCGTTAAGGGTTGCCATGTACTGCTTTTCTGAGTCGAAAGGCACAACGTCTTTTCTTGGTATTTCCTGACGTAAACCATCAATGGAAACACCCGCTTTTGCGGCTGCAACAACCAGTGCAACTTCAGTAGGGTCGCCCGAAATACTAAATTCGGTTTCCGTATAAATTACGTTTGCATCGCTGCATAGCACAGCTTTTTTCAGCAAAAGCAGCATGTCATCGGGCAAAGATGCTATTTCAGCACCATTTTGTTTGAAAGCACCTTCCTTTCTATACCCAACACCGGTAACCTGGATGCTGTGGTGGTAATTCCACAATTCAGTTACTGTCATTTCGTTACGGGTGAGCGTCCCTGTTTTATCAGAGCAAATAACGGTTGTGCTTCCCAGAGTTTCAACAGCCGGAAGTTTACGAATAATGGCATTTCGTTTTGCCATACGCTGCACGCCAATGGCAAGGGCAATTGTAACAACAGCCGGGAGACCTTCCGGAATAGCGCCTACTGCCAAAGCTATTGCAAAAATTAAACTTTCCTTAAGCGCATCGAACAATAGCACCCCCTGTTCCAAAGCCCGGTAAGTGCCAATAAACATAATAATTACAGTAATAGCCACAATGCCAATGGTTAGGTATTTGCCAATAACACCTAACTTTTTTGTTAACGGCGTATCTAAATCAACTGTTTCGTTAAGCATGTCGGATATTTTACCAAGTTCGGTATCCATACCCGTTTTTACAACCACAGCAGTAGCAGTGCCCGAAACAACTAAAGTGCCGCTATAAACCATACATTTCCTGTCGCCAATTACAGCATCGGGAGTTACAGCTTCGGAAGTTTTTTGGGAAGGTACCGATTCACCCGTTAAAGCAGCTTCTTCTACCTGCAGGTTTTTTTGCTGTATTATCCTCATGTCGGCAGGAATGCGGTCGCCGGCAGCCACCTGAACAATATCACCGGGAACAATTTCAGAAACAGGGATGGTAATTATATTGCCATTTCGAATTACAGTGGCATTTTCGGGAACCATGCTACTAAGGGCCTCAATGGCTTTACCAGCTCTATATTCCTGAATAAACCCAATTATTGAGTTCACTACCACAACGGCAAGCACTACCATTCCATCGGTAATTTTCCCCAAAGCGGTAGCCAGGGAGCTTGAACCAATCAGAACCCAAATCAACGGATTGTTAATTTGCCGCCAAAGCACTTTTAAAACGCCATCTTTGTTTTTACGTTTAAGTTCGTTTAATCCGTATTTATGGCGTCGTTTATTTACTTCTTCTGTTTCAAGCCCTTGCAATGAACTTCCAAAATTTTCAAGAACCTCTGTATAGTCAATGGTGTGCCATTGATTATTATCACTCTTTACCATTAAAAAATTATGAATATTTAAATTTCTTTCGAATTGATACTGATATTATAAGTCAAAAAGTTCCCCTAATAACCCTTTCTTTCTTTTGTAAGGGCAATAGTCAATCTCTATTCCGTTACGGTCGGTCATGACCAGATTAGCATCTTTGCAATTAGTACATTTCATATCTGTGGTATTTAAGTGGTTAATAATTATTTGTTTGAAGGATTTGTAATCCTATTTACTACAGAATCAAGTTTTGATGATGATTTCTGTATAAGTGAATCAAGTTTTTTTATCTTTTGATGTTCTTTATAGATGAGTGAATCGAGAGTTAAAATTTTATCGGCCTCCTTGTTAAGCAATGAGTCTATTGATTCCGTTTTTTTTAGTAACTGGTCAAACTTTTCGTCAACTTTTCTGCTAACATCGCCGCAAGAAAAAAATATAATCGAAAAGAAAGCTATAAAGGTGCTTATTTTCAAAACTTTTCCCATAATCGTGTTTTTTATGTTTCGCAAAAATACTGTTTTTATTGATTATTATTATACGTTGTTCCCGGTTACATCTGGTCGGGGATATAGTTCAACACAGACTCATCGCTGGGTCTTGCAGACCGCTCAGAGTCCTGTTTATTATGCGGCGTGATTGTTTTTTCTCTCAAGTATTTCAGGATATTTCTGTTGTCCTTATTTCAAACTGTTCTACCAAAGTTTTTAAATCATCTTATTAGCCAATCATTCTATCGGGAATATAAAAATCATTTCTTGTAAGCTTACATTTTGCGGCAATATACTTACAATAGTCCAAACGGCCCGTTTTCTGATCACGAGTGTCCGATCCGAACGTAAATTTCAAATCGGCATGCTTTGCCATTAGAATAAATTCTTCATGCGGAACACGCACCAAATCATTAATCTCAATAGCAATGTTTCTTGAACGGGCTGCATCAATAATCTTCTGCATACGTTTCTTTGTCCACAATTGATTGTATAAGCGTCCCATAGAAATAGGCAGGAACAGTGGACAGGCAAATATGTTTAGAGGCTCATCCCCCGTAAGGATAGTCATGTAGTGTTGCATATTTATTTGCATAAAAGCTTCCGGGTCGTCTATGTAGGAAGCATATTCCCATACATATATTGTCTCGCCGTAGCTGTTTCCATTAGGAACTACCTGTGGATCCATGGAAACATAGTCGGCTTGAGCAATCAATTCGGGGGAGAGATTCTTCGACCATCCCGGGCTCATGGGTTGGAGGCCAATATAAACAGGATATGGTTTTAGGGCGTCTATATAAGCTTTCAGGTTTTCGTCATTGCGAATGCCCCATGGTGCTATGTTCTCCATAATACCAAACCGTATGGCTACGCTCAAGATAATGCCTGTGGTGTGAGCACAGGTGGCCGGGATCGGTCGA
>JBBIHB010000030.1:0-34869 GCA_037447215.1 Bacteroidales bacterium
TGACCGCCGTTGACTTTTGAAAAAAAGTCTTCCCGGATTAGTTTTACAAAGAGTGAGTTAACCAAAATGTAAAACTACAAACCTGCAGCAACCAAAGAGAATCAGGAGGTATTCCTATTTCAAAGGGATCGGGTCCAGGGTAATATGAGAGGTGGAAAATCTTATCATTTATTAAAGTGCAAGAAGCTTTTTTCAAACGGTAAAAAACCAGATAAACAAGTACCTGGTGAGCAGGGTAAGCAGCAGGGTGAACAGCAGGTTAAGCCATAAGCCTGCCTTTACCATCTGAGGAATAGTGAATACACCGCTTCCATACACAATAGCATTAGGTGGGGTTCCCACCGGCAGCATAAACACACAGCTTGCTGCAGTTGCCACCGGAATGGCCAGCTGGAGCGGGTCTTCGCCTATGCCAATAGCCACAGCCCCCATAACCGGAAGGAAAGCTGCTGCAGTGGCCGAATTGCTGGTCAGGTTTGTAAAAAACATAACCACAGCAGTAACAATAAAAATTACCACTACAAACGGCAGAAATCCCAGTGCCGAAAAGTAACCTCCCATCCATTCGGCCAGGCCGGTTTTCTGAATAGCTCCTGCCAGAGAAAGTCCGCCACCAAATAAGATCAGGATATCCCAGGGTAATCTGGAAGCGGATTTCCAGGAAAGGATAAATTTCCCTTCCCTGAAATTGAGCGGGACCAGAAACAACAGCACAGCCCCGAATATGGCAATACTCGCATCCGAAATAACCGGAAGAAATTTTTCAATCAGTGGCCTGATCATCCACAACAGGGCGGTAAACCCGAAAATAACTGCCACCCAGGTTTCGCCCCGGCTGAAACCGCCCAGTTTTTTCAACTCGCTGTGTATAAATTCACGACCACCAGGCAGGGTTTTAAAATTAACCGGAAAAGTAATGAAGGTAAGCGAATAAAATATCAGGGGTAATCCTAAAATTACAATGGGCATCCCAATCAGCATCCATTCCATAAACGAAATTTCAACTTTATACGATTCGGCCACGAAACCAATCATCAGCGCGTTGGTAGGGGTGCCGATAACAGTACCCAACCCGCCTACATTTGCGGCATAAGCTACTGCCAACATCAGAGAAACGGCAAAAAATGTGTATTGACGGTTAACATCTGCACTGTTTTCGCGATTTTTTGTGAGATCGATCACCGATAGGGCTATGGGGAGCATCATCATGGTAGCTGCAGCATTGCTCACCCACATGCTGATAAAAGCTGTAGCTATAATAAAACCAAGGATAATACTCCGTGGCTTCGACCCGATAATCGCAATTATATTCAGGGCAATACGTCGGTGCAGGTTCCATTCGAGCATACCAATGGCCAGGATAAAACCTCCCATAAACAGGAAGATCATAGGATTGGCATAAGGTAGAGCCGCAGCGGTAATTCCTGAAATATTGAAAACCGGAAACAGAACCAAAGGTAACAATGCAGTAACCGGAATGGGAATTACTTCGGCAACCCACCACACAGCCATTAATACTGCAATGGCAGCTGTGTACCATCCCTCGCGGCTTAATCCTCCGGGGGGAGAACTTATCACCATCAGGACGAAAATTAGAAGGCCGCCCCCCAAGCCAAATATCCTTTTGTACAGCTCAGCCTTATTATATTCCGGTGGGGTTATGTCCGTTTTTTGGCCCGATTTGGTTTTATCCATGTTCGAAACTGATTTTGAGTTTATCAGATGCAGTGAAAATAAAGTGAAGTATTCCTGCCCTTGTTTACAAAGAAACTAAAAAAGCAGGAAAAATTCAGCAGGCAGGACAAACCTGAAGATTACATCTTTTCGAACCATACATCAATAGTTCGGCCATTCGATGCCTTAAAACCGGTTGCCTTGCCCTGGGCGTCGCGCATAAATTTTACGACCAATATGGGCATTTTTCCATTGAATACATCTGGTTTTGATTCTCCGAGAATAATATCCCCGGTTCGCCGGTGCCTGAGCAACAATTTATTGTCTTCGCCCACATCGATGGTATAGAACGTTTCCAGTTCCTCGCTGAAATACTTTCCGGTATATTGGGCGATATCATCCGGCGAGGGTTGCCATATATTCTCAGTAATACGGTTCGCTTTGTGCAAACCATTCTGGTGGAGGGTAATCGTTTTTACTTTTCCCTCCCCGTTTCTGTGAAACGTAACACCAGCCCGTATTACTTTCAGGAAGAATGTAGAATCGGACCCCGGAAATATTTCAAAACGAGGTTGCCCGGTTGCCTGGATAAAGTATTTGTTCCCCTCGCGGGTGAATTCCATCACAAAATCGGGAGCTTCCTCAATGGCGAATCGTCCGGCGAATTCGTCAAACGAATCCGGAATAAATCCCGGATATTCCAAATCGTAATTGAATCCGTCATCCTTTTTTGGCTCCATAACATCGCCCAAAAAGAGTTCGGCTATTTTAACTGCTATATCCTGCGAAATGCCTGCATTGTTACTCAGTAATACCACTGCTCCGTTCACGGCCGGGAAAACAAAAAACTGTGACCGGTGGGGCACATCGGCACCGCCATGCTGAAATCTTTCAAGGCCGTTCAGTTTGTCGATTATCAGCCCGAATCCATAGTTTGTTTTTTCACCACTATTCAGTGTATAGGGCGTAGTCATCATGTCAATCAGGTTTTTATCACCAGCTGCAGGGTTGAAATAGTTGGCTATCCATTTTGCCAGGTCACCGGCAGTTGTATATATTCCTCCTGCGCCGGTTGAAACATACAGATCCGTCAGTTCCCTGAAGTTGCCTTCTTCATCGGTGCCATAACCCTGCGCGCTGTTGCTGATAACCTGTTGTGGATCCATTCGCACAAGGGTATTTTTCATATCGAGTATATCGAAAATGTTATCTTTCATCCATTTGTCGAATGACGTACCTGTAATCTTTTCTACCACCATTGCCAGCAGGATGTAACCGTTGTTGTTGTAATTCCAGACTTCACCGGGTACATTCTGAAGTTCAGGTTGCCTTTGGATTAATGATATAACTTCCGGACGGTTGATTTGATCGGAGAAATTCAACCCTGCCATCATCAGGGTATTGAAAATCTCCGGGTATCCACTGGTATGTGAAATCAGACGGGCAAGTGTAACCTTGCTTCCCAGATCGGGAAGTTCAGGAAAATATTTTCGGATATCATCACTGAAGTCGAGCAGCCCCTTTTCCTGTAATAATGCAATAGAAAATGCCGTGAACTGCTTTGACGTTGATCCGATATTGGTTAATGTTGATACAGTAAAAGGTATGTGGTGCTGAAGGTTGGCTATCCCAAATGCTTTTTGAAAAACGATAGACCCATCGTGGACCACAAGGATTACCCCACCGGGCGTGCTGTCGTTGTTATAGGGCATAATCCATTCATCGACCTGCTGTCGGATAGCATTTTCAGGTACCCGGGAAAGCACTGAAACAATGGATTGCCCTTTTGTAAGGATAAAATTGAAAAGGATTACAACTACCAGTAAAATTGTTTTCATTACTGATTGTTTGAATATCAGATAAGACTATCTGGTTGGTGACTGGTAACAGCGAAACTCAATTCCCGGAAATATCAGAAGCAATTTTCTCAATAGTTGACTAAAAACATTGGAATAATAATTTTATGAAAAAATCAGCATTGTACTCCAGATGTCATCTTGGTTTAAAGGAATAGGTATATGGAGCGTTTCTTTTAATACGGAATCGCTTGATACAATTCCAACAGAAATGGATAATTTTAATCATTTTCACCTGATCATCCTGTCTTAAAACGCATTAAAACAGTTTGTTCTGATAATTCTTTGGAGAACTGGCTTGCAAAAAACCCAGAAATGATCATAATCCCAAAATTCCTTATTTCTGCCTGAAAAACACCTGAATAGGCACTCCGGTCAGGTTGAAATTTTCGCGCAGTTGGTTTTCCAGATAGCGTTTATAAGGTTCCTTAATATATTGTGGAAGATTGGCAAAAAAGGCAAAACCCGGGGTGTGGGTAGGCAACTGGGTACAATACTTAATTTTGATGTACTTGCCTTTCCAGGCCGGAGGGGGATAGGCCTCAACGGCCTTAAGCATTACCTCGTTCAGTTCGGATGTTTTTATTTTCTGCGTGCGGTTTTTATACACCTGCATGGCTGTTTCGAGGGACTTGTGGATACGCTGCTTGGTGATGGCCGAAATAAAAATAATGGGTACATCGGTAAATGGCTCGAGCCGTTCCATGATTTCTTTCTGAAACTTACCGGTGGTGTAGTTGTCTTTTTCAACCAGGTCCCATTTGTTGACCAGGATAACCACACCTTTTTTATTGCGGACAATCAGGTTGAAAATGTTCACATCCTGGGCTTCTATACCCCGCTCGGCATCAATCATCAGCAGGCTCACATCGGCTTCTTCGATTGCCCGTACCGACCGGAGGACTGAATAAAATTCCAGGTCGTCGGTTACCTTCGACTTTTTGCGAAGCCCGGCCGTGTCGATGATAATAAAATCGTACCCGAATTTGTTGTACCGTGTATGAATGGCGTCGCGGGTTGTGCCGGCAATTTCAGTGACAATATTGCGCTCTTCACCAATGAGGGCATTGATAAACGACGACTTACCTACATTGGGCCGGCCTATGACTGTGAACTTTGGCAACTCTTCTGTTTCTTCTTCGTCAGCTTTTTCAGGAAGTAGTTTTACAACCTCATCTAGCAAATCGCCGGTACCGCTTCCGCTCATCGACGAAATGGTAAACAGTACGCTCAACCCGAGGGCATAAAACTCCTGTGCATCGGGTTCGCGTTGATGATTGTCAACCTTGTTGACAACCACCAAAACCGGTTTTTTAGTACGTCGCATCAAGTTGGCCATTTGTTCGTCCAGATCGGTAATGCCCGATTCAACATCTACCACAAATAGCACCACATCGGCTTCTTCGAGGGCAAGGTGAACCTGTTTGCGTATCTGCTCTTCGAACACATCGGTCGAATTGGCTACATAGCCCCCGGTGTCGATTACCGAAAACTCAACACCGTTCCAGAGGCATTTTCCGTAAATACGGTCGCGCGTTACACCCGAAACATCGTCAACTATGGCTTTTCTCGATTCCACAAAACGGTTGAACAAAGTTGATTTACCCACATTGGGGCGGCCTACTATGGCTACTATTTTACTCATTTTGGTTTTCTTTCTTGTATTATTCTGCAAAATATCCAAACCTCCGCAACGAGGACTCGTTTTCGCGCCAATCTTTGGCGACTTTGACAAATATCTCGAGGAAAATTTTCTTTCCAAAAAACTCTTCGGCTTCCTGCCTTGCCTGTGTGGCTACTTTTTTCAACATCGCTCCGTTTTTTCCGATTATGATCCCCTTTTGCGAATCGCGTTCCACATAAATTATGGAGCGTATCCTGATAAGCCCGCTATCTTCTTTGAATTCTTCCACTTCAACTTCGGTGGAATAGGGAATCTCTTTCTGGTAGTGGAGGAGTATTTTTTCGCGGATAATTTCCTGCATAAAGAACCGTTCGCTCCGGTCGGTCAATTCGTCTTTCGGGAAAAATGGCTCCCCTGAGGGTAAAAATTCAATGATACGTTCGAAAATGGGTTTCAGGTTGAATTTTTCGGTGGCCGATATGGGAAAAACCGATGCTACAGGGAACGTACCTGTCCAGAAATCGTAGAGTTTGACCACGCTTTGCTGATCTGATAGGTCTATTTTATTGATCAGCACAATAACCGGGACATCCGATTTCCTGATTTTTTCGATGTAATCCTGATTTTTTGAAGGATCCTCAACCACATCGGTAACATACAGGATGACATCGGCGTCAATCAGGGCGGTATCCACAAATTTCATCATAGACTCCTGCAGTTTGTAATTCGGTTTCAGAATGCCTGGCGTATCGGAATATACAATCTGAAAATCGTCGCCGTTAACAATTCCTTTTATCCGGTGGCGGGTGGTCTGCATTTTTGAGGTAATGATTGAAAGCCGTTCGCCAACCAAGGCATTCATTATGGTTGATTTTCCCACATTGGGGTTCCCGATAATATTTACAAATCCCGATTTATGAGCCATTTTATTAAATTCCTAAAAATCAGCGCAAAGATAGAAAAAATTGCTCCCCTGCAAGGAAAGGGATGTATGAACTAAAATAGAAAATTGTCAGTTTAAAGTCGATTTATCATTCATTTTTTTGTCAACTCTTTGATATTTTGCTATCTTCACGGAAAATCAATCTATTTAACAATGTTGTTAAGTGATGAATAAATTAACATATCTTGATCAGATTGCCATCACCGTCAGGGCGCATAAACTGCTGAAAGAACTGCTTAAAGAGAATCCAAGACTGGAAGAAATTATACGTTCGTCGAAAAATGAGACCGAAGCTTTACATGGATTGCGCGAGTGGGTAGAGCCTGAGTTAAAGAAAAATCCTGCGGCATGGCAGTTTTATCAGGGTGAAAAACACGACCACCAAACCTTTCAGCAGCTCAAGTGGCGCGATTATGCGGTTATCCGTCTGCTCGACTATATCGACCATGCCGATGAAAAATATATTGACCAAAACATTGGTGGGGAGATAGCCATAACCAATCCGATTAAAATGGTATGGCTTGCCGTAAATTTTGGCACCGGTGGTGCAAAGCCCGGTTTTTTCAAGGATATGCTGCAACTTTTCAGACAGTTTACCGGCCGGACCCGACGCAACGAACCCAATGCACAGAAAACTTCGGAATGGATGTCGCGTTTTCCGGCTGGCCTCGATCCCCGGATTATCAGGCTCAGGGAAGAAAACCGCGACAGGATTATCAATGTTTTTCTTGGTAAAATGGAAACCTGCGAAATTACTGATCAGCGATATACCTTCGAACCGGGAGTTCCACATGAGGAGCGGTTTGCCCAAATGCTCGAATGGTGGAACACCGATCATTTTCACCTTCGAATGGCTGTTCGTTCGCCTGAACTGCTCAACGAAATGCTGGGAAATTCACTTGATCCGGACACCATGAAAGTGCTGCACAATGCCTATAAAGCAGGAATTCCTTTTTTTGTAAATCCTTACTATCTCTCGCTGCTCCATGTGCGTGTTCCCTATTTTGCTATCGGTGCCGACCTGGCCATACGTTATTATATCCTATACAGTCAGCAGTTGGTTGACGAATTCGGCAAAATTGAGGCATGGGAGAAAGAAGACAAGGTAGTACCCGGGCAACCAAATGCTGCAGGCTGGTTGTTGCCTCCTTACAACAACATTCACCGACGCTATCCCGAAGTGGCCATCCTCATTCCCGATACTGCCGGGCGTTCATGTGGCGGACTTTGCACCAGTTGCCAGCGAATGTTCGATTTTCAGAGCGGAAACCTGAATTTCAACCTCGAACAGCTTGAGCCAAAAGTTACCTGGAAGGAAAAGCTGAAAGAACTGATGGGATATTTTGAGCATGATGCCCAGCTCCGCGACATACTGATCACCGGGGGCGATGCCCTTATGAGTTCCGATAATCAATTGAACGATATCCTTGAAGCGGTTTATCAAATGGCCTTCCGAAAGAGGGATGCCAATTTACAGCGACCCGATGGTGAAAAATATGCTGAAATTGTCCGTGTGCGATTAGGTACAAGGTTGCCGGTATATCTTCCACAACGGATAACCCCTGCTTTAGTGAATGTTTTAAGCAAATTCCGCGAAAAGGCCAGCACTATCGGCATTCGTCAATTTGTGATACAAACCCATTTCCAATCGCCTATGGAAGTTACCCCCGAAGCTGCACGAGGGATAAAAATGCTGCTTTCGGCAGGTTGGGCAGTAACCAACCAACTGGTTTTTACCGTGGCGGCTTCGCGGAGGGGGCACTCGGCCAAACTGCGAAAAGTCCTCAACGACATTGGAATCCTTACCTATTATACCTTCGCCGTGAAAGGATATATGGAGAACAGCTTTAATTTTGCACCCAACTCGCGTGCTGTTCAGGAGCAGCTCGAAGAGAAGCAGCTTGGCCGAATCCCTGAAGTTCTCCACGACGAAATAAAAGACCTGACCGAGCATCCTGAAATGATTATAGAAAAGATTAATACCATCCGTAACTATTTTGAATTGCCTTTCCTGGCAACCGACCGTAATGTATTGAACCTTCCTGGAGTTGGCAAAAGCCTTACCTTCAGGGTAATAGGGATAACCCGGTACGGGCGTCGAATCCTCGAATTCGAATACGACAATACCCGTCGTCACAGTCCCTCCGTAAAGGAGATGGAAAAAGTAATCATCATCGAATCCAAATCCATCAGTGAATACCTGGAACAGCTCCAGGAGATGGGCGAAGATATTTCAGAATACGAAGGCATTTACGGATACTCTATTGGTCAAACCGAACCCCGCATGGCCATGTATGAATACCCCGACTATGGTTATACCATAACCCGTGAGTTTTCAAACCTGGTATTGGAACCAGATATTTCTTGAGCTAAGTTGAAATTCGTCTGATCGATAGTTTCCACCCCAATAACCTTAAGTTACCTGTGAAAAACCTTTGAATTATACTGTGGTGATCTTTTCAGCTTGTTATTGGATGTATTTTTATAAAAAATCTGAAGAATAGCTGCCATAAAAAAAAATACTTTCACATCCTTTGCAATTTTTTAGTCGAATGAAGGCATAACCAATGCTAACATCCACTATTTTTGAAACTATGACAATCCAATCGATTACAGATGAGAAAAAAGAAAAGCTGCAAACAGGGTTTGTGGTATTCGATAAAGAAAGCCTGACAACCGGGTTGGTAGGAATTCTTTCACAGGAAACCAAAATTGATGCAGCTTTAAATAAGGTTTGTTCGGTTTTCAGCAGTTCAGTATTAATAAAAGAACTATTGTTGGCACGAATCAAATTTGCCGGGCATATTTTTAAAAGTCAAGGGTTTAATCAACCAGAACTTTTGGCAAGGCGTGAACTTCTTACGCCCGACAATCAGTTTTGTTTGGTTGAAATATTTCTGAATAGGAACTTACAGCAAGGCAATATTCAGGAGATTGTAGGAGAAACTGAGGCCATCCTCGATTTTTGTGGTCCCATTTTAACGGGTATCCTTTCAAAAATCCAACTGGGTAAGATACATCATGATTTTAGTGAAAGGCAAAAAGAACTGCAAAGCATTAACAAAACCACAAAAGTACTTCAAACTGCCCAATCGACCGATGAGGCGCTGCAAATTATATGCAACCTTTTACCTAATGGATGGCAGTATCCCGAATCAACCGTCGCAAGAATAAGGTATAACAACAAGGAATATGTGAGTCGGGGCTTCAGGGAAACACCCTGGTTTATGTTGGAGGAGTTTGAATTGCCCGGAAATAAAAAGGGAACCATCGAGATATTTTACCTTGAGCAGTTTAAAGATGAAGACGAAGGGCCATTTCTGATTGAAGAACGTAACCTTTTGGTGAATATATCGTCCATGATTTCCGGGTCGGCCACCAAAATGGTTTTCAATAAAGTAATCCACAATACGGCCGAAAGGTTGAAGGAACTGAAGGCCATAAACCGTACATCGAAGATAGTTGAAGAAGGAAAACCTGTTGACGAAACTTTACAACAGATTTGTTCCATATTGCCCAAATCGTGGCAATACCCCCGACACACAGCAGCAAGGATCAGGTTCGAGGGAAAGACTTATGTGAGCAAACCTTTTGAGGAAACCGACTGGTCCCAGTCGGAGCCATTTGTTACCATTGATAATAAAGTGGGAGCAGTTGAGATTTTTTACCTGCGTAAATTCCCTACTGAAGATGAGGGCCCTTTCCTGAAAGAGGAACGTAACCTTCTGATAAACATCAGTAAATTGATAAGCGGATACCTCAACAACTATAAAGGGAGGGGAATTATTCACCTGAAATGGGTTCCGGCACACGAAATACATCCATCGGATGCTTTTCACATTTCGCTCACACGAAATAAAAAACCACTTCAGCTTTACTTTAACCAACAAGCCATCGATAAATACATTTACCTCGACATGATGAGGTACAAGATCAAGCATATTTTGTTTGTATCAACATTTTATGATGCCTTTACCCTGGAAAGCGAAGACTCGTTTTTTGCTAAATTCATGGGCGAAATTTATCAGTACAGCCTTTTTTCCGTGCCACGTATTACAGGTGCATCAACAGCCGAAGAAGCCCTTGAGCTACTCGAAACCACCCATTTTGATCTGGTGATACTGATGGCCGGTATGGACCGCGATGCCCCTATCCTCTTAAGCGAACAAATCAGGGAAAAGAACGAATCGTTGCCAATTTATCTGCTCCTGAACCGGAAAAGTGAAATAAAATATTACGAAGAACTGATGCCGACCATCCGCTCGGTTGACAGGCTTTTTGTGTGGAGTGGCGACTCACTGATTCTCTTTTCGATTGTAAAACTTACTGAGGATAATGTGAATGTGGAGAACGATACAAGGATTGGACTGGTCAGGGTTATCCTGCTGATAGAAGATTCGCCCATCTATTATTCCAAATACCTTCAGATTCTTTATGATATTGTTTTTGACCATGTGAGGCACCTGCTTCCCGAGGTGGAGCAAAACGAGCTGGATAAGATCAGTAAAATGAGGTCGAGGCCCAAAATACTTCATGCCCGCAATTACGAGGAAGCAACTGCTATATTCAACAAGTACCGCGACTTTATGCTCTGCATTATCTCCGATATGGAATTTGACCGTGCGGGGCGGATGGATAAGTTTGCAGGGGTAAGGTTTATAAAATATGTAAAATCGCATATTTCGAAACTGCCGATCATTCTTCAATCTTCGGAAAATGACAATGCCGAAATAGCCTGCCAGCTTGAGGTTGCCTTCGTGAACAAGAATTCGGACAGCCTGCTGAAAGACCTGAAACACTTCCTGAACAGCTACCTCGGTTTCGGGAATTTTATTTTCCGCGATAAAAAAGGAAACAAAATTGGGGTAGCCCGCTCATTACGCGAATTTGAAACCTTACTGCAGGAAGTCCCGGACGAATCGCTCTACCTGCATGCTTCCGAAAACCAATTGTCGTTATGGTTGATGCAGCGTGGCGAAATTCAGCTTGCCCGTACCCTGAACCCACTTTCCATCAATATGTTTGGCAGCATGGAAGAGTCGCGGCAGCATTTACTCGATTCAATCAGGAAATACCGTGAGGAAAAAAAGAAGGGAAAAATTCTTAGTTTCGACGAAACATCCATTATCGACGAGAAAAATATTGTTTCATTTTCGGGTGGATCGCTTGGTGGGAAAGGAAGGGGCCTGGCGTTTATAAATACCTTGATTTACAACCTTGAATTTCCTGAATTATCATCGCGGATAAACATAACAACACCTATAACCGTAATTATTGGAACCAATGAGTTTGAGCAGTTTATTGTCAAAAACAAGCTGTTCGATAAGATTATAGACCCGGATGTATCCTATGCCAGGTTGCGTGAGTTATTTATGAAAGGGAACCTTTCAACTTCCTTGCAGAAGAAAATCAGGGTGTTCGTAAACCAGATCGATAAACCCATTGCAGTCCGCTCGTCGAGTATTGCCGAAGATTCAATTAACCAGCCTTTTGCCGGTATTTTTGATACTTACCTGATCCCCAACAGTACCAATAAAAAACAGGTTTTCGAACAGATATGCAGTGCCATCAAGCTGGTTTTTGCATCTACTTTTTCGCCAAAAGCACGGAATTATTTTGCCATAATTCACCATAAAATTGAAGAAGAAAAGATGGCTGTCATACTTCAGGAACTGGTGGGGAACCAGTTTGGGGAGTATTATTATCCACATATAAGCGGGGTGGCGCAATCGTATAATTTTTACCCTGTTAACAATATGAGGCCAGAAGAGGGTTTCGCTGTTGTGGCTTTTGGGCTTGGGACTTATGTTGTAGATGGATGGAAATCGTTCCGGTTTTCACCAAAATATCCCACAGTTTCCATGTACAGTACCAAAGATTTGGTTAATGGGTCGCAAGTTCAGTTTTATGCACTCGATTGTTTGAAAACCGATATTGATCTGCTGCGCGATGGTGAACTTGCCGCCCTCAAACTGATCGATATTTATGACGCGGAATCCCATGGAACACTCAGACATTGCGTTTCGGTTTACAATGCCGATAACGACCGCCTTGAACCCGGAAATGGAGGCAATGGCCCTCTTGTTGTAAATTTTGCCAATATTCTGCAATATAATTATATCCCTTTAGCCGAAACCATAAGTACCATTTTAATTACGGTTCAGGAATCGTTCGGGTCTCCAGTCGAGATTGAATTTGCTGTTGACCTGGAACGCACCCGCAACAGGCTTCCGTCGTTTTACCTGTTGCAGATTAAACCCCTTGTAACCGATCAGATCAGCAAACAGGTAAAACTCGATAAACTCGATAAAAAACAAATGCTGCTTTATACCCGTTCGTGCGTTGGAAATGGCGAAATTTCAGGTATCCGCGATGTGGTGTACATCGACAATGAAAAATTTACCAAACTGAAAACCGTTGAAATGGCCGAAGAAATTGAACAAATCAACAAGCGGATGATTGAAAGCAATAAACAATATATTCTCATTGGCCCTGGCCGGTGGGGTAGCCGCGACCGGTTTGTCGGAATTCCTGTAAACTGGTCACAGATTTCCAATGCAAAAGTTATTGTGGAAATCAGTTTGCACAATTTCCCGCTTGATTCATCACTTGGGTCTCATTTTTTTCACAATGTTACGGCCATGAGCATTGGATATTTTTCGGTACAGCACGCTTCGGCAACCGATTTCATCCGGTGGGATGTACTTGGTAACCAACGATTGGTACAGCAGACGGGGTTTTTCAAACACGTCTGTTTTGATACCCCTCTTACCATTTATATGGATGGAAAGAATAATACTTCGGCAGTTGTATTACCCGAAAAGCAATGATTGACCTTGGTATATATGACGAACATAACCTGGCAATTCAGGCATTTTCTTCTATGCTTTCGGCAATTTCCGATTTCAGGGTGGTTTTCACGTGCAACGACCGTAACCTTTTGATAACAAAGCTTAAAAATAAGCGTGCTCATATTCTGATACTCAATCTGCACGATATTTCGGTGCGCAACCTGAACCTGATTGTACAGCTTAGAATCGTTGACCCCAATATTAAGATTTTGGTTGTGAGTGCAAACCAAGATGAAGAAATTGTTCTGAAAACCTTCAAAGCAGGAGTCAAAGGGTTTCTCGGGAAAGATGCTACATTCAATGAACTAGCCGAAGCAGTATATTCTTTAAGAAATGGCCACGATTATTTTAACAATACTCTTACCCATATATTATTAAACCGCTATATTTCACGGCTTGATCAACCCGACCAGGAAACCGGGACAGGAATTGAATTGCTTAGCGCACGTCAGATCGAAATACTCAGGTTATGGGGCGAAAGCTATTCAAACCAGGAAATAGCCGAAAAACTGTTTATCAGCATCCGTACAGTCGAAACGCATAAGAACCATATTATGCAGAAGTTAAATCTCAAAAACACGGTGGATATGGTCAAATTTGCCATTAAGTGTAATATAATCGATGTTTGAACAGAGTGGTTACGTGAATCACGTAATAATAACACATTATTTCTGAAAAGCATGGATAGCTATTAATTTTGTGTTTTTATTGCATGAAAAAAACCAAAATGTAAAAAAATCATGGCAGAAATTTTTGATGTAAAAGTAAATGAATTCATGGCAAAGGTTATTGCCAGGAATCCGGGTGAATCTGAATTTCACCAGGCGGTTCAGGAGGTTGTTGAGTCGCTGATGCCGTTTATCGAAGAGAATCCCAAATACCAACATGCCAAAATTCTTGAGCGGATGGTTGAACCCGAAAGGGTAATAATTTTCAGGGTACCCTGGATCGACGACCTTGGACAGATTCAGGTCAACCGGGGTTTTCGCATTCAGATGAACAGCGCCATCGGACCCTATAAAGGTGGTATTCGGTTTCACCCTACAGTGAACCTTGGTATCCTGAAGTTTCTTGCTTTCGAGCAAGTGTTTAAAAACAGCCTCACCACCCTACCCATGGGCGGGGGCAAAGGGGGCTCCGATTTCGATCCAAAAGGAAAATCGGACAATGAAGTAATGCGCTTCTGTCAAAGTTTTATGACCGAATTGCAACGATTTATAGGTGCCGATACCGATGTTCCTGCAGGTGATATTGGGGTGGGTGGCCGTGAGGTTGGCTACATGTATGGACAGTACAAACGGATCAGGAATGAATTTACAGGCGTACTGACCGGAAAAGCAATTGAGTGGGGTGGTAGCCTCATCCGTCCCGAAGCGACCGGATACGGAGCTGTATATTTTGCCGACGAAATGCTTAAAACACGAGGTTTAAGCCTTGAGGGAAAGGTTGCAGTAGTTTCAGGATCGGGAAATGTATCGCAATATGCCGTCGAAAAGCTTATCGAAATGGGAGCCAAAGTGGTTACACTATCCGATTCGTCGGGCTATATTTACGACCCGCATGGAATAGATCGGAAAAAACTGGAGTTTGTATTCCATCTCAAAAATGTTAAACGTGGAAGGATTAAAGAATATGCCGACAAATACGGTGCACAGTATTTTGAGGGGAAAACTCCATGGGAGGTTAAATGTGACCTTGCTTTCCCATGTGCCACTCAAAACGAAATCAACGAAGATGATGCCCGCGAATTGGTGAAAAGCGGTTGCTTCCTGATTTCGGAAGGTGCCAATATGCCATCGACACCCGAGGCGGTAGAGGTATTCCTGAATTCAAGGATATTGTATGGACCCGGTAAGGCAGCCAATGCCGGTGGCGTATCGACATCGGGTCTCGAAATGACCCAGAACTCGATGCGCCTCCCCTGGACCCGCGAGGAAGTTGACTGGCGGCTGCACCAGATTATGAAAAACATTCATGAAACCTGCGTAAAATATGGCACTGAAAAAGATGGATTTATAAACTATGTTAAAGGTGCAAATATTGGTGGTTTTATTAAAGTAGCCGATGCGATGATTGCCCAGGGGGTAGTTTAATCATAGAAAACGAATTAGGTTAATAATCACCCGGGAAGGAAATTTTCCGGGTGATTTATTTTGTTTATTTCTGGTAATAATGAAAATTCTTATTTTTAAAAACGGATTGATTTTTAATTTCATAAACAACATCAATAAATGCACTGAATTGAAAAGAAAACTCTCTATTTTGGGATACCTTTTCCAAGAATGTTTTCATGAACTTAATCTTTATAATTTTGTTTTGGCTGTTGCAATAAAAATTAAGAGATGGAGAGGTTTTTTAGGTTTATTCATACTATAGTGGGATTTATAATTCTTATCCCGATATATTTCTATAAATATGCAATTTCTCCATTTACCCCTGCATCATGCCGCCATGTTCCCACTTGTTCGACTTATGCAGTTGAGGCAGTAAAAATTCATGGGCCATTCAAAGGCTTTTGGCTTGCAACCCGGAGGATTGCCCGATGCCATCCCTGGGGAACATCAGGTTATGATCCGGTGCCTCCCAAAACAGCAAAGGTTAAAATACAAAACAGGCAAAAAGTTTAAGTGGAATGTTCAGTCAAATAGTGATTGTGCAATTTATCGCTCGCATTCAGGTAGCTTTTTGATTTATTCGTGCTTTCAATTTGTTATTTTTGCCTCTATCTATTACTATCGTTTTAAAAGCAAAGAGATGAGATATTTTTTATTTGCAATAATTACAGTTTTCGTGTTTTCCGGCTGCGGCAACAAAACCGCAAAGCATACAGGGAAGCCCCTTGTTTTGGTAAGTATTCTTCCACAAAAAACATTTGTTGAAAAAATTGCCGGGAACGATTTTGATATTTCAGTTTTGATTCCTCAGGGTGCAAACCCCACCACCTATTCCTTATCGCCGGCTCAGATGGACGAAATATCCAATGCAAAACTCTGGTTCAGGATGGGATATGTTGGGTTTGAACTTTCGTGGGGCGAAAAAATAATGCAAACCAATGTCTCGATGAAAGTAATTGATTTGTCGAACGGCCTTGATTTGATTGCCGTAGGCATGGACGAAGCAACCGGGACCTTAAAAGGAGTTGATCCTCATACATGGCTTTCTCCTGCCCTGGTGAGAAAAATGGCACATACCATACATGAAGAGCTGGTACTGTTATATCCCGAAAACCGTGAAAAATACAATTTAGGCTATCAGCAGTTTTTAAAAGAGATTGACGAAATCGATATAAAAGTAAGACAATTTTTTCAAGGCTTTGAGGGAAAACCTTTTATTACTTTTCATCCGTCGTTGAGTTATTTTGCCCGCGATTATCTACTCGAACAACATTCTGTTCAACAACGTGGAAAAGAACCAACTCCGGGCCAAATTGCCAATCTGGTAAAGCTTGCAAAAGAAAATAATATTAAAGTCATTTATATTCAAAGCGATTTCGACAGGGAAAATGCCCGGATGTTTGCACAGGAAACAAATACTGAAATTATTCAGGTCTGGCCATTAAATCCGGATTGGAGTGATAACATGGTTTATCTTGCCCGTCTTCTCAGCGAAAACTTCTGATGAAACCTTTGATCCACATAAATCACGTAAATTTTGGGTACACTTCCGAACCTGTTTTGGAAGATGTTGACCTGAAAATATTCGACAACGATTTTATCGGGGTTATCGGACCTAACGGCGGGGGGAAAACAACACTTCTGAAGATTATTCTTGGATTGTTGCCCGTTCAGAAAGGCAAACTCTATTTCAGGGAAGACCTGCCTAAGCATAAACGCCCCATTGGCTATCTGCCACAGGTGAAACACCTCGACCGGAAATTCCCGATCACGGTGATCGATGTGGTTAGGTCAGGCTCTATGATGCGGCCATTTCCTTTCAAAAATGCGGCTGAGGAAAAGAATGCTGCAATTGGCTTACTCAGCGAGATGGGCGTGGCCGGGTTGCAGAATAAGGCAATCGGAGAGCTTTCGGGTGGACAAATGCAACGTGTGTTCCTATGCAGGGCTTTAATCAGCGATCCAAAGGTTTTGATCCTGGATGAACCAGACACTTTTGTTGATAACCATTTCGAAAGTGAATTGTATGAGAAACTGAAGTTATTGAACGAAAAAATGGCCATTCTATTGGTTACTCACGATGTGGGAACTGTGTCGGCATATATGAAAACCATTGCTTGTATAAACCGTAGGTTACATTACCACCTCTCGAACAAAATCACAGCCCGTGACCTCGAAATTTATAACTGCCCCCTACAGATTGTACCACACACCGATGACCCTTTAACTTCACTGAAAAAGCATAGTGATTATGAATGATTTTTTGGAATTATTGTCATTTGGCTTTTTTCAGAAAGCTTTGATCGCATCGTTGTTTGCAAGTATTTCTTGTGGCATTATAGGCACCTATGTGGTGGCAAGGCGGATTGTTTTTATCAGTGGAGGTATCACACACGCTTCGTTTGGAGGTATAGGGCTCGCATTCCTTATCGGGTTCAACCCATTGGCAGGAGCTGCGCTGTTTTCAGTCCTGGCTGCTTTGGGCATTCAGTTTTTTTCCGACAGGGGAGGAGTGCGCGAAGATTCTTCAATTGCCATCTGGTGGTCGCTGGGTATGGCACTTGGCGTAATTTTCGTTTTCATCACTCCCGGTTACACCCCCAACCTCATGAGTTATCTTTTCGGAAACATACTTACAGTGAGCGATCAGGAAATATGGGCAATGTTTGGTCTCAATATCGTCCTGGTTCTGGTTTTCGGATTCTGGTTCCGGAATATTTTATACATCGCATTCGACGAAGAATTTGCCAGGGCATCAGGATTGCCAGTCAGACTGTATAATTATATAGTTATTGTGCTGATTGCATTAACGGTTGTACTGAACATCAGGGTAGTTGGCATTATCCTGATTTTGTCCTTGATAACCATACCGCAGGCTACAGCCAACCTATTTACAAAAGATTTTAAAACGATGATGATATTATCGGGTTTGGTTGCATTAATCGGTACAATAACTGGACTGATTGTTTCCTATTTTCTTAATATTCCATCGGGGGCAACCATAATATTTGTTTTAGTTTTTATTTTGGGGCTGGTTCGATTGTTCAGGTGGCTGAGATGAAACAAAAAAACGATGAGTTGATCCATTGTCCGGGGTGCAATAAAATATTTTCAGCAAGAGACCTGGGAAAACTATGTAACAACTGTTTTGCATGTACAGGTTGCGAAAGCTATATTTGTCCGGAATGCAATTTTGAAATTGTTGTAAAACCTATACAAACACCCCGTTTCTAGTCAATGAGGATCTACCTGTTTTGCAATTCGTTGCGGAACGAACTTCTGACACACCTGAAACCAATATAGGATTTTGTAGTATCCTGGTATTCGAAACTCCTGGTTGAGTTTCGGATAAAATAGGCTGCATCTTTAAAAGAACCCCCCCTTACCACCTTTCGTTTCATCACTATTGGGTCGTCGGGGAAAGCGTTGTATTCAACCTGAGGGTTTAAATCGTTCATAAGGTCATAGCCGGCCTCAAAATAGGCAGAACTGGTCCATTCGGCCACATTGCCTGCCATATCATACAGACCATAATCATTGGGGTCGAAAGTTCCAACTTTTGTTGTAGTGGCACGGGTGTCACTGTCTGCCACATAATTACCCCTCATAGGTTTAAAATTGGCCATGAAACAACCCTGTGCATTTCGGGTATAATAACTACCCCAGGGATAAATGGTTTGTTCCCTTCCTCCCCTTGCCGCCAGTTCCCACTCCGACTCGGTTGGCAAACGATAATCGTGGGCAGGTGTATCATTCATCCGGCTGCGGTAAACCTGTTGGAGTTTGGTGCGCCAATCGCAAAAGGCCCGGGCTTGCCGCCATGAAACCCCGAGAACCGGATACTCATCGAAACCAACATGCGAAAAGTACTGATAGGTCATTGGCTCGTTGTATGAATAAGTAAAATCACGAATCCAGCATAAAGTATCTGGATAAACAGGTACGGATTCGTGCATGATAAATGCACTCCTGTTTTCAACCGGAACCTCTTCCCCCTCCCTATTGATGACAGTTCCGGTGTACCTCTGGTTTTCGAAATCGTAGCCGTTAGCCCTGCGGGCAGCCTGCTGCAGGTCAATCCAATAGTAATCGTAAACCAGTTTCCGAGTGTCTATTTCCCTTCTGTAGGAGAATCGTTCCTCTTCAGGGATATAAATCTCATCGAGTACGGATTTAAAATCTGGGTTTCTCCAGTCAATACGCGGTTGCCAGTTGATATGGGGCTGGTCGAGTGGCACCCCGAAAATATTTTCAGTTACAAGGAACTCAGGGTAAACCTGTCCGAGAATTTTCCGTGCAATTGAATCCCTAACCCAGAATACAAACTGGCGGTATTCAGTATTGGTGATTTCGGTATCGTCCATCCAGAAAGCATCCACAGAAACGGTTTTCATCCGAGTATTATCAAATATTTCATCCTCTGTGGGTCCAATTTGGAATGAACCTCTTTGTATATAAACCATACCATAAGGGGCTGGCTCAAACCATGAACCACGAGCCCTTATTCTGTCAGCGCTGTAAATGTCTCCTTTCTTGCATGACGATACAAGAAACCCTGACAGTATGGTTATCAAAAAAAGAATTCTAATTTTCACACGACCGATATAAAACCTGTATATTTTTAACGTATCGCTTCAAGAAAAATTTCCGGTTTCAATAAAAAAGCCTTATGAGAAGTAACCCATAAGGCCTTAACAATATTACATCTGTTTTAATACTCCCAAAGGTCTTGCTCAAAGTTGAAAATTTTATCTTCAATTCGTTTCGACTCAAGCATTGCATTTTTTCCGTCCAGATATTGACTGATCAGACGATTGTTATGCACATTCGACTCCTGCACGATATAACTGTTAAAGTAACGTTTAATGAAAACATCATCAAACGACATCCGCCTCGAATCGTTGTAAGGATTAAATACTTCGTTGGCTGCGAGAAGATTACGGGCTTCCGGGTAATAAATCCAGAAAACTTTTCTTCTCTGAACCGGGCTATCTGGAATATCCTCACGGTAAAATTCCTGAATCGGGCAAATACCGATTACACGGACCTGGAGCCGGGAATTCTGTTTGTCAAAATACCATTCTTCTTTTATCATCAGCTGTTTAACCTCTTCTAGCCTGATTTCGCCTTCGATGGTGCGAAGTTCCATTTCCCCGGTTTCAAAATTGCGGACCTCGCGGGTACGGACTTCAGCCCCGAATGCTTCATTAACCTCTGCCAAAGTAAGAGGTGTTTTAAAATCGTCGTCGTTCCTTGCATCATAGGCAGTTAGCAGACCGGTTTTGATTCCATTGAGTAACAACGCCGAAAGACTGGTGATGCCGTCAACTTCTGTTGTCGGATAATACAAAGGTTGATTGATTTTTTCGCGAAGATCAATAATCCGCCAAACCATTTTCGACCAGAAAACATCGGCTTCCCTGACTATTGGCAGGGGCATTGGTTTTTTCTGGAAGGTGTCGGTACGTTTGTATGCGCCATTGATGATTTGACCATTTATGGTTTCAAGGCCAGCGGCCAGTACCATGAAGCTAAAAACTCCTAAAAAGGAAAAAATCTTTTTCATTTCTATCGTATTTTGAAGCTGATGGGATCAAGGTTACGTTCTGAACCATCATCCCCTCTTGCTCTGATGTTATCAATATATATTATACTTCCTGTCTGTAAATTCTTGAATTGGGCTTTCTGCTCAGGTGTAAACCGATTACTTGTAGATTTGTAGGTATTTACATAACCACCAGCCGCAGTAAGGTTTATGTCGAACTGGGTCACCGTAAATCTTAAGTTGAAATCAAAATCGGGAAGAACGGCCATTATACCGTCTTCAACTTCGAGTTCCTCTTTTCGGATGTTGCCACCAGACTGGTTCCCTACCTGGGCTATTGGATCGGGTACCCGTTTTACCCTGAAATTGGTGCTACCCATAAGCCTTTCGGTTCCCCCAACCCTGGCATAAACCGATACGGTAGTTCTTCGACCCTGTTCATCAAGTTCATTGGGATAAACCATAAATTCGTTACCTTGTTTTGCAATTCGTCCGTTTGTTATCCTGATGTCGAGGTTTTCCTTGGCTATTCCAGGAACCGAAACATCAATAGGATTGGCAATCCCCCTGTAAAAAACGTTCATTTTTGTGGGTGAAATGGTAACACTTGGTGCAGTTACCTGGTACTCTTTGGTAAACGGATAATTTCGGATTATTCCGTCAGGAGTCCTGTAATTCAAAACCCCACTCCACCTGAAAGTACCTGTTTCGTTGGCTCTTAAACGGTAGATTCCTTTGCCTTCAACAATAGGCAAAGGCCTGTTATTAACTATTATTTCAGGATCAACTGTGGTGTCAATTGCTGCCAGAAATATTTCGGCAACATACTCTTCACCTTGAAGGATTATTGCTGAATTGGCTATAACCTGGGCTCCTAATTTATTGAACTTGAATGAGCCGGCATCAATTTGTGCATATAGATAGTTCAGAACATTACCTTCTGAATTTTTTACATCAATCTGAATTTTCGACAGCAGGGTAAGAATTGCAGCAAGCGGCTTATTTTCGAAATAAACCGATTCCCACGTTCTACGCTCTCCTCCTCGCAGGGTAAATTTCGAATCGGCAGTTTCAAGTTCCTGCTCAACTGTCTGTATCAGATAAGTGTCATCCTCATTGAGCATGGAAATAAGAAAATTCTTGTAATTGGTAATTTGATTTCTTAGTTCAGAAGCTCCTTTCTGGGCAATCATAATTTCCGAAGGAGAGTTAAGATCATCTTCTTTCTTAATGATGAGGGTATCGTTATTAGCGGTAACAAACGTAAATTCATTGCCCCTCAATTGTGTCCGGGAATTATTTGAAAAGGTACCCGATGCCCTGACGAGCCGTTCCTTTAAATCGGTTATGTACTTTACAAGGCTGTCAGATTTTGCCCTCACATCATCTGCCTTGTATTTCCATTCCTGTACCTTTGCCGGATTCTCGGCATAGGCCTGATCGAATGATGCATATGTTTGGCGGTTTTTGCTGTCAACGGCGTTCAGTGTCTGTATTAGGCTTGAATCAACAACCCTATAAGCCTCCAGAACCTGGGCAGCCACATTGAGTGCCAGCATTGCCGTCAGAACAATGTACATCATGTTTATCATTTTTTGCCTCGGGGATTCCGGGCAATTTTTAATACCCATAGCAGTAAATTATCCGTTCTGTTACTTTTTATAATTCAACGCACCAAGCATATTGCCATATATTGTGTTAAGTGCTTCAAGATTCTGGTTCAGTTTTGCAGCATTATCCTGATAGCGTTTTAATTCTTCTACCGAAGCTGCAAGAATTTCGTTCATTTTGGCAAGATCAGTATTGAATTTCATGCCTGATTTAAACTGATCTTCGGCACCTTTTAACTGATTTTCAACTGTCGAGTTCAGGGTTGCCAGGTTCTTGTTCAGGCGGGACATGTTTTCGGCATAGTCGGCCGAGTGGTTGAGGTTCTTGAGGCTCTCTTCCATTTTTTCGGCAGCAGCCTTGTACGATTTGGCTAATAGAGTACCCGATTCACCGATCCGGGTGGTTATATCATCGCCCGATTTTGCCAGTTTTTCAAATACCGCCTGGCTCGAAGTGCTCAGTTGTTTGGTTGTATTCTCATAAGTTTCAACCAGGTTGTTTACCGAACTGTGAATGCTTTGGTTTGCTTTTGCATTAATTTCACTGAAAAGGTTCATGGCCTCGCTGGCATGTGTCAGGTTCTTCACATACATATCGGTTGCCAGGGTTGCTGTTGAAATATCACTTATACTCCTTGCCGTATTGCTCAACTCATTGAGGCTGTAACTTACCTTTTTCAATAATTCAGGGGAAAGGTCTGAATTTTTGAACAATTCATCAAGCTTGCTTTTGCCGGGCTTTTCAACTTCTTCAAATTCCGAAACTTCATAATCTTCACGAAGTTCGGGATATACTTTTGACCATTCCGGAATTTCCAGTGGAGGCTCAAAAGCTGAAACAAAGAAAATAACAGCTTCAGTCATCAATCCGACCGCCAGGATAACTCCAGAATAGGGCCAGTGCTGCAGTTTAAACAATGCACCAATCAATACAATTGAGGCTCCCCAGCTATAAATATAGCCGGTAATTGTTTTTGCGCGTTTTGTTTTTAAGAGTTCTCCGATATTCATTGTGGGAAATTATTAGGTTTTTTAAAATTCATTACCAAAGGTTGACCGTACACAACGGAACCCAATGAAGGATTTGGTTGTATCCTGGTATTCGAAACTTCGGGTTGAAACCTGTGTAAAATAAGCTACATCCTTATAAGACCCTCCTCTGACAACTTTGCGTTTCATCACCGGTGGATCGTCGGGTAATGCATTATACTCGTGGTTCGGGTTTAAATCATTTATGAGCATATATCCCGATTCATCATAGGCTGTAATGGTCCATTCGGCCACATTGCCCGACATATCGTACAGGCCAAAATCGTTGGGATCATAACTGGCCACGCGCATGGTACCAATTCCACCATCTTCAACATAGTTCCCTCTAAGTGGTTTGAAGTTTGCAAGAAAAATACCCTGCTGGTCGCGGGTGTAGTACCCACCCCATGGGTACATCGAGAATTTTTTCCCTCCCCTGGCAGCATACTCCCACTCTGTTTCGGTGGGGAGGCGGTATTCCATCAGTCCGGGCTGTCCCCTGCTGTTGAGGTAATCGTTCTGGATTTTTGTTCTCCAATTACAGAATGCACGTGCCTGCTTCCATGTAACGCCAACAACAGGATATTCATCGAAACCTGGATGCCAGAAATAGCGTGTTGCCCAGGGTTCATTATATGAATATGTAAAATCGCGAATCCAGGTCAGAGTATCGGGATAAACATTTACTGCATCTCTGAAAATAAACGCAGAACGGTTTTCGATGGGTATTTCGTTTCCGGTTGGATCAAAAACGGTACCTTCGTAACGCTGGGTTTGAAAGTTATAACTGTTTGCCCTTCGGGCAGCCTGTTGATAATCAATCCACCAGAATTCATAAAAAAGCTTTCGGGGATCAATTTCACGGCGCCCCAGAAATCTTTCATTCTCAGGGATATAGAGTTCCTGAAGGGCCATAAGGTAATCAGGGTCATTCCATCTTATTCGTTCCTGCCAGGAAATTCTTGGGGGATCGATGGGATTGCCATCCCTGTCTTCCATAATCAGGAATTCGGGGTATTGCTGGCCAAGCAACTGCCGTGCTATCGAGTCGCGCACCCAGTGTACAAACTGCCGGTATTCGGAATTGGTTATTTCCGTATCATCCATCCAGAAAGCATCGATGGATACGGTTCTCGAAGGAAGGGCGGCAGAACTTGGATCCTGATCGCTTGGCCCTATATTGAGCGTTCCCCTGCGAACGAAAACCATACCATAGGGTGGAGCTTCCCGCCATTTTCCCTGCCGCTTGACACCGACAAGTTCTCCATTGCCATACCCGCTTCCGCCACCAGGATTAAAACATCCGGTGAAACTGAAAGCCGTAAGCATTACCAGTGAAACAAGAAAAATTCTTTTCATAGTTCAGTAAATATCGTTTTTTTACAAAAACCTCACACTTTTATATCTCCGGTTTCGGTTCCGCTCAAGGTCAACGGAATAACCGACAAAAATCTCATGCGACCCATAACCCCATCTTGCTATGGCTGAAGTAGTCAGGTCGAAAGAATATCCCACTCGAAGTCCATTAAACAATTCAAGACCCATCAGCAAGGCAATGGCATCCTCCAAACGGTATGACATTCCTGCCCAAAGCCTGTCATTATAAACCAGGTTGGCATTTAAATCGACCTGCCATCCGGCCAAATCGCTTTTTAGCATAAACGAAGGCCGTAACTCAAATAACGGATCAGATAACCTGATATTGTATCCTCCTGTCAGATAATAGTGCCTTACAAGGTATGTACTGGCTAAATCGGCATATTTTATGGGAGCTTCGTTCACATGGGTAACCGAGGCCCCAGCATAATAATTCAAACCTTTCAGAAAAATCCCGATCCCCGCATCAAAAGCGACCTGGCTTGACTCCCCCTGCGGTATTGCCGGGTCGGAACCCGGCTGGACATAAATTCCGAAAGGATCATCGGGGACTTCCCATTCACCACTGATGCTTTTACTGAAAAAACCTGCCGAAAGGCCAACACCCAACACCCCGAAAGATAACCTGACTTTATAGGCATAGTTTAAATTTACAAGAACGTTTTCTTCGAACCCCTGATCATCACTAATGATGTTGAGCCCGATTCCACCTGGTGCGCCTAAAAAATCTACTGCAGCATCGGCACTGAATACCAGTGTTTTAGGAGATCCTCTGAACCCCGACCACTGATATCGGTTCAATATCAAGCCACTGATTGCGTCGTTGCTGCCAGCATAACCCGGGTTCACTCCCAACTTGTAAAACATGTTATTGGTGAACTGCGGATCCTGTTGCCCAAGTGCCGCTAATTTAGCTATAAATATGAAAAATAAAAAAGAAATTATTTTTCTCATAAAATATTCTTCTCTGCTGCCAAATTTCCATCAATCAGAGCATATGCAAATATTACCAAATATTACTCAGGTAAAACTCTGTTGTTGGTTTAGCAAAGAACGCACTAAATTTTCTATTATTTTGATAAACGTGTTGTTTTTCTGACATATTTCCAGTAAATTTCCGGTACTTCCCCCTTTATGGCTTGCTTATAACTGTTATTGTTACATGCAAGTATCCAGTTCTCACCCTCTTGAGGGAAAAATTCAATCCACCATCGGTTGGTTGCAGGATGGTGGTAAAAAACCAAAGGTTCACTGTGATCCTCAACCTCGACAAAAAAACGGGTAAACGACTCCTTACTGATTATTGGGTCTTCTTTGCGTCGCAGAAGTGTTCCTTCAAGAAAATACCAAACCATCTGAGCAGCTAAATGAGACGTGAAACCATTGGGATCGAGCTGCGGATTCACTTCAAAAAGGCCAAAAACTGTCAATCTGCTGCTTAAACCGGCATATCTTGAGATCAGGCAGGCTTCTTCGGCATAGAATCCATTGGGTGAAGCCTGATAATTGCCGGTTGAATCCGATTTCCTGACCGATGAAATATCAAAACTCAGAAAATGGGTATTCCTGATTAATGGTTCGATGCCTGCAACATTGTCCCTGAATGATCCTAATTGTATGTAATCAAACGTGTTCTGCCGTAAAAATTCAAAAAATGAAGGCGTTGCAAAATGTTTCTGGACCCCGATTAACTGCAGATGAAACAGTTTGGGATTTTCACGCAATATTTTGGAAATGAAATTGGATGCATTTGAAACTTCGCGTTCTTTTTTCAGGTCAATCCTCGAATCGGCAATTGTCAGGGTAAATTCTTTATATCCCTGAAATGCCCTGCAAATCCCAACAGTAAGGTCGTGGCCACCACCAATTACTATGGCAATTATTCCTGCTTCGGTAAAATAATCGGTAACATCGCGAAGTGCAAAGTATGTATCCTGCTCAGTTTTGCCTGCACGGAGGTTTCCTAAATCGATGATGTGAGAATTTGATTCAAAGCTACTTAATCCATAAAGGAACTTCCTTATTTCATCAGGGGCAAGGGCTGAGCCTTTATTCTGAGTTGAGCCGTCGTAAGTAACCCCGAAAATGGCTGCAACAGGCTTTATAGGTTTTGGACCTGAAAAAGCCCGGGTTGATTTTTCAATTTGATATCCCAATGAATGCCTGCTGGACTTAATATTTTCCTGAAACTGTTCAAAATCAACAGGATCAAAATAGAGCAGAAGGTCACGGTTGTCGGGCTTCATTTCTTTTTCCGTTTGGTTGCTTTAACACTCTCCTGAGTTATTTTCAGGCATTCTTCAAAGGAAAGTTCTTCGGCCTTTTTTCCTTTGGGTATTTTAAAATTGTTTTTATTGAATGATATATAAGGGCCCCACCTTCCATTCAGTATTTTCATTTCCTGATTTTCTTCAAAAATCCGGATAATGGAATTCTTTTCTTTTTCCCTTTTGGCAAGAATCAACTCTATTGCCCTTGCAATATTCAGGTCGTACGGATCGTCGGTTTTTGCCAGGGAAACAAACTGGTTGTTATGACGCACATAAGGGCCGAACCGCCCTATTCCTATAGTTACTTTTTTATTTTCGAATTCACCAAGGTCCCGTGGCATCTTAAATAATTCAAGGGCTTCATCCATAGTTATGGTTTCGAGGTGCTGACCGGCTCTCAGGCTTGCAAACTGTGGTTTGTCGTCGTCATTGCCCGGTATGGATTCACCCAGTTGCGCAATGGGCCCAAACCGCCCTATTTTTACCGATACCTGTTTCCCTGTCGCAGGGTCGAAACCCAGTGTCCGCTCGCCTTTTGTTTTTTCCGATTTTTTGAGGGCATTGTCAATTTTTGAATGAAACGGATGATAAAACTCGTCAATTACCTCATTCCATATTCTTTTCCCTTCTGCTATTTCATCAAACTCCATTTCGACGAGTGCAGTAAAATTGTAATCCATAATTTCGTTAAAGTATTCAAGAAGGAAATCGGTTACAACCATGCCAATATCGGTTGGGAAAAGTTTAGCTTTTTCGGTCCCTGTAATTTCTTTTTTTACTGCTTCGTGGATTTGTCCTTTAATAAGTTCGATCTGTAAAAAAGTCCTTTCTGTACCGGGCCGGTCTTCTTTAGAAACATAGTTCCGGTTCTGGATGGTTGAAATGGTAGGGGCGTAGGTCGATGGCCTGCCAATTCCAAGTTCCTCAAGTTTTTTAACCAGCGATGCCTCTGTATAGCGTGGAGGTCGCTGGGTAAATTTTTCAGTGGCTTGAACGATTTTAGTTTTCAAAACTGTATTGATTTTAAGGGGGGGTATAATTTCCTGGCTCCCCTGATTGCCGTCTTCCTCGTCAGTCGATTCCATATAAACTTTCAGGAACCCATCAAAAACTATCACCTCACCCGATGCTATAAATTTATCCTCTACAGTGGAGATATCAATGGTAACAGTTGTTTTTTCCAGTTCAGCATCGGCCATCTGAGAAGCAATAGTACGTTTCCATATCAAATCATATAGTTTTTTCTCCTGGGAAGTTCCATTGATGGTTTCCTGGTCGATATATGTTGGCCGAATGGCTTCGTGAGCTTCCTGTGCTCCCTTTGTTTTGGTTTTGTACTGACGTATTTTCAGGTATTTTTCCCCGTGAAGTTCAGTTATTTTTTTCGCAGCGGTATTTATGGCCAGCGACGATAGATTTACCGAATCGGTACGCATGTAGGTAATTTTCCCTACTTCATAGAGCCTTTGGGCAATACTCATGGTTTGCGATACCGAAAAACCAAGTTTCCGGCTTGCTTCCTGTTGCAGGGTAGAGGTAGTAAATGGGGTTGCAGGCGAACGTTTTGTCGGCTTTTTGGTTACATTGCCCACACTGAAACGGGCGTCCCTGCACTTTTCGAGAAAAGCCAGTGCTTCATTACGGGTATCAAACCTACGCGATAATTCAGCCTTGATTATTGTCGATTTTCCATCAGACGATTCAACCGAAAAACTTCCTGTTACCCTGAACGAAGAAGATGTGGTAAACCCGATAATGTCGCGTTCCCTTTCCACTATCAACCTCACAGCTACCGATTGTACCCTTCCTGCTGATAAGGATGGTTTCACTTTTTTCCACAAAACCGGTGAAATTTCAAACCCCACAATTCTGTCGAGTACACGACGTGCCTGTTGGGCATTAACAAGGTTTTCGTCAATCGCCCTTGGAGTTTTAAGGGCATTTAATATGGCATCTTTTGTAATTTCATGAAAGACAATCCTTTTTGTTTGTTCTTTTTTGAGGTTTAAAACTTCCTGAAGATGCCAGGCAATTGCCTCCCCTTCGCGGTCTTCGTCAGACGCCAACCAGATTTCGGTAGCCGATTTTGCGAGTTTTTTCAATTCGGAAACAACCTTTTTTTTGTCTTCCGAAATCACATACTGAGGTTTATAATTGTTGGCAATGTCAATGCCAAAATCTTTCTTGACCAGGTCCCGTATATGCCCCATACTTGAGGCAACCTTAAATTCTTTACCCAGAAACTTTTCAATGGTCTTTGCTTTTGCGGGCGATTCAACTATAACCAGATTTTCCTGCATGGGATGATCCTTTTTTAAAAAATTTGTGCAAAGTAAAGAAAATGAAAAGGTAAGTTCAAAATTTAGTTTCTATTTTTTCGTTTTCTATTCTGTTGAAAATGATCATTTTGTTTTTAATTTTGCTTTTAAACTATTTAATCTTAAGCCGATATGATAAATTTAAGGCATAATTACGGGTATATTTGCACTTTCAAAAAGATTTGATTCATGTTGGATAAAAAATCGGAATTTTCAAAATACATCAAGGTTTTCTGGTCGGCTTATCTTGTACTTGTATTATTTACTTTCATATTATTTTATGGCATAGCCAAAGGTTGGTTCGGGTTTATGCCAACTTTCGAAGACCTTGAAAATCCTGAAAGCATACTTGCTTCGCAGGTAATTTCATCAGATGACCGGTTATTAGGCACTTTTTTTACCGAAAACCGGACTTATGTTGGGTTCGATCAAATTCCGCCGGATCTTATCCAGGCACTTATTTCAACCGAAGACATCAGGTTTTTCAGGCATTCGGGCATCGATTTCAGGGGATTACTCAGGGTAATGAAAGGTATTCTGACGGGAGATACCAGTTCAGGTGGGGGAAGTACCATTTCGCAACAGTTGGCCAAAATGTTGTTCCCCCGCGAAAACTTTTCCGGGCTGGTCAGGATGGCTGTAAGGAAGTTCAGGGAATGGATTATAGCAGTTAAGCTCGAGAGGAGTTATACCAAAGAAGAAATCATTACCATGTATTTGAACAAGTATGACTTTCTCAATTTGGCTGTGGGTATAAAGACAGCATCCAATGTTTATTTCAATTGTGAACCTGATTCCCTTCATTTACACCAGGCTGCCATGTTGGTTGGCATGGCAAAAAACAGCGCATTGTATAACCCATTGCGCAGGGAGGAACTGACCCTTAACCGGCGAAATGTGGTGCTTTCGCAGATGCGAAAATATGGATTCATCAGCCGTGCAGAATTTGATTCCATGAAGATTTTGCCTTTAGACCTCGACTATCACAGAGTTGATTTTAAAAGGGGACTTGCCACCTACTTTCGCGAATATCTCAGGATTACAATGAATGCACCAGAGCCTGTCAGGGAGAGATATGCCTCATGGCAATATCAGAAATTTATGGAAGACAGTACCGAATGGGCAACCAACCCTTTATACGGCTGGGCAAGAAAAAACCGGAAGGCAGATGGCTCTTCTTATGACCTGTACCGTGACGGAATAAAAATATATACAACCATCGATTCACGTATGCAACGATATGCCGAAGAATCGCTTGCCAAACATCTGAGCGAAAACCTGCAGCCACTCTTCGACAGGAGGGTGCGTTCCCTGAAGAACCCGCCGTTTTCGAACAATATGACCGCATCCGAAATTGATGAAATCCTCAATCGGTCCATTCGGCAAACCGAACGTTTCAGGATTTTACTTGAAGCCGGAAAATCGAACGAAGAGATCATGGAAGAGTTTAGCAAACCGGTCGAAATGTCGATCTTCTCATGGAACGGTGCCATTGATACAATTATGTCGCCGATCGATTCTATCAAATGGTACCTCCGTTTTTTCCGGTCATCGTTTATGGCTATGGAAAATGGAAGCGGCATGGTAAAAGCATATGTGGGCGGCCCGAGCTACGAACATTTCATGTACGACATGGTTAAAGGTGGAAAACGGCAAGTTGGGTCAACCGTAAAACCATTTTTATATACCCTTGCCATGCAGAATGGCTTGACTCCCTGCACCAAAGTTCCCTATGTGAGGCAGCAGTTTGTTTTATGGGACGGATCAATCTGGGAACCCCGCGATGCAAGTACCGATGATGAATATTTCGGGAAAATGGTGACACTGAAATGGGGTCTGGCCAACTCTAAAAATATGATTTCTGCATGGGTAATGAAACAGTTCAACCCTCAGGCCGTTGTAGAGGTAATGAAAAAATTAGGAGTGTATTCGCCAATCGATCCGGTTCCCTCCATGTTTTTAGGAACCTCTGACATTACACTTTACGAGATGGTAGGGGCATTTGCAACCTATGCAAACAAAGGTGTTTATATAAAGCCCTGGTTTGTTACCCATATAGAAGACCGGCATGGAAACCTGATTGCCAATTTTGTACCTAAACATTACGAAGCCCTGGATGAAAACACGGCCTTCCTGATGCTGAACCTGATGCAGGGTGTAGTTGATGCTGGTACTGGTGGCCGTCTCCGCAGCCGCGAGGGGTATGGACGTTTCAGTATGCCTATAGCAGGTAAAACCGGAACCACACAGAACCATTCCGATGGCTGGTTTATCGGGTCAACTCCTCAGCTAACAGCAGGAGTATGGACCGGGGCCGACCTGCGAAGCATTCATTTTACCGATATTGCTTCAGGTCAAGGGGCCAATATGGCGTTGCCCATATGGGGGTATTTTATGAAAAAAGTCCTTGCCGATCCGACATTGGGAATCACCGAAGATGTGCAGTTTGAAAGTCCGGAAAATTTCAATATTAACCTCGATTGCAATGAGCCTGATCCTTTTCGCAGTACCGATAGGGACGAAGAAGATTTTTTCTGATCACTTAAAAAATGAATACTTTGAATAATTGGAAATCCATTTTTCAAAGTATAATTATAGCAGCAATCAAAACAAGCAAAAGAATTACCATTGTAAATTGATTTCGAAGGGCTAAACCGAGGAGGATCAAAATTTCGACTTCATCGTTACAGGTCGAAAAAAGCTCAACTTCGCCTTTTTCGCGCACCATGAATTCGTTTGAAGTGAATGATATGATTTCGGTGCCGTTGAATTTCCATGCCCATGCCGATTGCCAGAAATTCTTCATCTCCAGCTCAAACCTTTTTCCATTTACAACGACGTCGCTTCGGGGGTTGAACAGGTTGACAGTAAGTTTGGCAAGCAAAGCCTGTTTTTTTCCATCATATATTTCGAGCCGAGACGAAAGCAGGTCACGTTCAATATAATAGGTTTTACCCCTGAATTCACAGATAGCTTTGCCATTGAACATGTTTTTCCATTGTATCAGGCCTATAATCTCTTCTTTCCTGAAAATATCGCAACGGGCTCCGAAAATGTTTTTGTTCCATTCCAGCGTTTCCATGTTCTTTTGTCGAAAAATGTTGGAAGATAAAATTAGCGTTTAAAAATTAAATAATATCATGCCTGAATGTTTTTAACCAATTCTTTTGTGGAAAGTAACCCACATGCTGCGTAAATATCCTGCCCGCGCGATGCCCTGATGGTGGTAAGTATTCCCTTTTCGTTGAGTTTGTCTTTAAACCGAAACAAGGTTTCATCATTACTTCCCCGAAGAGGTGTTCCGGGGATGGGATGAAACCTGATCAGGTTAATCCGGCATTTAACCCCATTCAGTATTCGTGCGAGTTCTTTGACATGTTTTTCGGTATCGTTTAAATCTTCGAACATGATATATTCAAACGATACCCTTCTCTGGCGGCCGATATCCCAGTTCCTGATTTCGTTGATAACTTCCGAAATGGGGTAGGCTACCTGTACAGGCATCAGTTTTCTCCTTTCATCATCATAAGGCGTATGAAGGCTGACTGCAAGATGAGCCCCGCTTTTTTCGAGGAAAGTAACCATTCCTGGTATGATCCCGATGGTAGAAACGGTTATTCGGCGTGGGCTCATAGCATAACCCCATTCCGATGTGAGAATATCGAGGCTCTTTAAAACTTCATCAAGGTTGTCGAATGGCTCTCCCATTCCCATGTAAACGATGTTGGTTACTTCCGGAAACTCTTCGATGCTCCTGATCTGGTTTAATATTTCGCCGGCAGTAAGCTGTCCCTGAAATCCCTGTTTGCCGGTCATACAGAAAAGACACCCCATTTTGCATCCAACCTGTGAACTCACACAAACAGTAACCCTATCGTTCTCGGGGATCATGGCAGTTTCGATGAACTTGCCACCTGATGCCGGGAACAGGTATTTTCGGGTACCATCAATACTTTTCTGAACTTTAACAGGTTCAGTTATTCCAATTATAAAATTTTCGGACAAGGCTTCACGGGCTTTTTTCGATAGATTGGTCATTTCAGCTATTGAGGTTACATTTTTTTTGTATAGCCAATCAGAAATTTGCCTGGCTGTATAATTGGGGTAGTGCAATTTTTCTACTAATTCTTTTAGTTCTGAAATAGTTTTACCAAATAATGAATTTCTCATAAAAGATTAGATATTTACCTGCCAGAATTGTATTTCACGAGTTTATCCCAATCTATATTCCCTGAATCTGTACAAAAATCTATTCCAAACTCTATTGTAAATTTGTTTATCATTGCTGAATATGAATTGAGAAAATCATCATTCTTTTGTTTTGCATTGTGCCCTAACGGTTTAATTAAGTCGAGGTAGAGATTATCGTCTCCAGAGATAAAACTCCAGAATTCTTGTCCACAAAGTTAAAAGTACTCGCCTTTATCTTGATTTGAATCTCGTCCATAACAACAACCATTAATTGCGTTAACCCGAATTCCCGAATTGCTTGTTCTTAGCGTTCGTTTTGCTGCTATAAAATCAGATTTCATTTTTTCGATCTGGCTACTATTACCCCAGTTCGGGCCAGATTTAATATTTACAATATAGCGCGTTCCATCTTTGTCTAACTCAAGGTCAATACCTTTTATTCCAGATTTCCAACCATTATAAACCTGCATATTAATATGAATAGCCAAACCTTCAAGCCAATCACCAAAAATTGTTTCTTCTTTTGAGGAAATGTATGCATCTGTCAAACTTTTTATAATAGAGTCTGCAGTAAGAAGGTGTTTCGCCTTAAAAAGATAAGGATTTTTCTTTTCTAAAACAGTTTTAAGCTTTAATTTCTCTAATCCTTGGATACGTTTTTTATGAAACGTACCAATATTGTTTCGAATATATTCCGCCACATCTTCAAGATCGAGTTTTTTCATAATTCATCTCAGGATCAAATAAAACATATTGTACAGGTTCTGTTTGTTTTTTTATCATTTCGTAATATTCAGGTATTATCTCAATACCAATTGAATTGCGATTCATTTTTTGACTTGCAATATTGGTAGTGCCTGATCCTGCAAATGGATCAAGTACCCAATCTCCTGGCTTGGTAAAAAGTTTGATAAACCATTCTGGAATGCCTTCTGGGAAGGCTGCACTATGGTTTTTGTTGTTACATTCAGTTGCCAAATGAAGTACATTTGTTGGATAGGCAAATTCTCTTTGCATCCAATTTGAGATATTTTTTCCAAAACCACTTCCTACTTTTGAATTATCTCTTATTTTATCTGTCTCGCTCAAATTTTTCAATCGTGATTTTGTCCAATCACCCATTGGCACCATAACTTTTTCTTGATACATGGTGAATTGCTTTTGTTTATTGAATTGTAGTAATCGCTCCCATGCATCTCTAAACCTATTTGGCCATTTGCCAGGATAACAATTCTTTTTATGCCATATAAACTCTTCTGTCCATAACCATCCTTGTTTCCGCATTTCCAAAATCATCTCTATAACATAGGTGCTTCTCTCACCATCGATTACTTTCTCTTTAATATTTAATACAAATGTGCCTGATGGTTTAAGTACTCGAAAAAGTTCCTCTGAAATTGGTAAGTACCATTCTACTGTCATGTCAAGTCAAAATTGACGGATAAAGCTTTTTGAGTTTAACCCGTG
>JBBIHB010000031.1:0-6666 GCA_037447215.1 Bacteroidales bacterium
CCCATTTAAGAAAAGAGCCATTTGTACCGTGAAGGATATAACGTGGCCCGGCTTCCCGCACCATGTATGAACATTTCAATATTGTGGCGAATCCTTCGTATTGAAGCCTGATATCATAATAATCGGCAACTTTGCCACCCGTGCGAACTATGCCCAGATGTGCGGTTACTGCTTTTGGCATACCAAACAGTACAAGAGCCTGGTCAACCATATGCAAACCCAGATTATAAAGTACTCCGGCGTATTCGTCACCTTCTTCTTTCCAGGTTCCCTGAGCAATATAATTTCGATAACGATCAAAATGAGATTCAAATTCAACCAGCTTTCCCAATACGTCTGAACCAATTACTTTTTTGATGGTAAGAAAATCACCGTCCCAACGACGGTTTTGATAAACCGAAAGCATTAGCTTTTTCTTAAGGGCGACCTCAATCAAATGACGAGCTTCATCTGATTTCAGAGTGAAAGGTTTTTCAACTACAACATTTTTACCGGCTTTGAGCGCTTCAAGAGTCATCGGAAAATGAAGAAAATCGGGGGTGTTAATTATAATAAGTTCAACTACCGGATCGTTTAGTATTTCCTTGTAATCGCGTGCAAGGTGAGCAACCGGAAACATCTTTCTTGATAAATTCTTTGTTCGTTCAAGAATGGTTCTAACTTCAAAACCTGAATGTGCTTGAAGCAATGGACCATGAAATACCTGTCCCGACAAGCCAAATGAGGCAATGGCTGTCTGAATCCTGGCTTGTTTTTTAATACTGTATTAGTTTGATCATCCAATCTTTACATTGTTTATCCGGGTATAAAAATAGCTAAAAATAATCTGTTGTAAAACAGTGTTGTATAACATACCGCAAAAATGGTATTGTACAGCATATTTTGGATTTTAAATTGGGATTGTATTGTAATTTCGTTGTAATGAAAATCCAGAAAACAAAAGTATATGAAAGAGTTTTTAAATAGTTACCTGAAATATGTTGCTGCAAGCAATCTTGAAACAGGGGATTTTGCAGGCCCTGTGGTTACCATTTCGCGCCAAACCGGTTGCTCGGCAAAAAGGATAGCAATTAAACTCTCGAAAATCCTAACCGGTTACAGTTATATGTCGGAAACCAAAACCGATGCAGAGTGGCAATGGACTGATAAAGATGCATTCAGGCAAGCCATTAAAGAGGTTCAGGCCGAAATGCAAGCCCGTAATATCGACAACCCTGAAATGCTCGGCAGGCTCGAATTGGTTTCAAATGCGTTTTCAAAGGAGAAATTCACCGACTTGGTAGATGAAAAGGCTATTATCATCCTCAAAGATGTAATAGTTAAACTTGCCCTATCCGGAAGGTATATCATACTAGGCAGAGGGGCTACCACAATTCTTTCCGATCTGCCCAACAAACTCAGCATCAGGCTCGAAGCTCCACTCGAATGGAGAATAAACCGTGTTGCTCAGATGAAAAATATGAGTCACGATCAGGCCGAACAATATGTTAATAAAGCCGATGAAAAAAGAAGGGCGTTTACAGAAGCAGTAATAGGAAGAACCTATGTAAATACTGACTTTGACGTGATTTTTAATTATGCAAGTTTATCTGACGATCATATTGTGGATGCAATTGTGAATATTCTGAAAAGCAAAAAAATCATCACCGCAGGAGAAGAATAAATATAGCTGCCTTCTAATTCTTTACAATCCTATTGATGGTCGCTTTGGAAATCTTTCCATTATGTACTATAACGGTATATTTCAGTATAAGTGGCTCACTTCTGGAAATTTCAATCGGCTCCCCACCCGGAAAAACTATATTTTGCATACTTTTTCCCCTTCGGAGTATCCATTTCTGAGGGTATCCGGGATTTCCGGGATGATCGGCAATGACTACTCCATAGGGTTCATTTCTTTTTCCTGAAGAACCCTGAATATTTATCCATCCGGGCGATCTCACCTGAGTAAGCTCAGGGATTACCGTACCTTCTGCCCCATAAAAAGATACATCAGAAGGGAGCTTCAATCTAATTGAAAAACCGCCATATCCTTTATCATCGTCCGAACCTCCAATCTTTACCTTAGAGGTAAGGGCTATCAGTGAAATATCAAAATCAATCTGACGGTATTTCTTCATTCGGGGATGAATAGTCACCTTGGCTGTTTCTTTGATAATCGGATTCTTAACACTTATTGAAGAAGAAGTGGTTTTCCAGTAAACTTCTGTTTTAAGAACACCGGCGCCATTGGGTTGCAGTGCATATTCAACTTCGGCAACGTCCTGAACAATATCTTTTAGCTCCCAAAGGTTACCCACGTTATTCCCGCTCACCAATACCTGAGGCCAAGCCCAGAAAATCCCCCTGTGGTGCATGTGATCCGGAGGAAAATCTTCAGTAATTATATTACCCTTTAAATCCCACAGTGGGTGAAAATAGTTCGACCTCAAATATTTACCTTCAATCGAACGCAGTTCGATCTGATAATACAATACCTCTTTCCATTTATCGGAAATTAAAATTCCTTCATCGCATGGGGTTATATCGATCTGTGAAACAGAAATAAATGGGAGAACAACGAAAATCAGGAAAAAAAATCTCTTCATCATTGCTTTTTGGTAAAAAGCCTGAATATATGAGTAAAAATCAAACGAAACAATAAAACAAGTACATAAATTACAATCCATACGGCCAATACAATATGTATCTGGCTATAAAGTTCACGCCAGGCCGTTTGATATTTGATTATTGAATAAACATTCAATAAAATGGCCGAAACCAGACAAACCAACAAAATGATGATTTCGCGCCTGATATATTTTGCTGTAATAACAATATCTTTCATAATCAATCTTTATCATTTAACCTTTCCAATTTAAACTTTCCCCATTTAACCGGGGTTTATCCTTAATACGCCAGCTAACTGATTAACCTTTCTCCATTATCCTTCCCACCCTAAAATCAAACTTTATCCCCTTCCCTTCTCAATTTTATATTCTTCGGGCCAAATCACAATTTCGTTATTGTCCATTGCCAGAAGCCCGAGCAATGCTGCAATCGAAGCATGGTATCCCTCACGGAATAGTCCAGGATAAGGCTTCCCGTTGCGTACTGCTTTTATAAAACCAATCATTTGCAACAGGGTATCATTGTTATCATAAGGGGTAATTATGCTGCCCCTGTATGGTACGGCAGTTTCGGGTATCCAGGTTGCACCACCGATGGGAATAATTTCGAATATTTCCTTTTCGATGCTGTGGATCAATTGCCTGATACCTGGGGCCTTGGGTGGATTTTCGGAATAAATTCGGTTGATTTCGGGTTCGATGGTTCCCTTGTCACCCTGGATTTGTTCCTCAAGTCCATAATGTTTGTTGGAGATAAACGAATCATAAAGGCATTTTGCACCGTTATCGTAACTATAAATCACTGCGACATGGTCGTACACTTCGCGGCCATCTTTCCAGTAGCAAATACTTCCCGATCCTTGTACGCTAACCGGTACTTTATCGATAAACCAGTTTGCAACCTGAACCTGATGTGAAGCCAGTTCGGTCATCAACCCTGCTGAATATTCGGAATAAAGCCTCCAGTTGATTTTTCGCTCCAGTTCGGGAGAAGGAACCGGCCGACGCCAGTTTCCATTTCTGTGCCAGTAAGCCCTTACCTGCAGAACTTCCCCTATTTCCCCTGCTTTTACTCTTTCAAGGGCATTCAGATAAACCGGATTAAACAATCGTTGATGCCCAATTTGAAGTATTTTTCCTGTTTCGAAATGAGCTTCGGCCATTCGGTTGCAATCTTCGAGTGTTCGAGCCATACTTTTTTCACAGAAAACATGCACTCCGGCATGAAGAAAATCAATTACGATGTGAGCATGCAGGTGCAACGGAGTTGCCACTACCACGGCATCAAGGTCATTTAACCCGAGCATTTCCCTGTAATCATAAAACGCTTTGGCTTTCCCACTTGTGAGTTCAATTGCACGTTTATAATTGGGCTCATAATCGTCGCATACAGCAACAATTTCTACATTTTCAATTTCCTGCAAATTAAGGAGCAAAGCCCTGCCTCTGTCACCGACCCCAATTACTGCAACCCTGACCCTGTCGGAGGGAGAAATTGTTCGGCCATTTTCCTGTGCAAAAGCCTTTATCCAGGGCACTGCAGAAAGCAAAGTAGCCGATCCGGCAAAAATGCCCATCTCTTTCAGAAATTCCCTTCGGTTTTTGATTCTTATATCCATCTTTTATAAATCGGTTGAAAAATTATTATCCTCTATATCTTCGGCTATCTCGGCCATAAAGATTTCAATTTCTTTAATATTATTTTTTAATATCGCCCTTTCACCATCATTCAAAATCATCCATGAAGTGCTTAATACTTCACCCAAAGCAGCCGATTCTGATTTCACTGAGACAAGCATACCTGAATCAATTGCCTGTCCACTACGTGGATCCACGATGTGACGTTTGGAACGGGCTTTCCGGTATCCTTTTTGAACCAAAGTTGCCGATGTGGTTACACATCCATCAACTACTTCGAACACATGCAATATTACTTCGGGCTTGCAGGGATGCAGGATACCAACCGGCCAGTAATCACCTTTGGGATGTTTTCCCAATGCCAAAACAGAACTTTCGCCAAAACTAATAAATGCAGTTTCAATTTTTTGCTGCTTTAACAACTTATTAATATTATCCAGAGCTATTCCTTTTCCGATTGCACCAAAATCAACCCCAATATTGTCGGTTAATTTTCTGATCTCCTTCATTTCATGGTTAAACTGCAAATTCTCAAATCCTGAAATGGCAAGAGCCTCCTGGATGTGTCGATGATCCGGTAAATCATCCAATGGCCTGTCTTTCCATAGGGTGATTAGCGGAAGTGATGTAATATCAAATGCGCCTTGTGTAATTTTATAGTAGGTGATGCACTGTTGAAAAATTTCCCAAAGGGTTTCGCCAGGACTAAATAATTCCCCTTTTTTCATAGAGTTGAACTTCGCAACTGGTGAACCTTCCTGAAAACAACTGAGTAAACTTTCGAGCAGCAGAACCTCTTTCCGAAGCGTTTGAAGTACCCTTTCTGCAAAATCAAGGTCATGGTGAAACAGTACCACATCGCAACGGGTGCCCATTGCCATAAATGAATTACTGTAATACCTGGTTTCAACCACTATTTTCCAATTTGCCGGTAAATCCAATTCCAGGCTTGCTCACGTTGCTCCGGATAAGTCCAGTGGTGCGAATCATGCCACAGATGCAACTCCTTAGGAGCTTTTATAACATTATATGCAGAATACATGGATGTTGGCGGGCAAACATTATCGTTGAAACCCCAGCTATACCAACCAGGCACTTCAATAAACCTGGCAAAATTTACTACATCGTAATATTTGGAGACTTCGACTTTTTCGGGTTTCTTGGTAAATCCGTTCCGGAACAAGTGAGGCCATCCACCTGCCCTTCCATGCAGATAACCTGTGAGGTCACACAGCGCCGGATAAAATGATGATATAAACCTGACCCTTTTATCGAGCGATGCAGTAATGATTGCCAGGGCTCCACCCTGACTGCCACCCTGAACTACCAGGTTATGACCGTCGAATTCTTCGAGGCCGGTAATAAAATCGACAGCCCTTACACACCCAAGGTACACACGCTTATAGTAATATGCATTTCGGTCGTCCATATTTATTGCCCAATAATCACGAATGGGGCCTGTTGCCAAATCGGTATAAATCTGTGCTGGCAAATTAACCGGAACTCCATGAATACCAATCTGTAATGTGATAATTCCCCTCGCGGCATTGTTCACATCGCCCTCGTAGGGCCTGACTCCTGCCCCCGGAACATTGAGTATGGCCGGATATTTTCCGGGTTCTTTAGGCTTGCAGAGGATTCCGTATATTTTTCCATTTATGTTATCGAGCCGAACGTGATATACGTCCACTTTATCAGTGCATCGATCGGGTAGAAGGGTCAATACCGGTGCAACCGGAACCTTCCTTAAATCATCGAGCGCCTTGACCCAAAATTCTTTAAAATCGGCCGGAAGGGTTGTGGTTGGCTTAATTTCTTCAGGAGAAAAACCACAAGTAGCATAAGCCGAATATTTTTTCCCGTCAACATCTACCGATGCAGTAAACCTGTAAAACCCCGGAGTTTTTATGGCCGGCAGTTTATAATTTAATGTACCCTCTTTCAACAATTGAAACCCCGATTTATCGGAGGGCATCAGTTCAAATCCGTGTTCATAATTCAAGGTCACCTCCTTTATGGGAACATTATTCCTGAGTACGGTAACATTAATGACCGCCTGATCTCCTGTTTTATACTGCCAGTCGGGCCTATCGGGTGAAACAACAATCTGAACAGCTTCTTGAGCCGGCTGCGCATAAAGTGTATCAATAATTAATAATGCAATTGCCAGCATAAGCGCTGACAACAATGATTTCCTGAAATTCATGGTATAACAAACGAATCGATTCGATAAAAGATGAAGTATAAATACCGGAACCCCTGAGATTGAACATTAGGGTTTCCGGTAAAACATTTTTAGTATTTAAAAACTTTATTGCCGGCCATAATCTGCCTGGCAACCGGATCGAAACGAACCGGAAGACCGGTACGGAATGCTGCATTGGCCATAGAGCAGGCAATGGTATGGTTGTAACCCGCC
>JBBIHB010000031.1:6676-34808 GCA_037447215.1 Bacteroidales bacterium
TTCCGCGACCTTACACACTCCATCCAGTTTAGCATATGTGCCGAAGTTTGCGGATCGCCACTGGTATTTGCGGCAGTAGCCATTTGAACTTTAGGAAGTTCGAATGGTTCAAGCAGATTTGCTTTCATATTCATTGCAGCGGCTTCCCGTTCGCGCAGGCCTCCTTCGGGTGAAACTATATTGGTATCCAGATTAAGCATTCCACCGTTTGAATAGTAAAGTTCTTTGGTTCCACCAGCAGAGTTGCTGAACCTGGATGAATATACCACCTGGAATCCTTTCGATTTGTCGTTGATCGGACCATAATCGAATACTGCGGTTAAGGTGTCGGCATTGGTACGCCCGTCTTTCCATTGGTAAATTCCACCGTTGGCTACTACGTTGCGTGGATAGTGCAGACCGGTAAACCAGTGAACGGTATCGATTTGGTGGCACATCCATTGCCCGGGTATTCCTGAACTATATGGCCAGAACAAACGATATTCGAGGTACATGCGCGGATCCCATGGTGCAAACGGGCGGTTCATCAGGTAGCGTTTCCAGTCGGTATCACTTTCCTTTATGGTTGCTGTTAGCGCAGGGCGGCGCCAGCGGCCGGGCTGGTTCACGTTCCAGGTCATTTCAACCATAACAATATCGCCAAACTTACCCGATCTGATATAGTCGTTTGCTGCATGATAATTGGTTGCACTACGGCGTTGTGAACCTATCTGGACAATTATTTTCGATTTTTTTACAGCATCGAGCGCTTCATTGGCATCGTCCATGGTTTCGGCAAAAGGTTTTTCGCAGTAAGCATCTTTTCCGGCATTGCAAGCCTCAACCAGGTGAAGGGCATGTTGAAAGTCGGCTGTACTGATGATTACCGCATCAATATCTTTGCGTTCGTAAAGCTCTTCGTTGTTACGGCAGAGCACAACATCCCATCCCGATTTCTCCTTTATAAATGCCTTACCTTCGTCGCGGCGACGGTTCCAGATATCGGACAGGGCTACCATTTCAAAATTCAGTTGCTTCGAATGTTCGAGGAAACAAGGAAGCAATGATTGCATAAAGCGGTCGGAGAAGCCAACCACGCCAACGCGGACTTTTGAATTAGCACCCATTATATTTCCGTAACTTTTGGCGCTGAAACCATAGGCAGCGCCACCAAAAGCAACCCCGGCCGAGCCGATGGCAGCTTTTTTAATGAATGAACGTCTCGATTTTTCCATTGTATTGATTTTATGTTGATTATAAAATTGGTTCCCATCCGTGTTCATATTCTCGTCCCCATAGCTTCATGGCATCCCTGTCGAATATATGGCCGGTTTCTGTACAAACTTCGATTGATTTGCCCACCCGATAAGCTATATTCTGATAATGGATCAGGTGATTGCTAATGGCTGCATCGCTAATCGGGGCTTTAGTACCGGCCTTGCCCCTGATAGCATCAAAGAAATTGATGACATGCTGGGTTGAAGTATCTCCTCCTCCACCCAGTGCAGTTCCTGCTTCTTGTTTGCCACTTTTTCGTTCCCTTAAGAGTTTTCCACTGCGGTCGAAAAGGCTGTACCCACCACGATCGACATAAACTGTGCCCTGGGTTCCATATATTATGGTACCACGGTCAGTACCATATGTTTTATGCCCGTTTCTCGATTTTCCATCCCACTTGATAATTTTATTGCCTGGAAAATAAAAGGTAGAATCCATGGAATCGTACATTGTCCAGCCATCATTCAGGAAATGGCGTTTTGTGGCTTCGGTTTCAACACGTTTCGGATAATCCACCTTCAAAGCCCAACGGGCAATATCGAGTTCGTGGGTTGCATTGTTCCCTGATTCGGCGGTACCGAAATCCCATCCATACCAGTGCCAGTTATAATCCCAGGTATTGTGGGTATAGGGTTTACGGGGCGATGGGCCCTGAAAAAGATCCCAATCGAGCCCTTCGGGGGGCGGAGCAGGTGCTTCAACATGCACTTCACCCCGTGTGTTGGAATAAAATGCTATAGCTTTGTACACATCCCCAATCACACCTTTGTGAATTTCGCCGATAATTTCAATGGATTCAGGAGCTGAACGTTGCTGGTTCCCCATCTGAACCACTTTATTATATTTTTTCTGAAACTCAATAAGAAGTTTGTCCTCACGAAGGTTATGCCCGCAAGGTTTTTCCACATAAACATGTTTACCGGCTTTAATAGCCATCCATGTTCCGGGTGCATGCCAGTGGTCGGGTGTTGCGTTAAACAGGGCATCCACTTTTTTATCTTCAATAACCTTCCGGATATCGTTTTCGAGTATGGGCTTGTTGTCAATTATTTTTGAAAACCGCGTCGCAGCCCTTTCGCGCTGACTTTTCATCACATCGCACAAATAAACCAACTCCACATTGCTTGCTTTCAAAGCAATGGGTTCGGTAAAAGCGCCTAACCGGCGCCCCAGGCCTGCAATTGCAACGAATATCCTATCGTTAGCCCCGACAATCCTTGAATAGCTGCGTGCCGACATTCCGCTCGTAACACTGGCAAATGAAACCGCTGCCGTACCAGCTGATAATTTCTTTAAAAATTGTCTTCGATTGGTCATAATCAGATATTTATTTCAATTCACGTATTTTAATGTTACGGAAATGCACCAGGTCGTCGTGTTCCTGAAGCAATACCGGTGACTCTTCGGCCATTCCAAATCCTTCGAACCCGGCGAATTTACTGCGTGCCACCAATGCACGGTATATGTTATTCCCCCTTACATATTCGAGAACCTTACGGCCATTTAACCAATGTTCAATCCGGTTGTCGGGATATGCCACAATCGCACCCCTGTTCCATTCTCCGGGCTTGCTCACAAAGCGTGGTTCCTTATCGGCGGGAATCAGGTCGTAAAGCGAAGCAAGGGTACGGTTTCCGGCAGCTCCCTGCGAAGCATCAGGATGTTTGGAATCATCAAGAATCTGATATTCTAACCCAATTGAGGGACCATTATTACCGGTATAATATTTTACACCACTGTTGGCTCCTTCACTCATTTTATAATCGAAACGAAGTTCAAAGGCTTTAAATTTTTCTGTTGTTACAATATCACCACCTTTTTTTGATCGGTCGCCTCCCGAAGGGAGAACGATCAAATCACCATCTTTCACTTCCCAACCCTGTACAGGAAAGCCTTCGCTGTTTGCACTTTTCCATCCGTTTGTGGTTTTTCCATCGAACAACAATCTGAATCCTTGCATTTTCTCCGCATCACTTAAATTATTGGGCAAAAAATTAACCACATAAATATCATTAAAAAGAGAAGGTTTCAGGTTTTTGGTTTGTATTCTGATGTTTCTCCACCTGATTTTTCCTCCTTCGAGTTCTTTTCGGTTTATGGAATGAACCTGCAAAGCAATAAACCCTGATGGGGTCATATCATCGAAAAGCCATGCCGTCGGAATCCCATTCAGCCAGGTACGGATGGAAGTCCCTATACATTCAATCCGGTAATGGTTCCATTCCCCTGTTTTGAATGCAGTTTTGGCAGCCGGGTTAATATCGAGCGGATACAGCCAGCCGCGGCGTGCTTCGTCATAAACCCCCCCCGACCAGGCACGTGGTGAAGGATCAACTTCGCATTGGTAGCCATATACCCTGCCGTTATTAAAATCGGGAAGGCTTTGGCTCCTGAACTGTATTCCAGAGTTTACATCATTCTCAAGGAACATTTCCAGTTCAAGTATAAAATCACCAAAATCTTTCTCAGTTGCCAAAAATGAATTTGGGGTATTTAAAACGGATGTTCCCACAATTTCGCCGTTTATAGCTTCAAATTTAGCATTTCCATTGAGTTGCTTCCAGCCCTTAAGGTCTTTCCCGTTGAACAAGTATTCCCAATCGACCGATGATTGAGCAGTCAAATTCAAGGAAAGAATGGCTGCTGTTATGAATAAAACTAACCGCCTCATAAAAACAATTTTATATCCATTCGAATTTTTGATCTGGTTTCCGTGTACGATAACGAAACACACAAAAATAATAATTTTTCAGCGCGTTAAAGATGTTTTACAACACAAATATTGCTTCAGAAGAATAGACCAAAAGCAACAGGCCGAAATTCTTTTTCAGGTTTACCATCAGAATTGATTAAGTTTGCAGGCATTAAACCTGATTACAAGTTTAATGTCCTATACAAAATAAATTGCGCTATGAAATTCAGAAAATTGTTTGTATTGCTAATAATCCCGATTTTTGTCCCTTATACTGCTATATCGCAGGAAGCCACACAAAAAAAAGAGTTTGTACCTTACGAAGGTCAGGCTGGCAAAGATGTTATCTGGGTACCCACACCTCTTTCACTTGTACATGCTTTGCTTGATAAAGCGAACGTTGGCCCAGGCGATTTTCTGGTTGACCTGGGATCGGGCGATGGGCGGATTGTTATTGAAGCAGCAAAAAGAGGTGCCAAAGCAGTAGGCATTGAATTCAATCCGGAAATGGTTAACCTTTCGGAGCAGCAGGCAAAAAAGGAAGGTGTAGCCGATAAAGCGAAATTTTTGAATATGGACCTTTTCGAATACGACTTTTCGGAAGCCACAGTGGTATCGATGTACTTGCTTTCGGAACTGAACCTGAGGTTACGGCCCAAACTTCTTGAAATGAAACCCGGAACCCGGATAGTATCGAATACATTCAACCTGGGTGCGTGGCAGGCCGATGCAGAAGTATATTCTGATTCATCGAATAATTTGGAACCCGCCGACGATACCCATTCATCGTACAACTGGGACTGGATGGGGTACTACTGGGTGGTACCTGCCAATATTGAAGGTTCCTGGACATTGGACGACGGAAAATTAAACATTGAGCAGAAATTCCAGATGTTTCACGGCTCCTACGAAAAGTTAGGCAAATCATACCGCATCGAAAAAGGCAGAATGACCGGCGACGAATTGACATTTTCAATAAATGGGATTATCTACAACGGCAAAGTGAATAAAAACACTATGAAAGGCAATTACCTGGATGGAATGAAAAACGGCAAGTGGGAAGCAAAAAAAATATCCAACTGAAACATTATTCAGACATTAGAAATTACATATGAATAGCATGAATGGTTCCCGTTGTATTATTTAAGGCAAGCCCTTGCTTAATAAGCAATTGCCTCTTCTCTGACTTTCATGATCAGAAAAGCATAGGGAAAAACATCCCACGCAATTAAACTGGTTGGTGCCAACAACCGTGTTGACTATGCCTGCTGTGGCATTGGCAACCTGGGTGGCGAAATTATCAATGCGCTGTATAATACAGGATTATGCTATATTGTTGCCCTATGTGATAAGGATATGGGAGGCCCCCATACCCTCAATATCCTCGAAAGATTTCCAAATGTTCCTCGTTTTCAGGATTTCAGGAAAATGTTCAATGCCATAAGAAACCAGAATGACGCTGTAACGGTAGGAACAACCGATCATTCGAATTTTCCGGTTACAATGATAGCTATATCCCTTTGGAAGCACATTTATTTTGAAAAGCCTCTTGCACGTACTTTAATGAAAATGAACTATTGATTCAGGCTGCCAGAAATTATAAAGTAGCCACTCAAATGAGTAACCAGGGCCATTCCGACGGAAACTATTTTCATTTAAAAGCATGGAAAGAGGCAGGTACCATCAAAGATGTAACAGATATAACTGTCCACATGAACTCTGCCCGCTGCCGGCACGGATGGAATACAACCACGAAAAAATTTCCGGATGCCAAACCGATTCCGGAAACACTGGACTGGGACCTTTGGCTGATGGCATCGCAACACCACGTTTATAATAAAGACTTTGTAAATGGTCAATGGCGTAGCTGGTACCATTTCGGACTTGGCGCGCTGGGCGACTGGGGCGCCCATATCATCGATACAGCCCATGAGTTTCTCGAGCTGGGTTTACCAAACGAAATAACCTGCCTGAAAGCCGAAGGCCACAACCATTTCTTTTTCCCGCAATCGTCAACCATACTGTTCCGGTTTCCGGCAAGGGGCAGTATGCCTCCGGTTGATATTACCTGGTACGATGGTGTGAATAATGTTCCACCGGTTCCTGAAGGTTATGGCATTTCAGAACTCGATCCCAATATCCCACCGCCTAGTACCGGTCAGATTCAACCGGCCCGGCTTAACCCCGGAAAGATTATATACAGCAAAGAACTGACTTTTAAAGGAGGCTCTCACGGAAGTACACTTTCAATAATTCCTTCTGAAAAATCAAAAGAGATGGAACCAAAATTACCGGAAGTACCCAAAAGCCCTTCCATCCATTTTACAAATTTTCTGCTTGCCTGCAAGGGCGAGGAAAAAACCCGCTCACCGTTTGAATTATCTGGCCCTTTGAGCCAGGTATTTTCATTAGGGGTTTTAGCTCAGTGGCTCAATACAAAACATATTTTCGACCGGAATAAAAAACTGATAACTAACAATAAAACTGCCAACGACCTGCTTGCCGGACCACCCCCTCGGAAAGGATGGGAGGATTTTTATAAAGTATAAGGAGATTCCAGGTTATTTCCCGAAAAAATGTTTGTCGGCAAACCGGATAAATTGCTGCCAGTCGTAGTCTGTCACATCATGTTTGCCTGCCCTGATATGGTAGCCGATATGGTTCATAACTGGCCGATGGATTTCAGGCATTGCATCAGATTCAATACCTTTTAAACCGTATAGTCTGTAAACCGGTGTAGCGTGAAATCCAGCCAGGAATTCACCACGCGGATCGGCCCACAGGTCTTCTTCGGCGCTGGCAATATACACTGGCCGGGGAGCAATTAATGCAATCAACTGGTGCTGATCGATGGGTAGATTGTCTTCATTATCGTTATAAGCCTTGAAATTATCGCAAAACCAATGCGGGAAACTGGTATTTATGCGTTTCACCGTTTCCCCGAAACGCCTCCTCGATAGTGCTGCGCCACCACAACCGGAATTGTTGGAAATCACAATGGCAAAACGCTGATCGAGGGCGCCAGCCCATAAGGAAGTCTTGCCTAACCGGGAGTGGCCCATTACCACAACTTTTGAAGCATCAATCTGTGGGTCAGTTTCGAAATAGTTCATTGCCTGGCTTAGTCCCCATGCCCATGCCGAAATGGCGCCCCACTCATTCGGTTGCGGCCTCAATTGCCCGTATTTGTATGCAAAAGGATGCGCTCCATCTGAAAAATCATCACGGTCGGGATCCACATCCCCATAATAAATGGTAGCTAGTCCATAACCGTTTTTCAGGATTTCTCCGATGGCCCAGCGATTGTTCCGGGCACCCCTGCTTTGTTCGGTAAGTTGATTGTTAATAATGCCAAACGAGGGATTATTGCTTACCCATGAAGGGCTGATCCTGACTTCGACATCGTTTGTAACCGTATGATTCCCATAAAAGTTATACCCAACAAAAACAGGAACTTTCCCTTCTGCTTCAGGTAAATAAATCAGCATTTCTACATGCAATTCCTTACCATCTTTTTCGAGTAGCATTTCCACCTGACGGCGAATGGCATTATTAAATGGAGTCTGGTCGCTTTCTTCCATAATCCTGAAAGAGGTCATTTTAAGTCCGGCAGGAATTTTTCCAAACATCTGCTCTTCAAAAATCCTCAATGTTTCAGGACGTTTTTTCCGTTCCCAATCCCTGACCGATTTAACATTTTTACCACCGGGAAGACCCAGAACATCGGGCAATTTGTAATTCGGTACTTTACTCTCGTCGTAATTAAAACCTTCTGGCTGCGATTGTGCAGACCAACCTACCAAAACAATCAAACATGCAATAATAAATTTTCTCATATAACTTATTTACTAAATCAAATTACCAAACATTTAAAAATCATATACGACTAAAGTCTTCGAAAATAAAACCTTATAAATTGACAAATTCATCAATCACAACCACCTTCGCGCTCTATTTATCCCCGATCCTGTACAAATGATTTTCGGTTCTCAGGATAATATTACCATCAACAAAAGCCGGGGTTGCTTTTATGGTTTCATCAAACTTATTTTCTGCCACCAGCTTAAATGAATCTCCGGGTTTAATCACATAAACCGACCCCCTTACTTCGGGGATAAATATGTAACCCCCCGCATAAATGGGCGAAGCATTAAACTGCCCCCTGAGATTTTCAGTCCAGATGGTTTTTCCGGTCATTGCATCGACACATGAAAGCGCTCCCCGCTCGTGAACCAAATAAATTCGCCCATCTACAATAACCGGGGTCGTAATTTGCGGGATACCATCTTCCGACTGCCATTTCAGATGTGTTTCGGCAATATTCCCCTTCCTTTTGGGTCAACGGCAAAAAACTTTACATAACTAGCACGGTTCTCTTCGAAAATCCAACCCGAATTAAAAAACACTAATCCATTGTATGCCAAAGGCATTCCAACCGTTGAATCGTGCCCATAGAAAAACCTCCATAATTCTTCACCATTATTTACATCATAGGCATTGCACAATTGTGCCCCGTTACTGATCAGAAGTTCACGCCCGTCAACCTCAACCACAAATGCCGTTGTGTATGCTTTCCGGTAAACCGGGGCAATATCTTTGTAATATTCCTGCGGACGTTCGGTTTTCCAGATTGTTTTTCCGGTTGATTTATCGAGGGCTGCGATATATTGAACATCAGTCCCTTCGATATGTACCAAAAGCATGTTTTTGTGGATAACCACCGAAGAAGCCGCTCCCTGCATGTGTTCGCAGTTCATATCGGTACGTGTCCAAACCACCGAAAAATTGTCGGTATTTATACATGCTGTACCGTAAGTACCAAAGTGGACATATACAAATCTGCCTTCGATTGCCGGGGTTGGGGTTGCATATGAATTGGTGGCATGTATATTCTGTATGGTTTCCGGTTCGAAAAGTACCTTCTGAAACAAAATATTTCCTGAAGTGTAATCGACACAAACCACTGATAATTTTTCACCGTTCCGCGTAGCGGTGGTGAGCCATACCTGGTCTCCCCACACAACTGGCGACGACCAGGCCAATCCCTCAACAGGAGCTTTCCAAACCACATTTTCACTTGCTCCGAATTTAACCGGATAATGATCCCCGACAGCATGTCCATCAAGGTGGTTTCCACGAAAATGGGTCCACGACTGCTGACCGGAAACATGAATAAACAGCGATATCAGAATAATAAAAGTAAGACAGAAAGATTTCATAGTAAATGGTTTTGCCTGCTAATATAGAATAAATTGGCTGGTTTTTGTTAAGAGTTTGGTTTTGTTTGTGGCTGACAGGCAAAAAACAATCGGACAAAAAAATCGTTTTCTATTTTTGCAGCCCAATTCATGAAACAATGGAAGAAATCAGAAATGTAGCAGTTATTGCCCATGTTGACCACGGGAAAACCACACTCGTTGACCGCATCCTTCATCAGGTGAAGCTTTTCAGGGAAAATCAGGAAGTTGGCGAACTTATACTCGACAGCAACGATCTGGAACGGGAAAGGGGAATAACCATCCTTGCGAAGAATGTTTCGGTGCATTATAAAAATGTAAAAATCAATGTGATTGATACTCCTGGCCACTCCGATTTCGGTGGTGAGGTTGAACGTGTCCTTAACATGGCCGATGGCGTGTTGCTAATTGTGGATGCTTTTGAAGGGCCTATGCCCCAAACCCGGTTTGTGTTGCAAAAAGCCCTCGAATTAGGCCTGAAACCAGTAGTGGTAATCAATAAGGTGGACAAGCCCAACTGCAACCCCGACGAAACGCACGAAAAAGTCTTCGACCTGATGTTCAGCCTAGATGCCACCGAAAACCAGCTGAATTTCCCAACAGTTTACGGTTCGTCGAAACAGGGATGGATGGGCCCTGACTGGAAAACCCCGACCGACGATGTTGCCTATCTGCTGGATACCATCATTGAGCACATCCCGCCCGCGCCTTTTGCAGAGGGTACATTGCAGATGAGGATCACCTCACTCGATTATTCTTCGTATATGGGGCGGATTGCTGTGGGCAGGGTCAGCCGCGGAATACTGGTTCCCGGAAGTCAGGTTATGCTGGTTAAACGCGATGGGGCCACACTTAAAAACACCATAAAAGAAGTTTACCTCTTTGAAGGTTTAGGGAAGGAAAAAACCAAAAAACCTGTTCGCTCGGGTGAAATTTGCGCCGTATTTGGCCTCGAAGATTTTGAAATAGGCGACACCATTGCCGACCTGAACGAGCCGGAGGGACTGACTCCCATACAGGTGGACGAACCCACCATGAGCATGATATTTACCGCAAACAACTCGCCATTTTTCGGGCGCGAAGGCACGTTTGTCACATCACATCAGTTACGCGAAAGGTTATATAAGGAGACAGAAAAGAACCTTGCCCTGCGTGTCGAAGATACATCATCGGCCGATACTTTTGTGGTGTACGGAAGGGGGATACTCCACCTTTCGATCCTGATCGAAACCATGCGCCGCGAGGGGTATGAGCTTCAGGTAGGCCAACCCAAAGTACTGATTAAGGAGATTGACGGTGTGAAGCATGAACCCATTGAGTCGATGACGGTGCAGGTACCCGAGCAGTTTGCCGGTAAAGTCATAGAACTGGCCACATCGCGCAAGGCCGAAATTGCCAATATTGAAGTGAAAGGCGACCGCGCCCACCTTGAATTTTTCATACCGGCAAGGGGAATTATCGGGTTGCGCAACCAAATGCTTACAGCTACCGAAGGGGAAGCGGTTATGGCACACCGTTTTAAAGGTTACGAACCCTGGAAAGGCGACCTGGCCATCAAGCACAACGGCTCGCTTATAGCCCTCGAAACGGGTACCGCCATTGCTTATTCCATCAACAAACTTCAGGACAGGGGTAAGTTTTTTATCTTTCCGGGCGAAGATGTTTATTCGGGCCAGGTTATCGGCGAAAATACCCGAATGGACGATCTTACAGTTAATGTGACCATCACAAAAAAACTGACAAATATGCGTGCTTCGGGCTCCGACGATAAGGTTCAGCTAAGTCCGCCAATCCGGTTCAGCCTCGAAGAAGCAATGGAATATATTGCCAATGACGAATACATCGAAATTACACCCAAATCGATGCGCCTCCGCAAAATCCTTCTCGACGAAAACGACCGCAAAAGGGCAGCAAAAGGGTAAATATTAGTAGGTGTAACTTACAAAAGCCACTTTCTTTGAATCGGGGCTCCACGATGGGACGTTGATTGTTCCCTGTCCTCCATACAAAAAGGCCACCGATTTAATTTCACTGCCACCTACCGCCATAAGCCTGAGCATAACCCGTTTGTTGCGCGGATGCGAAGCGGCAGGTACATCGGGGTGATAGGAAACAAATATCAGCCATTTCCCATCGGGCGACGGATGTGCAAACCAGTCGTTGAAATCATCGAAAGTAACCTGTTCCTGTTTGCTGCCATCAGGAGCCATTCTCCATATCTGCATGGTACCCGTGCGTACTGAGTTGAAATAAATATATTTACCGCATGGCGAATATTCAGATCCATCATCGAGACCGGGCGATGTTGTCAAACGGATTTCTTCCCCACCCGATGCAGGAATTTTATACACATCGTATTCTCCGTTCCTTTCGGCGCAGTAGGTATGCCATTTATCGTCGGGCGACCACCCATGCCAGTAAGAAGGCCCAAGGGGAGTAACCCTCTTAGGGGTGCCACCTTTGATAGGCACAGTGTATATGATGGAATGACGGGCGCCGTTTTCGGGTGTATGATGACTGATGGCCAGGGTTTTACCATCGAACGATATACCATGGTCGTTGTTGTTGGAATCGGCAAATCCGGTATCGATCACCCTTATTTTTTTCGATTTCAGATCGAAACGGTACAGTTTGCCTTCCTGGTTAAAAACAAGGAATTTGCCACACCGGCTCCAATTGGGTGCCTCAAAGTGTTTTTCCGAAGTATAAACCACCTCGCGCATACCCGTTTCGATATCAATTATTTCGAGGCGGGAAGGGGCAGGCGGAGCCTGCTCGCCACCTTTTGTATCGGCGGTTACATCCAGTCTCACATTCCAGAAACGGGCCTGCTCCATAACTTCGGGATTATGTGAGCACACAAACATCCCAACATGGAAGTTTTCGCCCAAATCAAGTTCAAACGAAGCCACTTCATCAAGCGGAGTATTATCCTTCGAAATACGAAGCATGTAAATGTTTCCTGTCTTTTCGATCTGCACAAACCCGGGCGCTTTCACATTGGTTGAAATCTCGCGGGTTTCACCGCCTTTAACCTTGCGGTATTGCAAAGAAGTGAGCCCATCGCCATGAACGGCTACATCCACATAAGGCGAATCTTCGTCGAGCGAAGACCTGAACATCAATCCAGCTTTCCGGTGCGGATCAACACCTTGTCCGTCGAATGCCAGGTTGGCGAAAATATATAATCGCCGTTGGCAGGTTTCGAAAGGTAAAAAAACTCATCCCTCCCGTTCCAGATGTTGTAGCCTGCACCCTTCAGGGTGTAAACCTGGTTTTCCGGATTGAACACAAAGCTTCCTTTCAGCAAAGGGTTCCCAACATTATAACCTTTTCCCGTAAAAAAATCGTCATTTGAAATCTGGGCATTCATTTGAAAAGATGATAGCATGGCAACCATGATCATGGTGTTGAAAAGTCGTTTCATAGTCAGTAAAATTTTTTGAATTGGCGACGCCAATTTACAAATAAAAAACCGTAATTCTTACAGCGATCCTCTAAGAATTAACCGGGTGGGCAATACTTCCCTGATTTTTTGTTTGTTGGCAACAAAACCGGCTGCCTTACGCCCCATTTCCTTAAAATCGGTGGATATTACGGAAATGCCATTGGCTGCAATCTCTTTCATAGGTGTATCGTTATAAGATATAATTCCAAGTTCGGTACCCACACTAAGTCCTGAAATGCGGCAACCTTTCAGCACCTGAACCAGGTCATTTTCGGTTACCACAAAATAGAGTTGCCCGGGAATCATACATTCAGGATGAACCTCATCAAGCCTGTGGAACCCCAAACCGTTGTATGCACAGAAACTCCTGATTGCACCTTCCGTTTCGGCAGGATGTGGTGTTTTCTTTTTTGAGTATATAAAAATCAGCTCTTTATAATTTTTAATCTGTTCTTTACCCGCTTCGAGGCATTGCAAAACAGCTCTATCGAAATTCTGAAGAATAAAATTAATCCCCCGAACCAATTCATCCCCCATATCGAGAATAAGTAATTTATTTGGGTCAATTTTTGAAATAACAGAATGCAATTTTCGATTACTGATATTCATGATTACATACATACTGTATCGTCCAACCGCCTGTTTAATCAATTGTTCGAATACTTTAAGGTTGTAATGGTGGAAGAGCAGGTCAACCGAATATTTTCCCGGAAGGTGTTCGCGGAAGGATCTATATAGCTGCTCCTTAAACGAACTGAAATCGTCGAGCAGCATGAAAACCCGTTGTGCTTTTGATGAAATAAAAAAACCTTTTGCAGGGGTCGATTCGATAAGCGATTGCTGTTTTAACAAGTTATAGGCCTTAACCACAGTGTCGCGCGAAAAACCGCTTTGGCGACTGAGTTCATTTACCGATGGCAAACTATCGCCAGCCTTTAGTGTACCTGATGAAACAGCCTCCTGGATGGCCTCGGTCAGTGTCTGAAGCTTTGTAGTCCTTTTCGATTCCCGAATAATCAGAAGATTTGCTGACATAACACTCCTCTCCGCATTGTCAATTCTCAATTCTCAGCACACGCCACTTACAGCCGGGAAACAGCATCCACTGCAAGATTAATTATTAAAATTAATCGAACCTCGAATTTTTTGAACCATTGTAACATTATAGAACCAAAAACAATAAACGATAATTATTCAATTATAAGCATTGAAATGTATTAACATGGGCAACCCGGGTTAAAAAGCCCGGGCAACCCACATAAACAGGTATATCTTATTTGTAAAGAGGTCCGTAAGTTTGACATGCCTTATAATCAGCAGCTTCCTTATCGGAGCCAAAGGCGCTCCAGGCCGAAGGCCTGAAAATATCTCCGTCCTCAACATTGTGCATACAAACAGGTATCCGCAAAATGGAAGCAAGAGTTATTAAATCGGCGCCGATATGTCCATAACTGATCGCCCCGTGATTGGCTCCCCAGTTGGCCATAACCGTATAGACATCTTTGAATGCTCCCCTACCAGTAAGCTTTGGTACAAACCAGGTAGTTGGCCAGGTTGGATTTGTTCGCCGGTCAAGTGTTTTGTGTACATCGTCTTTCAACTCCACAGTAAAACCTTCGGCAATCTGCAATACTGGCCCCAATCCTTTAACCAGGTTAAGCCTCGACATAGTTACCGGCATTTCGCCTGCAGTTTTGAATTGTGTGGAATAACCGCCACCCCTGAAATACTCCCTGTCGGCCGGGCAAAAGTGAGTATTTTCAAGGCATCGGGCAACCTCCTCATTGGAAATTTCCCAGTATGGTTTCATAACCGGATTCCCTTTGGCATCGAGTTGCTGCGCTGTGGCATCCAAAGCTGTGGGCCCTGAGTTGATCAGGTGAATGATACCCTCTTTTGCCAGTCCGGTAAGTTCCTGTCCGGTTACACGTTTTACTGCTTCAGGGCTCCAGTAGGTACGTACATCGCTGAAAATCTGAGCAGTATTGGTGAGCAAATGGCCAAACAGCATGGGTACGGCATTAAGGCTATCATTTTCGGTAGCAAAAACAAATGCTTCACGGATTCCGTTCCAGTCGAACGACGAACAGAGTATCGCTTCCGAAAAATCGCCGTTGGGGTAATAATCAGTCCATTGGCGTTGACCCTGGAAGCCGCCGGCAATAGCATTATGCCCTAATGATTCTTCGCCGAAACCGAGTTCTTTCAACCGTTGATTTCCAATCATAAGGTCGCGGAAAATCAGGGTCATTTTCACTACAGTTTCCCACTCCCACTCTTTGCGCCCAATATCAGCCTGGTTCTGAGGTTTATTCAGGTCTTCGCCTTCGATGCAATTGACTTTTGTCCATGCCATGGCTTTTTCAAATTCAGCCTGGTCATATATTCCCTGATCGAGGCGGCGCTTCACCTCTACCATATCCATAAATTCGGTCCTCATGCCAAGGTAATCCTGAAAGAAATCGGGATTGACCATCGATCCGGCAATACCCATTGAAGTATATCCAACTGACAGATAGGATTTTCCCTTCATCTGAGCGACTGCAAGGGCTGCCCTGGTAAACCGTAAAATTTTTTCCCGAACATCGAAAGGAATGGTATTGTCGCCGGCATCCTGCACATCGCGGCCATAGATACCGAAAGCAGGCAAGCCTTTCTGCGTGTATCCGGCAAGTGCGGCAGCCAGGTAAACAGCTCCCGGGCGTTCAGTCCCGTTAAAACCCCATACGGCTTTCGGAATCCAGGGGTTGGAGTCCATTACTTCAGTACCGTAGCACCAGCAGGGTGTAACGGTTAGCGAAACCCCTACCCCTTCACGATCAAACTTATCGGTACACATGGCCGCTTCGGCAACCCCACCGATGGTTGAATCAGCAATCACACATTCAACCGGTTCGCCTCCCGGAAACCGGAGGTTCTCAGTAATAAGCCTGGCAGCAGCCTGTGCCATTTGCATGGTTTGCAATTCGAGCGATTCACGTACTCCATGTTCGCGGCCATCTATAACCGGCCTGATTCCTATCTTTGGTAATCTTCCTATTAATCTATTCATATTTAATGATTTAATTTAATTTAAAACAGTTAAGAAAACAACACTGTGATGTACTGTACTGTGCTGCAATCTATACAGAATTATTTATAATTCCTATGGCGCTGATCATTTTATACTATTTTTATGGTTCCAAATAAACTGATATGAAATTGTTAAAAATTAAACTGCACTGGCAAATCCTGATTGCATTGATAATGGCTGTCCTTCTGGGAGTTTTTTTCCCCCAATCTGTTAAATACCTATCCTGGATGGGTGACCTTTTTTTAAGGGGACTCCGAATGGTGATTGTACCTCTCATATTTGCCTCAATTGTGAGCGGTGTAACAAGTATTGGCAGTGGTAAGAGCCTCGGGCGCATTGGTTTCAAAACACTGGCTTTCTATATCTCAACCAGTTTGATAGCCATCTTAACTGGATTGCTTCTGGTAAACCTTATACGTCCGGGTGTGGATGTGCACATGGGATTTACGGAGGAAGTGTCACAACTTCGTGCAGCATCAGGAAAAATAAACGACCTGCTTTTACGGATGGTTCCCGAAAACATAATAGACTCCATGGCAAAGGGCGATATTTTACCCATAATATTCTTTGCCATACTTTTTGGGTTCTTTGTTTCGCAAGTGGCGGATGATTACAGAAAACCACTGACCAACTTTTTCGAAGGCCTTTTCGAAGTTATGATGAAGGTTACCATGTTTGTAATCCGTTTTACTCCGCTGGGTATTCTTGGTATAGTTTCGCATGAAGTGGTCAGGAATTCCGATAAATTGGCCAATATCGCCGGAAGCATGGCTATTTATATGCTAACTGTTGCATTGGGACTGGTTATCCATGCATCCTTTACCCTTCCGGCGATTGTGAAATTTGTAGCCCGTGCCAATCCTTTGAAGCATTTCAAAAATATGGCGACCCCATTGCTCACCGCCTTTTCAACCGTTTCATCGAGCGCTACATTGCCTTTAACCATGGAGGCAGTTGAACACAAAAGCGGGGTTTCCAATAAAATAACCAGTTTCACGCTACCACTTGGCGCAACCGTCAATATGGATGGAACTGCACTCTACGAATGTGTGGCAGCCATTTTTATAGCTCAGGTGTATGGAGTAGAACTAACCGTTATCCAGCAGGTTATTATTGTGGTAACTGCCTTACTGGCATCAATCGGGGCTGCCGGTATCCCAATGGCCGGACTGGTCATGATCACAATTGTGCTGACAGCCGTGAACCTACCTCTTGAAGGAGTGGGGCTGATTATTGCAGTGGACTTGATACTCGATATGATGCGCACTACGGTAAATGTATGGAGCGACAGTTGTGCAGCTGTTACCATAGCCCGGTCGGAAGGGGAAGAAACTTTTGTGAAATAAGCTTTTTAGAACTGCGGTAAAATCTTTGTAATTTTAATGCAAAATTATATTCAGGCAAAATGAAGTTTTAGGGAAGGCGACAAAGCACTAATGTTGAAGACCTGCACCCCAGTAGCGGGAACCGTTAAATCGGATATAAGGGCGGTATAACAGGAACATTGGCCATTGCCCTAATTATTTACCTTTTAGGTGGCAATCCGCTCGAAGTGCTTAATGTGATAAATGCCGGCGATCAACAGATTGGCCCGGAACCCCCTTATCGGCAAAAGGGATGGAAATGGGAGAATTTTGTGTCAGTGATGCTTGCCGATACCGAAGAATGTGGCACAAGTTGGTTACCGGAACGGGACAACGTTTAAGGGAACCAAAGCTGGTACTTTTCCGTAACTCGGTTCAGTCGGCTTGTGGGTTTGCACAATTGGCCACCGGCCCGTTTTATTGCCCGGGCGATGAAAAAGTATATCTCGACCTTGACTTTCATGAAATATTGCAGATAAAATTAGGTGCGGATGGCAATTTTGCTGTGGCTTACATTATTGCCTATGAAGTTGGACATTATATGAAGAAACTGACGGGCACCAGGGAAATTCTTAATGATGCACGAATGCGGGGAAACAACCAGAAATCAGTCAGTCAATTAACTGTTCGACTTAAGCTTCAGGCCGATTTACAGGCCGGATTTTGGATACATCATGCACAACAAATGTTCAATATAATGGGCCCGGCGACTTTGAAAAAGCGTTAAATGCAGAAAGTGCGGTGGGCGACGACCGGATTCAAATGAAACAGCACGGTTAGCAGTTCCCGATTCGTTCAAGCACAGAACACCGGCAAAGCAAAAATATTTGCTAAAAAAAGGTATTCAATCCGACAACTACAGTTTGGGCAATACTTTTGACCGATGGGTAGTTCTATAAATCCGGAAAACCAAATTCCTTGTTTTTTATTTCCACAACATTAAGTTACTTTGTACCCGGAATTTTCAATTAAAATTATGACTGGTTTACAGGAATTTTACGATAGCGGCCTTTTCACTTATCTTATTCTACCCTTATTGATATTTTGTGCGAGGATTATGGACGTAACAATTGGAACCATGCGAATTGTAATGGTTGCCAAAGGCCAGAAATTCTGGGCTCCATTTATGGGATTTTTTGAAGTTTTAATATGGATTATAACCATGAGCAAAGTGGTTCAAAACCTCGATAATTGGTTGTGTTATGTGGGTTATGCCGGAGGTTTTGCCACAGGGAACTGGGTAGGCCTGATACTAGAAGAAAAACTGGCCATGGGGGTGGTCAAAATTCAGATTATAACCCGGAAAGAAGCATCGCAATTAATTGCTGCACTGAAGGAAGCCGGTTATGGCATTACCCATCACGATGCATTAGGCGCCAATTCGGTGGTCAGTATCATTCATACTATCGTGAAGCGCACCGATCTTCCTAAAGTTGAAGAGATAATAAGAACTTACAACCGAAAAGCCTTTTATTCCATCGAAGAGATAAAGTTTGTAAGTCAGGGTGTATTCCCCATTCAACCATCCAAACGCTGGCGAAAGGGGAAATAAAGGTAGCTAACCATCTGATAATAACCGTTTAATACTTTTTTTATCTCCAGAAACATTAATCGGTTATTACTATTGATTTGGATGATTATATATTACATGAATCATTCATTATCAGCAACAATGAAAAATGTCGTTCTTACAGGCTCCAATACGGTATAGCGTTAAAACTTACCGAAATCCTACTTGACAAAAAAATTAATTTTTTTGGAATCTCCGGAAACCCATCAACCATCCACCACCATAACTACCATTATCGGGTGCACCATGTGAATAAGGAAGCATTTCCGGTAGACATTCTTCCCGAAAAGATTGATGGGCTGGTTTACTCTCCGGGAACCATTAAACTGAAACCTTTAAATGGGTTAAAAGAATCTGAATTTTTGGAAGATTTTAAAAACAACGTATAAGGTGCGGTTAAAACCATAAAGGCATGTCAGGCGCGTTTTGAAAAGGGATGTTCCATTGTTCTGTTCCCTACTGTTGCCGTTCAGCAGGACATGCCATTTCACATATTCATTGCTTCAAAAGGAACAATTGAAGGGATTACCCGTTCTCTGGCTGCAGAATTTGCCCCGAAAATCAGGGTAAATGCCATTGCCCAGTCGTTGACACATACATCTTTGGCTGAATAACTTTTAAAAAACGAAACAAAACATCAAGCGGCACAGGACAGGCACCCGCTTAAAGAAATTGGTTTGCTCCGAGACATAACCCACATCTGAACGGAACGATTATGATATTTAATTGGATATTGATTACATTAAGAGCATCAGCTCAGATCCTTGAAGATTACTATCGGAAATCGGGAACGAAACAAACAGGCAACTATGTACATTTTAGGCACCTGGGCAGCAGGGAATTTGATTATCGGCGGGATTGGCATGACTCAACCTCCGGAACCACCCGCTATTTTCATCAGATGAACCTGAAGTAGAATATTGTTAACCTGAGTATTGCCGCTTATGGGTTTCTTTCATGTACATTTGAATTCAGCCAATCACCTGACATTGTTTTAATCAATCATAGGAAAATGGAGAACCTATTCCTGATCAATTCCGGCCTTCACCTGGTTTAATGGCTGCCGGGGGCTACATAGTTCACCGGTGGAATCTTCCAAAAAAAGGGAAGATATGTTCGAAGGTTATGGAAAATCAACTATCATACAAGGCGGGTTTCTTTTGGTTTTCGACACTGCATTCTGGCTGATACAACGAAACATGAGATTAAACCTGCCTGAAAACCCTTCGCTGAATCTGACGCAGGATTATCCCGGAGTGTCTTTTACGCTCAAATTCTGAAAAAGATTACTCCACAGCCACACCCATAAGATCGAAATCTTCGGCACCTGTAATTTTCACTTTTACAAAATCACCTTGTTTCAGCTCTGATGACGATGTAAAAATAACCTCGCCATCCACCTCAGGCGAATCGAACCGTGTACGCCCCACATAGTTACCTTCTTCTTTCCGGTCAACGATCACCTGAAACTTCAGCCCAACTCTATCTTCGTTGAGTTCGAGCGAAATCTGTTGCTGGATTTCCATTAATTCGTCAGCCCGAGCTTTCTTTACCATTTCCGGAACATCGTCATCATATTTGAGTGCGGCATTAGTTCCCTCCTCGTGCGAGTATGTGAATACACCCAATCGGTCGAACCGGGTTTCTGCAACAAACTGTTTCAGTTGGCGAAATTCATATTCGGTCTCACCCGGATAGCCGACCAGCATTGTGGTACGCAGGGCAACCCCCGGCACCTCCTCCTTCACTCGGTTAATCAGATCTTCAGTTTCCTGCCGGGTAACATGTCGGAGCATACGTTTCAGTACCGGATCGGCAATATGCTGCAATGGCATATCAAGATATCGACATACCTTGGGGTTAGAACGCATAACCGGTAGAATATCGAACGGAAATTTTGAGGGGTAAAGGTAATGAAGCCTTATCCATTCAATTCCGTCAACTTCCGAAATAGCTGAAACCAAATCGGCCAACCGGTTTTTACCATACAAATCGATCCCATAATAGGATAAATCCTGGGCAATAACCAGAATTTCCTTAACGCCATTTTGGGCCAGATACTTGGTTTCTTTAACCAAATCTTCCATAGTCCGCGACTTATGGCGGCCAGTCATCAAGGGTATTGCACAAAATCCACAGTTGCGGTTGCAGCCTTCTGAAATTTTCAGATAGGCATAATGTGAGGGTGTGGTGATTTTCCGCTCATATATATATTCCGGACGATAGGCTACTTTCAATTCGTTTGCCATGGCTTTCAGGTCGAATTTCCCGAAATAACGGTCCACCTCAGGTATCTCAGTTTCCAATTCTTTCTGATATCGTTCCGAAAGGCAACCCATAACGTACAGCTTCCCGATATCGCCCCTGGTTTTTGCCTGCGCATAATCGAGGATCATATCTATGGATTCCTGTTTTGCATCGTGAATAAACCCACATGTATTGATGATTACTGCATCGAATCCGTTTCCATTGGCATCGTGCAGCACCTCCCACTTGCCTCGCTCCAACTGGTTGAGCAATACTTCGGAATCAACCAGGTTTTTCGAGCATCCCATGGTGATGACGTTTACCCGTTTTTTTGTCATAGCTGAAAAATTAATGGGGCAAAAGTAAGAAAAAACCAATGTTGGACTTAATCACTCAAAATCCTTTTGGAAACGGTTATTAATTCATAATTTTGAATACTGAAAGGACATGTTCGGAACACTATGAAAAAATATTTTATCATTCTGATTATTTTGTTGATAGGGCAAATGTGTTTTGCACAGCGGGTTGGGCTCGTACTAAGTGGTGGCGGGGCCAGGGGGCTTGCGCATATTGGGGTAATTAAAGTTCTCGAAGCCAATAATATACCGATTGACTACATTACAGGAACGTCAATGGGTGCCATTGTTGGCGGATTGTATGCAGCAGGTTACACCACCGACGAAATGGAAGAGTTGTTCCGAAGTGATGAATTCTATTTCTGGTCAACCGGAAAGATACAAAAAGACTTCAGGTACTATTTTAAGAACAAAGAAGAAAATCCAACCTGGATTGAATTGAAAATGGAACGCAGGGATGACCGGATCAGAATTTTGCCACCTACCAATATTGTTCCACAGTGGCAGATGGATTTTGCTTTTATGGAACTTATGGCTGCTACCACCGCTGTTTCTCGAGGAAATTTCGACAGTCTTTTTGTCCCCTTTCGCTGTGTGGCTACCGAAGTATATACCAATACACCGGTGGTTTTGAGCAGTGGCGATGTTGGGGAAGCCATCAGGGCATCAATGACCTTCCCGTTTGTATTCAGGCCGATAACCATTGATGGGAAGCTCCTTTTCGACGGTGGGATTGTAAACAATTTCCCCACCGATGTGATGGTCGAAACTTTTAACCCCGACATTGTTATTGGCCACAAAGTAGCCAGCGATCCCCGGTTTGCCACCGATGATGATATAATCATGCAAATTACCAATATGATACAACGGCCCACCAACTATGAAATCCCACCTGAAATAGGGATACTGCTCGAAACCAATGTTGATGAAGTGGGTATCCTTGATTTCCAGAGGCTTGATTACATTGTTGAAAAGGGAATGCGCACAACTTATCCAATGATCGACAGCATTAAAACCCGCATTACGCGGCGTGAAAACCCGGTTGAACTGCAACACCGGCGGGAAGAGTTCAAGGCCCGGAAACCCGCGCTCCTATTTCACAATATCCAGCTCGAAGGTATCGGCGATCCTCTTCAACAGCGGTTTATCATCAATTCTATCAAAAGCAATAAAAACATTTTCACCATTGAAACTTTTAAACGGGAGTATTTCAAACTCATTGCCGATCAGCAGATCAAATCCATCAGGCCCATAGCTATGTTCAATTACGAAACCAGCTATTTTGATGTGCACCTGATAGTTGAACCTGAAAAAAGGGCTGAAATTAATGTAGGGGGCAATATTTCGACCAAACCTATTAACCTGGGTTTTTTCAGTTTCGATTACCGCTTTTTCAATAATCGCTCCTATACCTTAAGTTCAAACCTCTATTTCGGGCGATTTTACAGTTCTTTCAAAATTGGAGGAAGAATTGACTTTCCAACTGAATTTCCATTTTATTTTGGTTCATACCTCACTTACAATCGATGGGATTTCTTCTCGTCGAGCAACGAACTCTTTTTTGAAGATGTAAGGCCTCCTTTTATTATTCAGAACGAAAGCAGCTTCAGGAACGAAATTGGGTTTCCTTTAGGCTTGCATGATAAGGTTACTGCAGGAATTGCATGGTCAGGGTCGCGCGATGAGTATTATCAGTCCGAAAGGTTTAATAAAGCCGATGATCCGGACAAAACTGATTTTAATGCAATGATTACTCATGTCGAGTATGAAAGGAGCTCACAAAATAACCGGCAATATGCAACCGAAGGGGTATACCAGAACCTGGCAGTACGTTACATTGCCGGAGTTGAAAAGCACCTGCCTGGCACAACTGCTCCTTCAGATCAATTGACTTCACGGCACAACAACGGGTACCTGCTTGTCAGGGCCCTTTCGGACAGATATGTAAAGATAAACAATCGGTTCGATTTCGGATACCGCCTTGAAAGTGTTTTCAGCAATAAAAAGCTGTTTACAAACTATACTTCCACCTTACTGGCTGCACCGGGCTTCTATCCCACGCCACACAGCAAAGCCATGTATATTGAAAACTTTCACGCAAACAATTACCTTGCTGCGGGCCTGAAAGGCATTTATCATATAAATTCATCGCTCCATTTCAGGGCCGAAGGTTATGGATTTATACCTTTGCATGAAGTCAAAAAACTTCAACAAAATAAGGTTGCCCTGAATAACTATATGTTTTCAAATGTTTACTGGCAGGGAATAGCGGGATTGGTATATGAAACGGGATTAGGGCCTGCAAGCCTGATATTGAGTTATTACGATAAGGCTAATACACAATGGTACCTGACCTTGAATTTCGGGTATGTTTTATTTAATAAACGGGGGTTTTGATTTATTTCAACAATTTTTTCAATCCCTCTCCAACTCTGTTAATGGTTTTTTGAATCTCTTCCCTGGTTGCATTTTTCACTTCCTGTTTTACCAGGTTCCTTGCATCTGAAAGATCGACATTGACATATGGGTCTCTTACTGGACCTTTTATGGCAATTCCAACCGGTATTACCTGAATATTCTGTTGACCCGGAAGAAAACCCAGTGTATTCTGGATATTGCTACTCAGGGCATCACGGTTTATCAGAAAACCTATCTGCATATCAATCAGGTTGTCCACATTGAGCCGTCCTGAAAAAACAGCATGTTGCCCTGCAATTTTGGTTTCAAACGGGCGGAGCAATAGGTTCCCATTCTCGATGGTAAAATTGGCGGCAAAATCATCGATACGCATATCGCGCAATTTATCTTCGTTCAATACAGTTTTTATTTTATTGAAAACCGGCGAGTTCAGCACCTGAACGTTAAACGACTTGAACAATCCGGTTCCATTCAGCGAGGACATCATCAATCCCATGTTCTCGTTGAGCTGTCCTTTCAGATTAAGGGTTGTGCTGAACCTCCCCTTGCTTTGCTGAGCAATAGGAAGATAATTGCGAACCAGGTTCATCGATTGAAAAGCGGTGGGAATATCAAAACTTACCAGATCGATGGCCATATCCACTAGTGGTTGGTTTTGTTTTGTATTGGCGTACGTCCCTGCCAGGCGCATTTCACCGTCGAGTAGGTTCATCTGAACTCCGCGAAGATTTATTTTCCCATCGTTGATCATTACCTGACCATTGATATTGCTGATATTAAGCTGGTCGTATAAAGCTTTTTTCACATCGGCCTGAATGGAAAAGTTAAGCTGTTCGGGAACTTTAAAAGCCATAGCTGAAGTCGTTGCTACAGTTTTTGCGACAGGTTTTGTATCCGACCTTCCGCGCCTGTTTTCAGCTGATGGTTGTTGGATTGGCCCTGGGTTCGGAGATTCCACCTGCAATTGCATCAATTCGTTCAAGTTCAGGTAGTTGCTTTGCAATTGCATGGACCCCCTAAGGGTTCCTCCCGAAAATATATATGGATAATAATCGGAAATACTTCCCGAAAATGCCATATCGCTCTGTCCTATTTTCATATCCATTTGCCTGAGGTTAATCCGTTCAGGGGCAAAATCGAGTTTTCCGGAAGTGATCTGAATGGGTGCATTCCAATCTTTGCTCGTAAATACCAAATTACTTACCGAAACTAGTCCGTCGGTCTGAATGCTCTCATAATGCTTATTTTCGATTGCTGAATAGTTGCCTTTTATACCGAGATTAATGTCGAGAAGGCCTGCCAGATCAAGACTATCAAGGGGCAGTGCCTCTTTCAGGTGGTCGAAATTTAAGCGACCGGCAATTTTTCCATCGAACCTCATGTCATCCAAAAGATTACTTAACTGAAGGTCCATGTCCATCGGATTATTTCTGATCTCAAAATGGGCATTGGAAATGCTGACAACGGTTTTGTTGACCCCCCCCTGTGGTTTAATTACCGCAAGATTGCCCGAAATATTTTTTATTTCTTCGGGCATACCGGCATACCTGGCGTTCCCGCCTGCCAACCTTAACTGAACCTGGAGATAGGGATACGATTCACCATAATAATACCCTTTGAACGATCCTGTGAACGAAGCATTACCGGTAGCTTTCAGGTCTTCCAGATACGATTCATATTCGGGTGGAGTGAGGGTAAGTATTTCGCCCAATGTGGTTGCTTTGGAGGCAAACCCGAGATCGAAAAAGATGGTATCGCCGGGCATGGAGAAATTGCCCTGCAAATCGAGAGGAAGGTTATTGACGAGAAGTTCACCCTCCGAAAATTTGAAATCCATGGAATCGAAATTTATATCCAGCAGTGATTTAATTCCTAACCTGGATTTCGAAATATAATTGATTCCATCATACAACAGGGTTACATGATCGGACATCCCATTTACATTTAACCGCGTATCTGAACCATACATTTTTCCGCTAAGGAGCATGTTGATGCCGTTAAAATCGAGCCTCATTGGCAAGGATTCATCCAGATAAACCACATTGGAATTATTAATCTCAATTTTACTGAGTTTCATACCAAATGAGCTTTCTTTTTCAGTCCCGGAATGCTCGGCCGGCTCTTTTTCTTCGGGGAATATCTGCCAGTTGACCTCATTTTTTGAATTGACTAACAGCTTAAGGTTTGCCTGGTCGAGGATAATTTCATTGATGGTTAAATCGTCGGGGCTGAGCAAATCGAATAAACCGAAAGATGTCCTGAGTGATTTAACAGTGAGCAGCGAATCGTTTTCAAAACTCCCCTTACCGTTAACCGTAACATTTTTGAGACTGATGCTGGCTTTGGGGAAATTCCTGATGAGCGACAGTTTGAAATCGCTGAAACCAATAGTAACATTAAGGCCCCGATTAATTGTAGCCACTGTTTTATCGAGAAGGGCATCCCTGAAAACGAATGGTACGGCGATCAGTATGCCGATCAACACAAAAAATACTATCCCTGCTATAATCAATCCTTTTTTCATATTATCCCCCTTATAACTTCCTGAAAAACATTCTTAAAATAGAAATTTTACCCGAACCGGACAGCTGAAAAACAGCCGGTAAATAAGCCACAAAATTAATTCCAGTGTGTGATATTGGTTACCAATTAAATTTTTTTAACCTGTATAAACCGTTTAATCTGTTACCATTAACTGACGCAACATCTGAAGTGCGGTTTGCGACGAATGCATGATGTTGCGCTCACGGTTACTTCCAAAAACGAATTTTGTTGCCAAAAATTTTCCCGGCCCCAAAACCGCAATCCAAACCGTACCTACGGGTTTGTCGTGGGTTCCCCCATCGGGACCCGCAATGCCGCTGGTGGCAATTGAAAAATCAGTATTAAACAGGTTCTTAACCCCTATGGCCATTTCGGCAACGGTCTGTTCACTAACCGCTCCATAGGTTTCTAAAGTCGAAGGGTTAACCCCGAGCTGGGCAACTTTAACCAGGTTTTCGTATGCCGTAATTCCTCCTGTAAACCATGCCGAAGCGCCCGGAGTGAGGGTCAGAATATGGGCAATGTATCCGCCGGTACAACTTTCGGCAACCGAAAGTTTAGCACCATTCCCGATCAATAATTTACCTATTGAACCAGCCATGGTATCATTGTCGTACCCGTAAATTTCGGTTGGAAGCAACCTTTGAAGGCTTTCTATATGATTTTCAATTTCGGCCATTAAACGGTTTTCGTCGGTTCCTGTTGCCGATAGCCGAAGCCTGACCGACATCGGATTGGGGAGGTATGCAAGTTTTATGTAAGAGGGAAGGGAATTCTCCCACTCCTCGATCCTCAGGGCAAGCATCGATTCGGGAACACCTTGTGTTAATACCGTTTTGTGTATGATCACATTTTGGTTTCCTGAATTTTGCAGGCGGGGTAGTATCTGCTGTTCCATAATCGATTTCATTTCGAATGGCACACCCGGCATCGAAACAAAAATTGTATTGTTCCGCTCGAACCACATACCGGGAGCAGTTCCTTCAATATTCGGTATTACAGTGCAGCTTTCTGGGACAAGAGCCTGGTCGCGGTTTAACCTGTTCAGATCGATACCCCTTTTTGTAAAGCTTTGGCGGATCAGGTCTAAAGTGGGTTCATGAAAAACCAATCGGGTTCCGAAATATTCGCATAAGGTGTTTTTGGTTATGTCGTCTTTTGTGGGGCCAAGTCCACCGGTCATAAGTACCAGGCCAACATTTTTTTCAGCCAACGCGAGGGCATTCATAATGTGTTCCTTGTTATCGTGAACCGATGTTATCTGAAAAACCTCTATACCTGCCAGGTTAAGTTGTTCGGCCAGCCAAGCCGAATTTGTATCGATAACCTGACCGATCAGGATTTCATCTCCAATTGTAATAATTTCAGCTTTCATGCTTTTATAAATTTGTACAAATGATCGAGCCTTTGTAACAATGGTGGGTGCGAATAGTTGAAAAAGACATATACAGGGTGTGGTATTAGGTTGCTGAGGTTTTTAACCGAAAGTTTCTTCAAAGCCGAAATCAGCGGGCCAGGCTTGAATTGAACAGCCGCAAATTCATCGGCCTGAAATTCATTTCGGCGCGAAAGCATATTCATGGCCAATCCTGTAACCAGCGAAACCGGGCTGTATAAAATGGAGAAGGCAATCATCCCGATATGGAAACTTGGTTCATTAATCCCAAATGCTTTGCTGATTGCCGGGCTTTTTACAAAAACAGAAAACAGGAAAAGTAAAACCCCGGTTTGCATAAGCCCAAGGAATAAACCCTGTAAAACATGTTTCTTTTTATAATGGCCTATTTCATGTGCCAATACCGCCACAATTTCATCGGTACTCATTTCCGAAATCAGTGTGTCGTATAGGACAATCCGCTTTTTCGAACCTAAACCGGAAAAGTAGGCGTTGGCTTTGGTTGACCGTTTAGAGCCATCGATCACAAA
>JBBIHB010000032.1:0-34502 GCA_037447215.1 Bacteroidales bacterium
AAGCGTTCAAAACTTATTGAGAATCTTAAAGCCCAGGGTATTGACACAGATTTTATTGTGTCTTCCGCAATTGAACATGCCATGGACAGATATTTTGAAAAATTCAATCTTAAAGATTTAAATGACTTATTATAAAAATAATTAAAATGAAACAAACGCATCCTTTCTTTAAACGGATATTTCTAACTGCTGGATTAGTATATTTAATTCTGGCTTTTACTTCCTGTAGCAAGGAGCAGTTAACCATCAGCAATGGCGATCTGGTTATAGAATTCAATAACGGAATGGAGGTAAAAATTTCAAGTATTGCCGCTGGAGCCGGAGCTCTTATGGATGGTTATTCTCCATCTGAATATATTTCAGGCACCAGGTTCGATGCAAGGCAGTATAAACTTACCCAATATACCGACCATGAGCTCAACGGTGTCAGAAGCCATGTAATAAGGGGTACTGCAACAGGCGGTGGTACAACAGTTGATAAAATCGTGGAAGTGGTAATAAATCCTGACTTTCCGGGACTGGCCATGATGAACGTATCCTATATCAATACGGGTGAACGTTCCCTAAGAATAAACAAATGGGTCAATAACCACTATGAAATTCTCTCCGGGGGCGACGATCCCGATTTCTGGTCCTTACAGGCTTCATCAAGCAGCCGCCGTCTTGATTGGATAATGCCGGTAACCCCGGGTTTTATGAAAGAAAACTATATGGGGATGAATAACTCCGACTATGGCGGTGGCATCCCAGCGATTGACTTGTGGCGCAAAGATGCCGGAATAATGATAGGCCATGTTGAGTTGGTGCCCCAACTGGTATCACTGCCCATCGAAATGGATAAATACGAAAACAAAGCCTCAATGCGGGTTGAGTATAAATACAATACACCCATCGATTTTTTACCCAATGATACTATAAAAACCTTTACCACCTTTATGAGTGTGCACAAAGGTGATTATTATGCCCCGCTTCAGCAATATTCTGAATTAATGCAGCACCGTGGCATTTCGTTTGTCCCCTCAGAACCTCAAGCCTTTGAAGCAGTATGGTGTGCCTGGGGATACGAACGCGGTTTTACAATGCAGGAAATATATGGCACTTTGCCTAAGGTTAAGGAAATGGGCATTAAATGGGTGGACATTGATGATGGTTTCCAGATAACCGAAGGAGACTGGGATGTGGATAAACGCCGGTTCCCAGGTGGAAATGCAGAAATGAAACGGCTCGTTGACAGGATACACTCATATGGCATGAAGGCAAAACTTTGGTGGGCGCCCCTGGCTATCGATCTGAATTCAAACCTGCTCCGTGAAAATCCAAACCTGCTTATTGTGCAAAGAGACGGTTCACCACAGTATATCACCTGGTGGAATGCATTCTATATGTCGCCTACCTATGAAGGAACACGAAACCATACTCGTGAAGTACTGAATATGTTTATTAATGAATGGGGCTTTGACGGCCTGAAAATGGATGGACAACACCTGAACAGTGTTGCCCCGAATTACAACAGAAGGCACCGCCTGGAACGCCCGGAACAGGACAATGAAAAACTTCCTGAATTCTTTAAAATGATTTATGAAGAAACAACTGCCATGAAGCCTGGGGCAGTTATCCAGAACTGTCCATGTGGTTGTGCCGTATCATTTTATAACATTCCCTGGATGAACCAGGCAGTATCGTCTGATCCTACTTCCAGTTTCCAGATCAGGCACAAAGGAAAAACTTATAAAGCCATCAATCAGGGACTGGCTTATTATGGCGACCATGTTGAACTGAGCGATAACGGGGACGATTTCGGAACACAATTTGGCATCGGGTCGGTTTTGGGCACGAAATTTACCTGGCCCGAGAATCCGGCAAAACCAAACCGAAACCTACTGACCCCTGAAAAGGAAGAAACCTGGAAAAAATGGTTTTCTATGTACAACGGCAAAATGTTGTCGCGGGAACCTTATTTAGGCGAACTCTATGACATTGGATATGATAAACCCGAAACCCATGTTATACAGAAAGGCGATACAATGTTTTATGCTTTTTATGCCGAACAATGGGCTGGGCCGATTGAATTCCGCGGCCTGAAAAAAGGCACTTACCGTATAAGAGATTATGTGAATAATATTGATTTGGGAACCTTAAACGCTGATAATCCCATAACGGATATTGGTTTTACACGTAACCTGTTGATTGAAGTATATCCAACTGGCCCGGATTAAAAACCCTGGTACCTAAAAAACTTAAAATTTCAGCAATAATTCTATTTAAATAATTCACTTAAAAACTAATGATTATGAAACAAAAATTACTTCTTCTTTTGTTGTTAATCTCGTGTATGCTTAATGCACAGGAGCCTTACAGAAATCTCATTATCTCTGAAATCAGAGGCAATGATATTTATTGGAACTATGTTGAAATTACAAATATGGGTAATAAAACGGTAAACCTGGCCGAATTCGAGTTAGGGAACAACACACCATGGGTCAGTCCATGGGGTGTACCCCCGGATAGAAGGGTACGCCTACCACAGCATCAGCTTGCACCAGGTAAATCATATCTTGTTATATCTGTTGACGATGTACCCTTGCGGATTTGGCCGTTAAACCCATTAATGTATATAGGTTCAAGGACAGCTACTCCCGAAATAAGGCAAAGGGCAAATATGGAAATTCATGCACCAACCTCAGCGTGGGGTAGTTGGCCAATGTATGATAGTATATCTCCTGCCGGCCAAAACGTTTTCAACAATTGGGGTGGTTATAATTCTATGTTCATCAGGCATTATTTTAAGGAAACTGCATCTGCAAGGGATTCTGCTGTAATTGATGCACATAATGCTTCATTTAATTCGGCAACAAGCCCATATAAGGCTGTTTCACCTTCTGATGTAGCGGGTGTGCCCCAGGGTACGTTTACCAGGATTATGGTGAGAAAATTCACTGTTAAAGAAGGTACAGGCGATGCTATCGATTCATGGTCACGTGTAGCAGGAGTGGATCTTGAAGATTCGGAATGGCTACCGTTGCGTTTTCCGCACAACGACTTTAACATTGCTCAAAAAAAGGAATTCTGGACATTGGGCAATCACGGCAACTTTACTTTGGGCCCACATTCACTGAAGCCCAAAGTCTCTTCCACAGTTGTCGATTTCACCAACAAAACAATAACAGTACCATGGGGTACAAGAAATATGAGCTTTTTCACTGATAACTTCGAATATTCACCGGGTATTGCATGGTTCTATTCATTATCTGCCAATAAGGAAGATTCTGCATTTGTTAATGCCCGTACTAACGATACTATTGCGTTCTATGCGGTTGGTAATACTCTGCAGGAGATAAAATTCCGGATTATTGCACTTCCATCGACCAACGCAGATAACCTGGTAGTACCAAAAGTACCGATGCAATTTTCCGGTGTCAATCGTGGATTCTATGTTGGCAGTTCAGCTCCATATGGAGTTACCAGAAAAAATCCGGTTGATACTATAATGTCATCAAATTATATACTAGGCATACCCTATAGTACACGGGTTGACACACTGTTAAAATACCTTGAAAAACCAACACAGGCAACCTGGGAAATTGTATATGCTGACGGGGTAAAAAGGGCCGACCTGAAAAATGGCGACAAATTAAAAGTAACTGCAGGCAATGGGAGTGTTAAAGAATATTTTATCAAGGTTGAAAATTATATGCCTAACAGGACAGCATACTTGAGTGCCATTACATGGCCTGATATTCCGGTATATCTGAAGGGCATATTTGGATGGAAAGGAGATACCATACCATCTTTCACCCACTCCATTCTCAATTATGTAATAAATATTCCTGCAGAAGTTAAAGGAATCCCTGCACTCCTACCAAAAGCAGAGCAATTGAATACATCTATTGAGGTACATAGGGCAACCAACCTTGCTGGATCTCTCGCTGACCGGACGGCTAATTTTAATACAACCGCCGAAGATGGAATAACCAAGCATTCATACAGCGTAACCATGAACAAGGAAAAAGCCCCTGAAAATATCCAGCCCAATTATGCCGATCCGTTTATTTCCGAATTGGTTTACCATGACCAGTGGGGCAATACATTTCTTGAAGTAATAAATCCGGGCAATCAAGTACTCGATATGAGCAAGTATATGTTTGCCTGGGCAAGCGTTACAAGTCCTGCCGATGCCATAACAATGCAGCAACTTCCTACTGATTGGGTCAGGCGCTATCGGAAATATATTCCCGGTTACCGCTGGGTTGATCAGGCTACCTGGGAAACAAAACCAGCCATGGTAGTTCAGGACCTCATTGTTAATCCGATAGTAAATCCGGGAGAGGTTTTTATAGTAGGCGACACCCGTGCAAATTGGCAAGGTGGTATGACTACTCCTTGGTGGGGAGGGCATAAAACCAACGTTGACTTTGGAACTTTTAAAAACACCTGGAAAGAAACATTTACTTCAAACCTTGCAGGATGGCATAATACTAACTTTTTTCTATTCAGGATTGAAAACGATTCCATCCAGCGTGGACTTAAACCGGCTACCGATCCCAAAGATTTTACACTGATTGACGTTTTTGGCAGCGGCGATGGTACGAATATGGTGATTGGTGGCGTTGGTATTTACCAACTTATGGCTTTTACCAGAAAACCCCATATTTACAAGGGCAATACTCAATTCAAGGGTTCTTTTGGTACAAACTGGGATAACAGTGAATGGTCAATGAAAAACCATGCTTACTGGGCAGCAAGGGTAACTTCTAACTGGAATCATGGTGTACTAATGCTATCATCGGGACTTGGCAACCACTTTATGGATGAAATGACTGCGTATAAATCAACGGTATCTTCTGTTCAGTACAAGGTCAGCGAAGGCTATTCTATGAATGAAAATATTAAAGGAGTAGTACAGAATACAACTGTTGAAGAATTCCTCGGCAAGATTTTGAAGGCCGACCCTGGTCAGAAATTAACTATTAAAAAAGCTGGAACAGGAGCGGTTATGGCTGCAACCGAAAAGCTTACCAATGGCGACATTCTTGAAGTTTTTTCAGCTGATGAAAAGAATAAATCGGCATATAAACTGAGTGTTACCGAAAGGGGATTGAGCAGCAATGCCATTCTGACATCGAGTATTTACTTTATCAGCGTTGATGTGACCACCGGTGGTATTTACAATGTACCTTATGGCACTTCATTGAAGCAGATTGTCCAAAACATCACAGTCCCTGCGAACGCTTCAATGGTTATAGTTGATAAAAACAATGCTTGGGTTCCGTTCCAAAGATTGAATTTTGATACTTTAATGGTAGATGTAATGATCAGTGATCAGATTTTCTTCGAGGTGACTGCTGAAAATGGCACAACAAAAATTTTATATGAAGTTGTGCCATTGAGTACCCCTTCTGATGCATTTGTGCTTTCTAATCTGTATGGAGTGAATCAGGAATTGGGGCTTATCTCATTTGTTCCTCGGGGTACGAATGTGGAAACATTCCTCAAAAACATTATACCTGTTGCCGGAGCTACTGTGAAGGTTGTGGATAAAAACGGCCTGACCCGGACAAGGGGAGGACTAGTTCAGGATGATATACTGGTAGTTACCTCAAAAGATGGCAAGAGTATAAAAACTTACTTCCTGGATATGCTCAGGACCCAGTTTTTGGTTACCCGATATCTTGCTTTTGTAACTTCGAAAAACTATACGGTGAACGAATTGAATAAAACCATTGCATCGCCTGTTGCTGAAACTCCTCTGGCTCAGTTCTTAGCCAGATTAACACCATCATTTGGTGCTACCATGGCTGTTTACAATAAAAATGGCCAGCCCAATGCCACAGGTATCCTTAATAAGGGAGACGTACTGAGGGTTACTTCGGCCGACGGCAAGATTGAAAATACATACGCGCTCACCCTTGATGTAACTTCGGCAGTTGAAATTGAAAGCGGACTGGTTAGCGTATATCCCAACCCAACAACCGGAAAAGTCAATATCAGTGGGGTTGAAGCCGGAAGCAGGATAAGGTTATTCAATTCCTTGGGTGCACCAGTAAGCGAATTTATCAGCCGCAACAGCACCGAAACCATTTCACTTGAAAATCAGGCTTCGGGTATATATTTTATCGTTATTAGTAACAATGATAGGATTAGTGGATCACATAAAGTGATCAAAAATTAACCTTGGTATTTTCATAGTTTTTACAAGAGCCTGTATTTCAGGCTCTTGTTTTTATCTAGGGTAAGCATCATATTTAAAAAACTTCATAACAATTACCATTTTATGCAGATTAGAAATTTGATTATTGTCTTTTTTTTGATTGGAAACATTGTAAGTTGTCAGGCTCCGCTTGTAATTCAGCCGCTTGATTATACTGAGAATCCTGTTGATATTCCTAACCCTGACCGCGGGCCATATAGAGGCCGATGGCAGAATATAGCTCCCGATTTGGTTAATGAGTATAATTCGCCTTTTGGCATTACACCTGAAGTTGATCACCGGGTTCCGGTGGACCAAAATTCCGTTTTGTATCATGGAAGACAAGTACCGCCCCTGGAAGGCGATGATATTGAAATGACTCAATTTTATAATGGTATGAACCAAAATGATAAACCTTACGTTGGTGGTACCGGGGTTTCTGCCCTACCTTCCATATCATTTATGTGTTTCGATTTGTGTAATTTTTCGTCGAACGCATTCCTCTCGGCGAAAGATGCTTTTGCCTATAATGAAGATGGGTTATTTACAGACCCGGGCTCAGGAAACGCAAGAACTGGTAAAACACAACCTTTAACAACTTTTGCAATTGATTATATGAGAAGTCTGTTGCAAAAGGTAAGAGACGGTTACGGAGTAGCTTTTGTGAAATTTTCATATGACGGCAATGGATTTAATTATATTGAACCTCATAAATATCCCCATCTGAAACTTACCGAAGGACTCATTCATGGGCCTGAACCAACATTCATAACTGAAAATAATCCTTCGGCCTTGTGCGATGTACCCGGTCATGAGGAAAAAACCTGGATACAATATCATATTTGGCAGCTTAAACCCATTTTCCACGAATTTGAAGATATCATCATGTGTGTAAAAACGGGAATGCTTGGACCATGGGGCGAACAACATTCATCACCTGAAGCTCAAAACGTGGTTGCGTACAAAATACTTTTAGATGCATATCTTGACGCCGTTCCTGCTTCGCGTTCGCTGTTAACTCATGCAGGCGGATTTTTGGCATGGTATAACGAAACATATGGTACCTCCTATACTTTTTCGAATATTGACGCTTTACCTGTTCCTCCAAAGGATTCGCCAGAGGGGCGATTTGGCTTTTTCAACGATAGCTATGCAGCTGGAAGCTGGACAGATAACGGATCGCTATCCGAAGGGTATGAAATGATAAACAGAAAATATGGTAACAGCACATATGATCGATACAAGGTTATCGACTGGATCAGTAAACAAAATCAAATATTCCAGGGAGAAGGAGGCATTGGCGATAATGTTTTTGGTAATATGCCAGGAGCTATTATTGAAGCACAACAACTCAGGACTACAGCATTGAATATGAGGCATGGCCGATACAACCGGTGGAATGATTTTATCTATAATGAAGCAAACATTACTCAGCCGGTTCAATTTCCGGTAAACGAAGAAGAGTTAATGAAAAAGGTATTCACCGGAGAAATCAAAACTGCAATCTTTGATCCGGTTTATGACGGAAGAACCGGATTGGAATATTTCCGCGACAGAATGGGCTATCGATTGGTATTGCGTGAGGCAAAAGCAAGCGAATGGGTGAAGCAGAATGGTTCGCTGAGGTTCGAAGGAAAAATTCAAAACGTAGGCTTTGGGAATGTGGTGAACCGGAAAAATGTATCAGTTATATTGAAACCCAAAACTGGAACTGACAATTATTCTGCAATTACGAACCTCGACGCAAGGGAGTGGAGGACAGCCGAGAATGGAAACGGAAGGCCAGATAATAAGGCCGCCTGGCATGATATAAACTTTACTGTTAAAATGGCTGCATTTGGTAGCGTTCATGCAGGAGATTATGATATTTACCTGAAAATCAATGATCCTAAAGAGCAGAGTGTTAATAAGCGTTGCATACGGTTTGCAAATAATGGAATAAGCTGGAATGCCGACCTTGGTGCGAACTTAATTGGTTCGACAACAGTGCTATAGGTTGCTTTTGATTTAAACAAACAGCATTTAAACGATAATTATTACAATAACAACAAAGAATGTTATGAACAGAAAGGAATTTTTGAAATCTGGCATACTAACAGTCACCGCTTTGGGAGTAGCTCCGGCACTAATTTACAATAAACCGTTATCTTCCAATGGATTTAAACAAAATTCATATTGGTTACCCAAGGGGGGAAAAACCATAACAGAGCTTAATTCGATAGTCGAAAAGTATTATGGTGATCCTGATGATGTAAGCAATGTTGGGCGTGCCCGTAAAATGCAGGCATTCATTATGGAGCTTTCCATAAAGGCAAAGACTCGAAATCCGAACTTTCAGGTAATACCGCAGGACACTTTGCAATATGCCCATATAGATGGGGATCCAGATAATCCATATGATTGGAATCTACTTAACCTACTTGATGGATGGGGTATTGAAAATTTCAGTTCTACTACTGTAAACAGATTGGCAAACCTTTCAAAAGTTGGGATTAAAGGTACGGCAAACACGAATGGAAGCACGATACAAACTGTTGCTGATAACCAAAAAATTGCTGCCGATAATAATATACTCTGGCACCCAAGGTTAAGTGCAGAAGTATATCAGTCACCTGGAAAAGGTAATCCTGGGTATATGCCAATATACTCACCTTCATCAAACCGGTACGACATTATCCATGATCCGGTACCTGCAGGTGCAGATCACACCATAAACAGTAACCATATTAGTAGCATGATGGATGCAAAAAACTACCTGTATATGCTCAGCCCCGGCAAATATTCCAATTGGGCTTCATGGGAAAGCAATCCTGCCAATCGTCTCGATATTACAACCAATGCTGGTTATTTGGTTCCTTTCCCGGGGGGGAGATTTCAGCCTGCCGGCAATACAGAAATTGTTGCTAAAGCAATCGCAGAGCACGGCACAGAATGGGATTTTTTCTGGGTGGCCAAAGGATACTCTCAAAATGAAGGCAGAAAGGCATATATCGAAGAACTCTCAAAATCAAAATGGGATGCTTTCTATATAGACGCACATTTCGACATGGGTGCTCTTACCTTAGATGAGGTTGAAAAACTGAAATGGAAACCTCAGGGAGGCAGACGTCTGGTTATCGCTTATTTGAGCATCGGCACAACAGAATTGTATCGGTGGTATGCCGATCCTGTTATGGTTAATCCTGAAACAAGATTGTTCATGCACGGAACGGTCGAAAATGGCATTTTTATCCCTGCCCGCGAAAGATATTGGGATGTAGGCATCCCAAACTGGATGCTTTGGCCGGCATATTCAGGACAATACGCTGATGAAGCCACTCCAATCTGGTGGCATCCTGAGTGGAGGGATATAATATTAAGAGGCGGCAGTCCTTACAAAAATTCCAGGTTTAATCATTCACAGTTTGAAGATGGCAGATCATCAATCGACAGGATTATTGATATGGGATTTGACGGAGTGTACCTGGATAATGTAAGCAGAGCTACCTCATCAGGCGCAAATTGGACTGCTTTGCAGACTTACAACAATTCGAATCCAGGGTGGTATCTTGAACCTTAGATTCGGATAATTTGCACAATAGTTTAATTGGCAATTTTATTTAATAATCAACCGTATGAAATTCAACATTTTATCACTTTTTCTTTGTTTGGTTTCAGTTGTTCTATCCGCTCAGATCAATCTTGTACCACAGAATATAAACTTTACAGAATTTGTCGGTGACATTCCTAATCCAGACAGAGGTTTTTATAGTCCAGGGGCAGGTGGTACAGTTCCTGTTAAGGGAGGAACGCACGGAGGTGGGTCACGTGCCGGATTGACCCGCATATCTGGCACAAATACCGATGTTGAGGTTCGTATCAGTTATGCCTCATTTAATTTAAGGAACTTCTCTGCAAATTCCAGAGTCGACGGAATAACTGAAAACGCACCTATATCGGCCGAAGGTCTTGCTTATTACAGAAGGACATTGGATTCAATAAGAGCCAGAGATGGTGTTGCTTTTATACAACATAGTTATGATAATAATTCATGGGATACAGAAAAGGATGAACTTGCTTTCAGTCCTGAACCTTACGGCCAGTGTACTGTTCCAGGTTTTGAACACCTGAATTGGGTACAGTATCATATAAAACAGCTGGAACCAATTTGGCGTGAAAACGAAGACATCATATTTGCACATAAAGGGGGCTTCTTCGGACCATGGGGGGAAATGCATTCATCACGCTATGGCACCTCTACGGAAGCTTATGCCTGGCTAATGAAAGCGCTACTTGACGCTGTTCCGGCATCCCGAAAGCTCGCCGTCCATGCAGGTGCCTACATTTCATGGTATAACGCCACTCATGGCACCCCTTTTACTTTTGCCAATATGGATTTCCTACCGATACCGCTTAGGGATACCCCGGAAGCACGTTTCGGTTTACTGAATGATAGTTATGCGAACGGTTTGTCACACATGAACGGACTTTACAGCGATATGGACTCCTTTTCTGAAGGGGCACAAATACTTGGAAGCAAATATGATTTTGAACGGGACAAAGTTTTATATTGGATCCGAGGTCAAAACGGCCCTATCGGAGGCGAAACGAATGAGATGAGTTCCCGTCCTTATGACTCGCCTCCTTCCATTTTTTACGAAGCCTCAATAATGGGTACTTCCCATCTGAATACAGGCTGGTATGGAGTCAATCATAAACGATGGGAGGATTTCGAATACACCGAGGCAAATGTTACTTCCCCGATTTTTTATCCACATAATGGAAAAACTGTTTGTGTTGTTTTTGATCCTGTATATGAAGGCCGAAACGGACTCGAATATATGCGCGACAGATTGGGTTACCGGTTGGTACTACGCGAGGCATTTGCCAGCGAAAGCATTAACCCTGGTGGCGAACTTCTCTTCAGGGGAAAAATTCAAAACGTTGGTTTTGGCAATATTTTTAACAGAAAGAATGTTTACGTCTTACTGGAAAACAAATTGACCGGCGAAGTCTTCACTGCCTTGACAAAACTGGATGCCAGGGATTGGCTGAAAGACCAGAATATTCCAATGAACAACAGGCCTGACAATACTGAATCTTATCGTGATATAAATTTCTCAGTCAATTTTGGTGAGTTTCACAAAGCAGTACCGCCGGGAGATTACAGGATTTATATGAAAATCAGTGATCCGAAAGCGAAACAGAAGCATCTGCGCAATATCAGGTTTGCCAACAACCACAGTTCCGATGGACCTATGTGGAATGAAGGATTAGGCGCCAACAGGATTGGTACGACAACCGTTCTTGCAGCTAGTGGCAATGACTTTGTTGCGCAATACCAGATAGGTGATATAGGCCCTGGGGGTGGCAAAATTATCTATGTAAATCCCTTTGGCTTCGACATCCTGACTGATCCGCAGAATCCGACAACAGCGCGGGTTGCCCATTATATTGAAGTTGGCCCCGAGGATATTGCAGGCGGTGTTCCTGTAACCTGGGCTTCAGGTGATGGTATCTTTGCTGTGAGGAATGGTATAGCTACATACCCCCAGTTTGGGGCAGGGTTGTTTAACACCAGTTTTATCCTTCGGACAACTGATCCCATTGTTAATCCGGGAGACCCGGATGCTCCGGCTGCAAAAGCCTGTGATGAATACGTCAGAAACGGTCTGAGCGACTGGTACTTGCCAACACAGGATGAACTCATTAAGATTAGAACCTATGTTTTAAATAATCCTGCGGACCCGGGAACTAAAGATATGCTTGGAAAGAAATACTGGTCTTCAACAGATACGATCAGGGCATGGCCGGTTTGCATCGAAATTAAGGAAAATGCTTTGTGGCGTAATACCGGTAATAAATTTGACACTTCCCATAAATATTATGTCAGGCCGGTTAGGGCATTTTAGTTTCTGAACTATTTATGGTATTTGATTTTGAAGACCAAATTAATTGAAGATGAATATATTGGTATTTTTTCAAAAAAATTTCCGAAGGTTACCTGTCTGAAAGCAAAAAATTCTTAACACCCCTTGAACGCGAAAACCTGGCCTTTTCCTGCCAGTATATGGTATGGGAACAGTCGATCCGCTTTCTTACCGATTACCTGAATGGCGACACCTACTACAAGATCGCGTATCCGGAACACAACAAGGTGAGGACACTTGCACAGGTTCGCTACCTCGAAGTGATGGATGAAAATATGGAGTTAATGAGGACGGTTTGATATGGGATCCGGCTATTCCACAATCCCAAACTTTAAACAAACAAATAAACCACCATACAATTCCGGCTTTTGATTTTGCATTACAACTGAACCATCTCTGCATTTACCATTTCCCCTAAAAACAGCCCCGCTTTAGTTTCAAAGATTTCGGCATTTTCCGTGGTAAGGTATCGCACCGAGCCGTTTTTGGTTATCCGTTGGTACATTTCAGTATGGCGGGTGAGGTAATCGGTTAGTTTTTCGGCTACCACCGGACCCTGGTCAATAACATTCAGGTTTTCGGGAATATATTTCCTGATGGTATTCAACAACAGCGGGTAATGCGTACAGCCAAGTATAATGGTATCTAAACCGGGGTCGCGTAACATCAAAGCTTCAATATCTTTCTGCACAAAATATTCTGTCCCGGGGTTGTCCATTTCGTTGTTTTCCACCAAAGGCACCCACATGGGGCAAGCCTGCTGCACAGTTGAAACTACCTTTCCGGCGCCCCATTTTTCCAACTCAATAGGGTATGAAAGCGAGGCCACAGTACCTGGTGTTCCCAATACCCCCACCCTTCCGTTTACAGTAATGTCGGCAACCTTTTCCACACAAGGCCTGATTACGCCCAATACCCTGCGGTCGGGAGCCAAGTGGGGAAGGTCCAGTTGCTGGATATTGCGCAGCGCTTTGGCTGAGGCGGTATTACAGGCAAGTATTACCAGGGGGCAACCATGCGTAAACAGGAACTTTACCGCTTGCAGTGTATATTCATACACTACCCTGAATGAACGGGTGCCGTAAGGTGTGCGGGCATTGTCGCCAAGATACAGGAAATCGAAACCCGGCAGGGTTTTCCGCAGTTCCCTGAACACAGTAAGGCCACCATAGCCCGAATCGAAAACACCAATTGGTGCGGGAATAGGGTTCATATACAATTTATCAACGGGCAAGCGCCAGTTCGTAAGCACGGTCATAAAACTTACCCAGATTTTGCCAGTCGAAGTGGGGCGACGACGCTTCACAATGGTTTCTGAGGCCAATACGCTCACGCCGGTTTAACTGAACAAACCTGAACAGGATATCAGCCAGTTGCGATGCTGCCTGGTTAAAGTCTTTTGTTTTACGTTCCACCACAAACAATCCGGCTTTATCATGGTCGGGGAAATTATTGATCACATAATCGCCAAAGCCCGACAAGTCGCTGGTTACCGATGGGATTCCACTGGCAAGGCTTTCGAGGGGCGTATAACCCCAGGGTTCGTAATAGCTCGGGAAAATACCCAGGTGACAGCCCCTCACAAACTGTGAATAATCCATCTTGAAAAGCGGATTTGATGCAGTCACAAAATCGGGATGGTAAACTACTTTAACCTTATCGTGCTGATTATTGACAAGATTTGCTGTCCTTAAGAAATTCAGCACCTCATCTTTATGGTCGTCCACCAGGTTGTGTGTAACTACTTTGGGTAATTGTTTCGATTTCCATCCTTGCACAAAACGTCGAAGTTTTAAGCGGTTATAATCATCTACCAATTCAGTAAGATTAGGAAATTGATAAGGCCCGGTTGCCGAAGTTATGGTTTTATAGAGCCTTTCCCCAACCTGCTGTTCAATTTCCTCACAGGCCCTGCGGATATCCTCTATCTGGGCTTTGGCTTCAAGTACAGCAGGGTTAAATGAATAGAACGGCTGCTTTGTGATAAAGAAACAGACCACTGTGCGGTCGATTCCGGCATACTGCATTTTCCAGTTCAGTCGTGCAAGAGCTTCCAGGATCAGGTCATAACCTTTGTTGTGGTATTCATACCTCCCGGAAGTAAAGAAATAGATTGTTTTATCGAGATCGAAAGCATAACTCTGGAAAAAATGACCCATAACAAAGTCATGAATTTTACTTTTAAACTCGGCATGGAGGTTCTGAATCTGGTGAAGGACTTCAAAACGCTCAATATTCAATCCATTGGGAAGGATTACTTCAGGATCACGACCCAACAAATATTTACACTCTTTTGCCGTTACATTACTTACTGTTGTAAAAATATGTGCCCCGTGGGCAGCAGCCCTTTCAATATCGACAATAGGCCTTACATTGAAAAAATTGGCCTCTTTTTCCCAGTCATAAAAAGGAAGGTGCTCATAAAATTTATTGTCGTTCATGGCAAGGTAACGGCCAAGCAAAGTTGCATGGGTTGTAAATATGGTTTTCAGGTTAAGCTGATCATGTCTGATCCCGGGGATGGGCAGGCCTGCCATCCATTCGTGAAAGTGTGCCAGGTTTGCACGGTCGCAGCCACCCATTTCGCAATATATCCTGAAAAATTCTTTCACCTGAAAACCAAAGGAAGCAACCTGGTTTAGCAAACCATCGTTATCGGGTAATGAGATATGGTGATGTTCCCAAATGAAATATTTTATTTCCGATAATTTGTTATAGATTGAATATGGATTAAATAAAACTACCTGTGGGCGCCCCGAAACGATCCACTGACCATAATGCACATCATAACCAAGTTCCCTCATCCGGAGTACTGTTTGCCCTACCGGCCCCGAAAAATCGGTAAAAGGATCGAATGATGCAGCAGCCTGATTTTCGATGTAAGGACCAAGTAAAAAATAGTTGGCTATTCCACATTTCCGAATCAGAGAGGGCACTTTCGAACGGATAACAGTATAAATCCCACCTACCTGGTTGCACACCTCCCAGGCAACCTCAAAGAGGTTCACGTCTTTGTAAATACTTTCGGAATAGTCATTTACAGAATAATTGGAACTTTGCATATTTGATTCAATTTTTAGCTGTCAAACAATGCCTGAATTTAAGTATAATTATTATTCAATATTCAGAATCTGTTGCAGGGCATAAATTTTTCTGCAACTAAAATGTGTAAATGGTTCGTATATAGTTATGATTAAACAAGTTGCCCTTTACTATTAAATATGCAATGATATAAATGAAAATGGGGAGGGAATATCTTTTATTTATAAACAATAGACATAGGCCGGTTTTCGGGAGAAGCACCAAAACTTTTTTCAGGTTCAGGGCCCATTTGGAATTCGAGTATCCCCCCACGCATGATATCACTATGGGTAATAAACGACCGCCGGTATAGCTCGCCATTAAGTTTAACAGATTGAATATAAATGTTTTCGCGGTTGTTGTTATGTGCAATAACTGTAAATTTCCGGCCGTTTGAAAGATTAATGGTAGCCTCGTCGTGGAGCGGGCTCCCGAATATATAAGCCGAATTGGACGGGTTTACAGGGTAGAACCCAAGCGAGGAAAATATATACCAGGCCGACATTTGCCCGCAATCCTCGTTTCCGATAATACCATCAGGCTTATCGGCATAGTGGTGTTCAAGGATATACCGTACCTTTTCGGCAGCTTTCCATTGTTTTCCGGCATAAGCATATAGATAAACCGTGTGGTGACCAGGTTCGTTTCCGTGCGCATACTGTCCGATAAGCCCGCTGATATCGGGTGAAGCGCCTTCGTTAAGTTCCGAAGGAATTATAAACAGACTATCGAGGCGGCGCAAAAATACCTCCTCTCCGCCGAGTAGTTCAATCAGCCCTTCAGGATCGTGGGGAACCATCCAAAGGTATTGCCAGGCGTTGCCTTCGGTATAGTTTCCTTCCTCGTGAATGGTAAATACCGGGTCGAATGGCACGCTCCAGCTTCCATCATAATTTTTTCCCCGGAAAAATCCTACTTCAGGATCGTAATAATTTTTGTAATTACCTGCCCTTTCCAGGAAGATTTTATAAATATCCCCGCGGCCCATTTCTTTAGCCATTTTTGCAATGGCCCAGTCATCAACTGCATATTCAAGCCCTTTTGAAACCGATTCCCTTGTTCTATCGGCAGGTACATACCCGCTTTCTGCCACATAAGGGAGTCCATCGCCGTCATCGTAATTGGCTGTAACCACCATAGCATCCAATGCTTTATTGGGGTCAAAATCGCCTATCCCCTTCAGGAATGCATCTGCAATTACGGGGATGGAGTGATTGCCTACCATAGTTCCGGTTTCGCAACCCATAAGGTGCCACACCGGCAGGCTGCCCTGGTGATCGTAAATGGCGAGCATCGATTTTACAAAATCATTCACCCGGCCGGGATCAAGGATGGTGAAAAGCGGATGTGCCGCCCTGTAGGTATCCCACAACGAAAATACCGTATAATTGTTGAACCCGGGATTGGGATAAACTTTCTTATCGGTTCCCCTGAATTCCCCATTGGCATCGTTAAAAAGCGACGGATGGATCATCAGGTGGTACATGGCAGAATAGAAAGTCCGCATCCGGGCAGGTTCATCGGTTTTTATATCTATTTTAGCCAGTTCCCGGTTCCATTTCCGGGTTGCTTCTTTCACCACTTTGTCGAAATCCCAGTGCGGCACTTCGGTTTCGATGTTGGCCAGGGCGTTATCTTCGCTTACGGGAGAAATACCCACTTTGAGTAAAACTTCTTTTTTACCTTGACCGACAAAGGTAAAAACCGCTTTCATGGCTTTGTCTTCACTTCGGTTTAAAATTTCTTCCCCGTTTTTGTTGAATAGGATAAGCGATTCAGGTGCTACCGACAATTTTATGGCAAAGAATAGCTTCTGGTCGGGTGCCCAGCCACGCGAATGGCGGTAACCTGTATAAGTATGGTCATCCACTTTCCGCAAATGGGCATCTGTAACCATATCCCAACCGATTCCTGCCTTCAGATCAACAATCATGCGTGCATGTTCATTGCCGGGATAACGATACCGATGCACCCCAACTCGCTCAGTGGCCGTCAGTTCAACCGATATTCCGTAACTCAGCAGGTCAACCTGATAATATCCGGGCCGGGCCGTTTCAAAATCGTGTGAATAGTATGAAGCATATCCGTTTGAAATATCTTCCTGTTTTCCGGGATCGGTCATCACTGTGCCGGTATATGGCATAATCAGTACATCGCCCAGATCGCCTATACCCGTACCGCTTAGATGTGTATGTGAAAAACCATGCATGACACTATCGGAATAATGATATCCCGAACACCAGTCCCAGCCTTTTACGAAGTTTGTCGGGCCTAATTGAACAGCGCCGTACGGAACATTTGCGCCCAGAAAAACATGGCCATGATAATCGGTACCAATATATGGGTCAACGAAATCGACATAGTTGTTCTCGGTACCACTTTTTTCACATGATACCAGAATGAAAACAGTGCCGAACAAGGATAGAAGATAATTCCGGGTATGCATACTCAATTACTTTATTAAAAAACTACGAAAGTATGAAATTTCAGTGATTGCAGAAACACCAACCGACATGCCTGCCTGAACGGATTCATTCGGGCTGGAATAGCTTGACGCATGGAACCCCGATTTCAATCCAAACTACTCATCCTCATCATCCGATTCAGGCAAAATCAATCTGGTTTCGGGTTCGCTAAGGCTTTCCACATTACGTAGTTTTCGCTCGATAGCCCTGGTGCGTTTGCCCATTACATCGTCGAGCTGGTTTAAGCCGGTTTGGATATTATTCTGTGCTTTGGATAACATTCCGCTGAAATTCTCAAATTCCTTTTTTACGGCGCCAAGTATATTCCATACTTCGCTGCTCCTTTTCTGAATGGCGAGGGTGCGGAACCCCATCTGCAAACTGTTTAAAATGGCTGCCAGCGTAGTAGGGCCGGTAACGACAATTTTTGATGTACGCTGTACCTCCTCAAGGAGGCTTGCCTTACGGACCACCTCTGCGTAAATGCCTTCAAAAGGAAGGAATAATATTCCAAAATCGGTGGTAAAAGGCGGATCAATGTATTTATCATGAATGTCCCGCGCCATTTTACGAATGGTGTTTTCGAGGGTTTTCTGCGCTTGTTCAATCAGGTTCACATCGCCGGTATCATAAGCATTTTGTAGGTTTTCATATACATCGCGGGGAAATTTTGCATCAATTGGCAACCATACCATAGTTCCCTGTTCATCGCGGCCCGGGAGTTTGATAGCAAATTCAACCAAATCGGAACTTCCGGCTTTGGTTTTAACATTTGCATCATATTGGTCGGGAGCCAATATTTGTTCGAGCAACATGGCCAGCTGTACTTCGCCAATACCGCCCCGCATTTTTACATTACTGAGCACCCGTTTTAATCCGCCTACATCTTGTGCAAGGGTCTGCATTTCACCTAAACCTTTCTGAACGCTTTCCAGTTGTTTGCCAACCAGTTCGAATGATTGCCCCAAACGTTCGTTGAGAGTTTTCTGAAGCTTCTCATCAACCGTGACCCGCATCTCTTCAAGCTTCTTTTCGGTCCCGGTTATGAGTTTTTCCTGTTGCTGCTGCAATTGGCCGAATTTTTCCCGCTGGAGGTTGTTGAAGGCTTCTACATTTTTACTGAAAATTTCTGAAAATTCCCTGAGGGTCGCTCTCAATTCTTCCCGCCCTTCTTTGGTCATGCGTGATGTTTCTTCCCGGTTTACCCTGAATTCATCCCTGAGATATCTCTCAATATCGGTAATGCCCGAAATAATTTCCTGCATTTTGGCTATCAGGATGGCTTCGCTTCCGGCACGATAGCGGAAAACTACAATCAGTACCAGAGCAATTACAATTAAAAGAATAAGGACCAGATTTGTTAGCAATATAATATCCATACTTTGTATGATTTTGGATGTAAAACTATACAAAAGTAAGGATTATTTTTTCCGCATTGAAAACCATACATATCCGAAAAAATCGAAACGTTAATTCGGAGCATATTCTTTAAGTGACGATTCAAGTTTTTTGCGGGTAAAAAATATCCTGCTTTTAACGGTTCCCAACGGAAGGTTCAACTCCTCGGCAATTTCAGTGTATTTATAACCTTCAAGGAACATGGTAAACGGAATCCTGAATTCATCATCGAGATTGCTGATGGCTTTGTTGATCTCACCTGTACTGATCACCGAATCGGCAGGTGGAAATTGTTTTTCTCCAGCAACATTCAGATAATGGTCATTTGCTGCACTGTCGAAAGTTCCTTTCATTTTGGTGTTCCGACGGTAATCGTTGATAAAAGTGTTTTTCATGATGGTATAAACCCATGCCTTGAAATTGGTATTCATGGCAAATTTATCACGATAGGTTAACGCCTTCAGAAAAGTTTCCTGTAAAAGGTCGCTGGCACGCTCACTGTCGGAAGTGAGGCTTAAGGCATAATAATAAAGTTTGTCGCTTAAACTCATCAACGCATTGTTAAACTGTACCTGTGTCATAGCTTAAAGTTTTAATAATTGTTTAAGCAAACATACAAATGATTAAACAATATTCTAACACATCTGACGATTTTCTATCTTCAATTTTGTTTATCGTTTATAAATAAATCTTATACAAAACATATAAGACTGATGTTCAGGTATATTCCATTAAAAATTACCTAAACACTTTTGAATCAGATTCGAATATTGCTTTATAAGTTCGAAAATGATAATTTAAGCGACACAATACTGTATTCAGGTCTGGGAATTCTGGTTACTGTTTTTTATCGAAGGATTATTACATGGCTTAAAAGAAATCGGATAAGTTACTTTTATCAAATAAACTATCTTTGTCGGCTGTCAATAAAATGATTGATATGAAAATTGGATTGATTGGTTACGGAAAAATGGGCAAGGAAATAGAAAAAATTGCTATTGAAAGGGGACACGATATACCCGTGATTGTTGATGTTCAGAACATGAACGACCTGACACCAGAGAACTTTAAAGTGTGCGATGTAGCCATCGAATTTACAGTACCCGAATCGGCGGTCAGGAATTATCTTATGTGTTTCGAGGCTGGTGTGCCGGTAGTGAGTGGTACCACCGGCTGGCTTCATCATGTGAATTTTGTCCATGAAAACTGCAGGAAGTTTGACGGTACTTTTTTCTATGCCAGCAATTTTTCGATCGGGGTAAACTTGTTTTTCGAACTTAACCGGAAGCTGGCCATGCTCATGTCGAACCACCCTCAATACAAAGCGCGGATGAAAGAAATACATCACACCCAGAAACTGGATGCACCCAGCGGGACGGCTATAACTTTGGCCGAGGGCATGCTGAGCCATTTGCCTGGAATAACAGGCTGGCACCTTGAACCGGATGCACCTTTCGATCATTTACCCATCACAGCTGAACGGACCGGACAAGTCCCCGGAACGCATATTATAACCTACGAATCGGACGTTGATTATATTGAAATAACCCATGTGGCCAAAAACCGGATCGGTTTTGCCCAGGGCGCTGTAATGGCAGCCGAGTTTTGTCAGACACATAAAGGGATATTAACCATGAGTGATTTATTAAAATTCTGAAAATAATATGAGAGAAATACTTACCAATAAGTGGTTCAAATTCGGGGTAGCAGCTACGCTTTACACCTTGTGGGTTATCTGGCTGAAAAATTTCTGGTGGCTGATAGGGTTGGGTGTCATATTCGATATGTATATAACCGAAAAAGTACATTGGGCATTCTGGAAGAAAAAAGACCCGCCCGGAGGAAAACAAACCAAACTGGTTGAATGGATTGATGCCATCATTTTTGCAGTTATTGCTGCCTCATTCATTCGTATGTTTTTTATCGAAGCCTATACTATTCCTACCTCCTCGATGGAAAAATCGATGCTGGTAGGCGATTATCTTTTCGTGAGCAAAACCGCATACGGGCCTAAAACGCCCAACACTCCCCTATCGTTTCCGTTTGTCCATAATACCATGCCTTTGTCAACCACACGCAAATCGTATGTAGAATGGATAAAGACGCCGTACAAACGCCTGGCTGGTTTAGGAAAAATAAAAAACGACGATGTGGTGGTATTCCATTTCCCTGAGGGAGATACGGTTGCTCTGCGAATGCAGAACCAAAGTTATTACCAGTTGGTCAGATCGTATGGAAAGGACCGGGTATGGAGCGATCAGCGCAGTTTTGGCAATATCATTGCCCGTCCGGTAGATAAGCGTGAGAACTATATTAAACGTTGTGTAGGAATACCAGGTGATGTTATTGAAATGAAAGACGGCAACCTCGTCGTAAACAACAAACCTCAAAAACATTTAGATGGAATTCAGTACAACTACCTGGTAAAAACCAGCAGTACCATCAATCCGAAAGCCCTCGAAAGGCTAGGGATTTCAAATGCAGACCGCCAAAACTATTCATCCAACCAGTATATTTTGCCGTTAACCGATAAAATGGTAAATGAATTAAATAACTTCAACAATGTTACGGGTATTGAAAAACTACTGGATTCGCCCGACCGGTGGGATCCCAATATTTTTCCTGCCGATAGCCGCTTTCCGTGGAACGTTGATAATTTTGGCCCGCTTAAAGTACCAGCAAAAGGGACTACTGTTGAAATTGACCCCGATATACTTCCTCTTTACGATAGGATTATAAGGGTTTACGAAGGAAACGATCTCGAAGTCAGGGATAAAATCGTTTATATCAACGGCAATCTGGCGTCAACTTATACATTTAAAATGGATTATTACTGGATGATGGGCGATAACCGTCATAATTCGGCCGATTCGCGCTACTGGGGTTTTGTACCCGAAGACCATGTGGTGGGGAAAGCAGTATTTATCTGGTTGTCGCTCGATAAGGACAGGGGATTCCCTTCAAATATCCGGATAAAAAGAATGTTCAAATCCATTCATTAGGATTGCATAAAATTTTGTACATTTATCGCATCGGTTTTATTTGTAACCGTCATTTAATTATCCACAAGTCATGAATGATATTAAAAAAAATCCGATTAATGTACAGTTGGTAGCAGTTCTGATACTGGCAATTTTCCTTGTTTTATTTACGCTGCAGAATGCCGAATCGGTGGCTATCAAACTTTTTTTCTGGAACATTAATGTTCCCCTTGTTCTGCTTATACTCATCTGCCTGCTTATTGGATACCTGCTGCCTCATTTTTCCTATATTCCACGGATATGGAAATTGAAGAGCGAATTATCGAAAACCAAAAAAGAAAAAGAGCGGCTTGAAGTGGAATCCAAACGGGCACCCAAAGAAAAGCCTCACCCCGAAGGTATTGCATTCGACGATATGGAAGGAGGCTACAACGGCGAAGATGAGGAAGTATCTGAATAAGGTGGATACTAAAGAGACTAATGCATGCACAAAAAACTGATATACTTCTGACAATTTCATTTTTCGGCCCTGTTTATTACTTTTCATCTATGCTGAGAAGCGGGCGTGTGTGGATCGAAAAACATGAGAATTTTGTAAAACAAACCTATCGCAACCGTTGTATCATAATGGCTGCCAATGGCCCTTTACCTTTGGTAGTGCCGGTTGAGCAAGGCCGAAAACCACAGCAACCCATCACCTCAGTAAAAATTGCATACCATACCCCATGGCATCGGAACCATTGGAGATCAATAGTATCGGCTTACAAAAACTCACCATATTTCGATTATTATTCAGATGAAATTTCACCTTTCTTTGAAAAGAAATATAGTTTTCTGTTTGATTACAACATGGAAATTATTTCCGTATTAAACCGATTGTTAAAGCTCGAAACAGAAATATTGTTTACATCTGATTTTGAGGGTATTGAAAAAAATGTAATCAATTTGAGGGAAAAGATATCACCAAAAATTACCATCGAAAGCTTCGACAAGTCCTATAAGCAATTGGAATACACACAGGTATTCGAAGAAAAATTTTTGTTTAAACCTGACCTGAGCATCCTCGATGTTCTTTTCTGTATGGGTCCCGATACTTACAGGTATTTGCTGAAAAATGCAGAAACAATTTCGTGGTGATCGAAAGCCAGCGGGGGCAAAAATTGGGTATTGAACCACCGGGCATTTTGTGCATCGTCGCCTCCCTTTACAGATAAAACTTTGGGTATAAATGCAAAAAAAACCACTGCAATTGTCCGGTGGCGGGGATCACGGCCAATGGCATCGAAAACCCTGAACTGTTCCATCGAATTCAGGGTCAGGTTGGTTTCCTCCTTTAATTCCCTTATACAAGCCTGTTCAAGGGTTTCATCCATATCAACGAATCCGCCGGGCAACGCCCACATGCCAGCAAATGGATATTTTTTACGTTCAATCAGGAGTATTTCAGTTTCGCCGGGTTTCCCTGCAATTACAATGGCATCAACGGTTAGAGCCGGCCTAGGATAATCATAAGTGTACATAGCTTGATGTTTATCAGTTGCGCCGTCCGGTTTTCCAGTACCTGACTACCAGAATAAGTGCTGCAATGGCAATCAGCAGGTAAATCAATAATTCGGTCCGTTCCATATTCAGATGATTTTTTTCATTACACGCATTTTATGGGTGTATTGCCTGGTATCCACATTGAAAATCCCATATTGGTCAACATTATCGATTCGAACTTTTCCCGAAGCATGAATAATTTTGTTTTGTTTCCAGAGAATGCCAACATGTGTGATCATTCCTTCATCGTCATCAAAAAATGCCAGGTCGCCAGGCTGCGATTCTTCCACAAAGCTAATGGCTGACCCTGCATGTACCTGTTGACCGGCATCACGAGGTAGCCTTATTCCGGCAACTTTGAAGATTACCTGGACCAGCCCGCTGCAATCGATCCCCATTGGACTGCGGCCACCCCATAAATAAGGGGCGTTACAATATTTCAGCGCCTGAGATATGATCAAATCACGGGGATTTTTAACATCGCCGTATGACACTTTACCCTGCATTTTGAACAAAGTGTTATTCAGTGAAAATTCTTTCAGGTAAGGGCGCCATAAAGGCAAAGTGCTTCCGGCAACAATCAAATGTATTTGTTCATTAGTAACCTCCACAGGGGTAAAAATATCGGTGGCAATGGCAACCGGTGATTTTTCGATTGCCTCAACCTGCCTGTCAGTAATTAAGGTTATCATTTTCTGATCAATCCAGCCCTGATAGCCATCGTAGGCTACAACAACCTGGCACCAGCCCGGTAAATATTCGATAATTTTGAAATGCTCCCCGAAAAGGATCTGTGTTACCATTTCGCTGCGCTCCGAAGGCTCCCTTCGTACCGGAATTAAACTTAAACCGGCTATTCCGTATCTCATTAAAAATTTTTGTTATTTTACGAAATCAAATATAAAGTTTCTGCTTCTATTTTCGTATAATAACTTCAGAATAATATTTGAATATGAAAAATCTGAAAGATAAGCTGTTAAGTTATTCAAAAATAATCTTCCGGGTTACAGTTTTTGGCCTAGCTGCTATTGCTCTCTATTTTATTTTGCCATCCGAACCACGTTTCAAATATGAGTATCAGAAAGGAGCCCCCTGGAAACATGAAAACCTTGTGGCTCCTTTTGACTTTTCGATACTGAAAACCCAGGTTGAAATTGATGCAGAACGTAGGGAATTAATGACAAGTTTTACGCCTTATTTTATTAAAGATACCAATATTGTAGCACAAAAAACAGTCGAACTTGTTCAGTACCTTTCGTTTATTTCAGAAGACGATTACCCCGCAAAAGGGGAATTAATAGCCGGACTTACGCATTACCTTGAACTGATGTACTCAAACGGCATTCTTTCAGCTTCGCCCGAATCGATGGTCGTATTGAAAGATAGGTCTGAAATTTCAGTTGTATCAGGGAACATGGTGGCAAAATACCCCATTTCCGGACTATTGTCCGAAAAAGTGGCATATAACCTTCTAAGGGAGCAGCTTAATCTTTTAGGCCGCCGATATCAGGGATGGTATCCTGTACTCATCAACCTTGATCCGGCCAAATATATTCAAACAAACCTACGTTACGACGAGAATTATTCGCGTACCGAATTACAAAGGCTCGAATCATCGTTGTCAACGGCAAGGGGCATGGTACAATCGGGCGAAAGGATTATCCTCGAAGGAGAAATTGTTGACGATTCTCGTTTTCAATTGCTCGAATCGCTGAAGTGGGCTTACGAAAAAAAACGGGGCGAAGGAATCAACAGACAGTTGGTAGCAATCGGCAAATTTGTGCTGGTTTTGGTTTTTCTATCGCTCCTCTTTTCATACCTTTATATTTATAAGCCCAATATACTGAATAATTCACGCCTTTTAATTTTTCTGCTGCTCTGGATTGTTATGGTGGTTTTTGTGGCCATTGCGGTAAATTCCTATGATAACCTCCATATCTACATGGTTCCGCTGGCCATTTTACCTGTGGTGGTCCGTACGTTTTATGACCCCCGCACCGCCATATTTACGCTTATTGTCACTTCGCTGCTCATCGGGTTTTATGCACCAAACAATTATGAATTTGTCCTTCTCGAAGTATCAGCGGGGATGGTTGCCGTTTTCAGCCTGAACAAAATGCACCGGCGGGTACATGTGGTTATTGCATCGTTGTTGGTTGCCCTGACATATGCTTTGGTGTTTACAGCCGTTACCCTCATCAGGGAAGGCACATTAGTCACCTATAATTTCAGGATGCTTCAGTGGTTTGCCTGGAGTAGCCTTCTGATACTGGTGGTTTATCCCCTGATTTATATTTTCGAGAAATTGTTCGGATTTATTTCCGATGTTACGCTGATCGAACTTTCGAACACCAACCAACCGCTGCTTCGCAGGCTTGCCGAAGAAGCCCAGGGAACTTTTCAGCACTCAATGCAAATAGCAAACCTTGCTGAGGAGATCATCCTGAAAATTGGTGGAAATCCATTTCTGGTTAGGGCCGGAGCTTTGTACCACGATATAGGGAAAGCCGAAAAGCCAACCTACTTTATTGAAAACCAAGAGATGGGAATGAACCCTCACAATCAGATGGATTACCGGAAAAGCGCCGAAATAATTATTGACCATGTTAAACATGGGATCAAAACGGCACGAAAGTACAAACTGCCCGAAAGTATTGTGGAGTTTATTGCTACCCACCACGGAACTACAAAAGCAAAATATTTTTATCTGAAACAAATTCAGGAAAATCCCAAAGTGGAAATAAATGAGGATGACTTTGCCTATCCCGGGCCACTGCCGAGGTCGCGCGAAGCAGCTGTGGTTATGCTGGTGGATGGAATTGAGGCGGCTTCGAGGAGTATGAAAGAGAAAACTGTTGAAAACCTCCAAAACCTGATCCATACCATGATTGACCAGAAAGTTAAAGACCGGCAGCTTGACAATTCGGATCTGACTTTTGCCGATTTAGATTCAATTAAGGAAGTTCTTTTACGAAAACTCATCAACATTTACCATGTACGGATTGAATATCCCACAGAGAAAAAAGAGTAAAACAATCTCACTTTTTTTACGTTAACTTTGCATCCTGTATTAAATTAATAAATAAGTGGTATGAAAACCCTGAAATTATGGTTGATAGCAATTCTGGCAGGTTTAATGATGACTGTGAGTTGCAAAAAAGACCCTGATCCCGGTCCCGGCCCGGAAAAGGAAATGGCGCCGATTCTGACAAGGAAAATCAACACTTTTATTAAAGACGTCATGGACGATGTTTACCTTTGGTACAAAGATATGCCCTTTATTGATGTTAATTACGAATTCGACAGCAAAGCATATTTCAAGAAACTGCTTGTTGCAGAAGATAAATGGTCATTTGTTACCGACAATATCAAAGAAGTGGAAAACAGTTACCAGGGTATTGAAAAGGCTTACGGATATTCACTCGCATTTGGACGGTTCAGCAATGCACCAGATAACTATTTTGCCATTGTAGAATTTGTATATCCAAATACACCAGCCAGTAAGGCAGGATTTGTTCGGGGCGACATTATCCTTCAAATTAACGGTGGAAGCATCACCGCATCCAACTACAGGCAATTGCTCAGTGGAACATCAATAAATGTTACCAAAGGTATATTGCAGGGTGGCTCAATTGGCCCCGGAAGTTCAGTGTCGATGATTGCTGAAGAACTTAACCTGAACCCGGTTCTGATGTATAAAGTGATTGACCATGGCGGGCAAAAAATAGGATATTTGCTATATGCACAGTATATCGACCGTTTCAAAGACAGTCTCAATGTTGCCCTTCAGTATTTTAAAAATCAGAATATCAATGGCCTGGTCCTCGATTTAAGGTATAATCCCGGTGGCCAGACTACAGCAGCACAACATCTGGCAAGCGCTTTGGCTCCTGTCAATATTGTAAATACGGAACAAACCCTGGTTACCTATCAGTGGAACGATAAATATCAGGCATACTGGCAGTCCAGAAATATCCAATCGCAGTTAAAAGTTCAGTTTAAGTCAGATATTCCGGTTAAACTGGGTCTCAGCAAATTACATATATTAACCGGCGGAGGTACGGCCAGCGCATCGGAGCTTACCATAATCGGACTGGAACCATATATGCAGATTGTTACGGTGGGCGATACAACTTACGGAAAATATACTGCATCGATTACGCTTAAACCTAAAGATATATACGAAAATGCCACAACCTATAAAGAATTCGAAAATTGGGGCGTTCAGCCTATAGTGATCCGGTTTGCAAATTCGCAGGGCGTTACCAATTTTAAAAACGGTTTCGCCCCAAAATTTTTAGTTCGCGACGAACTTCTACCCGCACTTCCGCTGGGCGATAAAACCGAACCTCTTTTGAAGAAGGCAATCGAAGATATTACCGGATTTCCTGTTATGGCGATGAAAAGGGCAGTTGCTGTTCCAGAATACGAAATTTTTGACCGCGGATTCAGCCGTTTCGACAGGTTCAAACAAAATATGCCGATTAACGATCTTCTTGATGAAGATTTTAAATGGCCCGGAAGTCACAGGTAAAAGGTTTATTGTATTCAATCCTTTAAAAGTGTGGTTCAGGCAAGGAATCCCACTTTTTTATTATCACGGCGTTAACAAGGTTTAGTGAGGCAATTTGTGTAACCCATTAAGTTTATTAAATGACCAAAATCGGTTTGTAAAAATTAAATATGTTTAAGAAAATGGTATAACGATCCGGATTTCACACAGGAAAACCGATTAATGGATACCTTACAGGAATGGTTTATCAATTAAACCTTTTCCATTGAAATATAGTCTGTATTTGTAATGTTATATATGAAGAAAAAAATTCTGATATTTGTTGTTGCCGTTGCAGTCATTGTCAGTGCATTCTTCCTTCTTTCCGGCTCCAGGGAATCAATAAGTTACATAACCGTAGAAACCCGTAAAGGATCATTCGAGGTATTGGTTTATACAACCGGGCAACTTGAAGCTGAAAATTCGGAGAACATTCTGGTACCTGAGGAATTGGGAGGCCGCAACGTCCGAATTTACGAAATCAAAATAACCGACCTGATCGAAGAAGGTTCACAGGTTGAAAAAGGCGATTATGTGGCATCCCTCGATCATAAGGCAGTAGAGGAAGTGTTAGTAAACGCCCGTCTCGGACTGGAACAATCACTGAATGAGTTCGAAGATGCAAAAATGGACTCAAACCTGAACCTGAGCAATGCGCGCGACCAGATTGTCAATGCCAGGGAGCAGGTTGAACAAATGCAGATCATCTTTGAAGAATCGAAATTTGAATCGCCCGCAGTAATCCGGAAAGCCGAAATGGACCTTGAAAAGGCCAAACGGACTTTAGACCAGGAAATAAAGGGATACGCCCTGAAACAACAGCAGGCATCCACCCGTGTAAACCGTTCACAGGTAAACCTCAGCCAGAGCGAAGCAAGGGTCAGCGAACTGGAAACTGCCTACCGTGCATTAAATATTTATGCGCCTAAGTCAGGGATGCTCATATATGCCAAAGATCGTTTCGGACAAAAAATCAGGATTGGGGCAACCGTCAGCCGATGGATGCCCATTATTGCCACCCTTCCCGACCTTTCGCAGATGATTTCTGTTACTTATGTGAACGAAATCGATATTTCGAAAGTTAAGCCCGGCCAGAAAGTAACTCTCGGTATCGATGCTTTCCCCGAAAAACAGCTCGAAGGAGAGGTAATTACCGTGGCAAATATAGGTCAGCCCATGCCTAGGAGCGATGCAAAAGTTTTCGAGGTAAAGATCAGGATCAACGGATACGACCCGGAATTAAGACCTGCAATGACTACCAGCAACGTAATACAGACAGGTTCATATACTAATGAAATATTTATTCCTTCAGATGCCATTTTCCAAAACGACAGCATCCGGTTTGTTTTTTTAAAGAAAAACAATACCATTGTCAGGCAGATTATTGATATTGGCGATGAAAATGAAAACTTCACCATAGTGAAGAAAGGGGTTGACGATGGAGATCATATCCTGATCAGCAGGCCCGAACACGCTGAAGACCTGCCAATAGCAGGGTTTGAAATCCTTGAAGAGATCAGGAAAAGGGAGGCCGAACTACACGGAAATATTTCTCAGGCAAGGAAGAACCGAAGTGAAGGCCCTGAGAAAATTTTATCAGGCAGTTCAGAAATCAGTGAAATCAGGGCAGCCCGATGAGAAAAATTTTTCAGAGATATTTTCACGATATCATAATCGGAATAGAAGCCATTCAGACCAATAAAGTCAAATCGCTCTTGACTGCACTGGGTATAATTTTCGGTGTTGCTGCAGTTATAAGTATGTTGGCCATTGGCAACGGAGCCGAGCAGGAAATTCTGGAACAGATAAAGATGGTTGGCGTGAACAACATCATCATAACACCATCTACATCGAGTATGGCAGGCAATTCTGAAGAACCTGCAGCCGACGGAGATGCCAACACAAGTATCCGAAGGTTTTCAAAAGGTTTAACACTTCTCGATGCCATTGCAATTCAAGAAGTTATCCCAACAGTTTCAAAAGTTTGTCCGGTAATTTCATTCAACTACTCGACCATACACAATGGTCGCAGCCGGCCGGTAACTTTAGAAGGAACCAATAACCACTATTTTGAACTTTTTGGAATATCGCTCCAGGCAGGGACTACCTTTGCCAGAAGGCAGGAAGAATCGGGTTATCCGGTTTGCATCATTGGCGACAATGTCAGGAATACATTTTTTGCTCAGGAAGACCCTATTGGAAAATATATCAAAACCGGAGATGTTTGGCTTCAGGTTGTTGGGGTAATCGAACGGCGCGATTTCACAGCATCTGCCAGTGACGAAATGGGTATAAGCAGTACCGATAATAAAATTTTCATCCCTGTAAAAACCATGCTGATGCGTTTCAGGAACCGTGCCCTTGTTCGCGATGATGAAATAGAAAGCCAATCGGGGCAGAAATCAGGAGGTGAAAACCTGAATCAGCTCGACAAGATAATTGTTCAGGTCCACGAAACCGATCAACTCACTACCACCTCCGAAGTACTAAGCCGGATGTTGCTGAGAAGGCACAACGGACTTTACGATTTTGAAATTACCATCCCCGAGTTGCTCCTGAAACAGCAGCAACGCACCAAAAACATTTTCAATATAGTATTAGGGGTAATTGCAGGCATTTCACTTATTGTAGGGGGTATCGGTATCATGAACATTATGCTTTCGAGTGTAATGGAGCGGATCCGGGAAATCGGGGTACGTCAGGCTATAGGGGCAACCCGTAAAGATATTATCGTACAATTCCTGGCCGAATCAACCTTAATCAGTGTTTCAGGCGGAATAGTGGGTATTCTGCTCGGCATTGGTCTTTCGCTGGCCATAACTGCAATTTTCGAAATTAAAACAATCGTATCCTTTTTTTCTATCGTTATTGCATTCGGTGTATCGGTCCTGGTAGGCATATCTTTCGGGTATCTCCCCGCAAAACAGGCTTCCGATCAGGATCCGGTTGAATCATTGAGACAATAATTTTTATAAACCTTATGAACAGATATTTAGCAATTCTGATCATGATTTTTGCGGCCATTCAAAATTCTGCTGCCCAATCAGAAATCAGGAACATGACCCTTAAGCAGGTAATTGAAACGGCCTCACAGCAATCGCTCGATGCTTTCAGGAACCGCAATATGTACCTTGCCAGTTATTGGGAGTTCCGTAACTTTAAAGCCGATAACCTCCCGAGCCTGACGCTTCAGGCGACCCCACTCGACTATAACCGCTCAATGCAAAAGGTTTACAATTTTGAGCAGAACCGTGATGAATACAGGCCTCGTGAATTTATGAATTCGGATATGGCCATATTGCTCAACCAGAATATTGGTTTACTGGGCGGAACCATATTTGCCCGATCGGAATTGAACCTATCGCAAAACCTTGGAGGCAGCAAACTAACCACATGGAATTCCACCCCCATCAGTATAGGTTACAGCCAATCACTGAGCGGATACAACCAGCTGAAATGGAGGGCAAAAATTGAACCGGTGAAATTTGAAAAAGCCAAACAGCAGTATGTGCAATCAAAGGAGCAGCTTGCAATAAATGCCACACGCCGGTTTTTTGATTTAGTGGACGCCCAGATTGAGGTATCAATAGCTCAGACCAACCTGGCCAATGCCGACACCCTATATAGGATCGGGATGGGAAGGTTCCAGGTAGGAACCGTTACTCAGGACGAACTGCTCAACCTCGAACTGGGTTTTATGAATGCCAGGCTGGCGCTTCAGCGTGCCAACCTCGGTCTCGAACGTGCCCGTGCCGATTTGAATTCCTTTCTTGGTTACGATAAAGAAACCAGGATTGAGTGTGTAGTTCCTGACGATTTACCTGAAATTCAGGTGAATCCATCGCTCGCGCTGGCCATGGCAACCGAAAATAACCCCAATATACTGAACCATCAGCAGCGCCTGCTTGAGGAAGATCGAAGGGTTAAACAGGCCGAAGCACAAAGCGGTTTTAATGCCGACTTGTATGCCCTGTATGGCCTGAACCAGAACGCCGAAAAATTATCGGATGTGTATGTCGATCCACTCGAGCGGCAAAGGCTAAGGGTGGGTGTAAACATTCCGGTACTCGATTGGGGTCGCCGGAAAGGGCAACTCTCCATGGCGCGCTCAAACCGCGAAGTAGTAAGGATCAGTGTTAACCAGGAACGTATTGATTTTGAGCAGAACGTTATGATGAATGTTATGGAATTCAACATGCAACGCGATCAGGTGCTCAATACGGCAAAAGCCGATACAATAGCACGCATGGGTTATGAAGTTACCATGCAACGATTCCTGATCGGGAAACTCGATGTGACAAAACTTAATCTTGCCCGAAACGATCAGGAGCAGGCCCGAAGGGCATATATACGTTCGCTCCGATCTTACTGGACTTACTATTTTACCCTCAGGCAACTTACCCTTTTCGATTTCGAAAAAGGGATTACCCTTTCTGAAGATTTTGAACTTCTATTGAACAATTAAACAGATATTGATGACTGTTTTCAAAAAACACAAGTGGACATTTATTGGTTTGGGAACCCTTATCCCAATCGGGTTTGCCATTTGGTTTATCCGCTATAACCAGGAAATTCACCAAACCTTCGTGGTGCGGCTGGCCACCTTTGAAAAATATATTGAAACCAAAGGTGAAATTCATGGAAAAGATGCACTCTACATCACACTCGATGATATTTTCAAAGATAATGACCTACGGCTTAGCGGCCTCATAATCAAAGATATGGTACCCGAAGGTACGATTGTTAAAAAAGGCGACTGGGTGGCCACACTCGATCAGGCACCCATCAACCAGAGGATACAGGAAAACCGGGACGAATTGGAACGCAGGCGGGCATCTTTCAACGATGCCAAAATAGATTCGACCATCACGCTTACAAATATGCGACAGCGGATAACAGAACTCCAATACGATCTTCAATACAGCGAACTCGACCTGCAACAGGCAAAGTTTGAATCGCCCGCATACCAACGCCGGATACAAACTGCTTACAATCAGAAAGTTCGCCAGATCGATCGTGCCAAAAGGGACTATGAGTTACGCAGAATTGATCTCAGCAACCGGTTGAGACGTTTTGAAGAAAGGTACAACAGTGTGGTGGAAACTGACAAAAAGCTGCATAAAGCGATTGAAGCCAGCAACATAACTTCTCCTCAACCCGGCATGGTAATATATGCCCGCGTAAGCGGAAACCGCAAAATAAGGGTGGGTAATGAAGTTGGCCCATGGAGGCCTGAAATTGCAACCATTCCCGACCTTTCAGTCCTGGTTTCCGAAACCTACGTGGAAGAAATTGATATTGCCAAAATATCGATAGGGGACAGTGTTTGGATAAATGTGGATGCAATGCCCGGAGAACGTTTCAATGGAACCATTCTCAAAATTGCAAATGTGGGTCTCGAATTGTCTGGATTTGAATCGAAAGTGTTCGCCGTTACCATTGAACTTGCACATTCTGAGAAAAAATTACTCCCCGGCATGACCAGTACCAACCAGATAATCCTTGAGCGCATCCCCAACCAGATATCCATACCCCGGGCAAGCCTCAATAACGATGGCAAACACTGTTTTGTTTTCCTGAAAAAAGGTGGAAAAGTCTGGAAAAAACAGGTTGAAACCGGTTCGGAAAACAACGATATGGTAGTAATTACCAAAGGCCTCGAAGAGAAAGACCGCATTTTGCTATCGCCACCCGAAAAAGCTTCTGCTTTGGCTTTCCTCGAACTTAAAGATTAACCGGGTCTTTTTCCCATAAAATCGTCAAAAGCATTGTAAACCCCTCCGGTACGCTGATATTCCTGTATATCGCGCTGACCCTGTTTCCATTGTATTGCAAGTGACCTTAGCCTTTCATCAGCATGGGCAAAAAACATTTTGTACGAAAGGCAGAACCGGGGTTTTCTTTTATCTGTAGGGTCTTTAATGCGGTCTTTGGTGCATCCTCCGTAACATTTTGCCAACCAGGGGCATTTCCGGCATTCAACAGGTAACACAGCCTTGGCAGCCCCGAATGAGAATTGCTGTTTTGAGTTCAGCATAGCCGAAATTCGGTGGCTCATTATGTTCCCAAGTTTCCATTTTGGCTCCACAAAAAAATCACAGCTATAAACATTACCGTTGTGTTCGATCACCACATAGGGCCCGCATTCTTTCATCATGGTACATTCTGGAGCCTGCATTCCAACGTATGAATGAAATACCGACTCGAAATGCCTAACAGAAGTTTTGGGTTGACCATTCCTGAAGTCATCCCACCAAAAGTCGAACATACGACATAGAAATTCGCCGTAAGCTCTGGCTGAAACCGAATAAGGGGCAGCTCTTGAAGGGTCATCAGTATCGGTTTCCACAATGGGGATAAACTGCATCCAGGTAAGTCCCAAACCCT
>JBBIHB010000033.1:0-34368 GCA_037447215.1 Bacteroidales bacterium
TACTTTTTCTTTTCCTTCGCTGAAAAGATAATTCACCAAATATCGAATAAGTTGTTCGGCATATCCCCTTCCCCTGAATTCGGGTTTTGTAGCTATGAAATAAAGCCCTGCATACTGAGCAGATGAAAAGACAAGGGCTGATACAACAATAATGGCCTTAATTCTGAGGCAATAAAAAGTACAACTCCCATCGCATGCCAATTTAAGGAAAAGGTTTGCATCAACCCTGGCATCATTCATCATCGAACTATTCACATGATTGGCAAAATCAATAATCTCCTCCCGTCCTGTAATATTTAATATTTCAGATTGGTTATCATTCAGATATGGGGATGAAACTGATTCCGGAATTTCCATCAGTTCCCAAAGTGTAATGGGAAAAATCCCGGAATCTCGAAGTAGAGGCCCGACTGCACTGTCAAATAGTTCCCTATTGGCAACAATCTGGAATTTATCAAGGCATTTTCCGTTAAAAGCTGACGATTCTTTAAAAGTTTTTATAAGGCCTGGTAAAGTATTAAAGTTGTAAATTATTTGCGGCCAGCCCATTTTTTTATCAGAAAGTAGCAAAAATCCAGCATCCGAAACCACATTCACTTTTCCGGTCGCGGCAATGGCTTGATAAAATTCATATAAGTTTTCCTCAGCAGCAGTCATGGTTAATTCCGGTTAAGAAATTATCTACCAATGCTCTTTTATCGGTTTTCCCTGACGATAACAAAGGAAACGATTTGACCCCTATAATTTTTTCAGGTATTTTGTACGGTGGTAACTTTTCGTTCATCAATGACAATATCTTATCTGAACCAAAATCAAAGTTTTCAATAAAAACAATCAAACGGCTTAAACCAGGGCTTAACTTTACTGCAATAGCAGCAACATTTCTTTGGACTGGTAAAAGCTCCCTTACGCAATTTTCCACTTCTATTAGGTCAACCCGGTAACCATTAATTTTAACCTGGTCATTCAGCCGGCCTATAAAATAAAGATTACCATCCGTATCCATTGACACAAGATCTCCGGTTGGATAATATTTTACTGTGCCCGCAGGCTCATCTATATATTGGAACGGCTGATTTTCCGAATATAAATAACATTCCATGACCTGAGGCCCTGCAATCAGTAACTCGCCCTGGCCTAAGACAACTCCCTGCAAATCGGTTTTTATTCGTGTTGATACCTTTTTCAGTGGCTTTCCTATACTGACTATGTTGTTCATCGATTTAAGCCGCTCGCCGGGAAGGCATTTGTAAATAGTGGCTGTAACAGAAGTCTCAGTTGGTCCATAAACATTTGATATTTCCGCATTTGGAACCGATTTTCTCCACAATTCGACCAGTGAAGCTGGCAGAGCTTCGCCCCCAAAATGGAAATGCCTGATATGATGAAGATTAAAAGAGGAAAAAAATGGTGCAAGGCAGGCCAGCAGCGAAGGGGTTACCTGAACCCATGTTACCGGCATGGATGATAAAACCTTTGACACTGCAAAAGGCTTGAATAGTTTATTTGAGATAGTACTAACCGATGCGCCAATTAACAAAGGAACCATGTAACCAGTAAATGCTGCATCGGCAGTCAGATCATAGGTTTGCAAAAATATGTCAGATTCGTTTAACTCGGGGTACATCTCCATGAATCCTTGAACAAATGCAGTCAGATTATTAAGGTTTATAGGTACATATTTGGGCGTACCTGTACTCCCGGACGTAGTTAGCACATATACAACCTGATGACCAGCCCATTCGTAAATAGGTAATTCATTGTTCCCCTGCACTCCTTGTGTAAGAATAACTTCCTGTGGATAACCAGGTTCTGAGGTTTTTAATTGCGACGAAAGTATAATCTTCAGGTTTTGCTTCAACACTATTTCATTGTTGTGAAAAGCTGGCATGGCCGGATTTAAGGGAACAAAACTACATCCTGAAAACCATGCGGCAAATATTGAGGCATAGGTATAAACATCGTCGTAACAAACAACTCCGATAGGAGTTTCTGGCATGAAATTTTTATCCGTCTCAATAAGATGCCTGATACCGGAAATAATAATCGAAAAATCTTCGTAAGTGCATATTTTTTCTCCATCATAAAATGCAACGTTCCGTTTGTTTGTGACGAAACTTTCAAGATATTTTCTGATTAGGTTCATTTTCTGGTTATGGTGTTTCTCCCGAAAAGTGATTTTGCAAGATAGTAGGAATATTCGGCACGTAAAATCTCATGGGCTCCTGTCAAATGATCTGCTTCCATAGGTATTCTCTGTAAATGCATTGCCATTGGGTCATTCTTCAAACCTGCTGTTCCGAAACTCAAATCAATTGATTCTTCATGCATTATCCGGAAAAAGGATGCTGGAACCCCATAGTCGGTAAATGGAAATGCAAAAACCTTTCTTTTTTCTTCAATTAATTTTTCAATCAAGTTAAAACTTTGTTTTAATTGATTCTTCATTTCATTTTCGGTAATAGAGTAAAACTCCCTGTGGTCCATACTGTGAGAGCCAATAATATGCCCCCGCGAATTGAGTGCTTTAATATCTTCGATCTTCATGTAGGGTTTCTGTTCCAGTGTTTTGCTTATATCAATCCGCATCATTTTAATCAGTGAATCAATCACATGTAAATCATTAAATCCCATATTTCGGATAAATCTTGTCATCTTACCAAAATGGTTGGGCCCATACCGCAGATTGATGTTCAATTCGACCGGGGCATAACGCTTTTCGGATGAATACAATGCATCTAATATCAGGCTTATTTTTTGCCTGTGCGACAATATTCTATTCTGTGTAAAAAGGGGATTGATAAAAAATGCTGCCTGTATGCCTTTCTCGTTAAGGATTGGGGCAATAATATCGATACATTCCCTTAATCCATCATCGAAACTCAGGAAGAATTTTGGTTTTTGGGGTTGCTTTGCTGAATGGGCAAATTCGAGAACTTCTTCAAATGTGGCCGGGCTAAAGTACCTTAAAATAAACTCAAGATCTTGATTGAACTGACTGACAGAAGGTACTCTGTACAGGTGCCTGATATGTGGACCGGGCGTATCGCTGACTGCATGATAAAAAGGGAAAATGAATTTCTGTCCGGAAAGGTGGAGTAAAATGGAAAAAGGAAAAAGCTTTGAAAGATGTAGTGCGATTTTTTTTATCAGTGCCCTGTTCATGCTAATTTCTTTTAATCAGATTAAGCGGAAAAGGCAAGCGGTTACCAAAAACAGAGAAATAGGTTTCGGAACAGGCGCCAAACCCTTTCATAAAAGCAGCAATCCCGGGAATTGAAGAACCTTCGAAATCGAAAAGCAGCCCCGTTCCGGCGTATTTGCGTAATACCATATCGATAATGGCTGTCATAGCGCTGGTATCTCTTCCAGCCTGGGTCGAAAATGCATTGAGATAGACCAAACGGTTTCCCCACCGGATAAAAAAAGCTGCAGCACAAAGTTCATTATGACTTGCAAAAGCATTGATAATAAACCCCTTTCCTACTGTCTGGGTATATGAGATTAACGACTCAAGTGTACGGTACGATGCCTTACCTTTCGTATCATTCAAAGCCATTCTTTTAAGGTTTGAATATTCCCGTGCATTCATACCAGTTGAAAGAGTAATGCCTGATTTCCTTGTCACGGCAAGATTTTTCCTACGGTCTTTTGAATAATTCGATGCAATAACCTGATAAGGTTCGATCAGGGGAAGAATAAAATTGTCTTTTGGAGTAACCATCAAACCCTGAAAAGCATTTGGATCCATCTGCGAATTAACCTGAATCTGTATGAACCTGAAAAGTTCCTGTATTTTGTTCGAAAACTCATTCATTATGGATAGCGGCGGCGTGGGGAAAACGCCAAGTTGCTGACAATACAAAGGGGGAAACAAATACTTTATGCCCCATTTTCTGCGCCAGGTGAGCGGCATTACATATTCATAATTTCCCCAAACCAGTGCATCCCAATCTTCCGAAACCCTGTCGAGGAACCACGACAAGGCGTAAACACGTTTGTTGGGAGCCAGCTCAATAATATTGTCCCACTTGTTTTTATCTATCTCATTATGTGTGATATATCTAAGCATAACCACCAGCATTATCCCTTAAATCCTTCCCGGTTCATAAACTCAAAAACCTGCCGGTAATCTTTCCAGATGCCATTCGCCGAAACCGATTCGTTATGCCATATCCCACAGAATATTCCTCCTGCTTCACGGACTTGGTTCATGAGCAGTCGTATTTTATCAATTGCCTCATCAGGCGAAAGTTTCATATACTGTTTCAAAGTAACATCCATTATCTGAAAAGGGAAAATAACCAGTGGCGTTTCCATTTCATTGATTAGGTCAAAAAAATGGAAAGGCGTGCAAATTCCAGCCCTGAACCCAACCATATCGTGAAAACCCATGGAAAAATCATACATTAATCCTGCTTTTATCAGTGTGTTGTATGTTTCAGGGAATTTCAACCGTAAATAGTGTTGCCGGCTATTAGTAATTTTTTGCCCGCAAATGGTTTCAAGCCTTCGTTTTTCGCCCTCAACAATCTTGTAATCCAATGTTTCGGACGAAAGATAAGATGGATGGATGCCAACATTGTATCTTCCGGATATGGTTTTTATCAATTTCCTGAATTCCTCATTTTTCCAGGAAACAGATTTATCATAACGGTTATAATTGCCCAGATGGAAGAAAAAAATTACCTCCCAAATGTTTTCTTTATATACTGAATCAATATAAGAATAGGTATCATATGGATCGGGGTTTAATCCAATCAAAGTCGACCACCGCTCTCGTATCCGCTTGATATCAAGCTTAAATAAATCCTTAACCGTTGATGATACCACCCTTAAAAACCCTTTGTTCCGAAAGGCCCATGCGTTGTCAACATCGATGGTTGGAAGGAACCTGAATCCAGGTTTTGAGATTTTTAGTTCAGGAAATATTTGTTTTAATTTTTTTTCGAGCATATTGGCCCATATGTTTACCATTGGTTTCTCGAGCAGGCCAAATTTATACTGGATGGATGAGGCAGCTTCAAACCTGCCATGAACATCGGTTTTTTCCGGCATGTACTCCTCCATTCGTGATACCAATAGAAATGATGAAGCAAAAGGATCGAACGGCAGGATTGAATCGCGGCTTGTTTCAAAAAAACCAGTTTCACCTTCGTAAGCAACCGGCTTTACCTCCGTGACTTTTTTTGCATCGGTAAATAAGAAATCACAAGCCTTAATAAATGGTTCATCATCTATTTTCTCCCCGGAATAATTCAGCTTTGGAAATTGTGCACCTCTGAACAGTTCCCTGCAATTCATTATTTCTATTTCCACACAGAGAATATCACGGAATACCAGTTTTGAAATGTATTCAAAGCGTGGCGAAATATCAGGTGTATAGATCAATATCATTTTCAGGAATTCATTTTTCTATCCGATTTTCATGTTAACTAACCAGTATGACGTAAAGATATTGTATTGGGGATTATAAAACTCCGCTGTCGGCAAAACTATAATAACTATTCTGAGTAATTATTATGTGATCGAGTACCTTAATATCCATGATTGTGCCGGTATCTTTGATTTTTGCGGTTATTTTTCTGTCAGCCTCCGAAGGTTCGAGGTTACCCGACGGATGGTTATGACAGAGAATCATCCCAACCGCTGCCATTTCAAGTGCTGTTTTCATTATCATACGCACATCAATAATGGTGGAAGTAATTCCGCCTCTGCTGGTCATGAATTTGTGTTTTACTTTATTAGCCCTGTCGATCAGGAGTATCCAGAATTCCTCATTATCAAGTTCTCCGATCAGGGGCATCATAAGTTCGGCAACATCCCTGCTGCAAGTGATCACCACTTTTTCTGGTTTTAAGGTTTCCTTTCGCCGGCGGCCAAGTTCCATTGCTGCCATAATTGTGATTGCCTTTGCCTCGCCAATGCCTTTAAACTGACTCAGATAGCCTGTAGTTTTACGACCAAGTTCATTCAGATCGTTGTCAACAGAATTCAATATGCGTCGCGAAAGTTCAACCGCAGTTTCATCAAGGTTTCCCGATCCAATCAATATAGCAATCAATTCTGCATCGCTCAGTGCACGTGGTCCGTTGGCCAGTAGTTTTTCGCGTGGCCTGTCTTCAGCTGCCCACTCTTTAATGTTCAATTTCCGGTACTCGTTCATTGTCAACCAAATTGATCAGAGATGTAATAAACGAAAGTACATAAAAGGAACAAAATGCGAAAGTACAGAACAAAAAAACCCCTCCGCTATCGGAGAGGCCTTTTTTTGTCTCTTTATGAAATTGTCGCCTTTACATCCTGTTGATTTGCAAAGCCAGCTTCGATTTCAGGTTTGAAGCTTTGTTTTTATGAATGACATTCTTTTTTGCAAGCTTATCAATCATAGCTACCACTTCCGGGTACATCTTTACAGCTTCATCTTTATCTTCGGAAAGACGAAACTTTTTAACAGCATTACGGGTAGTTTTTGCGTAATACCTGTTATTTAACCTTTTTATCTCTGTTTGCCTGATTCTTTTTAAGGCTGACTTATGATTTGCCATTGTAATATTTTACTTCTTAAAATTAGCAGTCCGTAGGGGATTCGAACCCCTATGGCAAGAATGAAAATCTTGAATCCTAACCCTTAGATGAACGGACCTTGAATATTTCCATGAAAATTGGGACTGCAAAAGTAATACTAATCTGCAATAAACCAAAATTCAAATGAACTTTTCACCAAAAATTGTAAGTTTGTTTATCAAAATTACTTTTCTATTTTGGCGCTGCAAAGAAAATCAAGTTTTTTGAAATTTCAATCCCGGACACCAATTTTTTTTGTGGCCTTAAAACAATGTTAACGCCATTCAACAACTTTACCTCTTTCGGATGAATAAAGTTCAACGGGCAATGATGCTTTTACCTCTTTCCACAAAAGGTTAATCAGTTTGTGTTTTGCGAAATGCCTCGAATAAACCAGGCTGACCTCCCGCAATGGTTTTTCATGGGTAAATGTTAGTACATTTCGTTTTCGTTTATCCGACATAGTAAAAGTTGCCAATTCGGGAATAAGTGTTATTCCTCCTTCATTATCTACCATATTCATAAGCGTTTCAAGTGAACCTGCCTCAAACTGAAAAGGAAGGCTTCCGCCTGCCCCCGACATGTAAGAACAGAGATTGACTACCTGGTCCCGAAAACAATGGCCATCGCTCAAAATCCAAATATCGGGTGTAGCAATGTCTTTCACTGTAATTTCATCCTGTTTGTGCAAAGGGTGGTTTTCGTTGGCATAAATGAGCATTTCTTCATAGAAAACCGGCTTTTCAAGTATTTTTTCCTCTTTGAGCGGTGTAACCAATATCCCTACATCGAGAAGATCTTTGTGCAACAGTTCAATAATTCCAGCTGTCGTAAGTTCTTCAACTTTTATAACAATGCTGGGCCATGCCCGCTTATACCGCCCGATAAACAACGGCAACAGATAAGGGGCAAGCGTCGGGATAATTCCAATCCTTAATAACCCCGATACTTCATTTTTATGATCTTTAATTATATTTTTCAATTCAGCCGACCCAGCCAGAACAATCTTGGATTGTTCGATTAACCTTTGCCCCACATCGGTTGGGATCAACGGTTGCTTGCTCCGGTCGAAAATTATTACTTCAAGGTCTTCTTCAAGTTTCTTGATTTGCATGGAAAGTGTGGGCTGGGTAACAAAACAGCTCTCGGCTGCACGTCCGAAATGGCGGTATGTATCAACAGCAACAATATATTCCAACTGTGTTAATGTGATCATGGCTTTTGATTTATAAATGTGACGAATATAGAAAAAATCTATCAACTTTGTCTAATCCTGTTACCATTATCACACATACAAAACGAAAAGGTAATACGTCAAACAATAACGAATGGACTATTGGAGCAATTTTTGTATATTTTTGCAAAAACAATAAAATATGAACAGAATTTTCAGCATATTTTTCATTACTATTCTGATAATCACCTTTTCCTGTGGCCCGTCGCAGGAAGAAAGAGGACGCGCACGGCTTCATTTTTCACGAGCCCTACTTGAGCAGAACGATACTGTAAATGCCCTGCTTCATCTCGACAGCATTTCAATATTACTCCCAAAAGCATCCTATTCGATCAATGCTGCAAAAAACCTGAAGAAAGAAATTTTATGGGAATTACTACAAAAAAAAGTTAACCAATTGGATACCATTAAATTTAAAATTACCGAACTGGAGAACAATTTCAATCAAGAAAAGACCCAATTCGACAGGCTTACACAATACCTGCATAAAAGGCAAACCTGGGAACGCTCATGGAACCGCTCCTATATTCAGATATTGCTCAATGAGCGGGGCGACCTTACCCTGGTCAGCAACTTTAACGGTACCGAATGGCTCAACCACATCGGGCTACGAGTTTACGACAAGGGGCTAAGTGCCCGAACCGACTCAGTAAAAATCGGAGAACCTGATAACCACCGCAGCGATTTTCTCGAATCGAAATGGGAAAAGGTAACATACCGAAATGGCCGCGACAACGGTGTAATCGATTTTATTGCTGAAAACACCCACCTAAGAATTAAAGCGGTTTTCCTCGGCCGACGAAACCATTATATTGTACTGGAAGATTTCGATAAAAAAGCTGTTCAGGATGCTGTTGAACTTTCAAAAGCCATTAAACACCGCAACCAACTCGAAATTGAAATCAAACAATTGCAGGCCAAGATGAATGCCCTAAATTGAATCATCAGGATATCAGACGATTTTTTCAATCTCTTCAGGCTGGTTGGCAAGAATAGCCTTATCCCCGTTTAGCACAATAGGACGCTGAAGTAATCGGGGAAATTTCACGATTGTTTTTATCAACTGTTCATCTGAAAAATTTTTACCCTTCAGGTGTAGCTCGTATTCTTTTTCCTGAATCCTGATAAGTTCAATTGGTTTTAATCCTGAAAGGCCAATTATGTTTCTGATTTCATCTTCGGTTATTCCCTGCTGGAGATAATTTCTGATTTCAAGATCAAATCCTTTCTTCTCGAGGTATTTAAGGCCAGCCCTGCTTTTAGCGCACCTCGGGTTATGGTAGATTTTCATTACAACATGGTGTTTTTTACGGATATAGTTGTAGTAGTCTTCCTGTGCCCTGAATTTCGTCCCGGGAAATACACGCTGATAACGGTTACTCATTACAGGATCCAGAATACGCGCTTTCGAGTTATCTTTCAACTGTATCAGTAGCATTTCTTTAAGCTCCTGCTGTATTTCAGTGTCATAAACAGGCACGGCCACTTCGATCCTTCGATTGAGGTTCCGGGGCATCCAGTCGGCCGAACTGATAAAATAACGTTCATTTCCCCCATTTGCAAAAACAAAAATTCGAGAGTGTTCAAGATACTTATCGACAATACTGATGCCCTCGATATTTTCGCTAAGCCCTGGTATTCCGGTCTTCATCCCGAAAATTCCCCTGACAATCAGTCTCATTTTCACACCAACCTGTGACGCTTCATATAATTTGAACATCATTTCCGGATCGATCAGGCTATTCATCTTCAAAATGATCCAGGCTTCCCTGCCTGCTTTTGCATTTTTAATTTCGTTCCTGATCAGTTTCAGAAAGGTTTTCCGCATCTGAAAAGGACTAATTATCAAATGGTTATACTTGAAATGTTTAAAATTATGTTTGAAAAACTCAAATACTTTGGCAACTTCATCGGCCAACCTTGGATCGGATGTAAGTAAACCGTCGTCGGCATATATGCCGGCGGTGCCTTCATGAAAATTCCCGGTCCCGATGTATGCGTAATTACGGTAACCCCCATCTTCCTGACGTTTAATCCATGCTAATTTACTGTGGATTTTCAATCCGGTGATACCGTTGATCACATTTGCCCCCTCTTCCTGTAATTTTCCCGACCAGAAAATGTTGTTTTCTTCATCGAAACGAGCCTGTAGTTCAATCACAACGGTTACCTTTTTGCCATTTCGGATAGCATTAAGCAGGGCATTTACAACTTTCGAATCCTGTGCAATCCGGTAAATAGTGATCCCGATTTCCTCAACCTGAGGGTCGATTGCCGCCTCTCTGAGAAGATCTATAAAATGTCCGAACTTCTGATAAGGATAATGTAACATTACATCCTTCCGACGGATTACTTTCAGAATACTGGTGTGGATGAGCAGGTCTTTGTGCCTGAAAGGAGGAAGTTTGGGATAATAATGGTGAGGTTTACCAATTTCAGGAAATTCCATAAAGTCCTTATGGTTGTGGTACCGTCCGCCCGGCACAGCATTTTCCTGATCTTCGATTTTCATTTTTTTCAATATAAACCGGATCAGGTCATCGGGGATATCCCTATCGTACAGCAACCTGACCGGCCTACCCGTTTTGCGCTTTTTCACCCCGTCTTCCATTTTTTCGATAAACGACTTCGAAATATCGTCATCAATATCAATTTCCGCGTCGCGTGTTATTTTCAGGGTGTATGCCTCATATTTGTCGTAATCGAAATAGAAAAACAGATCGTCGAAACAATAACGGATTATGTCGTCAAGCAGGATTACATATTTTCGGTTTCCTTTCGAAGGGATAACAAAAAATCTTGATAACGAACGACTTGGAATCCGTATTAATGAATAGGCAAAATCATCGGGCTGAGATTGTTTCGAAAGTTTTACAGCCAGATAAACCGACCTGTCACGCAGATAAGGAAACGACGCTTTTTTCGAAAGCATAATAGGCACCAGATTGGGGAGTACCTTTTCCTGAAAATATTTCCGTATGATAACACCCTGTGAATGAGACAACTGTCTTTCATTGATCAGAAAAATATCCTCCTTTTTCAACTCATCTAGGATATCTGCAAAAATCTCCTGGACCTTTGATTGCTGGCGCAAAACAATTTCATGGATTTGGTCGTGCAGGTCTTTGGGTGTAAGTGGCCCTAAAAGGTTTTCATCGTCGCGGCCAAAATCGACCATACGCCTTACAGCTGCAACCCTTACCCTGAAAAATTCATCGAGGTTATTTGAAAATATTCCGATAAACCTAATGCGTTCAAACAACGGCACATTGGGATCTTCAGCTTCCTGGAGAACTCTTTCGTTAAACGACAACCAACTGATTTCACGGTTGACAAACATTTCTTCCCATTCGGACCTGAACATATTGACCTCCTGTAACAAACAGTTTTAAAAGTGTTCCAATATCCTCAAAACAAAGGAGAATTCAAAGAGAAACTGGAAAATTCTTTTCTATTGTCCGCCAAATTCCATCAGATAGGCTTTGATAAAACCATCGATATCACCGTCGAGCACTGCCAGTGCATTGGTATTTTCGAACCCTGTCCGAACATCTTTCACTAACTTATAGGGTTGGAGAGTGTAAGAACGTATCTGGCTACCCCACTCTATTTTCTTTTTATTCGATTCTATTTCGGCAACTTTCTCACGGCGTTTGCGAAGCTCCATTTCGTAGAGCTGCGATTTCAGCAACCTAAGTGCGTTTTCTTTATTGCCCAATTGTGAACGGCTCTCGGTGTTTTCAATGATAATTCCTGAAGGTGAATGTCGCAACCGCACGCCTGTTTCTACTTTGTTTACATTCTGACCTCCTGCGCCGCCACTGCGAAAAGTATCCCAGGTTATATCGGACGGATTGATTTCAATTTCGATGCTGTCGTCAACCAGGGGAGCCACATACACCGATGTGAAGGAAGTCTGCCGTTTGTTTTGTGCATTAAAAGGTGAAAGCCTGACCAACCGGTGTACCCCATTTTCGCTCTTTAAATAACCATATGCATATTCACCTTCTATCTCAAGTGTAACACTTTTGATACCTGCTTCATCACCAGGCTGTATGTCCATGACTTTCACCTGATATCTGTTTTTCTCGCACCAACGGGTGTACATCCGAAGGAGCATATCGGCCCAATCGTTGCTTTCGGTCCCGCCGGCGCCTGCATTTAAACGTAAAACCGCACCAAGCCTGTCTTCTTCGTTCCGAAGCATATTTTTTGCTTCGATGGCTTCTACTTCCTTTAGGGCAACCAGGTAAGCCTGATCTACTTCTGCCTCATCAGCTTCGTCGGCTTCGAAAAAATCGTACAGTACAAGAAAATCTTCAACGTGCCGATTAACAGTTTTAAAACCTTCGGTCCATACTTTTATCGAACGGATGTTACGCATTTGTGCTTCAGCTTCCCTGGGGTTGTTCCAAAAATCGGGGTCCTGTGTTTTTAATTCTTCTTCCTGTAATTGCAATAACCTGGCATCGTAGTCAAAGATGCCTCCTCAGCGCGTCACGGCGCTGTACAAGGTCGGCAACCTGTTCTTTAAAAATCATAACACTACTGTTTAATAAATGGTATGCAAAGGTAGAAAAACTAATGCTATTGCTTACAAAATTCTTATGAAATAACCGTCTGAATATGGCGGTGAATCAATTCAGGTTCAAAACCGCGACTTTGTGTGAACCGGATAATTTGTCCCATTTTTTCAAATTTATTGGCTTTTTTAACTGCTTTGGCCTTATCCTTCATAATTTTTATCAGTATTTTAATGTACTGTCCCTCGTCAATTGCTGCAAGTCCTGCATCAATAACCTGTTCAGGCAGGCCTTTCATTTTTAGATAGTACCTGATTTTGATACGCCCCCACTGATTCATTCTGAATTTATCGCTGGCATAGGATGTGGAATACCTTGTGTCGTCGATGAATTTTTCGTCTTTCAACTTATTAATGATTCGTTCCTGCATATCGGGATCTCCCCCCAAATCCCTGATTTTTTTGCGGATATCGGGCGAACATTCCTCCGAACGGCTGCAAAGCCTGGCCAGTTTTGCAAATATCTCTTCTTCCATTTCTGATTCAGTTAATTTTTCGAGTATCGAAAGATACAAAATTTGTCATTCATATCTTTCGGTAATATAAATGGCTTTCTTAAACCTTTCTACATTTCCTGCAAGGTCATACATCTCAAAAAACAGGATATATGGTCCTAATGGAACCTGGCTACCCGATTTATCCTCCCCGTTCCAAGTTAAAGTGCCATGGGTTGCAAGCAATTGATTCTTGAGAAGTTGCATAATTGTTCGTCCTGATGTATCGAAAACCCAGGCGTTGCCCACGCAGCCCGGCAAAGTAGTTTCATAGCTGATTACCAATACATCGTTGTACCCGTCGCCATTGGGTGAAAATGCCCGCGGTTCAACGGTAAGGGATATGCCAGTTTGAGGTTTGGAAAGATATTGTGAATTCGTGTAGCCGGGCGTTGCATACCCTACATCAGAGGAAGCCGATTGCCAGTTACCCGGTTGTGTAGAGGGGAGGTTAGGGTTTACTCTTTCGAGAGAAACACCTTTAACATTATGTAGCAACTTATGGTGCATTTTTTCTGTGTAATGAAATTCGTCGAGAATGTTCTGGTTGTCATACATTATCACCACCCATCCTTCGTCATTGTTGTAAGCTGGCATAGATGGAAGGTTATAAATACATGCAGGACATAGAGAGCGATAAACCGAAAGTACATTATCTCTGTTAATGGTAACGGCAATCATTTCGCCGGGTTCAAATATCTTGTTCAGGCTACGGAGCGATACCTGTTGTCGCAGGTTCAAGTTCCTGTCGCGGCCTGCAAGTACCAACTTCCCTGCATCAATGCGTTTCGGTGAGCGGTTAAACAATTCAACAAAATCGACTCCCCCCGATAATGGATTAAACAAAACCTCATTAACTACCACATCTTCCTTCTCAAGGATAGTCCATTGAACAACAAAAGAATTTGTAAGGAGCTGATTTCCACATGCATCAGAAATATTAATCAGGGTTAAAATATAACTCTTGTTTGCTTCCATTGAATTTCCCCAACTCAGCGCCACAGTATTTTCTCCTTTCAGCAGAACATTCAGGGGGTTTCCCATCCCATTGGAAAGGGAATAATTTAAAATTTCCTTCATTTTAAGGGTATCAATCGGTTCGGAGAATATCAGATCGATTGAATTTGCAGAAGTAGCGCCAACCCACTTTTTGATTGGCGGGACGTTATCGGTATTGTCTGCAAAAACCGAATTTATCTTTCCCGGGGTTCCACCTTTCGGATCAATACTTGCTTTCCAGTTGGCTGCTTCACCGCAACTCCGGTTTGGATCAATCCGTTCCAGCGTCCATCCCCCATCCTTTTTCTTATTGTCATTGTACCATTTATCAGAGTAATTTACTTCATCGGCAAGTGAACCATCAAGCTTAAACAAACTAATACGGTTACCGGTATTTCGCAGAGCCGGAAGCGATATAGCAGCAGTTGGCCCCCATTTCTGCAACTCGGATGAACCAGACTGGGTGCATACAATAATGTATCCGCCAGGCGGCAAAATTGCCCCTGAAAATGTTCGTGATGTGGTTCCGACTACAATTCGCCAACCTGCCAGATTTACTTCACAATTCCCGGCGTTGTAGAGTTCAATCCATTCAAAATCGGGTAATCCCACTACAGGAGTCGGGTCAACCATCAATTCGTTTATTACAATCCTGCAGTCAGACTGAGATTGATTAATTGAACCAAATTGATAATTTCGAAATATTATGCCCTTCCCTGTTGAAGGTTCCGCTAAACCAGCCATAAAAAGCAAAATGGCAAAAAGCGTTATAAATGTTAAGATTTCTGACCTCAAGATGTGCATAATATTATTATTTCCACAAAATTGTATTTTTGCCCCGATACTTAAAACAAAAAGTTTTACAATTTACAAAAATGTTTCAAAAATGAAAGTAGCTATTGTAGGAGCAAGCGGAGCTGTTGGGCAGGAATTTCTCAATGTGCTCGAAGAAAGGAATTTCCCCCTTGATGAATTGGTACTTTTCGGGTCATCGCGCAGCACAGGCAAAGAGTATGAATTCAAGGGTAAAAAGCTTGTAGTGAAAGAATTGAAACATGACGAAGATTTTAAGGATATTGATATTGCCCTCACTTCGGCAGGTGCAGGAATTTCAAAAGAATTTGCTTCAACCATAACCAAATATGGAACGGTAATGATCGATAACTCGAGTGCATTCCGTTATGAAGAAGATATTCCCCTTGTGGTCCCTGAAGTTAATGCTGAAGATGCGTTGAACCGTCCGCGCAACATAATTGCCAACCCCAACTGTTCAACCATCCAAATGGTTGTGGCACTGAAACCTATCGAAAAGTTATCCCATATCAAGCGGGTGCATGTTGCAACCTATCAGGCTGCAAGTGGCGCAGGAGCACAGGGAATTGCAGAATTGGAACAACAAATAAAAGAGATTGCAAATGGTGATGCTCCGACCATCGGCAAATTTCCCTACCAGCTGGCTATGAATATAATCCCGCATATCGACGCATTCCTCGATAACGATTACACAAAGGAGGAGATGAAAATGAACTGGGAAACCAAAAAAATTATGCACACCGATACTGAGGTAAGTGCAACCTGTGTTCGAATTCCGGTTGCAAGGGCACACTCGGAAGCTATTTGGGTGGAAACAGAAGAGCCGTTAACTGTTGAACAGGTCCGCAAAGCATTTCAGGAAGCCGAAGGCCTTACCTTACTTGATGTACCTGCCGACAAACAGTACCCCATGCCTCTCTTTGTTTCGGGGAAAGACGATGTTTTTGTAGGACGACTAAGGAAAGATATTGCAAACCCGAATGGCATAACTTTTTGGTGTGTAGGAGACCAAATTAAAAAGGGAGCAGCGCTTAATGCGGTTCAGATAGCTGAGTATCTGCTTAAAGCCGATCCGAAATTTAATAAGTGAATCAATAGTACAATAGAATAAAAAAATCCGGCATTATGGTCGGATTTTTTTATTATTCCGATTCGCCTTCAAATGTATTTTCAACAAAATCAAAAAGAAAATCGTTATAAGGAAACCTTTGAACATGGATTTTTTTCACTTCTTCATAGAGCGTATTTTTAAAATCTTCAACATTGGTTTTATACCTGGCTGAAATAAAATGCGATGGTGAATTATTCTTGGCTATCCAGGAATTTTTCCAGTCATCGAGGCTCATATTTTCTTTGGTCGAAGGGGTAAGGTCATCTTCCTCTTTCTCAACATAGGTAAAAGCATCAATCTTGTTGAAAAGGTAAAGAACCTTTTTGTCACCTGCCTCAATTTCACTAAGTGTGCGGTTCACAACTTCAATCTGCTCTTCGAAACCCGGATGTGAAATATCCACCACATGTATGAGGATATCCGATTCTCGGACTTCGTCGAGTGTCGATTTAAACGATTCAATCAGATCATGAGGCAGTTTCCGTATAAACCCAACGGTATCGGCCAGCAAAAATGGAAGATTACCTACAACCACCTTTCGAACGGTTGTGTCTAGTGTGGCAAATAGTTTATTCTCAGCAAAAACATCCGATTTACTGAGCATATTCATAATGGTTGATTTTCCTACATTTGTATATCCCACAAGGGCAACCCGCACCATTTTTCCCCTGTTCTGACGCTGGGTTGATTTTTGCTTATCGATTTTTTTCAATTGTTCTTTTAGCCTTGCAATTTTATCGAGAATAATTCGCCGGTCGGTTTCAATCTGTGTTTCACCAGGCCCCCTCAGCCCAATTCCGCCCCGTTGCCTTTCAAGGTGGGTCCACATGCGTGTGAGCCGCGGAAGTAGGTATTGATATTGCGCCAGTTCTACCTGGGTTTTGGCATGGGCCGTTTGTGCACGTCTGGCAAATATGTCGAGTATCAGGTTTGTCCGGTCGATTACTTTGCATTCAACCACATTTTCGATATTCCGTAATTGTGTGGGCGACAATTCATCGTCGAATATTACGGTATCAGCTTCGGCTACTTTAATAAATGCGGCAATTTCGTTAAGTTTTCCCTGTCCTACAAAAGTAACAGGATGTGGCCGGTCAATTTTCTGAACAAATTTTTTCAAAACCGATGCTCCGGCAGTATCGGCTAGAAATTCCAGCTCATCGAGGTATTCTTTTGCCTGCCGTTCATCCTGATCCTGACTTATCAGTCCAACCAATACAACTTTTTCAATTAGCGCTGATGTTTCTATCATGTGTCAATCTATCTGTTTCCCTGAAAATAAAAAACTCCTGACCCATGGCCGGATCAGGAGTGCAAAAGTATAACTTTTTGACAGTTACTGCAACACGAAGTTAATAGGCACAGTGTAGGAAACCTTAACCGGTTTACCTCGCTGCATACCGGGCTTCCATTTTGGAAGGCTGTTAACAACCCTGAGGGCTTCCCTGTCGAGCGAGGGGTCAACACCACGGGCGATGGTTGAATTGGAAACGCTCCCGTCGCGTTCTACCACAAACTGCACATATACCCTACCCTGTATTCCATTTTCCTGGGCGATCTGCGGGTATTTAATAGCATTTGCAATAAATTTACGTAGAGCTGCTTCACCTCCCGGGAATTCAGGCATTTCTTCCACAATGAAAAATACCTGTGCTTCTTCTTCTTCTTGTTCTTTCCTGGCATGAATTACCGGCGCCACATCGATAAAGGTTTCACGGTCAGCTTCAGAATCAAACAGACTGAGATCGTCAAGAATATTCACAGAGTTGTCAACAATGTTCAATACTTCGATTACCTGTGGCGGAGGTGGCGGAGGTGGTGGTTGCACCTGCTCCTGACGGGTGATAGGAATAACTTCTTCCTCAACCTCAGCAACATCGAGGGATCCTAACGAAGAACCGGTCGAAGGTTTTGTTTTCCACTCGAACGCCAGCAGAACAACACCCAAAGCCACAACGAGTCCAAACATCAGTAAAACCCTTTTGTTAATTTCGAGATCAGCTTTCGGCGACTTCTTGAGTTCCATACAATTATAATTTTTAAAAGTTAATACAAAGATACAAATTCCGTTTTTGAGGCAATAAAGATAAAAATAATCTTTTTAATTCAAACAGATGAACTTTTAAATAAATTCCGCATTGATCCCGGAAAGTGAACACTGTTCATGAATACATGATAGTCAGATTTTTATCATTCACTTTCTACAAAAATTTTACCAAACCGCATGTTCAGGCAAAGTATTTTTATTGCAAAATAAAATTAATTGGAACGGTATTGGCAACCCTGACATTTTTATCCGACTATCTATCCGGTTTCCATTTCGACATACCTGACATAAGGCGCACTGCTCCCCTGTAGAGCGATGGGTCATCCCCTCTCACAACTGCAATATTTGTTAACCTTCCATCAACATCGATGATAATAATATCGTATTCAATAAACAAATCGTCGAAATCAATGGTCGTCCTTAATCTTTCTATTACAACTGGCTATAGAGGTGGAGGTGTTTTATTTAAAACAATTTCAATTAAAACCAAATTATTCAGTGGCTTACCATGAATCACGAAGAACAGTTCATCATAAAACCCAGATGAATATCATGTAAGTGAAGGTATTATACAAGAAGAAAATTTGCAATAATTACATTAGATTGATGAGCAAAAAACTTACCAAAACCCATGAAACTAAAATATTCAACCTAAACTTAAATCTTTACCGGATAAAAAAATATTGAGAAAACAGATTATTGTAAAAATGTAGTAATTTGGCACAAAAAATAAATCGGAATAACGTATTTAAAACATTGATTATGAAAAAGATTTTTGTTTTAGCGCTGGTACTTTTGTTTGCCGTAAAGGTTATGGCACAAAAAGCAGAATCGATTGTCGGCGTTTGGTGGAACGACAAAAAAACATCGAAAATTGAGATAAAAGATGTAAGGGGGGAGTATGTTGGTACGGTTATTTACATTAACCCTGAAAAGTATGTAAATGGTGAACCCGAAAAAGATTTTAACAATCCCGATCCAAAACTCCAGTCAAGATCGCGGCTTGGACTACAGATTCTCTCCGGTTTAAAATACGTTGCCAAAGACAATCAATGGCAAAGCGGAAGAATTTATGATCCCGACAACGGAAAAACCTACGATTGCTATGCCTGGTTTGATAAAGATCCAAATACGCTTTACCTGAAAGGGTATGTTGTAGGTATCAAATGGCTTGGCCGTTCTACAACCTGGACGAGGGCAACCCATTAATTTGAGTTACCATTCAAAATCGGACAAACCGTAAAATTATCGGACAGGCCTTCCTGCTCCGGTTGTTTTTATGTTAGGGCCCACCTTTACGCTGGGCATAATTGCTTGGTTTACAATGGCATCCCTTAAATCCTTGTTTGTGGAAATCAAATTTACCAAATTCTGAGGGGAACTACACGACTGACATTCATTTATAAAGTAATTGTATCCCAGGTCTTTATCTTTAAACAAATACGATACTTTTTCAAACGGATGTTTGCCGTTTTTTGATGGTAAAACAAAGTCGCGGTCTGAGTAACCAACTGTTAGCGACCAGGGTCCGGTTGAAGCAGTTGAAACTCCCTGTTGATCTTTTACCGGTACTAAACTGGTAGATTTATTATACCATATCATTGCCCGACGGGCTTCTGGAAAATCTTCGATTGAACTTACCTGAGTAGGAGCAGAATGGGGCGAATCGAACCCTTTCAACAGTTTCACAGTACCTGTTGGAGTGGGAGCTGATGCATCGAGGGCACTTACTATAACAAAACTATTGCCTGAACTGTAGGTTTCAGTTATTCCTGCAAGGTTCCTCCTAAAGGAAAAATCAATATGTTCGACAGGTGAAATCAACAAACCTTCGGTTTGTACCCACTCTGAAGTAATAGTAAATCCCTCGACTTCAATTTGTGCCTGTACATATTGACCCGGTTTAAAATTCAACCCGTTTATTTTACTGATCGCCAAAGGAGAACCAGTTAAATTTCCCCTTAATAAATCTTCCCTGCGAACCCGCTGGTTTAAATCACCCTTAACCCAAAAAGTTACCGGTCCGGAATACGTGATGAGATTGTTATTGAATTCCTTTATACGATTTATCAGGTCAGATTGTGAAATCGAACCCATGATTGGTTTTCCCTGCCCGCCTATATTAACACCACGTGCAATATTTGTAGTCCTGCCGGATACCTGATTCATGGATGAAGCTTGTTTAGCCCACTCACTTCTGGATGCAGCCACAATCAGGGTTGCTGTTTCGGAATAATAATCGGCCGATAAAAGACTGATTTCCTTAAATGGTATGGTGGCGGCAACTTCAGAACTATATGAGGGCGAACCGGGAACCTTAATGCTTAACATATCGCCCTTCCTTAAAGGAATGTCCCTGTAAATAAATATTCCTTTATCGTTTGTGATTGAAGTGTACGTACCTTTTATAACATTATCTTTTTTAACCCTTATTTCCAGTTGACCCATATAAGGGCTCCCATTGGCGTCAATTATTTCGCCTGCAACATAATCGCCAAATGCACAAGCTTCGTGGACCTGCATCTCATAACCAGCTGTATTTATGGTTTGATATTTCCATAAACTTACATATTTATCATATAGGGTAAATTTTTTAGAAACGATTTTTCCGCCTGATTTAATCCTTACCCCAACATCAGCATGAAGATTCGTACCTTGTGTTTCAACCGATCCCTCCATTCCTCCTTTAACATACAAATCGAGTACATTATAACCCTTAAATGTTATGTTTGCGGCAGCCTTTAGCCCAGCAAAAGCTGTCATTTTGGTTTTAATTTCAAGATCAACATCAGTATATTGCTGCAATTCTGCCACCCTGTTCACAGAAGTTGGAAAATACCAGAAGGTACCCCCTTTTGCCCCTAAGGCAAGGTCAATCTCTTGATTTATGTTTGATACCAGTGTAATTTGTCCATCGATGCTAATGGCTATTGCAAGGGTCAATTTACATTTTCCAATTTTACCGGCCTCAATTTCAGTTCCCCACAAAGGAATTTCAGTTTCTTTGCCGAAACTCATTTTTCCTTCAACCTCGAGATTTATTCTTTCAGAGGTTTTAAAAATGAGTGCATAACCATTGTTTTTGGAGTAATGGCCTTCAACTCTGGGATTTTCCAGTATTATTTCGCCAGTGAGGATAATTACTAACGAATCCTTTTTATCAGCTTTTAAGGTAAACCTGTTTTTATTAAATTTAAGGTTTACTGCATAGCTTTCATTCGCACCTGTAGCCGAAACATTCAGATCTTGCCCATTAGCATCGGAAGCAACATATACAGTATTGGCTAACTTCAATGGTACTTCCTGCCTGGGCAGTTCTAGGTTACTGAATACTTTCGAAATCGAAGGCCTAACTAAAAGAAGTTGTTCATTTTCAAGGGGTATCGGTTGAAATATGAGTGTACTCACCGGATCAAAATATACCGTATCAGGATTAAATGACACTGTAGTTGGACCTACAGGGCTTAACAACCCATCAACAGTCATTTGTTTTTCAACAATCCTCAATTGCGTTGGGTTAAGTATTTTAACATTAGGGTTAAGGGTATAGGAAACCCCCGAAAACGAAGCAGGTTTTTCTCCCTTGTTCTGTGCTTGCCTGGCAACCGGATGGATTGTTTGTACCATAGGCCTGAGATCACTTTTGCGCACCAGGTCATCAATCAGGCCAGGATCAATTGAAGCAGTGGTTTGCGAGGATAAAACAAATGGGGTGAACAATAAATACAGAAAAAGCAGTTTAGGTGTCACGACAATTTATTTTTTTGATTGACTTTTAAAAATTTAATCTCACTTATTATTACAAAATTATAAATAAACGATTTAAATTCATACAATTACAATTAATTATTTTTAGGTTCATCCGAAAAAAAAGTCAACTTATCGGCAAAAAATGGGCATTCATCTCATTTATTTTTCCTCACAGTTCCAGGTCGAATAATTTAGCTCCAAAATCACCAAAATGACTGATAAACTAAAAACAGTAATTATAGGATCAGGTATCGGAGGACTTGCAACCGCCTGCTACCTTGCCCAAAATGGTTATCAGGTTGAATTATTCGAAAAAAATGCGAATCCGGGCGGACGCTGCGGGCAAATAGTACTGGATGGACACCGGTTCGACCTTGGTGCTACCCTTTTGATGATGCCATCGATTTACCGAACGGTTTTAAACGACCTTGGAATAGACCTTGAAAAAGACCTGGATGCAATCCAGCTCGACCCGGTTTATAAAATATTTTACAGCGATGGAAGCAGCTTCTACTTTTCGCCTGACAACGAGGTTATGAGAAGTCAGCTTGAATCTATGGAACCGGGCAGTTTTCAAAAATATATGGACTATATCAGCGAGGGGTACTCCTTTTTCAACCTGGCCACAAAAGACCTGCTGGCACGTAATTTCGAAAACCTGCCAAGCTTTATCAATTTAAAGAATACCCGATTGCTTATGAAACTGAAAACCTATTGCAAGCATTCACAATACGTTCAAAAGTTTTTTAACGACCCAAGGTTGCAAATGGCATTTACTTTTCAGAATATTTATGTAGGCCAGAGTCCTTTTAATGCCCCTGCCTTTTTTTCGATGCTGCCCGGAGCAGAAGTGACCGAGGGTGCCTGGTTCCCTAAAGGGGGAATGCACCGCATTGTGGAAAAACTACTAGAAAAAGCAACCTCTGAAGGAGTTTCCATACATTACAAAGCGCAGGTCGATCGGATTATAACCAATTGTAACAATGCCGAAGGGATATTACTGCAAAACGGCACCCGGATTTATGCCGACCTTGTGGTTGGCAACGCCGACCTGCCATATATCTATCGCGAACTACTACAGGATAAAAAAACTACCCAGATACTGAAAAAGAAAAAATATTCCTGTTCTGCCATAGTTTTTCACTGGGGGGTAAGTAAAGTTTATCCACAATTGGAACATCATACCATCTTTCTGAATGATCCTTTCAAAAAGGGACTTGATGCCATTTTCAGGGATAAAACGATAGGAGACAATCCCAGCTTTTATATTCATGCCCCGACAAGGAGCGATCAATATGCCGCACCCGAAAATCACGATACACTGACGGTTGTTGTACCGGCAGCTCACCTCGACGAACAGGCAGGCCAGGACTGGAAAAAAATTAAAAAGAAAGCCCGCAGCGCTGTTATCAGGCGGTTGAAGGAAGCAGGAGTGACAGATATTGAAGAACATATAAAATTTGAGATCTGTTTTCTTCCCAAAACATGGGAAAGCACTTGCAATATATCCAACGGGGCGGTTTTCGGGAGCCTTGCACACAAAATTTTTCAGATGGGATATTTCAGGCCACAGAACAGGCACCGGAAATATAAAAACCTCTATTTCACAGGAGGCAGCACTCATCCGGGAAATGGAATTCCGCTTGTACTCCTTTCGGCCAAATTAACCACTGAAAGGATTTTAAAAGATTTATCAAACTGAGAAAATTAAAATGGAAACAATTTGGGCTGTCAAGAAAAGCGAATATTCCGCAATATTCCATTCTATCGATTTTGAAAAAATAGTTGATCATCCCAATATCCTGATTGCCGCCAGTTTTTGGGAAAAGGAAAGGTATCAGGCAGCACGCAACTGTTATAAATTTATGCGGGCTATCGACGATTTGATAGATAATTACAAAACCAAAAACATACAAATCGAGTCCCATAACCAGGCCAGGTTAGAATCTGATGTGTACCGATGGATCAGCACAGTTATTGATACTTCAAGTGAGATTCCCACCCACCGTGAACTGATCGATACCATCCGAAGGTTCCAGATACCTTTCTGGCCCCTCGAAGCCTTTGCCCGGTCTATGATTTATGATATTTATAACGACGGTTTCCCAACCCTGGGAGGGTTTATCAACTATGCAGGGGGAGCTTCGGTGGCTCCGGCATCAATTTTCGTGCACCTCTGTGGTTTGAAATACCAAGATGGAAAATACCTGCCTCCAATTTTCGATGTAAAAGAAGCTGCCACTCCCTGTGCTATTTTCAGTTATCTCGTCCATATTATCCGCGATTTCAGAAAAGACCACCTGAACAACCTGAATTATTTCCCCGATGACCTGATTGAAGCTTATAACCTTGATCGAAGGCAGTTAAGGCTGATGGCTGAAGGAGAGCCGGTTACAGTTGGATTCCGGCGAATGATTGGTGAATTATACCTTATTGCTGACCAATACCGTGATAAAACCCTGAAAATGATCCGGCAAATAAAACCAATGGTAGAACCAAGCAGCCAATTGAGCCTCGAAATCATATTTGCACTCTATCTGATGGTATTTGAGCGGATCGACCTTAAGAAAGGAACTTTCGCCACCGAAGAACTCAACCCAACCTGGATGGAGATGAAATCCCGGGTGTGGCAGGTAATTGATAATTTTGTACCGGTTGTAATATGAGTGCGAAAAAATCGTAACTCCATATTCAATGCGGTTAAAAATATTTCTATATTTGCAACCTCAATCGGGGGTTTAGCTCAGTTGGCTAGAGCGTTTGACTGGCAGTCAAAAGGTCACCGGTTCGATTCCGGTAATCTCCACCTAAAGAAAACGTTGTTATGTAAATAGCAACGTTATTTTTTTGAACAAGTTAATCAGAGCCTCTCAACAAGAATACCTTGCAAAACATTATTGTACCCTTCGCCAACCTGAACAATATGGGCAAATGAAAGCCTGAAAAGTAAAAAAACAGTAAGGTTGGGTGTTTCACATTTCAGAAATTCAACTTTTTTAACCAATTCGGAAGTTGGCAAAATAAAATACTGCTCATATATTCTAGAAAACTGATTGAAATTCAGATATGACAAAAAAACAAAGCATTTCTAATTTAACTTGATTTTTATATCTTCACCTCCTAAAATTTGAATATTAAACCATTTGCCACTATGCAAAAAATTACCTGTATTTTAGTTTTGCTTCTTATCTTTTCGGGATGCACGAACCAACCGTCAATCAGCTCTTTAAAAACAAAACCTGACCGGTACATCATCGGCTATGTATTTCCAGGCAACAGAATATTGAATGCTGATGAGGTTGCAGCAGAGAAACTATCGCACATCAATTATGCTTTTGCAAATATCAAAGACGGGCAGATCATAGAGGGTTTTCAGAATGATGCCGAAAACTTTTCCGTATTAAATAGCCTGAAAGATAAAAATCCCAACCTGAAAATCCTGATATCGGTGGGAGGCTGGACATGGTCAGGCAACTTTTCGGATATGGCCTTGACACAGGAAAGCCGGGCATTGTTTATCAAAAGTGCGGTGGAATTTATTGAACGTTATCACCTGGATGGGCTCGATCTTGACTGGGAATACCCGGGATTGCCCGGGAATAACAATACCTACCGTGCCGAAGACAGGGAAAACTTTGTAGCCTTGTTGAAAGAGAGCCGCCAGGCTCTGGATGCTGCCGGAAACGGAAAACATTATCTTTTAACTATTGCCGCAGGTGCCTCGCAAAGCTTTATTGATGCCAATGATATGGGCGAGGCAGCCAAATATCTTGATTTTGTTAACCTGATGACCTATGACTATGCCGGAGAATGGGGTAACATAACCGGGCACCATGCTAACCTGTACAGTTCTGAATACACTATTTCAAAAAATTCAGCCGATGCTTCAGTCAAGCTTTTTGCCAATGCCGGAGTCCCTATGGAGAAAATTGTATTGGGAGCGGCATTTTATGGCCGGGGCTGGAAAGAAGTACCACCAGGGGAATACAATGGTCTTGGGCAACCGGGCAAAGGACCTATAGGGCGAAGGCTTCATTATACAAATATTGTTACAGATATTTTAACTGAAGAAGATATCAGGGAATATTGGGACGAAACGGCAAGGGCACCTTACATTTACAATTCAAGCGACAGTATATTCATTACATACGAGAACCCACGTTCGATCCTCGAAAAATGCCAGTATGTGAATGAACATAACATGAAAGGCATTATGTTCTGGCAATATGTCGGCGACCATGAAGGAGAACTGTTGGACGCCTTGAATAAAGGGTTGTGGGGTTTTAATTAGCTCCAGCGTTGAATTAAACTGGCGATAATTAGGTTCGATACCCATAACAGATTCCTCAATTTGTTTGGAAAGACCCTTCAATATACAAAACAGGGATAAGGCAACGGTGCGGCGATGCGCGACCTTTGCCTTATCATCCCACTAATAAAAAACTGTCATTCCGAACAAAGTGAGGAATCTAAACGATTTACCGTGCCATATCAAATACAGCCACTTTCCTTAGAAAATTTTCCGAATATATTAATATCTAAACTAATTTATCCTCTGCTTTTTTCACATTGACTATCTTCATCGCCAAAAAACCAATAAAGAAAATAATCAAGGTACCTATCACGATGGTAAGGTTGCTGTGAAACGGGCTACGGAACACCAGCAATTTTCCGGATGTAAACAAAAGCGGGCTTAAACTGAGCCAGAAAATTACCAGGGCTCCACAAACAACCCCAATGGCAGCATCCATACGTTTAACCTTTTTCGACAAAAACGCAAGAAGGAAAATCCCCAGCATTCCGCCACTGAATATGGACGCCAGTGACCACCAGGCATTGAGCACACTTTCGACCCCAGCCAGCAAAATGGCGATAATAATCCCAAGCAAGCCTACCCCTGCCGAGGAACTATAAAGAACCAGCATCGACGATCGGTTTCCTGGATTTTTGTTGATATAGCGTTTGTAATAATCGGTAAGAATAATGGTCGCTGTACTGTTGAGGCTTGTTGAAACGGTACTCATTCCGGCTGCAAAAATGGCTGCTATCAGCAGCCCGGTAACACCTGTGGGTAATCCATGCACAATAAAATAGGGAAATATTTTATCTCCCATGCCGGGTTCTTTCAGATGTTCGGGGAGAAGTTCAGGTTGTGTGTTATAATAGGCATACAAAGCTGTGCCAATATAGAAGAAAATCACCGAAACAGGTACATACAGCAATGAACCAAACAGTGCCGATGATTTTGCTTTCTTATCGGTGCTTGTAGCCATATAGCGTTGCACAAAATTCTGATCAATACCGTAATTCTGCAGGTTGATAACCAGTCCGTAAACCAATACAACCCAGAATGTAGAAGTTGTCGGATCGGCTCTGAAGCTTCCTAAGCTGAATTTATGGTCGCGTAGTCCGATCTCAATTATCTGGGTCGGACCTTCGGGCATGGAAAATGTAATAACCGCAGCACAAACAAGGGCACCAGTAATAAGCACAATACCCTGGATGGCATCGGTCCAAACCACTGCCCTGATACCCCCAAGCATGGAATATAACATTACGGCTATACCAGTAATTACGATTATGGTACAAATGTTCCATCCGAAAAGGGCGTTGAGGGGCAAAGCCAATAAAAGCAGTATGGCCCCGGTGCGCATTAACTGGGTCAGCAGGTAACACAACGAAGCATAAGTCCTTGCCCATGCCCCGAAACGCAATTCCAGAAAATGATAAGCCGAAATACTGCCAATATTGCGATAAAGGGGTACAAAAAACTTAACCGCCATTATAGACGCTACAGGTATAGAGAAACTGAAAACCAGCGCATTCCAGTTAGTTGAATAAGCGTTGCCCGGCAAGGCCAAAAAACTGATACTGCTCACAAAAGTGGCAAAAATAGACATGCCAACCACCCACGATGGCAAGTTTCCACCACCTGATGTAAACAGGGCCGATGTCCGGTTTTTCAGAAAGAAACTGGCCCCAAACAGAACGTTCCCGATGGTAAGTACAAAAAATACGATAATGTCTGATGCCGGCAAATACATTTATAGCAAATGGTTACAGTAAAAAAGGTGAATTTAGGAAAATACTAACAATCATTAATACTACCTATACAACATTCCAAAATAAAACCCAATTTTAACGGTTTAAAACAGGATATATTGACGAAGAGTTTTTTTACCAGCATCGTTATTTTGCTTATAACAACCGGAATTGCCGCCGCTCAGGCTTCCGATCCAAAATGTCACCGATCAACGGAAGGCAGTGAATTTTGGTTTGGGTTTATGCAAGGGCGCAATAACAGTGGGAACAAATACCTTGAAATAACCGTTACAGCGCGCGAAAATGCATCTTTTTCGATTTTTATCGGAAAATCAGTCAATCCTTTTTATACCGGAACGGTTCAGGCCAATGGATCGGTGCAGGTGCACATCCCAAAAGAACTTGCAGAACCCACCGGATCGGAAACCATTCACAATATGGGTATCAGGCTTACCACCAGTAACCCGGTAAATGTATATGCATTGAACTGGGATGCAAATTCGGCCGACGTGGCAGTAATTTACCCTGTTGAATCATTGGGGTCGGAATACTTTGCCATGTGCTATGAGCCCAATATCCATAACAATGTAAACCATGGCCGGAACAGCGAGTTTGTAATAGTTGCCGCACACGATACCACGAAAATTACAATTTCCCCCTCGAAAGTAACCGATGCAGGAAGGCCGGCAAACCAGCCTTTCAGTATTATCCTCAACAAAGGGGAGATGTATCAGGTACAATCGGCCAATCAGCGAAACCACTTCGGACAGGGTGATTTAACAGGCAGTTATATTGAGTCGGATAAACCTGTGGCATTCTATTCGGGATCATACAGTACCACAGTTCCGGCAGTTTCCAATATGTCGGGTTACGACCATTTGTATGAGCAGATCCCGCCGGTGAAGGCATGGGGGCGCGAATATTATGCCGTACCGCTTTTAACCCGTCAGGCCGACCGATACAGGGTAATGGCATCGGCAAACCAAACGCGGGTATGGATTGGCAACCAAGCACCCATTACGTTACAGCGCGGCGAATTTCACGAGTTCATTCTTAACAATTACCAGCCTTCCAGAATTTTTGCCGATAAACCCATCATGGTAGCTCAGTTCAGTCAGTCGAACAATACCGACAGGGATTATACAGGAGGCAGCGGCGACCCGTTTATGATCATTCTGAGCCCTGTAAGCCAGTCGAAAAACGACGTTACATTTGTTACCTATATTTCAAACCAGATCAGAACTTATTATGTGAATATAGTTACTCTTAGTTCTGAAGTTCATAACATCGAACTGGATGGCTCACCCATAGGAAATCAGTTCATGCCATTTGCCGGAACTAAGTATTCCTATGCACAGGTTGCCATTGGCTCGGGAACTTATCGGCTCAGGAACCGGAACCCCAACCGGGGCTTTCTGGCTTACGTATATGGCTACGGGGGCTTCGAATCGTATGGGTATGGTGTTGGGTTCAACCTCGACCTGGTACTCGACCTGGGACAAAGTATTGATTTCGAAGGCGATACACTGGCACTGTGTTTCGGGAGTGCCATCACCCTCGATGCAGGCCCATATTTTGATAATTTTTCGTGGAATACAGGAGATACAACACAGGAGCTTACCGTAAGAGGCCAGGGATTGTATTGGGCAACTGCTTCGACCATTGACGGGTGTATTCAGCACGACTCTATATACATATTGCTCAGTAATCCAAAAACAAATATTGGTGAAGATAGTCAGGGTTGTGCGCCTTTCGGAATTTCTTTAGATGGGGGTGCAGGATTTCACCGTTACCATTGGAGTACAGGGGAAACCTCCCGAACCATATCAATAAATCAGACTGGGGATTATTTTGTAACGGCTTACGACCAGTATGGATGCCCTGCCCGCGATACCATGCAGCTGACAGTTTTCCCTGTCCCCTATACCAAACTTACAGGCGACGATTTGGTTTGCGGGAACAAAGAGTCTCAGCTAACCGTTCAATTTTCAGGTACCGATGAAATGGTCTGGCAACAGTCAGTATTTGAATGGGAAAACAATCAGCCTGATAAGCTCAGATTTTCGGGTGAAACTCGAAATTCGGCCAAAATCCAGGTGAACGAATGGGGAATTTATAGTATTGGCTATAAGCTTGTTACCGCCAATGGTTGTGAGTCAAAAGGTGATTTCACAACCCGTTTTCATCCGATCCCTACCTCTGACTTTATTTTTGCGGATGACCCAAACGACAAATGTAAGGGTTACAACCGCGAAATTTTATATTCAGGAAATGCCACGCAAAACGCAAGGTTTTACTGGGATTACGGAGGCAGTACCCGGACCGATTCCCTTGCTTGGAACCGGTTAAGGGTTTCAGTAGGGGTTTATAATTCAAACCCTTTTGTTTCACTTGTTGTTGCCGAAAATGGATGTATAGGTGATACAACCCGGAAAGCCATTGGCGCAAACCCCGATTTTAAAATGAATACCCTGAAAAGCAGGGGCTGCGATTCGACTACCATTCATTTTTCGGGCGAACTGAAAGTTCCCGATGACCTCAGATTTGAATGGAATTTCGGGGATGGATCGCCGTTAAACAACCTTCAGAGCCCTTCACACTTTTATTCGGTTACGGGCAATTACGATGTAAGCCTGAAAATAACCAACCAGCTCACTGGCTGCATGATTGGCTTCCTTGTTGAGGATATGGTTAAAATTTTCCCCACACCCACTGCCAGGATTTCGGCCGATCCAGAGTTGTGTTACCCTTCGGAGTTAGATGTTTTTTATCCAGAGAGTATCGATTCATCTTTATGTACCTGGCAATTCGATGGTGCCATTCAAACCGGGGGGGTTAACGATTCGATCAGAATCAAGCTAAACAGGCAAACAGCAATCATCAGGTTGAAGGTTAATGAGTATGGGTGCATAAGCGATTGGACAGAAAAAACCCTGAAACGTAAACCTGAATTTGATTTCGTCACTGATGTTAAATATGGCTGCCAGCCACTGGAAGTAGTTGCCACAGCTTTACCGGCAGACCAAAACCTGGATTTTGTGTGGTTGACTGATTCCATCCAAATCAATGGGGATGTTGCCCGATTTATGCTCCCCGATTCGGGGAAATATTCCATGAAGCTTACGGCATATTCGCCGCTGACCGGATGCGGCGATACACTTTCCAAAAAAGGATTGGTCAGGGTTTATCCCAAGCCGGAGGCTTCATTCACAGTTGATTACCCGGTTGCAATATTAGGGCAAAGCAACCTGAAATTTACCAATTACTCGAAGTTGGCAGGGTATTTTCGATGGGAGTTTGGAGACGGATTTACCAGCGCAGACATGAATCCACAACACACTTATGCAGAAATGGGCAAATTCCCGGTTAGGCTATTTGCGGAATCCTCTTTCGGGTGCCTCGATACGGCGACGATGGATATAGAGATACTGCCATTTGATGTTTATACGCCCAATGCTTTCAGGCCCGAAAGCGAAATCCCAGAAAACCGAGAATTTATGCCGGTAACCATGGGGGTCGATCCTTTAAAATTCCATCTGCTTGTTTTTAATCGATGGGGTGAACTGGTTTTCGAATCAAAAGACCCCGTGCATATGTGGGATGGAAGTCTCAGGAACAGCCAGCCTGCGCCAATGGGAAATTATGTGTGGAAGGCCGATTATACCGATATACAGGGCTTCAGGCACAGCATCAAAGGGCAGGTTTTGTTAGTCCGATAAACTTCATTCCCCGATATAATCCTTGTAAGGCCTGTAAAACGGGAAAGCTGTCTGAACCGTAAAATCTTTCAGCAGAAACCCAAGCGAAAATTCGCTTGTTCCGCCCGAATGTGCACCCAGTCCGGAAATGGTAAAATCGTAACTATAGGTGAAATGCCACCGTTTTTTCATATAGCCCACCAGAAAAATCATGGCATCGTAATGAAAGCCCAAATCCTGCCGCCACCAGGCCCCTGTTGTAAATCCTTTGTAATTGGCCAGCATTCCGTAATTAAACTGGCGGTAACGCCCTTGCTGCATCAGGACAACCTGAGGCAGTAAATCGAAGGTTTTCCTGTAATGGCCAGATACATGAACCGGTATGCGGGTTCCGAAGTGTAACGAAAATTTCCGTTTCAAAACCTGAGCCGGATCATTACCCTGATAATAGGAATACCGCGGTTGCGAAATGTGGTGCACTGCCAAACCAGCAAACATGCGTTCTCCAAATACCAGGACACCTGATGCAAAGTCGAAAAATGAAAAGTTGGGATCAGAAACGGGCGTTTCGGACGTAATGCCATGATTGCCTGTGTATGGGTCAAGGTTATCGGCAAAAACAAGCCGGGGCCAATCGAGAGAATTGCGCATGTAACCTGCCTGTAATGCTCCGGAGCCATAAAGTCCTTCGGAAATTTTGAAGATTGATGAGTATATCAGATTAAACTGGTTCGATTTCAACAGGTTATTGGCCTGAGCATCTTTCATCAGGTTGATTCCAAAGGCTCCCCGTATAGTTTCGACCGGAATATCGAACGAAACACTCTGGGTCACATAGGCATTGTTTAACCCGTGCCACTGGTCGCGATACTGCAGGTTTATGCGCGGTACAGCTAGTGTACCGGCAAATGCAGGGTTCAGGTAAAGCGGATTGGAATAAAACTGCGAAAATGCAGCATCCTGTGCCGTAGTTTTAATAATAGAAAACCCAACAGCCAGCCAAATTAAAAGGTATGTTGAAAATCGTTTTTCCAATCAGGTAATTTTTACCCCAAAAATAAGGGAAATGATTTTGAAGCAGCTATACACCGATAAAAATACCCCACATTGTAACTTGAGATGAACTTGGTTAAACCGCCTGCTATTTTGCAGGTTATTTTTCGTCCGAAGAACAACCACTGTTTCTTCAGGAGCTATTTTTTGGCGATTTTGCAGTACCGCACCTCCCTGGTCAAAAAAAATTACATCAGCCTTCAACGATTTATCAAATACATTCAGCATAACAGAATCCCGGATTAACAACTTATTTAGATGAATGGTAATATATCCGACAGGTATGTTTAGAACCTGCATGAGAAAGCCATCGTGGTATTTGTCAAACGAGAAAGGCAATTTTTACACCTGACAAACATTCATGAGCTATTCTTCAAGCGGCCCTGCGTTTTGCTCCTATGCCCCTTCACCCAATAGCGAAGGAATCCATATAACCGCACCTTTACCTAAGGTGAGTAATGTTTCCATGATATTTTCGCCATTCTTCAAAAGGATTTCAGTTTTCGCAACGAGTTTATTTGGCCAGTCCATCCCATTCAGGAAACTTGTATGTCTGCATTCTGAAGCGGGTACATCACCGGGATACCGGTATGCCTGAATTCTGAAATCCTTCCCCTAATAAGCCTTGAAAGGGGAAATCCTGTGCGCATGACGTTGTGAACATTCTTGTGGAAATATACGGTTAACCTATCAGAATCAGCCTTCCCCCTTTCTCAAAAAAAGCTTCAAGTTTTGCCACATACGATAGGGGAACCGCCAACTGATGCGCCAGTATAATGGTTTTCCCGGAATAATCATCAAGAGAAAAATCAAACTCCCCGATTGCTTTTGCATGGGCTGAAATTCCGATACCAGCCAGCGCTTTGCAATAACCCATCAGGTTTTTCATTCCTTTTACCCTTCCATCATTGGATGCCGGAGTGCCTTTTACCAGAACAGTTTCTGTCTATAACGACTCCCTGATGTAGAGGAGGTTGATACCATGATCAGCCTTTTTCATATCCCTGCAAAGCTCTTTGTTCGCATCGAGGCATTGACTGGCTTTTTAATGGATTGAACCCGCTCAGTTGGTTCATGCTGAAAATCGAGCCATGCCCATTCACCCGCTTCAAAGCCTGATGCCCTGGGATTGAGCGACAAGAATTTACCCCATTTACTTTCGGCTCCCACAACCAACCATAACCATTGCGTGATTTCTTCAGGAGTAGGACACATTGCGTTCCCCCCGCTTTAAGTGTAATTTCCTCCCTGTAATTCGGTCATAAACCAGGGTAAATCCACGGCACAATAATATAATATTTCACTGTTCATGGCCATAGCAATTGCGTGCTCATATCTTTTGAACTGCCCGAAATGCCAGCTTGTATGTGCCGATCCTCTGAGGCCGTTCAGGAATCCCTGCCTATATGGGAAATCATACTCCTGAGCCAATGAAAATATCGCATGGTTGTTTACATGCAAATGTATTCGCTGATCATATTTCCTGTGAAATCCAGTTCAGCATCCAGAAGGTCATAAACCTTATAATCTATTGTAGCTGAGGTCAAACAACAAAGGAAAACAATTGTCCAGAAAGTCGGGTTGTGGGTTTTCCCGTTACTTCTCTGCCCTCATCTTACATGAAAACTCATTGTCGCGGAGGCCACCTCCCGGTTTGTTTATAAACACTCAGGCGCTTAATGCCGTAAATTGACTGAAATACAAAGTCAATTCCCTGATGTATTCATCAAATTTTTTAAGTTGATCGTCCGAAGCCGGGAATTTTCAGCCACCGATATCTGTTTTATCCGGTTCAGGGAAGAAAATAGCTAAAACCTTCCACCATATTTTCCAGCCAGTCTGAAAGCACGGTCGAACAGCGAAAAATCCCATGAGACACCAGGTTTGCGTATATTCGTTTCGCACATCCTGATCCGGCAGATTTTCATCCCGTTATCCCTGTTGCTCTTAACCTATTTTTCAGTTTCCTCTTCAGTTT
>JBBIHB010000034.1:0-34273 GCA_037447215.1 Bacteroidales bacterium
CCGGGGCGGGATTCCGCTGTTTAGGTGGATTAAGGCCATATAGCCGGTACAGGCCGTTCCCCTTTGCGAAGGGGGAAAAGAAAGAGAATGGAACGCCGGCGCTTTTTTCAGCGTTCAGAGGTATCAAGGGACATTGCATTGACCATATTGACGCCCCTATGGGGCTGGTTGTTGTTTGTAGGGGTGATGCGGTGACTGGCAGATCACCTGTTCAAAAGGGCATATTCATGAAATCCATGAAAATCTGTGGACAAAAAAATTGTGAAAATCCCCTGCCAGGGAGGGGCAATCTATGGACAAAGAATTAGTGCTAATCTCCCGGCAGGGAACGACATATTTTGGACTATAAATATTGGTGGACAGAAAAAATTACCGTACCACAACCCTGCGGTTGTTATACCAAAGCCAACGTCCTTCGCGCCAGAAAACATCCGATCCTTCTTCTCTGATCATCAATTCATCTATAATAAATTCACCTTTTGGTAAAATATTATTCATGACCGAAAATTTCGCTATTTCGTTGGTGGTTTTGGTTACCACAGGGAATTCAACCAACACCCAATCGCCTCTGAATGCTATGATATACCTGAAAAAATCGGAATACAGGAAAAAAGTAGTTTCATGATTTTCAGGATTCATATTGCAAAACTCAATATTGGTTCTCATAAACCCGTCGTTACGATAATTTTTTATCCAGAATGATACCAGTAAGGTTGTTCCGCCTGGAACATTTTTCAAGGTATCATGCCATACGGTTGTCCATTGCCGGGCTTGAAAACTGAAGGCGCCAGCATCAAAAAAACCTGATTTTTCAGCAGTTTTGCCAAACGGTTCATAAATAAAAAACCCCTCATTACCGGATAATTGCCAACCGGGGCCTTCTGTATTTCCTGCGGTCTGTGTTTTTGCCATCATTTCGTCTTTATAAATAAGGTTTAGCCTGCGAATCAACGTAACCGGGAGCTCATATATCATAAAATCAGGCGTTTTGGTAATGGGTTCAGAATGACGGATCAACCTTAATTCCTGTTCATTGGGTATGTATTCATTCAATACCAACAACAATAATGGCCTTTCATCGGGTAAAAAATCCGGAAACTCGAGCCGTTCGAGGGGTTCGGTAAAAAGAGCATAATTGTGGAATGTCTGCGAAATGGAAGTCCTGTTCAAATCCACGCCGGTTGTGGGTATGCCGGTTTTCAGGGAAGCAATCATTGTGGCCTCTTTTACACCATGAGTTGCTTCAACCCAGATGTTTTCCGATCCGACATGAAAATACGGGAGCGGGATTATTGCCTGATAGTTTTCCGATTTGACATAATGGATCCACTGATTGTCCACAGTTTGGTTTTCGTGGTCTTCGAGGGCAGGTATCCTGTTTTTAACCAAAACCGAAACATTTTTCAGGTTACCCATACCTTCTGCAAAAAGTAATACAAGAGCCACACCGGCAAAAACCTTCCATATCTGTTTTGCACCGGGATAAAATACCCTGTGGGCAAGTGCAGCAACAACTACCATGTTGAGCAGGTAAAAGAAAGGCCATGCAAACCGCGACAAAATCCTTAGCTGGCGGAGTGGCTCTGTACAGTCGGCCAACCATTTCATTCCGGCAATCATGGGAAGGCCAAACGAAAAGAGAAGGCTCAATGTTGAAACCCAGAACAATACGTTCAGGGATGAAAGAGGGGCTATTTTCAGGATTGGTTCTTTTTTTATTTTCCTGCGAATGATCCAGGCCAGCCCGAAAAACAGGCCAAAAAGTGCGGTTGTACCGATACGGGCATGAGATTCCTGCGAAATTTGGCTGAAATCAAAAAGCCATTGGGGAACATGAAACCAGGAGGCATTGCCCGGCAGAAAAACTGAAAAGGGATTGGACAGGTTTTCATACAACCCATGTGGCCAGGATGTTCGGTCGGTAACATCGTCGTTGACCAGGGTAGTAAACTGAAAAATCATTACCGGCAATATAAACTGAAAGAAAATATGGAAGGCATCTCTGTACCAGAAGGTTTTTGCCTTTCTGTACCAGATAAACCTGAAAAACCAGTAACCCAAAAGAAGGAAACCGATAATTGCTGTGATGGAAAGGTGCATCATGGCTGAACAATAGGTTACCAGACCCAGCAGCAGGGTATGAGGTATTTTACGGGTGCGGTCGAACCTGATAACCAGGAAAATGGTGAGGGGAATCCAGAAAATCCATGAAAGCGTGATGTTGCCCGCCATCAGGGAAACCTGAGGAGAGAGCATGGCAATGCCCACTGAAGCTGGTGAAGCGAACCACCACCTGATGGAAAATTCGCTGAAAATAAGGTAAATAAAAAATGCCCCCAGCATTACAGAGAAGAGAATAGCCAGATTAATGATGGCCACGGAATAGTCCGAGATATCAATGATATGGTTGGAGATGAACTTGATAGAATTTGTAAGCAGGGGCTGGCTTCCCGAAAAAGCTATAGATTCGCCAAAAGGATAGTTCATGGCATCGCACCGGAAAGCCTGCTTGTCGAATTTGGCATGATAAACTGCACTATAGTAGTGGGTTAAACCCTGTTCATTCAGATCGAAATAGTAATTTCCGGGCGATTTCAATATTTCACCGAAAAAAAGCACCAGCATGAAAGCCGATAGGGAAATAACCAGTAATATACCAAATACGCGATTCTTCATCAGGCAACCTTCAAAATGTTTTACAAAATAAAGGATTATTGCCGTTAAACCGATCAAAGTTTTTAAAAAGCAATATATTTGAGCGCCATTAAACCTTGTTGGATCATGGATAAAACCAATGGAAAATATTCGATACCGGTAAAAGCGCTGATGATGCTGCTCCCGCTTGTTTACCTTTTTCTTGGCTACTATTTCAGAAATCTGCTGGGCAATTTATCTTTGCGCTCGTGCGACCCCGAATACATCTACTTTATGAGTGGACTTACCCTTTCCGACGGGGCCATCAAGCTTGGCCATTTCGATAATCCAGGTACTCCCCTTCAGGTGCTTATGGCATTGTTGTTCAGGATGATATGGTTTATAAGGGGAGCCAGGGTACCCTTTCTCGATGATGTATTCCTGAACCCCGACCTCTACCTGGCGGTCACCAGCCTGTTAATTACCAGTCTGACTGCAGCTTTAATCTGGTATTCAGGCCTGAAAATTTGGCAATATACCCGGTCGTCGGTTTATGCCCTACTGGTGCAAACGGCCCCTTTTCTGCCGGTAATCTGGTACGATCTGATCGGTAGGGTAGCCCCCGAATTGATGATGCCTTTTCCGGTGATGTTGCTTATGGTGCTGCTTATCAAAATTTATTCGGAAGATAAAGCCCCTACCAATAGGCAAATTATAGGATTTTCGCTGATCGTGGCATTAGGGCTTTCGGTAAAATTAACCTTCCTGCCCATCTGGGTAATTCCTTTTCTGGTTATAAAAGGATGGAAAAAAAAAGTGAAATTTGTGGTTTTCTCGTTTTTATTCTTTTTTATCATAGCTTTTCCGGTTACCCTGCAGATTGAATTTTTCTGGAACTGGGTGAAAGGCCTCTTCCTGCACAGTGGACAATACGGGGGCGGCGAATCCAATGTTATCGACTTTGGATCGCTCAGGGCCAACCTCAGGGAATTGTACAACTATGAGAGGCGTTTCTTTCTGTTGTTTATCGGACTTATTGTGGTATTTGCCGCTCATATGGCTTTGCTCAGGAAAAAGGTTGAAAATAGCCTGGTATGGATTTCGCTGGCACTGATTGTAGCTATTTCGGCACAATTGCTAATGGTTGGGAAGCATTATGCCCACCGCTATTTTGTTCCGGTATTGATGCTTTCGCCCCTGACGGTTATTATTATTGCCGAAATAATCCGGAAAACTATACCTGGCCGGATAACGGGTTATGTGATTGCAGTTGCCGCCCTTTTCACTATTGGATGGAACTTAAGGGACCATAAACACTGGCTGCCCATAAAAACAGAGGCAATGCAAACCGATGTGGCCAACCGGATACCCACCTGGCATTTTGTATCTTTGCTCGACAAACAGGAAAATTACAAAATCATTGCTTCCCAGAATTATGGTTCCCCGTTTATTGAATATATCCTGACTTACAGCCATGTGTGGGCCAATCACCGGAAACGGGCCGAATATGCCCCAGTACTCGACAGGTTGTATCCGCACACCTTCAATTATTTTACCTGGGACAACAGTCTGCGTTCGTGGGCCGAAAAATTCGATGCGGGTGCTATTATCGGATCCGGCAAAAAAGTATACCTCTATCTTGAACTCGATAAGGAGGATTTGTATAACCGGACATTGCAGAAACTGTCCGAAGAAAGCGCTACCCCTTTTACCTGCAACAGGGAATTTTTATACCGGAACCCGGCCACAACCGAAGTGATTTACCAGCTTCATTTTTCTGTTGACGGGGCCAAAACTGACGAAGGGGCTTCCGGTTAAGGGTACTCCTTTTCCCCTTTCAGGGCTTTGTCGTAGTCTGGAAGTTTAATCATTTTATCGTACCCTTCGGGCCAGGTCATTTTGCCCCAAATCCCCACATAAGCGGCACGGGTCATACTATCCCAGTGCAACAGCGATATCCGGTATTGTTTCATCTGGTAAATATTCAGATAAAGAATACCGGCCAGGGCAAACAGGGTTACCGTTTGGACAAACTCCCTCCGGGAACGTATCCAGTCGAAAAATGCAGCCATAGGCAAGGCCATAATCCCGTACATATCAATCATGGGCCTCATCCCGAAGCTTCCGCCATACCACCAGCACCACCAGCTGAAAACAATATAGATGTTGAGCACAATAAACAGGATTACAGGAAGGAAGAGTCCTTTTGACGATTTCAGAAAGAAATATAACCCGGCAAACCCGAAAACCATTACCGGAGTGTAAATCAGCCACCCTTTCCTGAAACTGAACAGGCCATTGATTATCTGCGGATTGAAAAAATAAAATTTACCCGAATCCATATAGGAATTGAAAAAAAATTGTCCGGTCTGCATTTTCCAATAGAGCAGTTGCGGTAGCACTACCAGGAATGCAGCACCTCCTGCTGCAAGGATAAATTTCCAATTCAAGGTAATTCGCTCCCGAAAATCATGCCATCTGGTTATTCCTGCAAGGGCAGGAATCAGCAGGATCAATATGTTGACCGGCCTGATCAGGACAATCAGTCCGGCCAGGATACCCATTACTATAGAAAGCCATATACCAGGCTTTGTTATCCATTTCAGCGAAAGCCATATAAAAAAATTGAACAGGGCAAAATTATACACATGGGTCATTCCGGGCTCGGAGATCACATAATAGCTGAGGTTGGTAGCTGCCACAACCAGAATCAGGGTGATGGCCGTGCTGATTTCGGAAAACCAGCGCAACAAAAGTTTCCTCAGAAATATTAATCCGATGAACAGGTAGGTGAGTGCGGCCAGGAAAATTGAGAAGCTGTATGGCCAGGAATATCCGAGAGCAGAAACGCCAGCCACGTGGGCCGCTGCATGGGCGGCCAGAAAAAAGGGCAACCAGAGCATCGACATACCCATGGTCATCCGCAGGATAGGCTTTCCGTTGGGGGCAGTCTGTAACCAGATGGTTCCTTCAAAATCTTCGGGAAGGGTTTTGGTAAATTCAAATGTCAGGTCGTTAAAAATTACTGCAGCAGGCAAATAGGCATAATAGGAAATGACATCATTTTGGATAATTTTGTTCTTTCCCCATTGGTCGAGGTTATTCCCCGACCATGCCACAAATAGCATAACCAGCAATATGGCAGCTTTCGAAATGATTTTCCGGTTCATATAATCTTCAAAATATCAGTATATTTTTTACTTTTTTATACCTACTTGTATAACTGAAACCCCGGCAAAACGGGACACAAAATAATCGATAATTCTCCAGAGGGACACCAAAGTGTCGTAAAGTTTCATCTGGCCTTTCGGAATAATCCGCTTTTTGAGGATACTCCCTGAATAGGTCCAACCCAGAATGGCAATAAAATTAAAATAACGCGAATGCACCACATGGAATCCGGTTTCTTCGAGCAATTGCCTGAGAGACCGGGCGGTGTAACGTCTGTAATGCCCAAGTTGCTCATCGAACGAATTGTAGAGCTGTTGAAAAGCCGGCACCAGGATTACTACCCGGCCTCCCGGTTTCAGCATCAGGTTGGCATTCTGAAGCGCTTGCCGGTGGTCTTCGATATGTTCCACCACATTCAGGGCAAAAACTGTATCGAACGTGCCCACAAGTTCAGGAAACTTTTCCTCCATATTTGTTATCGAAAAATCGATCCGGTGAATGTCCCTCAGATTGGGTTTGTTTTCAAATTTCTTTTTCAGACGGGGAAAATAGCTGTTTTCGAAATCGCTGAGGGTAATATCGAAACCATCGTTAATGAAAAATTGCGAGATGTTTCCTATTCCGCTTCCAACCTCAAGAATGCTTCCCCGGCAGAGTGGCCTGATGGTTTCGTACATCCACCGGTTAAAATTATCAGCTTCGGATATTACCTCAAGGGTTTCGGTCCCGTATTCCGAGTTGCCGGTTATTTCATACATTGTTTTAACTGATTTGTTGCCCGGAATATTTCAATACCGTAATTGTCGATCATAACAGCCCTTCGGTCGATATTCCAGATGTACGACTTCAGGGTTGCCCCACCTGCATGTAACGTTGGAAGATTGAAAATAATATCCGCTTTGTGGTTGATTCCCGGCGATAAATTAAATGTTGCCAGATCGATGGTTGCATAATGCAGCACATTCTGCCCTTTTTCAATTGAAAATACACATAAAAGCCGGCCTTCGGTAATTGATTCGTTAATAAGGATGTCGAATGAAATCCTGGCTTTATTTTCCGCACCGGTTTTCAGAATATCACCAGGTATGTGGAATGATGGACTGAATTCAAGGCCAGCCAATGAACAAGCTTGTCCACCATTTCCGAAAGGGCTTTCCACCCTGTGCCTTTCCACATCTTCTGCTGGGAAAGGTTGTTCGAAAGTCATCATCTCTGTATATAGAATCCCCTGCGCAATCTGCTGCTGCTTTAAACTTTCCAGAATAGCCTGGTTATTGGCATTTCTTCCTGCAATCTTCCTGAAAATAAAGATTTTATAGTCGTAACTGCCCAATACCTTGAAGGGGACCACCGGTTCGAACCAGGTTACCAGTTCAAAATCGGGGTTATTCATTATTTTTTCGAGGGGCATTCTTCCCTCGTTGGCCGAAAAATGGGCATCCCACACAAATAGGGTGCTGTCGGGAAGGCCTTTGGCGGGGTCTTCGTTGTTGCTGAAGCCATATTGTACGATGTTGGAATCCCAGGCATCGATACCGGTAGAATAAGAAAAATAGGGATTGTGAACCACCAGTTTATGCCTCAGGTTTTCAGGATTTTTCAGCCACAGGGTAACCCTTTTCAGTATTTCAGCGCTCAGGTCGCGGCTTACCGACCGGTGGTAATGCCTGACCGACGATCCGGCCAGGAGCAGGGAAACAGTAATGGTGGTGATTTTCATTGCCTTTGAGTTCAGCCATTGAGCTTTGAATGCGTTCAGGAAAAAAAGGGCCATCAGCGAAACCAGCGGGCTGACGGCTGCAAAAACCCGAACCAGCCCGGCAGAGGTATCACCTTTCCACCACATGTAAGCATGTCCGGCAAAGTATCCCCAAAAACTTCCTAGTACCAGGATAATCAACAGAAATGCATCCGATCGGATATTCAGGTATTGTTTTTTCCAGTCTACCAGTATGGCTATGGTTCCAGCATAAAGCAGCAAAGTAATTATATACCCGAAATAGTGTGGAAGTTTGATAAAAAAATAGTACCAGTCGCCCGAACCGTAAACCGATGTTCCGCCGGTTGAATAGGGCCTGTGCGTAATCAGCCACCAGAAATCGTGGTAGTGAAGCAGGCTTCCGGCAAGGCTCGAAACCAGAAAGCCTGAAGCCAGAAACGGAATAGCACGGTATTGTTTTTTCAGGATAAACCCAGCCAGAAAAAGCAGGATAGTGAGTAGCCCTTCATTCCGGATCAAAAAGATGAACGATACGAGGATAGCTGAGACTATAAACTTCTCCCTGAAAAACAGGTATATGGAAAGCACCAGAAAAAGGCTGAAAAGTACTTCGGTCATCGACGACGACATCATCATAAAATAGATGGGGGTAAAAACAGTAAAAACGCCTGCCAGCCAGGCATATCTTAGTCTGAAGTGCAGGGCAAGGTTGTATGCAAACCAGGCGGTCAGGAGGCCTGCCGCGATGTTGAATATCCTGACTGCATTCATTCCCAGTTGTGCAAACGGGGCAGTGAGAAAGGTAAAAACGGGCTTCCCCCAGTGGTCGAGAAAGAGATGCGGATACCTGAAAGCCCATCGCGAAATATTGAAGTGCGCGTAGTTGTCGGCCCCACCTGAAGAAATTTCAGTAAATCCTGATGCAATGGAGAGCACCACTCCGATAAGAAACAGGCTGGAGACGAACAGTTTTTTTTCTTCGGGTAACCGCTTCATCCGTCGGGCGATTGTCACACAAACAGGTTGTATTTCAGGATACAGTACAAGGCACGGAAACCATCGCGCCAGCCGATTTTTTTCCCTTCCTGATAGGTACGTCCATAATATGATATCCCTACCTCGTAAATCCTGATTTCGGGGATCCGCGCAATTTTGGCTGTAACTTCCGGTTCAAAACCAAACCGGTTTTCTTTCAGGTCGATTCCTTTAATGATATCCGATTTGAAAAGCTTGTAGCATGTTTCCATATCGGTAAGGTTCAGGTTGGTAAACATATTGGAAACCATGGTCAGCATTTTATTTCCTATGGAGTGCCAGAAAAAGAGTATCCGATGCGGATTGCCTCCCAAAAAGCGCGAGCCGTAAACCACATCGGCATTCCCTTCGGCAATGGGTTTCAGCAACAGGTTGTATTCGCGGGGGTCATACTCCAGGTCGGCATCCTGAATGATGAGGCAATCGCCTTTTGCCTCCTCAATTCCTCTGCGTAATGCTGCACCTTTTCCCATATTGACAGGCTGCTCAAACAGCTTCATCGAAGTTTCGGTATGTCTGGCCATATAGGTTCTGATTACTTCAACCGAGCGGTCGGTCGAACAGTCGTTCACCATAATAATCTCTTTTTCGAAACCATAATCGAGTTGAACTGCAATTACCCTGTCGAGTATGGCATGAATGGTTTTTTCCTCGTTGTAAACTGGAATAACTACCGATAATAGATATTTTTTCTGCATTAAATTTAATTCTTTATAGGGTTCAAAGATAAAGCAAATCAATAATAACCAACCAGCATTCCGTCCGGGATGTTACCTAATTTTTATCAGGTAATTATCCTTTAAAGCAACACTGCGTGATGAAGGGATCAGAAACCTGAGTTTTACCCGGTTCATTTGGGCTTGTGGGATAGCATAAACGGTGTCGGTTGAAGGGGTTAATTGCCTGACAACATCAAGCCCAAGGCTGTCGGTATATACCCAACTGTTGTCTGTTTTCAGAAATTCGTAGAAATTTTCCCAGGTCGAAAAATCTTCAACCGGTTTTTTTGCCCAGAAAAAAAGTTCAAATTCATCCAGGTGTAAATTCTTTAACATTCCATTTTCAGTCGGGGAGTTCTCATAAATTTCAAGTGCCTGGCGGGCGCCCTGATAGGAAAAAAGATGGGGAAGAACCTGTATGTTAAGAAAACCGTTCACCAAAGCCGCCATCAACACCGAAATGGACAAAATCTTTATTTCAGGATGTTTTATTGTTTTCCTGATCCAGGAAGCCATTAATATAGCTGAAAAGAGCAAAATACCCGGAACCCAGGGTTTACGGAACCCATCCACTAGAATTGAGAAAAGGAAAATTAAAACCATAACTCCCACCATAAATTTCTGGGAATTAAGAAATAAATTTCTGCTATCAACAGCTTCAGCAAACTTTCCCGAGGCTAACACAAAAATGGAAGGGATCATCAAAAACATATAATTGGGTGCACGTCCCTTAGAAAAGCTCAATATGCAGAATGTAATTATGATACTCAAAAATAGTGAAAAATGGAGGCTTTTCCTGAATTCTTTTTGTTTCAGGTTTTTTAATTCAATGATTAGGGTTAAAAATACAGGTACTGTCCAGGGGAGCAGGGCCCAGAGCAAATTATAAAAATAATAAAGCGGATCGATGCCCGATCCTGCAACTTTACCTGTTATCCTACCCAGATTGTTATCGATAAAGTAAAATTTAAGTCCATCGAAACCAAAATTGCGGTACAGGTGTATCAATGCCGGCGAAGCAACAATAAGAGCGATCAGGACACCAGCTATCCACTTTGGTTGCCAAAATTGCCGGATGTCACGGTTTATAATCAGAAAAATGACGACATAAAGAAATGGCACAAAGGCTCCGACAGGCCCTTTTGTGAGCATTGCAAAACCGATTGCAGCAAAAGACAAAATAAAAGGGGCCGGTTTGCTGGTTTTCAGGTATGCTGTAAGTTGCCATAGGGCTAGTGTTACGGCTGCCTGAAGCACGCTGTCGGTATGGATATCATGCATGTACAGGAAAAAAATTAACGATGTCCCAGTCATGAGGGCTGCCAGCCGCCCAGCTGTTTCAGAATAGAGCAAACGGGCAAACCGGTAAGTAAAATAAATCCCTGAAATAGCAGCCAGGAACGGGAATAATTTATAGGCGAAGTTGTAGTTACCGAAAAGCCAGATACCTACACTGGAAAGCCAGAAAAGCAAGTGTGGTTTTTGGTCGTATGGCCTTCCGTTTATGGCAAGGTTAAGCCAGTCGCCCGATTCAACCATTTGCCGCGAAATAGCTGCATACAACCCGGAGTCGCCCGTCAGGTCGATAAACAAACCTGCAACCCAGGCTGCCGCAATCAACAATAGAAGTACATACCAGATTAGATCCCTTTTGCTGTTTTTTACCACTTTCCTATTTGATGAAACTTTGTGCAATTTAAACAAATATGTTCTGTTTTCACATCGAGGTAGGAGATTGATGATTAATATACCGGGCTATTCATAATTAAAATGAACCCTGCTTGTGCTGATAATAAAAAGATTTTCCCATCTTTGAAATGAATTTGGCTTTTTAACGGCCATCATGGCAGGGACTGCACATCCATAACAGATGATTTAATCGATAGAAAAAGATGAAAATTGCCATATTTCCCGGATCGTTCGATCCATTTACAGTAGGTCACGAATCCATAGTCCGCAGGGCCTCAAAATTGTTCGACAAAATCATTATCATGATTGGTTACAATACGAACAAAAAATCGTTTTTTCCGCTCGAAAAAAGGGTGAAATGGATCAACCAGGTTTTTGCAGACGACCCGCTGATTTCGGTGGAAGTACATGAGGGGCTCACAGTTGATTTCTGCAAGAAAACTGGTGCAAAATATATTATCCGTGGGCTGCGTACTTCAGCCGACTTTGAATTTGAACGTGCTATTGCCCAGGTGAACAAACAGATGTACCCCGAAATTGAAACCGTATTCCTGCTTACCATTCCTGAACATACACCGGTAAATTCAACCATTGTGAGGGATATCATCCTTCATGGTGGCGATGCCAGCCGTTTCCTGCCTAAAAGCCTGAATATGGAAGAGTTCAGGAACGGGTGGCAATAAAATAGTACTCACTGTTGGTGTTGAAACAATTTTCAAATCCGTCTGAAGTCAGTGCATTACTGCCATTCAGGTACCCTTTGAGGGTATATATTTTCAGTCCGGCTTTGGAATTGATGAAATCGTACAGTTCGTCGGGTTGTGTTCCGTAATAATCGCTGGCACCCATTCCAAATTCAAAAATCACGACCGGTTTATCTCTCCTGAGCAGCTTTTCCGCACCTTTCAACACACCGTACTCGCCACCTTCCACATCTATTTTTATCAGGCCTATAGGGACCTCTTGCGGGATTAATTTGTCGAGGGCCCGCATTTCAACCTCGATTTCTTTAATTTCGGGATGGGCTATATTATATTTCCGTTTATTGATCCCGCTGTAAGCTGGTGCATTTTTTACCAGTTGAAAAGTGGTTTTACCATTTTTATCCGATAGGGCATACGAAAAAATTACAGCTTTTCCGGCATAATTTTTCTGTAGGTTTTCATGCAGGTAGGGTATGGGTTCAAATGCGTAATGTTTTCCACTGGGCGAAAACTTCAACATAAGGTCGAGTATCTCTCCTTTATGGCAACCCACATCAATACAGTTTGTACCGGGTTTTACCACTCTCTTCAGGATTTTCCGGGTGAGCCTGTCGTATTCCAGGTTTTTGGTCAGGTCGAGTTTTAAAAAGATCAGGAGTGAGCGGATAATGTTTTTCAGGTTCATAAAATAGTATGAATTAATCATTTAATAAAATCCAAAATGCCTGCAATTACCAAACATGCTGTTGTTCTGATCCGTCGGCTGGCGGTGATGAATCTCATTTTTATATTACATCTTAACCGGGCAATTGTAATTCACGAACAAATCTATTGAATTATAGCTAAAGTTGTTTTTTTCTGAAAAATATATCAATTACCTTGGCGTTTGTGATAGTATGGATTTAATGCGCTTAATGCCATCATATTTAACTGACATCTATCCTGAAAAATTAAGATGAACGGAATCAGAACTTTGCGTTTGGGGACTTTCCTGGTGTTACTTATCATAGGCACAAGCCATCAGGTTTTCGGGGGCAGGCTCGAAGGTTTTGAACCCGATTATGCCGGGCGTAGCATCGACTTTGTAACCTGGGGCGATCCGGTTTCGAAAACAGAGATACATGCCTTTACCTTGCGAATTGGGCCGCAAGGGAGGATACAGGTTGAAACCGGTGTTACCGAAACCCTGTTTTGCTATGCCGACTTTGATGCCTATCGTACAAAAATTATTGTAAAGCCCGGCGAAACCCTGAAAATTAAGCTACCGCCACTAAAAGGAAAAAGTTTTGAGGAGAGCAAAAATCCCTATTTTCAGCCTATTGAGTTGTGGATCATGGTGCAATCGGGCCACCCCGAAGAACTCAACACACTTTTTGCCCGGTTCGACCAGAGGTTCTTTGAACTGAACCAGAAATATTTCAACCAGCTTTACTTCAGGCAACAACGCAACTATATCGATTCGGTGCGTTTACCCCTCGAAAAAGAATTCTCCGGTGTAAAATCGTTACTGTTTCAGTATAACAAAGAGCTACAGTATAAATCTATTGAGGCGGGAATTCTCCGGACAGGTCGCGAGAAACTGGCAGGAAGCCTTAAAGATATGCCTGAACAGGCCTGGAATATCCCGATTTTTTCGGAGCTCATTGACCGCTTGCTGAATAACGCACTGAGTCTCGAGAGCAAATCTACAAGGGGTGCTGCTATCCGGAGCATGGTAGCCCGGCAGGACCTTGCCGAACTACTGAAATGGACGGCCTCTTATACCGGCGCACAGTCATTGCTTACCGAACTCATCGCTCTGAAATTGCTGCATGATGCTTTCTATGCTGGTGATTTTCCGAAAAATGCCATAATAAATACCTTGAAGTTACCGGGCTTTTCGCAGCACAGTAATCCAACATTACGAAGAACTGCCACATTGGTGATTAAAAAACTGCAATTCCTGTATCCCGGAACAGAAGCTCCTGCCATTTGCCTTCCCGATTTATCGGGCGATACAATCTGCTCCACTTCGGTAACAAAACCCTATCAATATATCCTGTTTGCAGATCTGGAGATCCCTGTTTGCCAGGAACAGGTAAAATACCTTGCCGAAATTAACCAGCGTATTGGTGATAAGGTTGATATTCTTGTAGTATTGACCGCAGCATCCCGGGTCGATAACAGGGATTTTATCCGGACAAACCAGATACCTGGCCGTGTGGTCATCGACTCCGATTCGCGGCAAACCGGAAAGAGGTTTAACATCCGGTCTTACCCGGCTGCTATTCTTGTAAACCGGGAACACAAAGTTGTTTTGTCCCCGGCCAAAACTCCCCTCGATGGTTTTGAACATCAATTGGCAGGGGTAAGGTAATGGTGGAAAAATAATTGGGAATAAAAGGCGTATGTCATTCAATTTGCAAATTTTATATTGCATCAGGTGTTAAATATCTTGTATTATTAAGGATAATTCTCAGCTCCATGTTTGAAATTATATTCGTTTATGTAACTTTAGACTATAAATGTTTTAAAAATATTGGCGATGAAAAATTCTGAAAATCAATCGGATGATAAGTTAAAAGGACTTGTTGAGAAAGCCAAAGAGCTGGCTGACAAGGCAGAAGAAATACTCGAAGATGCAGCTGATAAAGTCCGCAACAGTGAAACCATGAAAAAAGCAGGTGATTTTATTGAAGAGAAAATTGAAGATTTCGAAAAAAGCGAAGTAAAAGAGAAATTAAAGAATTTTGCCGATAAAATTGAAGAAAAGGCCGAAGATCTGCTCGAAAAGGCCAAAATTCACGGAAAGAAGTTTGCTGATAAAGCCGAGGATGTTGCCGACGATCTGGCCAATTCGCTCCGTGGGCGCAAAAAAAAATAATCCCTGACCGGAAGTGGCCAGGGAAGATTGCCCCCCCCGATTTAGGGGATTCATCTCAGGGCATTTAACCTTCTGATTCTTTCAGCCGTTGAAGGGTGGGTACTGAAAAGCTTTGAGAACCCCCCTCCCCTGAATGGATGTACAATAAACATATGTGACGTGGCTTCATTGCCTTTCATGGGTATCTGTTTGCTCCAGTTTTCAAGTTTCGATAGGGCTGAACTGAGGTACAATGGGTTACCACTGACTTCTGCCCCATAAGCATCGGCCTTGTACTCACGTGTGCGGGAAATTGCCATCCTAATCAGGGTTGCTGCCAGCGGGGCCAGAATAAGGGCCAGCAGTAAAAACAGTGGATTGGAATTTTGGTTGTCGCGCCCTCCCATACCGAAATGTGCAGCATATCCCAGGTAAGTAATGGCTCCTGCCAAAGTTGCAGCAATGGTACCTATCAGGATATCGCGGTTTGCAATATGACCTAATTCGTGGCCAAGCACCCCAGTCAATTCGCTGTCGTTCATGCTCTGTGCCAATCCCCTTGTAACCGCAATAGCAGCATTTTCGGGATTTCGGCCTGTAGCAAAAGCATTGGGCTGCTGTTGGTCAATCATATATACTTTGGGCATTGGCATACCAGCCCTCGAAGCCAGTTGTTTAACCATCAGCGTGATTTTGTGATTAGGAGGCAATTCCTGTGCCCGGTATGCTTTCAATACAAGCTTGTCGCTGTAATAATAGCTTATAAAATTCCCTACGCCAGCAAGCCCAAGTGCCAGCAATGCGCCATATCTTCCACCTATTGCTCCACCTAACAACATAAGAAGCAGGGTAAGAATGGCCATTAAGCCTATTGTTTTAAAATTGTTCATAGTTTTTCTGTTTCCATTATCGGTTATCATCTTTTCAAATTTCAGGCCAACAGGTAATTGGTGAAATTTTGTCAGATAACCTTACTGTTTAACAAACATTCTATCAGATTTTTCAGACTTTCATAGGTGTTTGACAATACAATATCCAGATTGGGTTTTGCAAACCAGCAAACTTCTTCAATTTCTTCACCTCGTTCAGGTATGAGTGTTTGATCGGGTACTGCCTTCATAAGAAACCATTTGGTTTCTTTCAGGATAGGTTTACTCCCCGGAGGTTCGAACTTCGGGTAATAAATATGCCAGGTGGAAGGTAGTTGATGGATAATGCTGAAATCCTTTAAGCCTGTTTCTTCCGAAACTTCCCTGAAAGCGGCCTCTTCAGGGGTTTCCCCATTGTCGATTTTCCCTTTTGGCAGGTCCCATTTCCCTTTCCTGAAAATAAAAAGGTATTTGTTGTTGCTGGTTACCATACCTCCGGCTGCCGGTATTTCGGTGAAGCTGATCCTGAAAAGGGGCCATATTGAAGTGGGATTCCCCCTGATAATCATAGTTTTTACCTGGTTACCAAGGAATAGGTTCACAGTATCTGTTAGTATTCCTTTGTCATTATCAATAAAAATTTCTATGTCGGGGTTAAGAAATCCTCCCATGTCAGGGTTAGCTATTATGAGCCGGTTATGGTTAAAAAAAACTTCGTACATTTGCCTCCGATTTTAATTTTTGAACCGCTTAAAATGGAAAATTACCAAATTGAAGTAGCCAATCTGCTGCTGCAAATTAATACAATAAAAGTACAACCATCAAATCCGTTTACCTGGGCTTCAGGATGGAAATCGCCCATATATTGCGATAACCGGAAAATACTATCATATCCCGATGTCCGTAATATTATCCGCGACAGGTTTGCAGGTATTATCAGTGAAAAGTATCCTGATACCCAAATAATCGCCGGAGTAGCCACAGGAGCCATTGCCCATGGGGTGTTGGTTGCGCAGGAGCTTGACTTGCCCTTTGTTTATGTACGTTCGGCACCCAAAGGCCATGGCCTCGAAAACCTGATTGAAGGCGATCTGAAACCCGGACAGAAAGTGGTGGTTATCGAGGATCTTGTTTCGACAGGGGGAAGCAGTCTGAAAGCTGCACAGGCGCTGACGGATTATGGCGCTGAAGTATTGGGAATGGTGGCCATTTTCAGTTACGGCTTTCCGCAAGCCGCTGAAAGTTTTAATAAAGCTGGCCTTGAACTGACTACGCTCAGCCAGTACGATGTATTGATAAATGTTGCCATCGAAAAGGGTGAGATCAGCGAAAAAGAACTCCACAAACTGATGCAGTGGCGCGAAGACCCTGCAAATTGGGGTAAATAAGAAGGCAATATGGGAGTAATCAAATATGTAAGCGATATCCAGTATATCGATCATAATATTGAAATGATTTTTAATTACCTTTCTGATTTTAAAAATCTTTCCATATATTTTAGTGATGAGGTTCTGAAACAGATATCGGAGAAAATACCTCAGATCAACATCCGGAATTTTGAATCCGACAGTGATTCATGCCGGTTTGATGTGAGTGGTTTTGGAACAGCCGAAATCAGGATTGTGGAGCGTAAACCTTTTAAAACCATAAAAGTGCAGGGACATGGCGGGATCCCGGTTGAACTGGACTTCTGGGTGCAACTACTTCCTGTTGATGCATACAAAACAAAAATGCGCCTGACTTTACATACCGAAATGGGAATGATGGTAAAAATGCTGGTTGCCAATAAATTGGAGAAGGGAATCAATCAGCTGGCCGAAATGCTATCCCGATTGCCCTTCAGGTAACCAATTTATTGGGGACTACTGTGTTTATTGTTTTTTGTTTTTTCCTCACAACAGGAAGGAATTTCTTTTTTTGTTTGATAGGAAGCATTTTTATTGTTCTCACGGTTCGAAAGATGATGCTCATCAAGGCTTATCTCGAACCGCTTTTCAATTCTGTCTTTGGTTGGGCTTAGATATTTTATGTTGAGGTTAAGTCCCCTGAGTATAAAAAACAATCCGACAATAATGACCATAATAGGGATAAGCTTGTTGATCCTGTTTCGGATACGGGTACTCACAAGGTTCCCGGCAACACCAAGGGCAAGAAGCATGGGTAAGGTACCCAAACCGAAAAGAAACATGTATATCATTCCGTTTGTAATCCCTCCTGTAGCTATAGCCCCGGCAATTGAAATGTAAACCAATCCACAGGGAAGCAATCCGTTCAGCAATCCAATGAATAACAGACTTTGGAACGACCGCACCGAAAACAATCCGGCAAGTGTTTTCTTTAGTCGGGCAATGGGTTTGTAGGTGCTGGATGAAAGGTTGTATTGATTACGAAAAATTGAGGGGAACAGAACTGATATTACCATTGCTGAACCCATGAGAACGGAAACAACCTGCTGAAACCCTACAAGCCGGAGTCCCTGACCCAAAAGGCCGAAAATTGCTCCCATCAAGGTATAGGTAACTGTCCGGCCTAAATTATAAAGCAAACCCCCGTAAATTTTTTGCCCAATTGTGTTTCCGTGCAGAGGAAGTGCAAGTACAATGGGGCCGCACATTCCCACGCAATGAAAACTCCCCATCAGACCCAATACGATTGCTGAAATCCAGATGGCCATTTTCTGTTATTTTATAATAAAAGGTTTGTCAACTTCATAATCGAGGCCGTTGATTTGCCAGGTAATTTTGATGATATACCGTCCGGGTATAAGGTTTTCTTTTGTGCCAATGAAAACATTACCCTTCAGGTTGAGTGGTTCGCTTGTATCTTTCAAATGGTCAGATGGCCTGAAGTATAAAACATTTCCATTTTGCATTGTATGTGCCAAACCGGCTGGAAAAACAATGTGGATAAAATTACCGTCGTCGTTGATTTCGATGGCACCGTAATAGACTGCCGAACGCTCGGCAATCTGCATCTGACGGGTATGTTCAACCCCTTTTTCGTAATAATTGTCGTGAACCAGGTTTACATCCTGCCGGTGGGCGAATATAACAAAGGCTATGAGTGCAGTCATAAACAGCAACATAAAGATCACTATGCCAGTCCCAAAATTGAATCTCATCATTCGTAGTATTATTTTTCAAGGTACTAAGAAAGTTACCTTGTGTCTTTCAATTTGTTTGTTGTTGTCAAAAATACCAAACTCAACAATTGTTTTTCCCGATTTGATTTCCTTTTTCGGAATATTCAGGACAAAAGACGTTTGGTATAAACCCTGGTCTTCAACAAAAATCCTGTTTCCTGCCAGTTCAATTCTGCCGCTGTGCGACAGTAGTCTGATTTTCAGTTCTTTGTCCTGATGGGTTTTATTAACAATTTTCATGTTGTAAACGTTTGAAAAGCTTTGGTCTGGGTTTTCCTGGTATAACAAACCGGGGGTACGCAATATGGTTGTTTCAACCGAAGGTCGTGATGCAAGTGTATAAACAAATCCTCCGAAAAGGACCGCCAGCACTGCGGAATAGGCAAGGTTTCGGCTATTCCATAGAGAAGTGTGTCTCTGCAGGATACCAAATGCCGAATCGTAACGGATCAGGTTCGACTGCCGCCCGGTTTTTTTCATCACGTCATTGCATACATCGATGCATGCCGTGCAGTGAATACATTCGAACTGTGTTCCGTTCCGGATATCAATGCCAGTGGGGCACACTTCAACACAGCGCCGGCAATCGATACAATCACCGCCCGAATTACCTCCCCTGGGTTCGCCCTGTACATAGTCGTAAGCCACTACTATCGACCTTCCGTCGAGCAAAACTCCCTGCATCCGGCCATACGGACAAACCATGGTGCAAATCTGTTCCCTGAATGAAGTATAAATCCAGTAAAAAAATCCTGAAACCGCAAGCATAATTATGAAACCGGAAATATGCAGTTGAATGGGTTCCCCGATAACGGCAAACAGTTTTTCATATCCAATAAACCACATCAGGAAAACATTGGTCATTCCCACCGAAATAGCAAAAAAGATGGTATGTTTGGCCAGTTTTTTCCAGAATTTTTCAAAAGTAAACGGGCCCGAATCCAATGCACTCCTTTTCCTGTGATCGCCCTCGATCCAGAATTCGATGCGCCTGAACACCATTTCGAGGAAAATGGTCTGGGGACATGCCCATCCACACCAAACCCTACCAAATATTACCGTAAAAAGAATGATAAATACGACAAATGAGAGCATGAGCAGGGATAGGATAAATGTATCATGTGCCCAGAAAATGGCGCCGAAAATAATAAATTTCCGTTCGGCGATATCGAGCAGAACCAACGGCAATCCATTAACCTTTATAAACGGAACGGCAATAAGGAGCATCAGCAGGCCCCATCCAACCATTGTACGCCGAGTGTACCACCTGCCCTGTGGCTGGCTGGCATATACCCATTTCCGGTTGCCTTGTTCATCAATATTTATGGGACGATCCCTGAATGATATTTTAGGAGGAGACATATTCAGGTTTTTATTCGCATTTTTCTCCTTGTGGCTCTTTGGGGTTATCCGGCGTGTATTCTTTCATTGCCAACAGTACGTAACTGGCTACTTTCTGTATCCTTTCGTCGCTGAGTTGACCCTTGAAGGGGGTCATCCCTTTCAATGGTTCACCGTTTTTAATGATGTTGAATACATCGTCAAAACTGCAGCCATGTATCCAGTAGTTGTCAATCAGATTGGGGCCAATGGCATTTCCTTCGCCTTCGTTTCCATGGCAGGTTGCGCAGTTCATGTCGGCATATATGGCCTTACCTTCGGAAAGCGAAGCCTCATCAGTTAGCAAAGCTAGCGCTTCAGCCGATTTTCCAGTCTGGTATTTTAACTGTGCCTGCTGAACTGAGCGTTGGTATTCTTCATGTTGGTCGGGGCCAATACCGATCCAGAAATAATAGGCACCATACAAAATGGAGATTCCTATGGTCAGGTAAAATATAAACATGATCCAGCTTGGTGGGGGATTATCGAGTTCCTCAATTCCGTCGTAATTGTGTTCATCAACATAATGGCCATTATCTGTTTCATGCATTTGGCCAGCGTTTGCAATGTTGTTGTTTTCAGTTGTCATGGTTCGGAATTTATATTTTCAATTTTGATTTTTTCATTCTGGTCGTCATCCAGTACCATCTTTTTATATTCATCCACTTCGCTGCGTTGCTTCAATAATATTCTCACCACAAAAACAATAAACATGATAAAAAATATTAACAGGCCTGCGATATACCAGTTCTGAATACCCTCAATAGATTCGAGAAGGTTACTGATTATTTTCATGGTTGAGTAAAGTTAGAACATAAGCGGCCAATTGTTCGATCTGACGGGCTGAAAGCTGGTTTTTGTAAGCGATCATGCCTTTTTCAGGGTACCCATTGGTAATAGACCTTACCACTTCTTCGGGCGAACTACCGTGTATCCAGACCCCATCGATAAGGCTTGGGAACACCGGCGGCACTCCTGCTCCCTGTGATCCATGGCATACTGCACAAATCTTCTGGTAGTTTTCCTTGCCGGCATCAAGGTCGGCCTGACTGGTTGGAAGGATTACCGGAACCAGGGCGGTTTCAGTAACAGGCTCCCTGAGAGGAGGCATTCCCGCATCACGGCCTAACCTGTGCAGGTATGCAATCACTGCGACCATTTCGCTGGTTGGGCTTACTTCAATACCCGATGCCTGAAGGTTTTCGGCAATACCTGCGCCTTGTGCCCTAAGATCGTCAACGGCCAATTTGTCAAATCCTACAGGATAGGGGACACCTAGTTTCTGCATGGTACTGATCTTTGCCGGAGTAAGGTGCAGGTTCACCTCTTTGGTTGCAAACCATGGATATTTAGGCATGGTCGATTGAGCGTTCATATTCTGTGGATCGATGAAATGGTTATAATGCCAGGCAGCGCTTTTATACATGGGGCCTGTAACCACACCGGCGCGTGCCAGGTCGGGACCAATGCGTCGTGAGCCCCATTGGAAGGGACGGTCATACACAAATTCGCCTATTTTTGAATATTCGCCATACCGATCGGTTTCCCACCTGAACGGTCGAACCATTTGTGAATGACAAACATAACAACCTTCTTTTATGTATATATCCCTTCCTTCAAGTTCAAGGGCAGTATAAGGGGTAACCGAATCGATGGTCGGGACATTCGATTTTACAAATAACATGGGAATAATCTGGACAGCCCCACCCACAGCCAACACAACAAAGGCGATAATGGAAAAACGCACTCCTTTTCTTTCGAGCCAGCGATGAATGTTCTCGCGGGCAGGATTCCGGGTACCCAATGCAACCAGGGCGGGTGCTTCGGCTGGTATATTGTCTTCAGAGGTTCCTGCCCTGACAGTTTTATACAGATTGTACAGCATCAGGATAAATCCAGACACAAACAGAGCACCCCCAGCGATACGGACCACATACATCGGGATAATCTGAGCCAGGGTTTCGAGGAAATTGGGATAGGCCAGAAACCCTTCAGGGGTATATTCGCGCCACATGAGCCATTGTGTAACAGCCGACCAATACATGGGAATTGCATAGATCAGTATGGCCAGGGTAGCTATCCAGAAATGCGCATTAGCCAGTTTCCGGGAATATAATCTGGTATTGAATACCAACGGGACCAACCAGTATAACATCCCGAAAACCAACCCTGCATTCCAGCCCATGCCGGCAATATGAACATGGCCGATGGTCCAGTCGGTAAAATGGGTAATAGAATTTACATTTTTCAGCGACATCATCGGGCCTTCGAAGGTTGCCATACCATATGCAGTAAGCGATACTACAAAAAATTTGAGTGCTGCACTGTCGCGGACTTTGTCCCAGGCTCCCCTGAGCGTCAGAAATCCGTTAATCATACCTCCCCACGATGGTGCAATCAGCATAACCGAGAAGGTGGTGCCCAATGCCTGTGCCCATTCGGGTAATGCCTGGTACAACAGGTGGTGGGGCCCTGCCCACATATAGAGGAATATTAGCGACCAGAAGTGAATGATACTCAGTTTATAGGAATAAATCGGGCGGTTTACCGCTTTCGGAAGATAATAATACATAAGTCCAAGAAACGGGGTAGTAAGGAAAAATGCCACGGCATTATGCCCATACCACCATTGTACAATTGCATCCTGGGCTCCAGCATATACCGAATAGCTTTTAAATAACGATACAGGGAAGGCAAATGAATTTACCACGTGTAGCATGGCAATACCAAGAAATGTTGCCAGATACCACCAGATAGCTGCATAAATATGCTGTACCCTGCGTACAAGGATGGTACCGATCATGTTCCATCCATAAACCACCCAGACAATGGCAATCAGGATATCGATGGGCCATTCCAGTTCGGCATACTCTTTTGAAGTGGTGATGCCCATCACCAGTGTAACGGCAGCAAGAACGATGATCAACTGCCAGCCCCAGAAATTTATGGCGCTCAAAGTATCGCTGTACATCCTGGTTTTAAGCAGTTTCTGCAAGGAATAATAAACCCCCGCAAAAATGGCATTCCCGATAAAAGCGAAAATGACTGCGTTGGTGTGTAATGGCCTTAACCTTCCGAAAGAGGTAAATTCCAGGTCGAGGTTAAAAACCGGAAAGGCAAGTTGCAGGGCAATGAGCAACCCGACAATTATTGCCACAATCCCCCAGAACAGAGTTGCCAGAATGAATTGCTTCACAATCTTATGGTCGTAATAAAACTTTTGATTTTCCATATCGGGCTCAAGATTTAAATTATATCGTTTTCTTTACTGGTTTCTATTGAAATTTTGTTGTATCCAACGGAGGGTCTATCCTCATTAACAGCTTCATCATCGAACAGTATTCTGTAAGGAGGGGTTTCATTGTCGTCATACTGCCCGCTTTTTACAGCCCAGATAAACAAGGCCAGGAAAATCAGGGCAACAATTAGACTGGCTCCTATCAGCAGGTAAAAAATGTTCATCCTATTGCTTTTGTCCCAGTTTTTTGATTTTAATTATCTGTATTACAATGTACCCAATGGTTGCCCATGCGCCAATCAAGGCTGCAAAGTAGGTGAACAGCAGCCACACCTGTGTCCGGTCGTTGGTTGACCATAATACTCGGGGTGAGGGTGGTTCAGGTATTGGAGGCCTCACCTGTATGCCTGACATGGCAAAAGTTGTGGGTTCAAAATCGTCGCCAAGGGTAAGGATAAAATCCACTTTTCCATCACTTTGTGTATGGAGGTCATTTGGAATTACGAACGAGGCTCTTCCTTCGTCGTCGGTAGTGATGGTACCTAAAAGCATGTTCCCGAATGTTTTCCTGGCCATTATATAAACCGTCGATTGGGAAAGCTTTTCAAGCTGTCCTGATTTGTTTTGCACTTCGGCTACAATATCAATGGTGGAATTGTCGTTCCCAACAAGGGCATAAATCTTACCTTTCAGCAGCTCTTCCTCTGTAAGCATTCCTTCATTTCGCGGATCAAACCTTCGTATAAAGGTAATTACTTTCCATCTTTCATCCATCGACAGCGTGGTTTCGAATTGAGGCATGGCCCCGCGTCCGAATGTTATCTTATAAAATAATTCACCGTCGGCATGATCCTGCATGGCCTCCGATGTGGCATCAGGAGGAGGGGGTACCAATGCCAGGGCATTGAATTTGCCGGGATCGCCATGACACGATTTGCAATTTCTTTCCCAAATATCGCGTCCTGCCCGCACATTCTGGTTATTAAACACAACCGGATTTTGCAGGTTTTGGTATTCTCCCGGGACCGGCCACTCAACAACTCCCATGGTTTCAGCAACCAAAAGGAAAATGCATACGGGTAAAATGTATAGTCTCTTTTTCATAGCATTCAGTTTTCGTACGCTTCAAAAATGTGTTTCTTATCGATGCCTTTATGTTCGGCATATTCCCAGATGGTAATAACCGGAAACAGTTTGGCCAGTATGGTTACAATCAGGAGCGAAGCAAAAAACGCAAACAGTGTAATGGTAATTTCCGGATTGGTGGGGGAGTAGTGTACAAAATGGTCGGGTACATTCTGTATGGGAAGGTGCGGATGTTCCAGGGTTGGAATAACAATTATAATACGCTTGAACCATGATGCGATCAAAGTAACAAAAGCAATGAGCGTAATTGGCAAAGGTCTTCGGAAAAATCTGATAAACCCGAGGAGAATGGGCAGTATAAGTCCCCCGATCTGAGTAAACCAGAATACCGGAGCATGCCTGCCCACAAACAATTCGGTCAGGTGTGCCCCTTCGGCCACTTTCATTTTGTACCCGGGAACCAAAAATTCGTTCACATTGAAATAGAGATAAACCAGGCATACAAAAACAAGGGTTTTCCCCATTCGGTCGAACACTTCATCACTAAAATAGTCTTTCAGTCGGTATCTGACCCGATAGACATACATCACCAGTATAACAGCTGCAGTGCCTGCTACAAAAGCTCCGGCCACGAAATAGGGGCCGAAAATGGTTGTGTCCCATCCTGCGCGAAGGGTAGATGCAAAAAGCCATGAAGTTACGGTATGGATGGCAAGCCCAACGGGTATGATCAGCAGCATCAGGATACGTAGTGAATGGTAAACCAGTTTAAACTGCCGGGCATTGCCTTTCCAACCAAGCGAAAGTACATCGTAAATTTTGAATTGCCAGCCGGGAACTTTATCCTTTAATCGGTCGCGCATCAGGGCCAGATCGGGGATCAAAGGCAGATAAAACAGCAAAACCGAGATGGTAAGATAGGTAGTAATTACAGTAACATCCCAGATTATAGGTGAGGCAAACCTGCCGTGTAGGAATACATTCAGAAACCGGTCGGGGCGGCCCATATCCATGACGATAATGATTCCGGCAAGGGCTACGGCAGCGATGGCCACCTGTTCGGCAACCCTTGAAACTGGTTGGGCCCAGTGGATTTTCAACAGATGCATAATGGAACTGATGAGCAACCCGATCAGGCTGACCGCCACAAAAAACACAAAGTTGCTGATATACATTGCCCACGAAATGTAATCCCGCATTCCAGTAATCCCTAAACCTTGCTGAATCTGATAACCCCATGCCCAGATCCCTACAATGCAAAACATGATCAGGATAAACAACCAAAACCGGCTCAACTCATCTTTTACCCTCAGTGATCGGGTCAGGTCGTAAAATATTTTATCCAGATTTTTTCTGGCTTCCTCAGGTGATTTCTTTGTAATTTCCATCGTTTCAGTTTTTCAGGTTATACATGCGGATAAATATCGCCCTGATAAGGAAAAGCCCGGCCACGGGGGGGCAGGTAATAAACTCTTGGCTTGGTACCCAGCTCTTCAAGTAAGGTGTAGCCAGCATTATCGCGGATCAGTTTACTGAAACTCACTGTCTCTCCGGTAGTTCCGTTGGTCACGGCATCTTCATTCTGGTCGCCGAACCAGTAAACACTGTTGGGGCACGCCGAAACACAGGATGGCAGTTTCCCGTCGCGCAGGCGGTCGGCGCTGAACAGGCATTTTGAAATGGTACCCTTCTTCTGTGGCACGTTTGCTTCGATGTTGTAGGTCACTCCCACATATTTTTCGGCATCACGGGGTTCGAGCCAGTTGAAAACCCTGGCGGAATAAGGACAGGCCGCTATACAAAAGCGGCATCCAATGCAGCGTTCGTTGTCGATCAATACAATACCATCATCGCGTTTGAATGTTGCATTAACCGGGCAAACCTTGGTGCAGGGCGGGTTATCGCAATGCATGCATGGTTTTGGCATATAATAAGGCGCTGTATAATTTGCATCCTTCATCTGCAGAACGTTCATGTGATGCTGTTCGGCCCTCAACTGATGATGTGCCTGGCAGGCTTCCATGCACTTGCGTGCATTGCGGCAGCGGGCAAGGTCGATCACCATAACCCAGCGACGCCCTTTCAGTCCTGCCCTTCCCCTTTTCTGATTTTCATCGAGCGATGGCAAGTCGGCTGGTGTTAACTGGTTCCGGTCAACTTCGACCAACTCTCCACTCGATGTCAGAAGTTTGATTTTGTCGCCTTTTACTTCTTCAATCCGGTTACACGAACTCAGAAAACCAGCCTGAGTTACCATTCCAGTTCCGAAGGCTGTGTAACCTGCATACTTCAGAAAGTTCCGGCGGGTACTTGTTTTATCCATCGGTTAATAAAGATTTGGTAATGAAAATAAACAGTTTTTACTAAAAGAGCTTGTTCATAACCCTCTACTTTACAATTTCTTAGTTCATTTTCCGGTTAGATTAAGATAAAAAAGTAGTTTATTCTGTTATGAATCTTCCTGTTATGCTCAAAATTAGAATAATTTTAATTTAATTTTCAAAGAAATTCAAAAAAAACAGCACCTTATGAACTGATAAATTTCAGCAGTCACATATATTTAAATAAGCATATGATTTCATTACAGAAAGGTATTCCGATATTGCCGGTTATATTCGGATATGAATAAAATATTGGCAATTTGGAGGTTTGATTACTGGTTTTTACTAAATATTACCTCAAAAAAAACAATTTACCGATGAGAAATTCAGATGGAATGCTTCCATTTCTGAGAATGCTGTTGCTGACACTTGTTTGGATCATTTATACAGAGTTATCAGTACAGCGTGTCATCGATCCGGTTGAAGATTTTGAAATCGGTGTTATTGAGCACCTGGATGAATATTTGCCTGATAGTGTTTCATTGACTAATGAGAAAGGGGAACAAGTTTGGTTAAATGATCTGATTGAAAAACCTACGGTACTCGATTTTGTTTACTATCGATGCCCCGGGATATGTAGCCCGTTAATGGAAGCCATAGCAGGGGTTATTGATAAGTCGGACTTAGTAATTGGCAAGGACTATCAGGTGCTTTGCATCAGTTTCGACCCACGCGAAACCATCGATCTGGGTATTCTGAAAAAAAGTAATTACCTGAACCTTATGACTAAAATGGAATTAGCCGCTGAAGGATGGCATTTTTTTGTGAGCGACAGTGCAAGCATTATAAAAGCAACCGGAGCAGTGGGTTTCAGGTATAAATGCACCGGAAACGATTTTTGCCCGCCGTGCGTTCCAAACCTGGAAAGTTGAAGAAAGTTTATTCTTCCCTTTTTAGAAAGGAATAGGATGATTGTTTCGTACAGGAAATCTTTCCTACGTATGCTAAATATTGATATTTTATCTAATGTGATGATATTTAATGTTTTATAAGGTTTATTATCCCTGGTTCTCATATTAACGCAGATTTTGGAAAATCTACGTTAATTTACTGATTATTAAGAACTTAAACAAATTTATTTATGATTTATTTTGTTGATTATCAATTATTTAATATTGTTTTTAACAAAGTGTTGTTTTATATCTGTTAATGATGTTTGCCTTGATTGCCGATGGACTGCTTAGGAATTAATCATTTCGAAAAGAATCCCCTCACGCAGCGCATAACTGGTTTGTAAAATTTTTGAAATGCCTGTGTTTTCAATAAATGCACAACTCAGGATCATTGCAGGAACAATCAGGTCGGTACGGACAGGGTCCATTCCTATCATTTCAGCCCGGTCCCTGTGGGTTGAAGCAACAATTTTCCGGTGCACATTTTCAAAATCAGAAATTGTAATTTCTTTTGCTGATCTGAACTTTTCTTCGGGATTTACCTGGTCAATAATATCTGCCAGAGTATTGAAAGCACCCGAGCACCCAATCAGGGTTTTAACACCATAATTGCGACATTGGTCAAAAGCTTCGCGATGCACTGAATTGAAATAATCGGTAAGTGTAATTGCTTCTGATCTGGTAATTGGGTCGGAAATGGGAAATGAATTGATAACACGCGACATACCCGATGGGTAACTTCCTTTCCAATGCATATTCCCGTTTTCACAGATGATGATTTCATTGCTGCCACCCCCTATGTCGAGAATGGCTGAGGTTTCTGGCAGCGATCCCATGGCAAGTTTTACACCGTAATAAATAAGGGTCGCCTCGCGTTCCCCATCAATAATTTCGGTTTCAAGTCCGGTTTTTTGCCTGATGGCTGTAATAAATTCTTTTTGGTTGCTTGCATGGCGGACGGCCGATGTGGCTATGATCCTGATTTTCCCTGCATTCCATTCTTTTGCTGTTGCAACCTGGCGTTCAACCGATGCTGTTGCCCGTTGAATGGCTTCAGGGCTGATCATGTTTTCGGTTATTTTGTAATCACCGAGCCGCACATACTCTTTACCCTGAAACCGGATTTCAATATCATGACTGTTAAGGCGGGCAACCACGAGGTTGCTGGTATTTGTTCCCAAATCAATTATAGCGACTATCATCTGTCTGGTTAATAGATGTATAATTAACGATTATACCGGTAAATATGTTGTTTTTTATTGAAACGTTTTTGAAATTTATCAGAAAAATTACTGCATGAAAGGTCTCAGGGCATTTGTCCGGTTGATGAATATCAATGCGTCATAACGCATTGGTACAATGGTTTGTACATATTGCCATTGATCGTATTGTGGCCGGTAAATAACTCCAATAGCCCTATTGCCGATTGGTTTGATAAGATCGGGGTGATTCTTGTCATTTTGATCAAATATCAGATAAAACGATTGAATGCCGGTGCGGTGGAGAACACCCTCCAAACTGTTGGCAGGGGCATTCCTCACCCTCATGGTTTCCATACAGGTACCCCACTCCGTACCGGCCTGTACCTGTCCCTGGTAGGTGGTAAACCCTATCAGCATAATGTTTTCGTTTCCGAAATGGTTACGGGTAAGTTCACCGATATTGGTCTGGCCAAAATTCCGCATTTCGGTAAATTGTGCATCACCAATGTGCGTATTGTGCGCCCATACAATCCCTTTTGAGTTATGGCCATATAGATCGAGTAGCCTCAAAATGGTGTTGTTCATATGATTTACCCTGTAATTCCATGCAGCTACCGAATTGCCTGAAGCCGATATCCTGTAAAATTTTTCCGCATTGTTTACCACATGGGCATTCTGTATGGCAGAAAAGAAGTTGTAATCGCTTATTGTATTCAACTTATCTTGATTTTCGAGCAGCAGGTTGATCAGTTCTTCAGTGCTGCCTGAGCAATCACGGCCTGTTTTACGGACATCGTGTGCATAAGCCCAGCTATCGCCCCAGTAAAGCTCAAAACATTTCAATTGGTACATTACCTTTTCGTATAGTTCGGGGCTAGTAATTTGTGCAAGTTCAAGCAATTCTTCTTTTGAGCGCCATTCGTCATACACATCCATACCATAAAACCCGATTTTCATATCCTGCGGCATCTGGTCGTTGTGTGACCGCAACCATTTTACCATATTCAAGACCTCATAATTTCCCCACATCCAATGGGGCCATCGGTTTAGTCCGCTCATTGCCTCCTCTGCCGATGTTGCTGCACCTGGCAGGTTCTTTATATACCGGTTAATTTCGAACAGACTGGCAAAATCCCCTTCAACTACAATAAAGTTAAATCCCTGCTCAGTAATCAACCTTCGCGAAATGGTATCGCGCCAGGTATAAAATTCATGGGTTCCGTGGGTAGATTCACCTAACAGGATCAGTTTTCTGGAAGAGGCCGACTCAATAAGTTGATCGAGGCAGGAAGCCTGGTTGAGTTCAATGGCTTTTTTACGGAAATAATCAGGAAGATTTCCCGGTTTTACCAAAAGGGGAAGCATCATTCCAAACATGATGCATACTATTTTCGACCATCGAAACATAATCATTCAACTATTAATTCCGAAGCTCTCAAAATAGTAAGAAAATCTGAAAAATCGGGAATTTTATTTTGAAAGATACCTGCTGCTTACCCAACTGTCATTCAGGTCAATTCTCGACCACCCGTTTTTTCTTCGAATACAAAAACGGTTTCATGTTTTTTCAGGGTTCAGGTTTTGGGATGTTCAGTTCAAGGCCCCGACAGTACGTTTAAGGTTGAGGCATTGAAAGTGGCTTTTTCGACACCCACCGTAAAAAGGCCCGATACCCATTGTGATTGGCATTCTGACTGTAAATGCAGGCAGGCGTTTTCTCCATATCCCGTCCGGTTAATATAGTTCCATCGGGAAATATGGTAAAATGTTGTCCGATATCGGCCCAGTCCTTGTTTAGCATGTGGTGGTTTTTCATGGCCTGTTGACGGTCAAAATGGTTTTTACCATCGAAATGACTGTAATCGGGCCTATACGTGTGGTGCTGCTGTATCTTTAATATTGTCCGGGCAATACGTTGCGAATTCAACCAAACAGGGAATTCATCCATACTCATTTTCGTAAATCCTGATCTTGTTTCCATACCATCTGTTATTTGTTGTTAAAGTGGTTTGTCCTTTACTCCAATGAGGGAAAAGTGGATGTAATTTACGAAAAATAATGACAATTTTGTCTTTAATTCGGATTTTTTTTGATATTTTGGTTGAATGCTCAGAGAAACCTGATTGTGAAACCTTTTTCACCGAAATAATTTTCTGTTTTGCCAGGTTCCCCTGTAACGCCGAGCATAAACCCACCACCCCCCGAACCGCAAAGTTTAAGGAAAAACTGACCGGAAAACAATCCATATTCGAGGTGTTCCATCATGGGTTCAGGGATCAGCGGGTTCAGAAATTGCATCTGAAAACCGGTTATGGCTTCAAAAGCCATGCGGAAAATAAGGCTATTGTTATGTAGTAAAGCTTCAATTGCCTGATCGATAACAGGAAAATAAACCTCGTTCACTGCCCTGCGGAATTCAAAGTCCTGATATTGATCGAGAAACCAATGTACAAGGGTTCCTGTTTGACTGATAATTCCGGTATCAACTAAAAACAGACCTGTTTGAGAATGTTCAGGATCAGCAGTAAAGAATGATAAATCGGGTATGGATATTCTATCCGGATTCTCAATAAAAATGGGACGATTAATATAGGATACCAAAGGGTCGAGCCCAGAACTGGTTCCATGAAAATATTTTTCTATTGAAGCCAGTTTATTTCGAATCTCAGGGAGAGGAAGATTTTTTATGTTTTCAGGTGCATACCGGTCAAAAATGGCTGCTGTCAGGGCTCCCGAACTACCTACCCCATAGCCTTGCGGTATGTTGGAGTTGAACCACAATCCTTTATTTATATCGCCATCAAAGCTTTCCCGATCAATAAAATCAAATATTTCCGGAGAAGAGTTTATATAACCGGACAGGGATTTTAAATGCCTGTTTGATTCTATTGAAGCCTTTGTATGATCAGGATCAGGCGGCTCTATTCCAAAACAAAACGATCCCGTAAAAGCAGGATAGGGTAGTGCAAGTCCTGCTGAACCCAACAATATTCCATATTCGCCCAAGAGCAATAATTTGGATGGGTATGATTTATTAATACTCATAAAAGCTTGATTTATATGCAATATGCAAGATTTAAAATTTCGACCAAACCCAAAATAGGCTGGTTTTTGATGCTAAAATACAATTTAATGGAAATTTGCCTATTCAGTTTTGTTGGTAAGATTTAACGGGCCACGCCCCATGCCATCGTCCATCCATCTTCCGTTTTCACAATAGCGGGTGAGATTTTCCTCAATAAATGCGATTACATTATCTCTGACCTCATTAGGATAAATGATCAAAACATTTGGACCGGCATCCATGGTGAAACAAACCGGTGTCCCGGTTGTTTTTCTGAATTTTCTCACTTCTTCGATAATCTGCAGAGAGGAAGGTTTCATAAGCATCCCATCAGGGGATGAGGTCATCAGCAAGCTATGCAGCGTTAGGGCTTCGTTTTCAACTATGTTGGCAAAATGCTCAAAATCGCCCGATTCCATAGCTGACAATATACCGGAAAGGTGGCTATGTGCCTGCGCATATCTTTTGCTGGCAAATGGGTGCTGTTCCATTAATTGATGCCCTGCAGAGCTGGACAGGCTTTTTTTGACGCTGCTTGCCACAAGTATGGCTATACCAGGATTCTGAAAAATCGGGTGCACCGGCAGCGAAAGCGGAGATGCAAATTCATCGCTACTGCCGGGAATTTTTTCCGATTTTCCCCAGCTAACCCATCCTCTGTAAACCGAACGTGATGCGCTGCCCGATGCGAGACGCGCCAAATTGGATGCGTTCTTGTAAAAATCACTTTCGTATAGTTCTTTTCCGGTATGGTGCTGCTCAAGGCTGGTAAGGCATAAAGCCAGTGCAGCCATTGATGAAGCCGAAGAAGCTATGCCTGTTGAGTGCGGGAATGTATTGCTGCTTTCAATCGTAAGGTCATATTCAGTCAGAAATGGCATATCGGGTGCCATTTTTTCGAGGAAAGTCCTTATCCGGTTTTCAAAACCTGCCACCCGTTCACGTTCAAAAAGATATTCGAGGCTTATGCCTGAATTGCCAAGCTCCTTAATTTCCTTCTTTACTGCCTCAAGCTTTGTAGTTGTATAAGCTTTATTAAGGGTAATACTAAGCGATGGATTATTGGGCAGCTGGTTACCATGCTTTCCCCAGTATTTTATAAGTGCAATATTGGATGGCGCCTGCCACATAGCAGAGAAGCAGTTGCTTTCAATTTCAGCTTTGTTTGTCTCCCTGTTTTTCATGTTTATATTATTCATGCCGGTATAACAAAAAATACAGCTAAAAGATTAATTGACAAACCAGATTGAAAGTACACAAATAAACCAGAAATTCCCAGAAATTATCTTTTGTAGTACAATGGAAATCATTCCCATAATTGTCTATCCAGGGTTGTGGTGATTTTTTCTTTGCTTTTGTATATTTTATTTCGAAGGCATTTAATTTTCCGTTACTCTCTTCTGCTTAATCATATTCAGAACCAGTATAGGTTCTCCAGAAATAGGGAGTTGAGAGTTGGTTACCGTATTATATATATTTCAACCTTTCGGCAATTACGAAATTTTCTCACATTGCACCGGTGTCGGGACGAAGGCCTGGTGGAGAAAAATTGTTGATTGAGCAGTTGCGTATCCCCAAATCCCCAAAATAGATTTTATCTCGATTGCTGATTTCTTTTTTCAGGTTTTGGCTGAAACCATTCAGCCTGAACAGGATGGACGATTTTCGGGCTGATCGATATAACTGCTTACTGTTTCGTGGTCTTTGCCTATTTTCTGGGCAATTTCGTTTATTGAAATCAACGATTCAACCTGAAATGCATGTAATTTTAAAAGTTTGCTGATCTGTGACGAATTCCGGATATTCGATAATTCAAGGATATCTTTATACAAATATGTAATGCTTAATTCATTCAGATATTGAATTTTTTCTTCAGCACGTTCATAATCCAGCAATCCCGGATATAAGCCATAAGTCATGTGTTCGATAGTGTTTCAAACAAACTCAGGAATGATTTTAATTCCTGTAGTAAACAGGAAACAATTTAAATGAGGATGGACGTCAGGTCAATGGTTCGTTAACCTTTTTTGCCAGATCGAATGATGAAGAACCGGTTGCCAATATTTTCAGTTCTGGCATATAATCATGAATAATCCAAAGATTTATTCCAAAATAAGGTATTCTCTGGGCTACATCTATAAAAAGTTTATCGTATCCGCTTATTTACAATGCAAATTTTGCAAAACGAGTGAGGATAAAACAACGACAAACTTCGATTTATCCGCATTGATTTTTATGAATTACCCCTTGAATTTTTTGAGTAACCTGACATACAAGGTAGTTTCCCCGGTTTGTCGGGCACCCTATAAAATCACAATCTACCTGTCGGTTAAAAGTGACCGTTCGATATTTTTGGTCTGTAATCTTTCTATAAACATTTTTATTGTTTTGTTTTGCAAAATAGATAATTTTTTGTTAGCTGAAAGTCAAGTTATTTTTATACTAATTCTAATTCTACTTTAACACATTTAAAATTCTGAATAATAATTATTTATGTCTCTAAG
>JBBIHB010000035.1:0-15494 GCA_037447215.1 Bacteroidales bacterium
GGTACTCGAAAACATTTACCGCCTGGCGGGCAAACGATATGAACCCGATCAGGCAGTAATTCAGGGAACTACCGAAGTGTGGCGCTCAATTGTGGCTGCCACCCTTACCACAATAACCGTATTTGTTCCTTTTATCTTCTCGTCGGACTATATGGTGAAAATATTGGGCAATCATGTGGGAACTTCGATTATCTCCACGCTTATTGTTTCACTGGTTGTTGCCCTTTTGCTTATTCCCTTGGCCGCCCATATTCTTCTGAAGGGAAAGGCATCGCACAATATTTTCTATGAAAAAGTAACCACAAACAACCGGATCATTCAGATTTACATTGTGCTCCTGAAAGCAAGTATGCGAAAACCTGCCCGTACAATAATCGGAGCGCTGGTACTCTTTTTCATCAGTGTATTTGTTGTCTTGGCCTTGAGCATCAACAATCTGAGGGAAGTTGAACAGGACAGGTTCCCGGTTTATGTAACCATGCCTACCGGTTCGACCCTCGAATCGACCGACCTGGTCGTGCAGGAACTTGAATCAAGGTTGACCGAAATTGAAGAGAAAAAAGATATTGTTTCGAACATACAGGCCGAAGAAGCCATTATAAATGTCGTACTGAAAGACGATTTCGAAAAGATTTCCGGACGGAAAATGGCCGAAGTACGTTCAGATGTGGAAAGCCGCCTGGGAGGTATCCGCAATTCGGAGGTGAGCCTTACCCAGCCAACCTCAAGCCAGAGCTTCAGGGGAGGCGGAGGCGGAGGTGGAATGGCCGGCGGAATGGGCAATTTCGGACGTTTTCTCGGAATTGGGACAAACCAGGAACAGGTAATCATTAAAGGTCAGGATTTCCAGGTGATGAGAGGGGTGGCCGAAGACCTTCGCTATTTTATCGAAAACCTCGAATCGGTGCGCAGTGTTAATGTGAGTGTTGGTTCGAACCGCCCCGAAGTCCATCTCCATTTCAACCAGATGTTGATGACCCAGAATGAGGTTACCTTAAACAACATTGCCAGCGAACTGGGTTCGTTCAGCCGTGAATTCAGTTCGGGTGCAAGCTTCAAACAAGGTACCGAAGAGTATGATATAATACTGAAGGAAAAGGGAGCTGAAGAACAGCGCGATAAGAACATCGACGATCTCCGTCGTTTAGGCATTACCAACAATCAGGGGGCAGTATTCGATCTGGCTGATCTGTCAGATATTATTTATGCCAGTGGCATGGCCAATATCACGCGTGTAAACCAGGAAAAACAGATTGTTGTGAATTACCGGTTTGCAGCCGAGGCCGAACAATCGAAAGACCTGCTCAATGCTTACAGGCTCGAAATTGACGAAATTGTTGGGGCTTACAACCTTCCTGCAGGTGTTGCGGTTCAGGTGGTACACGAAGAAGATCAGTTCAGTGAGTTTTATTTTCTGATTGCAGCAGCATTTATACTGATCCTGATGATCCTGGCTTCGGTTTTTGAATCGCTCAGCACACCTTTTGTTCTGATGTTTTCGGTACCCCTGGCTGCCATCGGATCTTTCCTTGCCTTGATTATTACAGGAAACAGCCTGTTTAATGCCAATACCCTGACAGGGTTCCTGATCCTACTGGGTGTAGTAGTCAACAATGGTATTATCCTGATCGATTTTACAAATATTCTCAGGAAACGAGGGTACCGGAAATCGCGCGCCCTCCTCGAAGCAGGGCTGTCGCGTGTGCGTCCTATCCTCATCACAGCCATCACTACCATTGTGGCCATGTTCCCACTCGCTTTGGGGCAGGCCGAATATGTGGGAGCCATCGGGGCCCCGTTTGCCATTACCGTTATCGGGGGTTTGACCCTCAGTACTTTGCTCACTTTGATTTTTGTACCAACTTTATATGCCGGTCTCGAAAACGCCCTCGAATGGATGAAAAGCCTGGCTTGGAAAATAAAGATAATTCATATAATCGTTTTCGCAGCCTCAGTATGGTATATATACACCCGTGTTGATAGTTTCATCTGGCAGTTGCTGACATTCTTTCTGGTTCTTATCCTGATCCCAGGTGTAACCTGGTTTATCCAATCGAGCCTCCGCATTGCAAGCTCAAGGGTCATCGATGACAATGAGCCCATAAAAATTACCGTAAGAAAACTGGTGAAGATTTATGAACGCGCACCACGGTTCGAAAGGGAATGGATGTCGGGGATCAAAATCAGGGAACGTGCCGGACTAACACGGGAATACAGGCATGCCCGCGATTTTTACGACCTCATCTGGCAAGTTCCACTTTTCGGATTTCTGATATGGTTCACTTTTATTTACCTCACTGCGGGTTTCTGGATGCTTGTAATGGCCGTGGGTATCTATTTTTACCAGTTTATGTTATATGCACCCCTGAAAGCTGTGTTGGGGAACCGTTTCGAAAAAACCGGAAAATCCTGGCTGAATAAATTGTCGAAATTAATATACAATACCATTCTGTGGGTCACACCATTGGTATTTATGGTAATATTTTACCGGAGGTGGGACAATGTCAGTATGGTTATACTGGTTGGCATATTATGGTACCTGCTGTTGGTAATGCATACTTCGGCCCAATATGTGCATAATAAAAATGTGAATATCGGTAGGATAACCGGGCGGTTCGGCACGCTTCGCCGTCAGTATTTCAGGATTGTGAAAGAAATCCCCCTGATCGGGAAAAATCGTAAACCATTTAAAGCGCTTGCAGGGGTTTCGATGGAGATTACCACCGGAATGATCGGATTGCTTGGGCCCAACGGTGCCGGAAAATCCACCATGATGCGTATTATATGTGGTATTTTCGAGCAGAGTTACGGGAAAATTTATATCAATGGACTCGATACACAACATCACCGAGAAGAGCTTCAGGGGTTAATAGGTTATCTGCCTCAGGAATTTGGTACATACGAGAATATGTCGGCTTGGGAATTTCTTGATTATCAGGCCATATTGAAAGGGATAACCGATGTTAAGGTCAGGGAAGAACGAATTGAACATGTGCTGAAATCAGTCCATATGTGGGAACGGAAAGACGACAATATCGGGTCATTCTCGGGGGGTATGAAACAGCGTATCGGGATTGCCCAGATACTGCTCAACCTGCCGCGTATCCTTGTGGTTGACGAACCAACTGCTGGCCTCGATCCACGTGAACGTATCCGGTTCCGAAACCTTTTGGTTGAATTGAGCCGCGACAGGATTGTGATTTTCTCGACCCATATCATCGAAGATATTTCGAGTTCGTGCAACCAGGTTGCGGTAATCAACCGGGGACGGCTGAAATACTTTGGCGTTCCCACCAATATGGTACATCTGGGAGAAGGCTATGTATGGCAATTCTCGCTCACTACAGCCGAATTTGATAAGTTCCCGAACAAGCAGATGATTACCAATCACATGCGCGATGGCGAAATGATTAATGTAAGGGCGGTAGCCAAGGAAAAACCTGTACCTGAAGCCGTAAGTGTGAAACCGCACCTCGAAGATGCCTACCTGTGCCTGTTAAGGGATATTGCTTAATCAATTCAAAAACAGAACGATATGCAGTTAATGAATCGAAATAATTTTATCATTTTGTGGCGTACCATCCGCTACAACCTGAAAATCATTTTTGCCGGGCGGTTTGTCTGGTTCCTGCTGGCTTCATTTGCATTTTACCTGTTCTTTTCCATAATGAGCATTTATCAGGGTAGTGTATTAAGTGAGGGAATGGTATATAACCTGCTGTTGTTTCCGGGTATATTGCTGGTTTTTTACCCATCGGTATTCGGTATCCAGAACGACGAAGATGCCCGTATCCTTGAGATTCTTTTCGGAATCCCAAACTACCGCTATAAGGTTTGGCTGGTCAGGCTCATTATGATTTTTATCCAGGTATTCCTTATCCTGATCGTTTATGGTTATGTTTCATCTATTCTGATATATACCGTAAATCCGCTGGAAATGGCCTATCAGCTCATGTTCCCTATAGGGTTTATGGGTGGAATGGCTTTTATGTTCTCCACCTTGATTAAAAACGGCAACGGAACTGCTGTAGTGATGATCCTGATTGGGGTTGGCCTGTTGATACTGGGTGAGGGGATTGAACGTTCGCAATGGAATATTTTTCTTAACCCGCTCGAACTCCCCAGTAATTTCAACTCTGCGATCTGGGATGGGATTGTAACCCGCAACCGGATTTTCCTGGGTGTGGGGATGATAGTGTTTTTACTGTATGGTTTGTTTAACCTCCAAAACCGAGAGAGATTTGTTTAACGGTTCCGGTTCATCAGATTCCGGCACAGCGACTCAAGATATGCTATCCGTTCGCGTTTTACTGGTATGCTGTTGAGTAAATCCAGGGCCTCTTTTGTATAATAGAAGATGGCCTTTTGTGTTTTCTCCTTGATTTTGAGGTTGTTAAAAATTTCTTTAACAGCCTCAATTTTATGTATCCGGTCAAATTTTTTGCGTGTGATCCAATTGGTGAGGATTTTTTTTGTTCCGGCATCTGCCGATTCAAGCGCTTCAATAAGAAGGAAAGTCTTTTTATTTGAAACAATATCGCCACCTATTTTTTTTCCGAATTCGTTTTCGTTTCCAAAAGTATCGAGCAGGTCGTCCTGCAACTGAAAGGCAATACCCAGGTTAATCCCTATCTGGTAAAGGTTGTTTGCATCTTTTTCGGAAGCGCCCCCAAGTAGTGCACCCAGTTTCAGTGCGCAACCCAGCAGTACCGCTGTTTTCAGGCGGATCATTTCAATATATTCATCTGTTGTAACACTGAGGCGTTTTTCAAAATCCATGTCCCACTGCTGTCCTTCGCAAACTTCGAGGGCGGTTTCAGAGAACAATGAAGTAAGTTCACCAATCCTTCCTGATGGACTCTGCAGTAAGAAGCGATAGGCCAGGAAAGCCATGGCATCGCCCGAAAGGATAGCTGTATTTTCGGAGTATTTCATATGAACGGTTGGTAATCCGCGACGCTTTTCGGCTTTATCCATGATATCGTCGTGAAGTAGGGTGAAATTGTGAAATACCTCAACAGCCAGGGCAGCAGGTAGGGCTTTATCCACTTCATCGTCGAAAAAATGGCAGCCGAGCAACACAAGCAACGGACGGAGGCGCTTTCCACCTGCCGACAATGCATACGATACAGGCTCATATAAGTTTACCGGAGCCTGGCTTTGCCAAACCGGATGATACTGCTGTATGGCTTGCTCAATTTTTTCGATAAGTTGTTGTGTCATATTCGTACTTTTTACGCAGGTTTCTAGCTTAATCCTGGATCAGGTTCGGTTTTATTGTTCAGCTCATCTTCATCATCATAAAGCTCAAGTATCGGTTTTCCGAAGGTATCGGTGGTGGTCAGCCTATCAAGACCTGTCAATAAAGAGGGGAGCAACACAAGGTTTGAGGTAAGAGCTACAAGGAGTGTAAGTGATACAAGAACGCCAAGTGCAACTGTTCCCCCGAAACTGGAAAGGCTGAAAATTCCAAAACCAAAAAACAATACTACCGAAGTATAAAGCATGCTTACCCCGGTTTCGCGCAAAGCCAGCACTACTGACCGGCTGATGTTCCAGCCTGTTGCTTTCAGTTCCTGACGGTATTTAGCCAGGAAATGGATGGTATTGTCAACCGATATACCAAATGCGATACTGAATACCAGAATAGTGGAAGCTTTAATGGGAATTCCGGTAAAACCCATTATAGCAGCTGTGAAAATGAGTGGGATAATATTCGGGATCAACGACATCACCACCATCCTCCAGGAGGAAAATACCATGGACATGGAGAGGGATATCAGGAAAATGACCAGACCAAGACTCATGAACAGGTTCTTTTGCAGATATTGTGTCCCTTTAAAAGCGGTAACACTTGATCCGGTAATAATCGTTTCATACTCCTCCCTGTCGAAAATTGAATCCACATCGTTCCTGAAACTGTGATAGAGCTGTTCCATCCGTTTTGTGCCCACATCTTTAGCCCTGATGCTGATCCGGGTCAACTGTTTGGCACTGTCGAGAAATGAGTGTAATAGTCCGGCATTTTCTTCGCCCTGCAAGGCATAAGTGAGGATAAAATTTCGCTCATAATTATTTGGGATGGAATAGTACCCGGGATTTCCGTTATAAAATGCCTGTTTGGCAAATTTCAACAAATTAAGCAACGAAAACGACGGCGACAATTCAGGGTATTCTTCCAGCTTCTGTTCTAACTGATCAATTTTGGCAAATGTTGATAGCTGTAATACCCCATTGGGTTTTTTGGTATCAACCATAATTTCGAGGGGCATCAATCCATGGAAATTCTGCTCGAAAAATTTCAGGTCTTTGTATATGGGATCGTGTTCGGGAAGGTCATCCACCATGTATCCTGAACTTTTAATCAGGCTGATGCCGATAAAACCAATTGCTACAACCGCAATGGCAGTTATATAAACCTGCTTCCGGTATCGTTTTGTTACAATGATCAGGTAATCGATGATACGGATAACAGAACGGTACTCGAGGTGGCGTACATGCCTCGATGAAGGGGGTTGTACAAAACTGAATATGATCGGGATCAGCACGAGTGAAAGCAGGAAAAGGCTCATAATACTCAACGAAGCAACAATCCCGAACTGAACAAGAATATCGCTTTTGGTAATTACAAAGGTGGCAAATCCGGCGGCAGTTGTCAGGTTGGTCAGGAAAGTGGCATTTCCGATTTTGATGATCACGCGTTGGAGGGCTTTAATCCGGTTCCCGTGCTGCACAAATTCGTGATGGAATTTATTGAGCATGTAAATGCTGTTTGGAATGCCAATCACAATAAGGAGCGGCGGAATCATTCCTGAAAGAATTGTGATTTTAAACCCGAAAAGCGACAGGAAACCCATGGACCATACCACCCCGGTGAGAACGATGACGACTGGATAGAACACAGCTTTAAACGACCTGAAAAAAATAAAAAGTACTAAGATACAAATTAACAGGGCCAGGCCACTGAACAAATAGATTTCCTTCTTGATTTTGAATGAATTGACTACCCTGATATAGGGCAACCCGGAATAATGAAGTTTTACCTGGTTGGCTTCTTCAAAATTATGGCTGATACGTTGAATGGATTGGATCAGGTTTTCGCGGTCGCGGCTGTGCATTTTGTCTTTGTTGACCGTAATTACCAGCAAATAGGTGTGTTGATCTCTGTTATACAGCACATCGCGGTAAAAAGGGAGTTCGAAAAACCTTTGTGAAAGGGAGTCGAGTTGCTCCTGCGTATCAATAACAGAAGGGAAAATTGGGACAATCTGATATTTACGTTCTTCCTGGTTTCGAACAAGGTCGTATGCGTTGCTCACCGAAAGGAGGTCCTCAATCCCTTCAACTGCTGTAAGTTCATTGGCAAACTGCTGCCAGCGTTTAAAATGTTCGAGTTTAAAAAAATCAGGATCTTTAACGGCAATCATAATCAGGTTGCCTTCTTCGCCAAAAATTGAAATAAACTTCTGATAATCTTTGAATGCCTGATCTTTTTCAGGTATAAGGGAGGCATATTCGTACGACATTTCGATTTTCCGGGCATGATAACCAAAAAAAAACGTGAGCACCAATACGGCAGCCAGCAGAAAGATTTTGTTACGGAGGATAATGCCCGATACTTTAATCCACATATGTTTTATTCAGCAAAAAATATGGCCCGAAAATACAATTATTTCCTGAAAGGGAAGGATTGGAATATGATAAAACCTCTCTCCATAAATCAGGATAAAACAATAAGTTCATGAACTGCTGAGGTCGAACAGATGGCATCCGATATTGCGCAATTTTCCAATCAATTCATGGGCTGTTTGATGCAGAATATTCCCAACCGAACCCTGGCAAAATGGACAGGGATGAACATCGCCCTTCGAGTCGATGTATAAATAGCGGTTACCTGCCCCGAGGCAGCCCACCTGTCGCTGATCGAACCCAGGGAACATAACTATGGGGTAATTGCTGAATGCTGCTCCTTTATATGTTTTCAGGTAAAAATCCATCAGAAAGTCTGTTTGACTTTTGGTCAGCATAACATCTTTGTTTCTGAAACGTCCGGTTTTTCGTGCTTCAAGGATTTTTATAAACCCAACGCCCCATTCATGAGCCAATTCAAAGTATTTTCTGATGTTCTCTGAATTGGTGAATTGTTTGGTCGCACACAAGGCCAGGTTTACCATAATACCGGCATTGTGACAGTTTTTAACAGCCTCGTGAACCCAGTAAAACGATTTTTCATGATTCCGGAACCTGTTATGCTCCTGTTCATTCCAATGGTCGAGGCTGATGCTGGCACCAGTTAATCCGGCCCTCTTCAGTTCGAAGGCTTTTTCAGGTGTCAGGCCAAAGCCCGAGGTTAAAATCCAGCAATCCATATCGTCACTGGCCTTATCAATTAGGGATATCAAATCATTGAACCTTACCATAGGCTCACCTCCGCCAAACTGTATATGGGTCAGCCCCAGTGGTTTTACCTTTTCGTAAATCATTACCAACTCTTCGGCGCTAAGGTGTTCCCTGTTTTGAAGGTTGTCCCACTCAAAACAGTGCTCGCATTGCAACGGACACCGGCCTGTTATAGAAAATATAAGGGTGTTCAGCATGGGTTTCAGGCTTTGGGTGTTTACTAACCTTTCAAGTTCATAACCCATAAACCTTTTGAATGCCTTCGAAGGAAACCCCGGAATCTGGTCGGCAAAGTAGTATTTGCCATCCGATTTTATGTATCTCTGGATTTTGCTGTAACCCTGAATGGTTTTCCTCTTTTTTTTAAACAGCAAAAGGTATTTAAAAGCTTTTACCGGATTTTTAAGTTTCGTTACCGCCAGTTTAAATATATGCAGAAACAGCCTTAACGTAACAATTCCGGCATGAATTCCATTTACGATAAAAGGGGGGGAATAGGGACCACTGTGAACACTTCGCATCAAAACTTACTTTTCAGCTTGTTTCCAGAATGAAAGATATTGCTGGTAGAGTTCTTTCGAGAACTTCTGCATCCGGCCAGGCTCACGGAAAGTCCTCAACTCTTTCCATTCTGCTTTTCCTTTCTGGTCGCGTAACACCTTGTAGTAACCTTTGCTGTGCAGGATAACGGTTCTCGCCTTGCCGGTCAAAGCAGGAACTTCAAAAGCGAGTGAAGCTTCGTTCCCAATAACAGGCTGTGTATAGTATAAATGGTCATCGCTATTTATCATGGGGGCGATATTGGTTTGATCCTCATCAATAGCTTCAGAAACTTCAACGGTGGTGGTGCTTACATTGTAATTTTCTGAAAAATCGAGAGCTGCATAATCAATCTCCCAGAACATAAACCCGGCTTCAAGCTTTATCTGTACAACAGGATCACTCATCTCACTGAAGTCAATGGCCAGAATATCGTCTTTAAAAGCCATGGGACCGGCTATTTCATAAAAATCGGAAAGTACCCATTCGCCGTTTTTCAAAATATAAACCAAAAGGGGAAATCCCTGGCTTAACATCAGTTCACGAAGTTCGGAGCCCGGGCGTTTTTCTTCCCGGCGGTCGAAAGCATTATACATCCTGCCAAATTTATCATGAAATCCGGAGAATACATTTTCGACCCAAAGTGAGTTTTTGGCCCTTATGAGGAGTTTCCCGGTTATGGCTTTTTCAGGTTTTTCAAACGACAAAATAACTGCATCGCTGGTGTGGCTTGTAGTGGCTGCACCGTTAAAGTGGTATAATTGTTCATCCTGATCCGACACAAGGGAAAGAATATCGTCGCCGGCTACCGTAACTGCGGTTAAGGGTTTAGCCGGGGCCGAAATGGAGTGGGTGGTTCCATATTTATCGTTTATGACTTGGGTGTTATCCGGATGGTCAATTATAAGCAATTGCATCAGGTTAATATGCTGAATTTCTTTGACTTCATTGGTCACTTTCAGATGGTACCGGCCATCAATCGGTTGTATCCCTTCAAGGCGCAGGTAATCGTGACGTTCGAGGCCGGGTTGTATGGCCCCACTGAATATCTCCCCGGCAAACCGGTAATTATCTCCATCGTGGATATAAATAAACGGGCACGACTGTTTAAAGATAAGCACTATAATCAGTAAAACCATGTATGCCCCTGCCGCAACACCCAGACCTGCCAATATCCATGAGCCGGTGGTGGTAGCGGTATCCTTGTCATAAACTTCAGCTTTGCTGATGGAGGATATAGGTATTGAAATTTTATTGTTCCCCAGATCGGTGTATTCGTCAATATGAAGATGTACTTCGTTTAACAGATAGGTTTGGTTGTAGGCGCTTTTTTTAAGATAACGGTTGGGCTTGACCGGGTTTGCAATATACCGGGGTTGTAAACGTGGAATTTCTGATATCTCACCATAAAGCTCCTTTCCCTGAAGTTCAACGTTTGAAAGTTGTAACATACGGTCATTAAAATGCAGGATAAAATTTTTACCCTGGTGGTCGAGCGTTGAAACCTGCGATGAAGTTGGGTCCCGGTAAGTGTTTACCTTGAAATAGTAACACCCCTGCAACACATTCAGGGTAAGAAATGCCAGTAAAATTGCCATGTACCGCGAAAATCTGCTTTTCTGGATGGCTACTAATCCGGGGAATTTGAGCTTTCTGATGTTGAATAGTCTGGTTTTCATTTTTTTCATAATTTAAAAGGCAATGCCAGCATCGAAACGTATAAAGGTACGGCCCATTTTTGCATTGGTGTACAACGGTATATCAAGTCCTCCCCTGAGCTGAAGCGCCGGGAAAACTTCGGCACAAAACATGGGGCTGAATACAATCCCGTTCAAAGGTTGGTTTTTTAAATGATATGCTTCATAATATGGTTCCTCATTTAAATCCCGTGATAAATAGACATCGTAATTACCGGTTATCCAAAATAATCCTCCTGCCAGCCTGTACCTTCCGGGAGGAAAAATATACTGATTGAACCCGATCCTGCAAGCCCAGTTTAATAACCTTCCCATCGAATCATAAATTTTATATGAGGTAGTGAATCCGTAGTTATCCTGGTGCTGATAAAGCGACGAAGGATTTAAATTTGCTGCAACAGAAATGAATAGTCCGGTAAATCCCTTACCCGGCAAATATTCATATGAAAATTTCAGGCTTTGAAAAAACAGGATATGGGCTAAATCGAGGCTGATCAGATTTCTTTTAAACTCATTATCGTGTGTTATAACAGTAAAACTTCCCAGCTCTAGGGTTGAGAAAACATCCTTTTTCCCGTTTTCATACATAATGCTGTCGACAACCGCAGTGCTGATATAACGTTTAATTTCAGGACCATCGTTTGCCAGGCGGTAACTCCTGCTTTTTCCCGATTCAGTAAGATTAAAGGCTTCGATTACCTCTCCGTTTTTTCTGAATATCCTGTCCTGGGCTTCGGAATACAAAGTGGCTGATAAAAGGATACAAACAAAAATTGCCAGAAATTTCATTTCGGTCGGTATGAGTTGATATTTAAATTGCTGCACTGAATACGAAGTTACGGAAAATCAGGCTATAATTTTTGGTTTGGCAGGAAATAATGTTGTATTTCGAAGAATTAATTAAAAATTTCACTGTATAATTTTGATAAAATTTTTATCTTTGCACCGCATCAGAGTTCAGAGCATTTATTGAAGAAATATATTGCGGGGTGGAGCAGTTGGTAGCTCGTTGGGCTCATAACCCAAAGGTCGCACGTTCGAGTCGTGTCCCCGCTACCAAAAAAAAGCTTTCTGATTTTTCAGTTAGCTTTTTTTATTACACCCTCTCCACTACCATCGAAATCCCCTGCCCAACTCCGATGCACATGGTGCAAAGCGCCCTATTGAGATTGGCTGGTGAACGGCTGTTGTAACCAATCTTGCACCGCTCATTCCCAGCGGATGCCCCAGGGCTATGGCACCGCCCCACCGGTTGATCCTTGGATCGTTGCCCTGAAGGCCTAATTCCCTGATACATGCCAGGGCCTGCGCTGCAAATGCCTCGTTCATCTCGATGATGTCCATCTGGTTGAGTGATAGATTCAGCCGTTGGAGCAATTTCCGGGTTGCCGGAACCGGCCCAATGCCCATAATTCGGGGAGGCACTCCTGCAACCGCCATTCCCACAATCCGGGCTTCGGGAGTAAGGTTAAACTTTCTGACTGCTTTTTCAGATGCAATGATCAGGGCTGCAGCGCCATCATTAATTCCTGAAGCATTTCCCGCAGTTACAGTTCCATTGGCACGCACTACAGGTTTCAATGCTGCCAGTTTTTCAACCGATGTGGGACGGGGGTGTTCATCGGCTGTCACCAGTATCGGATCACCTTTGCGCTGAGGCACCGGAACGGGGATAATTTCGGAACCATGCAGGTTGTTTTCAATTGCCAGGTTCGTTTTTTCCTGGCTCCAGTAAGCAAACAAGTCTTGGTCTTCGCGCGAAATACCATATTCAGCTGCCAGGTTTTCGGCGGTTTCAATCATCGATTCAGCGCCGTATTTTTTTTCCAGTTCCCTGTTGATAAACCTCCAACCAATGGTGGTATCGTAAAGTGAGAGGTTGCGTGCAAAAGGTTCGGTTGATTTTTCCATAACAAATGGGGCACGCGACATACTTTCCACACCACCGGCAATAATCAGGTCGGCTTCACCAGCCCTGATTGCCCTTGCAGCTGTTCCAATGGCATCCATCCCTGAGCCGCACAGCCGGTTAATGGTTGCACCCGGTATGGTTTCGCGCATCCCGGCTATCAGCAACGCCATGCGGGCCACATTGCGGTTGTCTTCTCCGGCCTGATTTGCACAACCAAATATTACATCATCAACTTCATCCCAGTCAGATTCAGGGTTACGTTCCATCAGCGCCTTCAGTATGAGGGCTGCAAGGTCGTCGGGCCTCACCTGCGAAAGGCTTCCGCCATAACGGCCTATGGGAGTGCGTATAGCATCACAGATTAAAACTTCTTGCATATTCATATATGATTTAAACGATCGAGTTTTGGTTTTAAGTACCTGAAAGCATGGAGCATGGCCTCGCTGAGGCAGTCCACTTCTTTCTGGTTCAGGGCTGTCGAAAACATGCAGGAGCAAGTGTTGATCATCATAATCCTACCCTCGTAAAAGAGGTGGTCGAGCAATTCATTCAAAACCGATGCAGCTTCAGGAGACTGGTAAGCCTCCCTGTAGCCGGTTGGTGCCTTTACCGATAGATGTACCCTGAACATTGAACCAGCACCGGTTAGCGAAACCGGAACATCCGCCAGTTTAACTGCTTCCTCGATCTGGGTTATCGCCACACGAGTGAGTTGGTTCAGCTTGACAACAGCTTCCCTGTCATACAATTCCATGGCCACCCTTCCGGCAGTAGTGGTTACCGGGTTGGCCGAAAATGTTCCGCTGAATGGGAACAGCAATTTATCCTGACGGGGATCGAGTACTTTCATAACTTCGGTTTTACCTCCGAAAGCCCCAACAGGGAAACCGCCACCGATAATTTTACCCAGACAGGTAATGTCGGGGCGCACGTTGTAGTTTTCCTGTGCCCCGCCATAATTTACCCTGAAAGTTACCACCTCATCGAAAACCAGAAGAACGCCATTTTTCCGGGTCCAGTAGTAGAGGGCTTCAACAAAGGTTTCGCTGCCGGGAAACAGTCCCACCCTGTGGGCTACCGGATCCAGAATAACACAGGCTAATTCATCAGCGTGCTGATCCAGAATTTTCAGTGTACGTTGGGTATCGTTATAAGGAAAAATTATAACATCGTTCAGGACTCCCTGTGGAGTGCCATAAACCACCGGAACACGCTCTGGTTGATCAAGGGTTCCCCAGTTCGAAGGATTGGAATTCTGGCTCACCTCAGCAAAATCGTACGTTCCGTGATAGGCGCCCTCTGCTTTGGCTATTTTTGGCCGACCAGTGAAGGCCCTCGCAGCTTTTATGGCTGCCATTACCGCTTCGGTTCCCGAATTGGTAAACCGAACCTTTTCAAATCCCTGAATCCGGCTGGTAAGATGCCGGGCCAGCGCAACCTCTGCTTCGGTGGCCATGGTATAAGCTGTTCCTTTCCTGAGTTGGCGGATTACTGCTTCAACAATTGCCGGATGGGCATGGCCATGAATCAGCGAGGCCATATTGTTGGCAAAATCGATACGTTCAACACCATCCACATCGGTCACATAGCAACCGGAAGCATACGCTGAATAAACCGGATGTGGCTTTCTGAAAACCGTGTTACGGCTAACCCCGCCCGGTATAACTTCGCAGGCTTGCTTATAAATCTGGCTGCTTGTCAGGGTTTTTTGCTGATTTTGATCAGACTCGTTCATAAGGCTCTGATTTATTGGGTTTTTAAATTGAAGTTAAACGTTGCCCCGGTTTGTTGTATGAGGTATTCAAAACCAATCCCGGGAGCCATTTCCCTCACCCAAAGACCGTCAGAGGCAACATCAATAACGGCCAGGTTGGTATAGATACGGTTGACAACTGCTTTCCCTGTAAGGGGATAAGTACAATCATTCACTATTTTTGGTTCGCCGGATTTGGTGTTGTGCTGAGTGATCACAAAAATGGTTTTGACCCCTGCCACCAGGTCCATAGCGCCGCCCACTGCGGGTATAGCATCCGGTTCTCCGGTTGACCAGTTGGCCAGGTCGCCCTTTTCGGAAACCTGAAGAGCCCCAAGGATGCATATATCGATGTGCCGGCCCCTGATCATGGCAAAGCTGTCGGCATGATGGAAATAGGAAGCGCCGGGCAGAGCAGTTACATATTTTTTTCCTGCATTAACCAGTTCGGGATCCTCATTTCCGGGAAGAGGGGCTGACCCCATCCCAAGAAGGCCGTTTTCGGTGTGGTAAATCACTTCGCGTCCTTCGGGAATATAACCCGCTACCAACTCAGGAATCCCGATTCCCAGATTAACATACGAGCCATCAGGAATATCGGCGGCTGTTTTTTGTGCCATCTCCTGTACACTCCATCCTGTGGGTTCATTTTCTGTTACCATGGGTACCTCCTGTTTTCTGCTACCAGTTTCGATTCATCAACGGGATTGTCAATATGTACAACCCGTTGAACAAATATGCCTGGTGTAACCACACATTCGGGGTCAATTTCGCCCGGGTCGGTAATATAACGGGCCTGAACGATGGTGGTTTGGGCAGCCATGCACATAACCGGCCCGAAATTCCGGGCGGTCTTGTTGTAGGTGAGGTTTCCATACCGATCGGCAGTTTGGCACTTTATCAGTGCAAAATCGGCCCTGATGCTATGTTCAAGGACACATTCGAGCCCGTCAAAATTTCGTTTTTCTTTGCCAACAGCAAGCGGGGTATTTACCGAGGTTGGTGTGTAAAAAGCGGGGATACCTGCGCCACCTGCCCTGATCCTTTCAGCCAGGGTTCCCTGAGGTACCAGTTCGAGTTCAATTTCGCCTTTCCGGTACAGTTCGGGAAAAATTATGCTATTGGTGCTCCGGGGGTACGAACAGATTACTTTGCGAACCTGCCGGTTGGCAATCAGGGCTGCAAGTCCTAC
>JBBIHB010000035.1:15515-26871 GCA_037447215.1 Bacteroidales bacterium
TGTTGCTCACAATGGTCAGGTTTGAAGCGCCATGGTCAATTAGTGCATGAATCAGTTCAACAGGGCTGCCGGCTTCACCAAATCCGCCAACCATCACCGTGGCTCCTTCGAAAATGTCCGATACAGCCTCATGCACTGTTGCCACAATTTTATTTATCATCCCTTCAGTTGGTTTTTCAGTCTTTTGTTCGCCCTATCTGAATTGATTCATGCAACTTATTTTCAATTTCGGCCAGTTCATCCTCGAAAAAAAATTTTCCGTCCCTATAAGGCTTCAATTTCGAGATGGTATTCTCTTTTTCATCGTATTGGGCCAGAAAAACCTTATCCATCCATTCCATATTGCGCGCTTCGTTAAACTTGAGGGCAAACAGTTTTACACCATCCAGGTCAACGGTTCCGAGCAACGACACCTTTCCGGCCGATGATGTCTGGGTGATATACCGTGAAGGACGGTTAATCGACGGGAGCCCTCTGTATATTTTATTGAATACCTCGTTGACTCGGGCAACAGGTTGGTTGAAATAGTGGAATTCCCCGGTTGGCCTCGCCAGGTACATCGAATGGAACCCAACACCCAGCATGGCAAGTACGTTCCCAAGGTCGATCCAGTTTTGCGCCGACCGGTCAACATCCACCTCTCCGTTTTCGTTAAGAAACAGGCTGATGTGGTTCATTAAAGGGCTCTGGCTCTTAACGGTCGCACCATGTGCCTTAAGCCTCCTTATTGCAGCAATAGTGCTGATATTCATTAATTCACGTGGGGTAGAAAAGTGCGACATAATGGCAATCTGTATTCCGTTATCATACAACTTCCGTAACAGGCTCAACATCTGATTATATTCCGAGCTGATAATTAATTCAGGATTATAGGTCAGCACACGGGTACCCAGTCTGATGGTTTTAATGTGACCAAGTTCAGGGTCGTCAATTATCGGGATTATATATTCGCCGAACCGGTCGGCTTTCAGGAACCCCGCATCGCCTCCGGTAATCAACACATCGGTTACTTCCTTATGTTGCTTAAGGTAATGATGTACCTGACCTATATCTTTCTGGATAAACATATCGTCGTCGCCCCGAACCTGTGCATGACGGAAGCAATAGTTGCAGAAAGCGAAGCAGTTCTGGGTCTGGACATCGAATATCAATTTGCACTGCGGGTATTTGTGCTGACTGCCTTCAACCACTTCAACTTCCCCATCTTCGTTTATAAAGGTAGGTTTATTGAGTTGTTGTTTTCCATCGTGCGGGTTGGTTCCACGGATATAATCCCGTATTATCCTCTCTTTTTCGATAGGGGATGCGGCATTCAGGTATGCCTGTGTAATATCGGAACGGATCATTCCAGGCTGTGGAAAAACCATCTGAAAGACAGAATCGTTAACAAAATTGTTCCAGTTAATGGTATTTAAAACGTGTTTGGTAGCCATAAAGCGGTAAACTTTAATAAAAAGCTCTCGTTCTTCAATTTGCCCGATTTCAATACCTTTTGACGACAGGATATTTATTATCTCGCGAAACCCTTGTAGCCCAATGTAATGCTTTTTGCTATCGAATAAAAATCCGGAATTTCCTTTGAAACCCGAATATTTGGGATATGCGTTATGGAGCCTTTGTAATAAGCCCGGAGGTAATAAATTTTCGCTACTGATAATTTTTTTTGTCTCCCCGGAAAAATTAAACCTGTCCATCAGGGCATTTACTTCCGCCGTTGAAAATCTCAAATTTTCCATGGTTTATTGACTTGTTCCGTAACAAAGGTAGGGAATAAAATATGGTTTTATCTTGAGAAAAATCATTCAAAAGGTAACGGCTGAAAAAGTTTGAACACACCAAAAATAAAAATCCCGCTCCCGGAATTTTCCGGGGGCGGGATTTTGAAATATGAGAAGCCTTTTATTTCAGTTTTCCCTGATTAACCGGTTCTTCATCCTCATCTTCACCCTTAGTGGCTTTCTTGAATTCGCGCATACCTTTTCCCACACCTTTCATCAGTTCGGGAATTTTGCGGCCTCCGAAAAGTAAAACAACTATGATGAGTATGATGATAATTTCCTGTGGTCCGATAAAACCTGCTAAAACAAATAAGTTCATAATGGTCAATTTTTTAATTTATGCAAAAATAGAATTTTTTTCCACGCATTTACTTTCATATAATTAGTTTTTGTAATAAGCTGCTTTTATCTGAAAAGTTTGATAATATCGTTGGCATTGGCAAATAAAACCAGGCCAAGCAAAAGTACCATGCCTGCAATTTGCGCATACTCCATAAATTTTTCGTTGGGTTTGCGCCCCGAAATAATTTCGAAGAACAGGAACATTACATGGCCGCCGTCGAGGGCTGGTATGGGCAACAGGTTCATAATGGCAAGGATTATCGAAATAAATGCGGTCATCATCCAGAAAGCTTCCCAATTCCAGACACCCGGAAAAATATTGCCGATGGTGATGAACCCACCCAAAGATTCATATGCTTTGGTTTCGGGCATCAGAAACAGTTTAAACTGCTTCAGGTAGTTTTTTGTGGTTTCAATCCCCCTTGAAATGCCTGCCGGTATGGATGCAAACAAACCATAGCGAACAGTTTTCCATTCGAAAAATTCATTCATGTTATAACTGTTCGAGATTCCGATCAGGCCTTCGTCGGTAAGGACAACCGGTACTTCGAGCTCTTCCTGGTTACGAAGGATGTTCACGGTGATTTGGCTTCCCTTTTTGCCGGACAGGTAATACTGGAATTCGTCGTACCAGGCAAACTGTTGCCCGTCAATACCTTTTATTTCATCCCCTTCGAGCATTCCGGCATTTTTCCCTGGCGAATGTTTGGCAAACCCCCCGACTGTAAACCGGAAGGGCATCCGCATCGAAATTACGTTTTTTGCTTTCAGCAACAGGGCAATATCTTCACCAGAAATGGGAATGTCGATCTTCTGTCCATCGCGTACAACCTGAACCGTTTCGGCTTTTTCAAGAACAATGGTCGGTACAATTTTCATAAAATTATCTACCGGGTGATTGTTTACCCCCATGATTTTATCGCCATTGCGAAACCCGATTTTTTCACCGGTTTCACCTACCATAATTCCGTATTTAACATTTTCTGTCGGGAGATATTCTTCGCCCCAGACATAAAGTACCCCAGCATAAATAATGATGGCAAAAAGGAAATTCATGGCTACCCCGCCAACCATTATCAACAAGCGTTGCCATGCCGGCTTTGAACGGAATTCCCAGGGCTGCGGGGGTTGTTTCAAAGCTTCCTTGTCCATCGACTCGTCAATCATCCCCGAGATTTTAACATACCCTCCGAGGGGAAGCCAGCCGATACCATATTCGGTTTCACCTTTTTTGACTTTAAACAACGAGAACCAGGGATCGAAAAAGAGATAAAATTTTTCGACACGGGTTTTAAATATACGGGCAAATAAATAGTGCCCGAATTCATGAAGTATTACCAGGATGGATAAACTCAGGATCAACTGGGCAGCTTTAATAAGAACTTGTTCCATTTATTGTAATTTCTTTTTCAGATTATTATTAACGGGTATCAACTAACAATTGTGCGGCATCTCTTGTTGCAGAATTGGTGGCGATATAGTCGTCGAGTGTGGGTTGGGCAATAAATTCAGCCTTCCCCATTGTTTCTTCAATGATGTCCGACATTTCGGTAAACCCGATTTTCTGCATCAGAAAGGCGCATACTACCACTTCGTTTGCTGCATTCAATACACAGGGCATGTTCCCCCCTAACCTAATGGCTTCAAATGCGAGTGCAAGGTTACGAAAATTATCCATATCGGGCTTTTCAAATGTAAGCATGGGATAATCCATAAAACTGAACCGGGGGAAATCATTTTCGAAACGTTCAGGAAAACTTAAAGCATACTGAATAGGCAGGCGCATATCGGGAAGCCCCAGCTGTGCTTTGATGGACCCATCGCGGAACTGCACCATGGAATGAATGATGGATTGAGGATGTATCACTACCTCAATATCGTCGGGCGAACGGCCAAACAGCCAGTGTGCTTCTATCATTTCGAAGCCCTTGTTCATAAGTGTAGCCGAATCGATGGTGATTTTTGCACCCATATCCCAATTGGGATGGTTCAAAGCATCGGCTGGCTTCACATGCAACAACTCTTCCCTGCTTTTTCCCCTGAAAGGACCCCCTGAACAGGTCAGCATAATCTTCTCGATGGGATTCATTTGTTCGCCGGTAAGGCATTGAAAAATAGCAGAATGTTCCGAATCGACCGGCAATATTGCTACATTGTTTTTTACGGCCAGGTTGGTGATAATATCGCCGGCAACTACCAGGGTTTCTTTATTGGCCAATGCAATATTCCTTCCTGCTTCAATAGCTTTGATGGTCGGAATAACACCCGAATAGCCCACCATAGCCGTCAGCACCAAATCGATATTTTCCATCTGCACTACCTGTTCGATAGCTTCACTTCCGGCATATACCTTGACAGGAAAGTCTTTAAGCGAAATTCTTACCTCCTGTAATTTATCCACATTCCCGATGACAACCACATTGGGCTGAAATTGTATAGCCTGTTCAATCAGAAGTTCTGTGTTGTTGTTTGCCGTCAGCACTTCAACCTCAAAGCGCTCGGGATTCCGGGCAATTACTTCAAGTGATTGCCGCCCGATTGAACCAGTGGACCCAAGAATGGCAATGTTTTTCTTCATACGTTTCAGAATACAATATATTGTTCAGGATCAATGGGTTTGCCATCGTGCCAAAGTTCAAAATGGAGGTGCGGGCCAGTGGTTACCTGTCCGGTATTGCCAATAATGGCAATGGCTTCGCCACCATTGACGCGGTCGCCGGTTGTTTTCAAAAGTGCCGCGTTATGTTTATATGCCGAAACCAGGTTGTTTTCGTGCTGCAAATAAATAACATAACCGGTATCGAGTGTCCATCCGGCAAACAAAACCGTTCCACTCAGGGCTGCCGAAATCCTGCTATTGGGCTGGCTGACCAGGTCAATTCCATAATGCCCTTTCGAGGCATTGAATTTATTGGTTATAAGCCCTTTAACCGGGACAAAAAAATGGAGGTTACTCAGGCTTCCTTGTGCGCCTCGTGTGGTTTGTGCCGATAAACTCAAACGCTCTTCAAGAATTTTATCCTGAAATATGGAATCCTGGTTTAAAGGCGTTAGGTTTTTGATTTCAGGCCTTTGATCTGATTCAACCGCCATTGAAAAATCGGGAGGTTCTTCCCCCCGCATAATGGCATTCATGGTTTGAAAAAAACGGTCACGAACTTCTATCTCATGCTCAAGCGAGTCAACCAGAAGGGCATTCCTGATGAGCATTTCGCGGTATTCCTCTTTCGGATAGCCAGGTATGTATTCGCGCAACTGGGTGCCTGCAATCAGAAAAATTACCAGCACCACAATAGCTGCCGATGCCAGGCTGACAATGGTAAAAACCTTTATACGGTTAAGCTTCATTGTCCATACCGATTGAAAAGTGGTATCGTTATAGATAATCAGCCTGTACCGGTCCTTTAATTTTTCTATGATCTTTTTTCTGATTCTCCCTACAATCATCTGATAATTATTGGAAACCGCAAAATTAGAAAGATTTGAAACACTCCGGGAAATTTAGGGTTTTTTAAGACTGAAGTTGTTAATTCATTGCAAAACGTATTGTACTTCAATCGGATAACAGATTTTTGTTGTCCATTCAGCAGAATTGTTGTTGATGTAAATCTCCATGGGTGGGCCATTTAACGAAATATTCCTTTCTTCGATCCACTGCTGGACTGCCGCATGTCCCTTTTCGAGGGTTTCGAAGCTTCCGGTATATTCAGTCATCGCGCAAATAGCCTCACTGTATGTCCCCGACATAATGATCCCAATATTGGCAATCTGGCTTTCGACCGGATAACCGCATTCCACATCCACTCTTTCTTCGCCCATAGCATGGTAAATTGCATAGGGATGCCCGATAATCCGGTAATTACCTTCACTGGCCGCAGAGGCCAGCAATTCATACATTTTGCCCATTTCTTCACTCAGTTCATCCCATTCGATTTGCCTGCGTATGCTTACAAAAGGGAAGTCGCTGATCACCCCTGGCTCCACCACAATGAATTTTTGCCGGTTCCAGAATTCAGCTGATGAAGAAAGGTTGTTTAAAGCTTTTTTGATTGATTTTTTTATGGCCTGACGAGCAGGTAACGATTTCCATCCTTCGGTTTTCATTCCATAATTCCAGGTTACCAAGGTTTTTCCGGTATTTGTTTCTATCAAGCCGATCCGGCTTATCCCAAGCCCGTCTTTTCCGAAATCCATGGCGATCTCAATCGACTGATGAGGTTCAGATTGGGTAATAACAAACCTTTGCAGATAACCTGTCCCCGATGACCAAACAATAGCGCCGCCAGGTCCAAAACCACCGTTCAGATATGATGGCAAGACAGAATCGTCATCCATGTTCCATGGCGACCAGTGTTCCCAGTTACGAAGATCGTTCAATTGGACAAAAACCACCTTTGATGGAACTTCGAAGGTTTTTTCACTTTTTATCGTCCAGGTTTCTGGCATCAGCTTTGGGACTGCAACAATTATTGCAACAAAAATTACTGTCAGGATTATGAAAAATAATTTTTCCTTCATTATTCAAATATTTTCGACTTAAAAATAGGAAAACTAAAGGTGCGATGACCGATAAATTTTAGCGGTTTGTTGAATGGCAGTGGATAATGGTTTGTAAATAAACCCCAATTGCCGGGTAATTTTTGATCCGTCGAAAAGGGTAACATTTGTAGCACTTGCGGTTGTTTCGCGCGAAATTTGTACCTGTTTGCCTGTGAAGAACGAAACCAGGGCAATTAAACGCCAGGCAATAGCAAGCAATAATTTTCCTGCTTTTATTGAAGGCGGAGGCACATTTAAAGCACTTGCCACCTGCGTAAAGAAATCTTTGAAACTTAAATTTTCTGCACTGAGCAAATACCTCTGGTTGTGGGTTTTTTCAAAATTCTTTTCATCCATGAGCAACAATATGGCCGAAACTACATCCTGAACGCCAATGTAGCCAGTAATTCCAGTGGTATAAAATTTAAGCCCTCTGGCAACCACCCTGAAAATAGCTGGGCTTCCTGAACCCCAGTTGCCGGGACCAATAATGACCGACGGGTTTACAATGACCGCATTGAGTCCCTCCTCGATTCCCCGCCAGACTTCAGCCTCAGAGAAAAACTTACTTTGAGAATAGCCGGTATTTTTTCGGGAAGGTATCCAGTTGGTTTCTTCGGTTATTGCTTCTCCATTACTGGTTTTTCCAAGTGCCGAAACCGAACTTACGTGGCAAAAATGTTTTATACCTTTCAGAATGGCCGCATTAATCAGGTTTGCAGTACCTTCCACATTGTTGGCAATCATATTCTTTCGTTCGCGCGGATCAAACGATACAATGGCAGCACAGTGATAAATAGTGTTAACCCCTTCGAGAACCGGCTCCAGTGAATAGATATCGAGGATGTCACCGTCAACCCATTCAATCCGGCTGTTAAGTTTTTCGGCCTCGCTGGTGTACCAGCCAAACGTCTTGTGTACCTGACCGATGTTGCTTTTCGGCCTTTTCAGGGCTCTAACCTTTTCTCCCTTCTCAAGAAGTGCAAGCAGCAAATGACTTCCAACAAGTCCGGTTCCACCTGTTACAAATATCATATTGGCTATTTTACTTCCGAACCATTTTTAACCTTATCGACCGGTGAAACCAGTACCAGTTTTCCACCCGCATCCGATGCACAAAGGATCATACCCTGCGATTCGATACCTTTCAATGGTTTGGGTTCAAGGTTGACCAGGATACAAACCTGTTTCCCGATCATCTCTTCCGGTGTGTAATATTCGGCAATCCCCGAAACGACAGTTCGCTGATCAATTCCCGTATCGATTTTAAGTTTGAGCAGTTTTTTGGTTTTGGCCACCCTTTCAGCTTCCATAACCGTTCCGGTACGTAGGTCCATGGCTCCAAACTGTTCGAAGGTGATGTTCTCCTTTGCAGGGGATGCCGTTGCTGCTGCCATTTCGTTGGCTTTGCGGGTGTGGAGCAGCTTCTGAACCTGTTTTTCGATCACTGTATCATCAATTTTTTCGAAAAGCAAGTGCGACGGGTTAAGTTTATGCCCAGGTTTTACAAGGTTTTTATCGCCCAATATCTGCCAGGGTAACTTTTCCAGGTTCAGAAAATGGCGGAGTTTATCCATACTGATGGGAAGGAAAGGCTCAAGGGCAATGGTAAGATTGGCCGCTACCTGAAGGCAGACATTCAGTATCGTCTTCACCCGTTCGGGATCAGTTTTAACAACTTTCCACGGCTCTTCGTCGGCCAGATATTTGTTGCCTAACCGGGCCAGGTCCATGGCGTTCTTCAGTGCTTCACGGAAGCGAAAATTATCGAGGCTTTTTTCAATCTCGCCTTTGATCTGTTCAATTGCGCTAAGGGTATCTTCATCATATTGAGAAGTTTGCCCCCTATCAGGCACTATACCGTTTAAATATTTTTCGGTAAGTACCATGGCCCGGTTCACAAAATTTCCCAAAATGGCCACCAATTCGTTATTGTTGCGGGCCTGAAAATCTTTCCATGTAAAATCGTTGTCCTTGGTTTCGGGGGCATTGGCCGTCAGGGCATATTTTAGCACATCTTCTTTCCCCGGAAATTCATCAAGATATTCATGCAACCAAACTGCCCAGTTCCGCGAGGTGGATATTTTATCCCCTTCAAGGTTGAGAAATTCATTGGCCGGCACATTGTCGGGGAGGATGAAACTCCCTTCGGCTTTGAGCATTACCGGAAAAATAATGCAATGAAACACGATATTGTCTTTCCCGATGAAATGGATCATACGGGTTTCAGCGTCTTTCCAGTATTTTTCCCAATCAGGGGTGAGTTCGCGTGTTGCCGAAATATATCCGATAGGCGCATCGAACCAAACATACAGCACCTTTCCTTCGGCATTTTCGACCGGAACAGGAACACCCCACTCAAGGTCGCGGGTAACCGCACGGGGCAGCAAGCCACTGTCAATCCACGATTTACATTGGCCGTAAACGTTTGGCTTCCATTCGGTATGCCCTTCAAGAATCCATTCACGGAGCCAAGGTTCATATTGATCGAGTGGCAGGTACCAATGTGTGGTTTCCTTCAGTACGGGAGTGTTTCCGCTCAACATTGAACGTGGGTTAATCAATTCCGTAGGGCTTAACGACGTTCCACAACTTTCGCACTGGTCGCCATAAGCTTTCTCAAATCCGCATTTTGGGCAGGTTCCTACAATATACCGGTCGGCAAGGAATTGCTGGCTCTCTTCATCGAAATATTGTTCGGTGGTTTTTTCGGCAAACTTTCCTGTTTCGTATAGTTTCCTGAAAAAATCGGATGCGGTTTCGTAATGCACGGGAGCACTGGTACGCGAATAAACATCGAAGGAAATGCCGAAACGCAGGAACGAATCTTTGATCATGGCGTGGTACTTATCCACCACATCCTGAGGAGTAATCCCTTCATTCTTTGCTTTAAGGGTGATGGGCACACCATGTTCGTCGGAACCTCCCACGAAAACCACTTCCTCACCTTTCAGTCTGAGGTATCGGGCATAAATATCGGCAGGAACATACACTCCGGCCAGGTGACCGATATGTACCGGCCCGTTGGCATAAGGCAGCGCCGAAGTGATTAAAGTCCGCTTGAATTTGCTCATATTGTCAAATGTTTTGAATATCAGATGTTCATTTTTTATTTCAGAGCCGCAAAGATAAGGCTTCGACAGTTTTTATGGATGATTTATTGTATATTTTCCCTGAATATTACGGCAACCGGTTCAGATTTTCGTTGATATTATATATTTTCACCACAAAAAACAGATGCAGAAAATCAGATATACCGCACCCGGCGACCTGATTGCGGTGGTAGCCCCGGCCGGAAAGGTACAACCCGAAAGGATCATGCCGGCCATACATTGGCTCGAAAATCGCGGATATCGCATCTGGCAGGGCGATAATTTGTATGGCAGCAATTTTCAGTATTCGGGTACCGAAGAAGAACGTACCCACGACCTGCAAACTGCCCTCGACAACCATCAAGTGAAAGCCATTATTTTTGCACGTGGCGGATATGGTACAGTGAGGTTGATTGAAAAACTGAACTTCGGCGCTTTCTCACAGAATCCAAAATGGTTGGCAGGTTTCAGCGACATAACCATACTCCACAATATCATTAACCGTTTGCAATTCCCATCGGTACACGGGGCAATGGTGCGTGACGGGGTAAATTCAGACGGAGCTCCCACCAAAGGATTCCTTGCGATGGTTGAAACACTCGAAGGGTATCCTGCCCATCATACATCAATAGCTTTTCCGCTAAACAGATTGGGAAAGGTGACCTCCCAATTGGTTGGTGGAAATTTATCGTTACTTTATAGCCTGTTGGGGACACCTTTCGATCTGGATACAAACGATAAAATTCTTTTTATTGAGGAGATTGGAGAGTATCTTTACCATACTGACCGCATGATGACCAGCCTCCGTCTGGCGGGGAAGCTTGAAGGGTTGAAGGGTTTAGTAGTCGGGCAGTTTACTGATGTGAAAGACAATGCCGAACCATTCGGAAAAAGTGTAGAAGAGATTATTGCCGAAGCAGTGGCCAGATATGATTTTCCGGTTTGTTATGGAATACAGGCCGGACATGGTGAACCTAATCTGCCACTGATATTCGGACAGGAATGGTGCCTTGAGGTACAAAATACCGGAACCGTTTTGAAACCGGCAAATACGGATATTAGAGAGAATGAAAGCCAACCAGGATAATAACACCCGGGAGACCGGAGCTATAGCCGAACAGATTGCCGTGGCATATCTGGAGAAAAAAGGTTACCGCATTGTTGTCACCAATTGGTATTATGGCCATCTTGAATTGGATATTATTGCCCGCGATGGCGACGAACTGGTAATTGTAGAGGTAAAATCGCGGTATGGCGAGGGTTTCGATCATCCCACAGATGCCATCAGCACAAAAAAAATGAGACAGTTAATTGTAGCGGCAGAAGGCTATATCCAGGAAACCGGCTGGAACAGAGAAACCCGTTTCGATCTGATAACCATTGTGTTTACCGGACCCGAAAATTATGAACTGGAGCATTTTGAGGATGCATTCAATGCGGAAGCTTGATAAATTACAGGAAGGTAGCGGCAATAGGCAGACAATTTGTGTTGTTGGGACAAAGTCAGGGTTTCAGGTTTTAAAACATTTATGGGATAAAAGAATAATGGTTCTACACAAATTATCCAATCAACTACAACATTGTCCAACACTATATATAATTGAT
>JBBIHB010000035.1:26881-34116 GCA_037447215.1 Bacteroidales bacterium
CCCCCCCCCCCAATTTATTAAGACTAAATATAAATTAGCCCGTTTGCTCAAATTTTCCCATAAACCCGGCCATAGACCTGTTTATCAAGACTGGAACAACATGAATGATGCTCAACGAGTAGATTACCTGGAAACCATAAGAATTTCACCTACCGACCTTGAACCGGATATATTTACCTATAATTTTCCGGGTTATTCAGGTAAATTTATAATGGATGGTTACGGGGTTCCTCTTCCCATTCCCTATACAAATCTTAAAATAGAAACCAATACAACAGGGGGGGGGTATTTAGTTATTTCAATATCACTACCCCTGAGGGTATAATTTATAAGTTCCATGATTACGCGATAACATCCTATGCATCTGAACTCTCCCGGCCAAATTCGTGGTACTTATCAAAGGTTATCCATCCTGAAGGTGATTCGATTACTTTCAATTATCAAACTGTATTGTTAACGCAATATGTGGGATTGAAAAGAAGTGTTACTGCCTACCTATATGGCGATTATAGTGTTTCTGATTGTCCACCTTGTTCGCAAAATACCATTTCGGAAATTGATGCACCATATGTTTACGGCCAGGTTAAGTATTTGAATAATATCGAATTTCATGGCTATGGCAAGATATTCTTTGATAAATCGCAGAACAGGCTGGATAGTTATGAGGACTTCAAACTTGACAAAATAAGGGTTGTTAATCCAGATGGCTCACTGGTTAAGGCATTTTCTTTCTTTTACAAGTTTCCGATAAACAATGTAAACTGGCAGAGCCCGGCAGCAATTGGAAATGGCCCTTTTAATACTTACAGGTACAGGATGTTTCTTGATTCGCTGCAACTTATTGACAACAATAATCAACGGGTAAGTTCCTACCTTCTTGAATATTATGACCTTAACCTGTTACCTTCGAGGTTTTCGTATGCCCAGGACCATTGGAACTACTTTAATGGTAAATACAACACAGATCTACTTCAGTTAAATAAAGTACCATCCCAGTATGCAGGATCATTTACAAATTTTGTTGGCAGTTTTTGCAACCGGACAGCAGACCCGCAATATGCTAGGGTCGGAATGCTAAAAAAGGTAACCTACCCAACACGCGGATATACAACTATTGATTATGAAGGCCATACTAATTCCTATGGCATTAAAAACGGAGGTTGCAGGGTACTTCGTACGAATAGTTACTCAATCGATAACCCATCCCCGGAAATAAAAAAATATATTTATTCCAATGCAAACAGCGTATCCGACTCAACATATTACCGGGAGCATTTAAATATGATTGGATGTGGAATAAATGGTTCGGTGAGAAAGTTTTGTTACTATGGTGTGTTAAGTTCCAATACCGTTTATAATACTATTTATGCCGGCAACTCAAATATATGTTATGGGAAGGTTGAAGTTATATCTGGGGAAAATGCCGAATTTGGGAAAGAAGTCCACTTCTTTGACACCCAGATGGATGCACCCGGAACCCCTATAAATGGGCTGCAAATTGTACCTTTGGTCTATTCAAATACAGGATGGATGAACGGTACCCATACTAAAACTGAAATAAGGAAAGCAGGGAATAGCCTTCTTCAAACTGAGAACATAAGCCCAAAATATAATGAAACCAGAAAATTAAAAACAGTGCAATGCATGGATATTAATTACAGGTACACAGGTCCATGGGAACTTATTCTGCTGATAATGAACTACTGGGACGTTGTCCCTTATGAAATAAAATCAGTTTGGGCATATACACAGTCGAGGGAGGTGATCAGGCACGAAACCAACGGGAATATAACAACCACGACAACTTACGGCTACAACAATGCAAACCACAGCATGTTGAGCAATGAACAAACCGTTAACAGCGATGGCAGGACCAGCCTTACCCGGTATTACTACCCGCACGATTATGGAAATGTACAGAACTTTCTTACCTTAAAAAACAAATACATGATCGGGAAATTAATTGATACGCGTACCTACACGGATGGGAAAATTATTGCAGGCAAACAGTTTAAATACAACGATTTCGGCCAACTCACCAACCTTTATATTGCCGAACCCTCATATTCAGTGACCGATTTTGCATTTTCTGCATCAAACCCATATACATTTACCCTTAAGGAATCTTATTCGTATTATTCTGCCAGGACACTCAGCCAGATAACCCGTACCAATAATTATCCCATAGCCTACCTTTGGGATAATTCGGGCGCTTATGTTATGGCAATAGTTGAAGGTGCAGAATCTGCCCAAATTTCATCGCAAAACGGCAAACTCCTAACATATGACAGCGGAACCCTATATAATTCCTTGAAGTCACTTGCCCCCGCTACCAGCCTGATAAATACCTATACGTACAGACAACATACCGGGATTACCAAACAAACAAACCCTGCGGGGGTAAATACATTATACGAATATGATAATTTCGGTAGGTTGTAATGGATTAAAAACCATGATGGGGAATTATTGCAGAAAATTGATTACAAGTTCGCAAACCAGTAGATTGGTTGTTTTTGCAAACCTTTTTTAATGCATAAAATATGAAAACAATGAAAAATATAATCCTGACCCTAATAATATTGGTCAATACTTATTCAGTTTACAGCCAGCGATTTATTATAAGCAACGCCACACAGGCAGGTGGCCCCGGATGGGATGTAGCAACCGGCATGGCCCTGTTGCCCGATGGCAGGTTAGCCTTAGCGGGGGCTTACTACGATTATATCGGCTTTGGTGGAGATACCCTGTTTTCGGAAGGTTGCCGCGATGCCTTTATTGCCATTTACAACAGCGATGGGACTTTTGACAAAGCCATTCCTATGGGGGGCAAAGGCTACGATTATATTACCAATTTAGGTGCGTCAGAAAATGGGATTATAGCCTCGCTCCGCTTCAACCACGAAACCGGTATAAGCAAAAATAGGGTGAAGGGTTTGGCAAATGAGAATAGCCTGGCCATGCTGTTTGACCATGGCCTGAACCTGAAATCGCAAAACCTGATCAGCAGCCCATCGCCCTTTGGTATTGCGGGACTTCAACAGGGGAAAAACGGTGAAACCGGATTTGCAGGTTGGTTTACCGACTCTCTTTTTGTTGACGGGAAAACCTATATTGCCGGCGATGGCAGCAATATTTTCATGGGTGCAATGGCCGCAGGGGCTAAGCCCGGTCTGTTTAAGCAATACACGGGCGATGGGACTGGCCGGGTATTTGCCACAACAAAATCGGTAACCGGCTGTAGCTTTATGGCAGGGGTTACAACTACAGGCAATCTCGAAGGCAAAAAACTGCCGGCGGAGCCTCCCGAAGGTATGGTATATATGTTTATTTCGACACCCGCAACCGACGGTAAAACCGAAAATATTACCTATCCCCTCTATGGCTATGAATTTGAACCTGTCAGTATGTTGCAAGACAGGTTGTCGCTGTGGGTGCTGGTGAATTTCAGGCACTCGTTGTTTATTGACGGGGTTGAAATAGTAAGCTACGGAATGGGCGACATACTCCTTTTAAAGTATGACCTGAACGGAGGAAATCTCATTTATTGCCAATTTGGAGGGTATGGGCACGAAGAGGCAGCCGGATTGGTAAAAATGGGGAACGAAATTGTGATTACCGGTAAATATACCGGCAAACTAAGCCTTGCAGGCCGGGAAATTGAAACCACCGGTTTTGGCACGGGGATATATATTGCAGGTTTCGGGGCGGATTGTAAGCCAACAGGCCTCTTTCCGATTCCGGTTACAGGCAGCGCTTTCCCAACTGCCATTGCCGCCAACCACGAAGAACTTTCCATTGCCGGGCAATTCAGGGGAACGTTACAGGCCAGTAATATGGAGATCACTTCGGTGGGCGACGACGATATCTTTATCCTCCGCATCGAAAACTGCGGGACCAGGCCACAGGTAGCCATCAGGCATAAACTGCTACCCGGGAGTAAAAACAAAAATACATGGGAACTGGATGCAGACGCCGGGTTTGTTTCGTATGCATGGAACAACAACCTTTCGTCGTCGCGCTACCTTACGGTTGACCAGCCCGGCGCTTACAGCGTTACGGTTACCGAAGTAACTGGCTGTAAGAGGGAGGGCGAAATAACCCTTGTTGACACTAAAAGCGCTGAAATGGAACCGGGTATTGAACCGGTAATTGCTTTCAGGCTATACCCATCGGTAACCCGTGGAATGGTGTATTGGGAACCGGCCACGGAATGGGAAAACAAACATGCAACCATCCGGGTTATTGACGCAACCGGTAAAACCAACCTTATAGCGGAAACTGGATTGTTGGAGCGGCAGGCCTACCCTCTCGACCTGGGCAGGCTGCCCGAAGGCAACTACCTGGTCGAAATCTCCGGGCCGGGTTTCAGGGAAACTACCAAAGTGATCATTAATAAATAGTCAACCATAAAACACTGAAAAATCATGAAATCCATATACCTTACCATAATCACCCTGTTAACGGCAACGGCTGTTGCATTGGGACAGGGGAACCCATCAGACCTGCCTAAGGATAGTTCAAATACTATTCAAACGTTACAACTTCCTTCGTCGCGGAACTATATTGTAACGCATACCTACCTTAAACCATTTACATCTCCAGTACAAAGCACAAAAACCGGGGATTCTGCGCCCGTTGTAGAATACTTCGACGGCCTGGGGCGGCCAATCCAGACGGTTGCGGTAAAATCCAGCCAGTTAGGGAGCGATATGGTTGACCGGCAGGACTACGACCTTGCCGGGAACCCCGAAAAGCAGTGGCTCCCTTATGCAAGGGCTTCCAATAACGGGGCTTATGTGGCGCCCACAACCTTCGAGAGCGGACAAAATACGTTTTTGTCGGGTATATATGGATCAACCGATGGCAGCAAAGGTTACGCTGTTACCGTTTATGAAAAATCGCCCCTGAACAGGGTAGAAAAGCAGGGGGCTCCCGGAGCTGCATGGCAGACCGGAACAAGCGACAAGCCGGTAAAATATGCCTACAGGGCCAGCACTTCGTCAGATAACGTTCAAACCTGGAAATATACCGGCGATAATTATTCATCCTATACCTATCCTGCCGGTTCACTGTTTGTCACCGAAACCATAGACGAAGACGGGAAAACCGTCAGTGAGTTTAAGGACAAGCAGGGGCGCCTGGTAATGCAGGTTATGGGCAGCTCCCGCACCCGGTACTGCTACGATGAATTTGGACGCCTGCGCTGCGTGGTGCAGCCAACGGCAACATCTCCGGCATCGACAGATAATACTTTTCTGTACAAACACAATAAAAAAGGATTATTAACCGATAAAAAGCTTCCTCTTGGCGATTGGTCTGTTTATATTTACGATTCGCGCGACAGGCTGGTACTTTCGCAGGATGGTAACCAATGGGCCAAATCTCCGAAAGAATGGAGCTATACCCTATACGATAACCTGAACCGTCCGATAGAACAGGGAACCTGGGCAACATCATCTACACGGAATCAGCTCGACACCTTAATCAACAATAACCTAAATTATATGGTTAGTGCCCCCAATAAAGTTCTGATGAAAAATTTGTATTACGACAATTACAGTGGGTGCCCAAATAGCTTATATGCACCGGATACCACTGCATTGGGTGTATCGAATTACAACAATAACACAGGCAGGTTAACCTGGAAAAAAACACGTATGCTGAATATGGAAACCGGAATAACTGAGTGGCAGGTTACAGCGTACTATTACGACAAATATGGCCGGGTAATTCAAATCGTTTCCGACAACCATTTAGGAGGCAAAGACTATATCACCAAAAAATATAATTTTACAGGGCAGGACACCCTAATCAGGCACCGGCACGTGGCCGACGGCACAACTACCTATACCGATATGTCGAATAAATTGGACCACCGGGGAAGACTTGTGAAAGTTAATTACAGGATAAACGGTGGCAGCCAGTTATTGATGGCCGGTTACAGTTACGACGAAACCGGCGCCAAACGTGTCCAGTACCTCCATTCCGAAGGAACTAACGGGGCTTTCCTGCAAAAAAATGATTATACCTATAACATCATGGGCTGGCTACTGCAAATGAACGATCCGGCTTCGCTTACCGAAAACGATAAGTTTGCCATGAAATTGGAATACAACACTGTAAGCAGCCCCGCTATCCCTAAATATAACGGCAATATTGCCAGTTTTACATGGAGTACCCCAAACCTTGTACAAGCAAGGTATGTTTACTCTTACGACAACAACAACAAGATGACCCTTGCCGACTTTCGGCCGACATGGAATACCAGTGGGTATAACGAATCGGTTACCTACGATAACAATGGGAACATAACACAACTGGACCGGTACCACAGTGGGACATTGTCTGACCGGATTATATATACCTACCAGGGCAACAGGGTAACCGGCCTGCGCGATGTTGCCGGTGACCGTCCGATTATTATCGACTACCCAGGTGTGAATACTTCGTACCCATTAACCTACGATTATAATGGAAATGTAATTACCGAACCGCACAAACAATTGGGTATAGGCTTTAACCTTCTGAACCTTCCTTATGAAATAAACTGGAACGGACTGAACCGCCGTATCAACTATTATTATAATTTTGATGGCGCAAAGCTCCGCAAGCGGGTCGAAAACAGCGGAACGCTCACAAAGGTTGATTACTGCGGGCCGTTCATTTATGAGACTGCAAGCGGGGTACGTTCTTTAAAATATTTGGTAACGCCTTATGGCAGGGCGGTTAAAACCGGCAGTACATGGGATTTTGAATATAACTTGACGGATCATTTAGGCAATGTCCGCGTGGTAATCCGAAAAGGCGCCAACAACCTGGCCGAAGTTATCCAGCAAAAAGGGTATTATCCTTTTGGGTTAGAGATAAGCCAGTTTAGCGCAGGCACCGGCACCAACAAATACCTCTACAATGGCAAAGAAATCCAGGACGATTTTAATTTGTATCGGTACGATTACGGGGCAAGGTTCTATGACCCGCAGTTGGGGAGGTTTCATTCTGTTGACCCATTAGCACATAAGATGCCGAGCATATCACCGTATGCGTATTGTGCAAATAATCCTGTAATGTTGGTTGACCCTGATGGTAGACTTCCGATTATTCCTTGGTTATTAAAGGCAGGTGCAGGAGCAGCAGCTGATATGATGGCACAGGCAAGTACGGACTATTTATTTAATCCAAATCATTGTTGTCCGGTAAACCGGAAAATTTAATTTATTCATTTTATAATATAC
>JBBIHB010000036.1:0-2216 GCA_037447215.1 Bacteroidales bacterium
GATTGGACAGATGTTGCTGGGGCTAATAGTTATACATTACAAGTAGCTACTGATAATAATTTCAGGAATATGATAATTAATTTGAATAATTTGAGTTCATCAGAATATTCAATTCCATTAGGGACGTTGAATACATTGACTACATACTACTGGCGTGTTAATGCAATTAGAGGAAATGAAACAAGCAATTGGTCATCAAGGTGGGCATTTGTTACTGAAAACATATCTGGTCCGACACTTCTTGCACCTGCTGATGGTTCAACAGGAACATCACTTACTCCAACATTATCTTGGAATCAAGTTAATAATGCTAGTAGTTATGAGGTACAAGTTTCTTCAAGTTCGCCATTTTCTAGCCTAATCATTTCGGTAGCAAATATAAATACCACATCATACAATGTACCAAACGACAGATTGAACCCCCAAACTACTTATTATTGGCGTGTAAAGTGTAAGATTGGAAATCAGACAAGTAACTGGACTATGAGGTCATTCAAAACTCTTGCATTGGCAAGCGGTCCAACTTTGTTATCACCAAGCCATTGGTCCACATTTGAAGAAATCAATCCAACTCTTGATTGGACTGATGTTTCAGGGGCTGTATCTTATAGGTTACAGATTAGTAGAAATAACTCATTTACAGACATTTTCTACGATGATTCAAATATATCTCAATCTCAGTTTACAGTTCCAAACGATTTATTCCTGTATTCTTCATATTATAGTTGGAGAGTTTATGCTATCTTCAATAATAATCAACTCACTAATTGGTCTTCTGGTTGGACATTTAGAACAAAACCAGTGCCTACTACTACACTAACTTCCCCAAGAAATAGGGAAACGGGGCAGTCATTAACACCGACTTTAGAATGGAGTTCAGTTAGCGATGCCTCGCACTATATTTTAGAGCTAAGTACCTCAAGTTATTTCGAGAATACGCTTATATCTCAAAATATTTATTCTAATTCATATAGTGTACCCTCTAATTTATTAAATTATGGTACAACATATTTTTGGAGGGTGAGGGTTGTTGCTCGAAATCAGCAAAGCAATTGGTCTGCCACCTTTAATTTCACAACAAGAAGAGCCAAAGAAAGTGTAGAAGATTTAGAAATTACTACTAAATCAGAAGAACGGTACAATATCGAAGTATATCCTAACCCGACGACCGATGTACTTAATATAAGAGGTTCCTTTGGAAAGAAAGTCAATATATCAATTATGTTGACAGACTTGTCAGGGAAACGCCTGTTGTCATTCGATGCTAGAAAAGTTTCAGATTATGACGATCGAATATATTTGAGCGGATTGCCAGGTGGTGTGTATATTTTGAGATTTATTATTGATAATCAAGAGATTACCCGCCAGATTATAAAGAATTGATAATTTTGTGAATTAATTTATCAAGGGGCTGTCTCAAAAAGACAGCCTTTTTTTGACAATTGATGTAGGGCGATAGCAGATGCAGAAGCTACATTTAGAGAGTCGTTATTAATTATTGGTATTGACAGAATTACATCACTTAAGTTTAGTATTTTATCATCAATGCCTTTTCCTTCATTGCCGAAAAAGATAATTGCTTTTGATGGTGGTTTGTACTCGTCAATTGGAATTGATTGCTCGTTGAGTTCAATACTTATTATGGAGTAATTCAAATTTTTGAATTGTGGGATTGATTCTGTAAAATTTTCAATTGACTTATATTTCAACTTAAAAATTGCCCCCATTGAGACTCTTACGCTTCTTCTAAGAAAAGGGTGACTGCTAAATTTGTCAAAAATTAAAGTATCTATTCCAAATGCTACAGCATTTCTAATGATTGAACCAGTATTTTCCGAATTATTTATTCTATTAAAAGCGATTATATAATTACCCATATTGTCAATTTCGGTTTCTTCGGGTTGTTTGGCAATAGCCATTATGCCTGTATGATGTTTAAAACCGATGATGTTAGTTGTTATATTTTTTTCAGCGATATATATTTGAGTTTCAGTTAGATTTTTTGATTTGATTAGCTTGTAATTTGCAATATAAAATTGCTCAGTTATTAACAAGGATAATGCCTCTAACTCGCTATTCAATAATTTTAATACATTTAATTTTCCTTCAACTATAAATACTTTATCTGTGATATGGGAATCAGGAGTGCTTCTCAAATTTTTATAATGAGAAAGCCTTTGGTCGTCGGGATTATCTATAATTACCATATGCTCGAT
>JBBIHB010000036.1:2226-32227 GCA_037447215.1 Bacteroidales bacterium
AAACAAAAAATATTTTACCGTTATGTTAGTTCAAATTACTAGCAAAACGGTAAAATATTAAGGTATTGTATTTTTTGACGCATTACGATTAGATTATTCAAGAAGTAAAATTTTCTTGATTAAATGTTTTAATGCTAAACAATCACAGCAGAAACTCAATTATTTGCTATCCCATCGGGGTTTTCAGTTTTGCTTTATGCTGAAAACTTTTTCGATAGCTTCGATATACCCCTGTTTAGACATAGCACCTATTGCCATTTGTGGCTTCCCATCAACTGGGCAGAAAAGAACTGAAGGGATGCTTGATATACCAAAAATCCTAGCAAGCTCTTGTTCTTTGTCAGTGTCAATTTTGTAAACATTGATTTTATCAATGAATTCAGAATTCAATTCTTCCATAATTGGAGCTATCATTTTGCAAGGTCCGCACCAATCAGCATAAAAATCAATTAATGCCGGTTTGTCACCAAGAAATTTCCACACCTGGGGTGAAGTTTCATAATTCCACACAGTTTTCAGAAATTCTGATTTGACAAGCATTTTGGTGCCTCCTGACTGGGCCGGTGTAACCAAAGCCACCTGGTCGTTAACCGAAACCAATTCAGTGGGTGTACTTCCTTCTTTCTTCTCTTTATAGCTGTTGGCCTGGCTGTTGCCGCAAGCTGCAAGCAGGAATATGGCCAATCCGGACAATGTTAATGATCTTTTCATTTTTATAAGGTATTTATTTAATCTCCAACAATTTATTAATCCTATCCCTGTCAAAACCAACCACTATATGATCGTTTATTTCGGTTTGTGGTACACCTTGCTGCCCACTTTTTCGAACCATCGCTTCTGCAGCTTTCTGGTCTTTTGATACATCAATTTCACGGTACTTCACATTGAAATTATCGAGATGGCGTTTCAAAGTTGTGCACCACGAACAGGTTGGCGTTGTGTAAACTACAACTGAAGGCAATCTTTTATTCTCTTCAGAACTCTTCGCTACAAATATAGCATTTTCAAAAATTGATCTGAATTGCGAAGGTTGATGGCAACCTTAAAAACATTTACAAGTTTTCCAAATCGGAATTCAAGTAACGAAGGTACAGTCTGAATCCCATATTCCGGGTGAATATCACGCACACTGGCCACATCGGATATAAAAAAATCCTGACTTACGGTTTTGCTAACTGCTTCGGCATATCCTTTTCGCGCACATTCACTATGTTCCAAACCACTTTTGAATAATAACAACCAAACGGTTTCCCGGGTTTGAATCAGCTCTTTCAATTCGATATTAGAATGAATTTCTTTCATAATAACAAACGTATGCAAATATATATATATTTAGATATCAATTTTTGTGCCATTTGTGTTTTTATGCCGTGTTCATTTTTTTCAGGATAATTTTTCAGAAAAAACAAAAAATTACGCAACCCGTGAAACCCTTTCAACATCTCAATTATAAGTCTGAAATTTTTTAATAGCTATGAAAACAAGAATAATTTTGATTTTCGCCATTCTGGCGATTTTTATGTCATCATGTCAGAAAGATGATGATTCCTATTCATTGGGGAAATATTGGGTTGGATTTGGAATTGTTGACAAGGCAGGCCCCGATAATTTTAGGATTATTATGGACAATGGAAGTGTACTTTTCCCTGTTGCAGGACATATTCATGGAAGTTGGTACGAAGACAAAGGGCGGGTGCTGGTAAACTTTACCATCCTCAGTGATAAAAAAGTTACCGATGTCGAAAAAGAGTATTACGTCAAGGTAAATTCAGTCCGTAAAATCCTGAAAAAGGGGATAATTGATATCACCCCGGCAATAGAAGACAGTATCGGGAACGACCCCATAATAATCAGGGATGCATGGGTCAGTAAAAATCAGTTACTGAATTTTGAACTGCGCTACTTTGGTAATTATGCCACCCATTTTATCAACCTGGTGAAGCAACCGGGAGAACTCACTGCCAACGATCAACCTGTTGAACTTGAACTGCGTCACAACAAAAACGGTGACCGGGAAGACTTTCCGTTCAATGCTTATGTTACTTTCGATATGTCGGCCATACAAATTGCAGGACTCGATTCGGTAAGGTTTATAGTGAGATCAACCAATTACGATGGAGTTGAAAAAACTTTTGAAGGAACCTATAAATACAATAATCAGCAATAATTTATATACCTGGATCACTGATCTTCCATTTATTTATTCCGCACCAGGCCGCCGGTTTTTACCGGTGGCCTTTTTGTTATATCAATTTGCCGCAGAAAATATTTCTCGTTATTTTGCACCGTTGTTTTAAAGGGATTTATTTCCCTCCGAATTCAAATAAATTGATGGAAATATGAGAAAACTATTGATTATTGCATTGTTTGCCCTGGCAATCTCCTGCACAACAAAAAAACCTGAACCCGGGACAAAAAATTTCACACCCGAAACACCAGTCCTCGTTTCAGACATTATGACACCCGAAGTACTCTGGTCATTTGGCCGTTTAGGTGAACCCACAGTTTCGCCTGACGGGAAACAGGTGGCTTACACCATAACCTACTTCAACATCGAAGAAAATAAATCGTACCGCGATATATATCTTACCCATCTGGATGATAAAGCAGTGAAGAAGCTGACCGATACCCCTGAACGGGAGTTCAATATCCAATGGCGGCCTGATGGGAAAAAGATAGGATTTCTCTCTTCAGCCACAGGTTCGGTCCAGATTTGGGAAATGAACCCCGATGGCAGCGGCAGGCAACAAATCAGCAACATCGAAGGTGGCATTACAGGATTCCAATACAGCCCCGACATTTCGAAAGTATTTTATATTCAAAGTGTTAAACTTGATAAAACAGTGAACGACCTGTTTCCCGATCTGCCCAAAGCCAATGCCCGGCTCGAAAACGACCTGATGTACAGGCACTGGGACAGTTGGCACGATTACACCTATAACCATATTTTCATTGCCGATTACCAAAATGGAAAGGTTACAGTTGGCAAAGACATTATGGAAGGTGAACGGTTTGATTCGCCCATGAAACCTTTTGGCGGAATTGAAGAAATTGCCTGGAGCCCCGATGGAAAAACACTTGCCTATTCCTGCAAAAAACTGGTTGGAAAAGATTATGCAATTTCGACCAATTCAGACATTTATATTTACCATGTTGAAACAGGGAAAACCATCAATTTTACAGACGGTATGATGGGCTACGATAAAAATCCGGTTTTCTCACCCGATGGTAAATATCTGGCTTGGGAAAGCATGGAACGCGATGGTTATGAAGCGGATAAAATCCGTTTGTTTGTAGGAAATATGGAAACCGGAGAAACTATGGATTACTCCGTTAATTTCGATCAGAATTCAGAACATCTAACATGGAGTGCCGATGGAAGATCGATCTATTCTATAAGTAACATTCAGGCGACTGATGAGATATTCCGGCTCGACCTCGAAGATGGAATGATCAGGCGTTTGACAGAAGGCGTGCATAATTATTCTTCGATTGCCCTTTCGGGTGACCGGATTGTGGCCACTAAAACCAGCATGTCGAAACCTGCTGAACTTTATCTGGTTGACATTCACAGTGGTTTGGACCAACCCCTGACAACAATAAACAAAGGTATCCTCGACCAGTTGACTATGGGTAAAGTGGAGAAGCGTTGGATAAAAACCACAGACAATAAAGATATGCTTACATGGATCATCTATCCTCCCCATTTTGACCCTGATAAAAAATATCCTGCAATTCTTTATTGCCAGGGAGGGCCTCAAGGCACCATAAGTCAATATTGGTCGTACAGATGGAATTTTCAAATGATGGCAGCTAATGGATATATAATTGTTGCACCAAACCGGCGTGGTTTACCTGGCTTTGGTATGGAATGGCTCGAACAGATCAGTACCGATTACGGCGGACAGAATATTAAAGACCAGCTTAGCGCCATTGATGCGATGGCCAATGAGCCTTTTGTTGATGAAACCCGATTGGGGGCAGTAGGTGCTAGCTATGGCGGTTTTGTGGTTAATTACCTGGCAGGCAACCACAACGGACGGTTCAAAGCATTTATTTCGCACTGCGGAATATTCAATTTCGAGCAGATGTATGCCACCACCGAAGAGATGTTCTTTGTAAACTGGGACTATGGCGGTCCTTTTTGGGATAAATCGAATATGGTGGCACAGCGTTCATACTCATTTTCGCCCCATAATTTTTTACAGAACTGGGATACCCCCATCCTTATCATACACGGCGAAAAAGATTTCAGGATTCCATATACTCAAGGCATGGCAGCGTTTAATTCAGCTATATTACAAGGCATTCCGGCCCAATTTCTTTACTTTCCCGAAGAAAACCACTGGGTTACCAGCGCTCAGAACGGAATTTTATGGCAACGGGTGTTTAAGGAGTGGCTCGACATATGGCTTAAGCCTGAAGATATTAAATGAGGTGGCAGCAGCAGCAATCAGTTGGCAGTTATTTATATCTTATAAGGCAGAGGCGAAGGCAAAGGCTGAGTCATAAGAATTAATATTTACACATTTCTGAAATTCGCTCATGGATAACAGGATCACAATTAAAAGATGAAACAATATTTAGATTTACTTGAGACAGTTTTGAAGGACGGCGTGGAGAAGAAAGACCGCACCGGCACTGGTGCAATAAGCATATTCGGTTACCAGATGCGGTTTAACCTGGCTGATGGGTTTCCGGTACTCACCACCAAAAAACTGCACCTGAAGTCCATTATCCATGAATTACTATGGTTTTTACAAGGTTCCACAAATGTGAAATACTTGCAGGAGAACGGAGTAAGGATATGGAACGAATGGGCAGGTGAAGATGGCGAACTCGGCCCTATTTATGGTTATCAATGGCGGAGCTGGCCAGCTCCTGATGGAACCCACATCGACCAGATCGGTAAGGTGGTGGTAAACCTCAAATCCAATCCCGATTCACGGCGACATATTGTCAGTGCCTGGAACGTTGGGCAGCTCGACCAGATGCACCTTCCGCCCTGCCATATTCTGTTTCAGTTCTATGTAGCCAACGGCAAACTTTCATGCCTGTTGTACCAACGCAGCTGCGATGTTTTTCTGGGTGTTCCGTTTAATATTGCTTCCTACTCGCTTTTAACCATGATGATGGCACAGGTTACGGGTTATCAGCCCGGCGACTTTGTTTGGACCGGAGGTGATGTGCACATTTATACCAACCACCTTGAGCAGGTGAAACTGCAGCTTACCCGAAAACCTTTTCCACTTCCACAAATGAAAATCAATCCGGAAGTGAAAAATATATTTGATTTCAGGTTTGAGGATTTTGAATTGGTCAACTATCAGGCACATCCCCATATTCCGGGCAAAGTGGCGGTGTAATCATCGGAAGAAAATACCGACTAAGAATGAAAAACGCATCTACTATTATCACAGTACAAGGCAACGAAATTCTTATGCTAAACGATCAAGCAGGAGAATACATTTCTCTTACTGATATTGCAAAATACAGAAATGCAGAGGAACCATTTTCCATAATCAACAACTGGATGAGAAACCGAAGTACCATCGAGTTTATCGGTCTTTGGGAAAAACTGAACAATCCAGATTTTAAACCTCTCGAATTCGAGAGGTTTAGACATGAAGCAGGCAGCAACTATTTTGTGCTTTCACCCCAAAGGTGGATTGAAAGTACCAATGCTATTGGTATTATAGCTAAATCAGGACGTTATGGAGGAACATCTGCACATTCAGATATTGCATTTGAATTTGCTTCTTGGATATCATCAGAATTTAAATTATATCTGATTACTGAATTTAAACGATTAAAAAAGGAAGAAAACAACCGTCTTCAATTGGAATGGAATCTGCAAAGAACCATTTCGAAAATTAATTACAGAATACATACTGATGCTATAAAAGAAAACCTGACTCCAAAAGAGGTGACACGGCAGCAAGCTAACTTTGTATATGCTAATGAAGCTGATTTAATAAATGTTGCTTTGTTTGGATTAACTGTAAAAGAATGGAGGGAAATAAATCCCGATATTAAAGGCAACATCAGCGATTATGCAAGCCTTGAACAATTGGTCGTGCTTAGCAACATGGAAAGCATTAATGCATAACTGATTCAACAAGGATTAACACAAAACCAAAGATTAATTCAATTAAACCAGGTAGCTATTACCCAGATGAAATCACTTATCCTTGACTATTTACAAAGAAAATTAACATAATTTAACTTCTATATTTAAATATTATGTCCAATATTTCCATCATCGTTGCAATTGCGCAAAACTTTGCCATCGGCAAAAACAACGATTTGCTTTTTCACCTGCCCAACGACCTGAAGCGGTTCAAGGAAATAACCACCGGGCATAGCCTGATTATGGGCCGAAACACCTTGCTCTCACTGCCACAATGGCCTCTGCCCAATCGCAGGCACATTGTAATTACCAACAAACCCGACGATCATTTTCCAGGATGTGAAGTGGTTTTTTCTTTCAACGAAGCCATTGAAAAGGTGAAAGGTGAGAATGAGGCATTTGTAATTGGAGGCGGCATGGTTTACCGGCAGTTCTACCCCATTGCCAAAAAGTTATACCTTACGGTTGTCAACAAATTTTTCGAAGCCGATACTTTCTTTCCCGAGATTGATTTCTCGGAATGGAATGAATTGGCAAGACAAGAGCATTTTGACGAAAAAAATCAATTCTCGTACACTTACCTTAATCTTGAAAGAAGATAATAGAATTACCATGAAAACAACCCCCATTTTTCTCAGTTTACTCCTTGAGATTGGGATTACAACAATATCCCGGGTAGAGAAGCCCGCTTTGTTGTCGCTCAGGTACAACAAAAACTACTCGCCCACCTACGACGAAGTGATTGCAATGTACCGGCAACTCAACAAAGTATATCCTCAGGCCAGGCTGATATAAGCCGGCCCTACCGATTGTGGAAAACCACTTCATACCTTTGTGATCAGCAAAAGCAAAAAATTTGATCCGATCAGGATACGCTGCGAAGGAAAAACCATCCTGTTGATTAACAACAGCATACACCCCGGAGAACCCGAAGGCATTGATGCTTCGCTGATGTTTGCCGACGATATCCTTCGCAATAAGGACGGCATGGCACATTAGCTCGATAATACCGTGATCGTGATAATCCCGGGTTACAATATAGGAGGAGCACTGAACCGGAGTGCCTATAACCGATCGGGGCAGACCACCCCTTATGAAACCGGTTTCCGTGGGAATTACTGTAACCTCGACCTGAACCGTGATTTCACCAAATGCGATTCGGAAAATGCCCGGAGTTTTACACAGCTATTCCACCACTGGAACACCGACCTGTTCCTCGACACGCACACCACAAACGGCTCCGACCATCAACATGCCATTACTCTCATTCCGCCGCAACCCGACCAGTTTCCGCCTGCCATGCGGCAGTTTCTGCGTCAGACATTGTTTCCCGGATTATACAGCGAAATGAAAAAAGGGGATTACCCACTGATCCCTTATGTGGACTATTTCTATGAAGGTATTCGCGATGGAATGCGTGGCGGACAGGAATCACCACGGTATTCTTCAGGTTATACCACGCTGTTACATACCTATGGCATGATGACCGAGAACCTGATTTACGCCACATACCCTGACCGGGTTTTATCTACCTACGATTTTATTAAAGCGCTGACAAAATCAGCATCAGAAAATAAAAACGAAATCCTCGCTACACGGAGAAAAGGCATCGAAGAAACCCTGAAAGAAACCCGTTATGCCATTCAATATGCCATAGATACCACACGCCATCAGATGATTGAATTCAAAGGCTATGAGGTTGACCGGCAACAGATCAGCAGGGTTACCGGACTGCCACGGCTGGGCTACGACACGCAGCAGCCTTTTGAAGCAACCATACCCAATTATGACACTTATAAACCTGTGGAATGGGTTGATATACCAACTTTTTATGTTCTGCCACAAGCCTGGAAACCAGTGATGGAAAGGCTTAAGCTATATCGGGTTGAATATATACCGTTAAAAAATGATACCATTATCGAAGTCAGGGTGGATTATCTCGACGAAGTGAGCAATCCGGCACGGCCTTACGGACATTATTTTCACAACCAGGTGGTAACCCGAAGCGAAATGCAGAAAGTACAATACTATGCAGGCGTCTGGCTGATTCCGGTAAAGCAGGAGCGGCTCAAATACATCGTTGAAATGCTGGAGCCAAGGGCAAGGGATTCGTTTGTCAGGTGGAATTTCTTCGACTCCGTGCTTGATCAGCGGGAATATTTCTCATCCTTTGGGTTTGAAGAGAATGCCCTGCTTACCCTCGAAAAGTATCCCTAATTGAAAAATGAGTTGGAATCGCATAGGAAATCCGATCCAGAGTTTGCAAAAAACCACCGGGCACAACTTCAGTTCATCTATGACAATTCACCATGGCTCGAAAAAACATGGAAACGATACCCCGTTGGGCGGATATTTTGATTATCAGAAGAATATAACCTTAAATAACAGCATAATGTTGCAGCATATTTTCACCGGCGCAAGCATTGATTAAAGAAGACTTTCAGATAAGCTGTAAATCCTTAACTTTAACCTTTTGATTTTTAGCTTTATCATTTTTCTAAATGGGTTACAAAGAAATAAACATAAAACTCCCCACCGTTTTCGACGATCAGGTTTTGCGGAACAGGATCAAAAAAGAGCTAAGCATCAACAATTTCCAATACCAGATCATCAATAAGAGCCTTGATGCAAGGAAGAATAGTTTTATTCACTGGCAAACCCGTGTGGGAGTGGTTTCAGATGAGATTAAAGGCGGAACACCAGAAAAGGAACCTGAATTGGTTATTCCCCGCCGGAAACGGCAACAAAAGGCTTTAGTGCTTGGCAGTGGTCCGGCAGGCTTTTTTGCAGCCTACATCCTGCAGCGTGCCGGTTTTGAAACCACCATCGTTGAAAGGGGCGCAGAAGTTGAAAAACGCGACCGGGGGATTCTCCGTTTTGAGCAATCCGGAGTTTTTGACCCTGTTTGCAACTATGCATTTGGCGAGGGCGGCGCCGGTACGTTTTCCGATGGAAAACTCACTTCACGCTCCAAACATATTTCTCTCGAAAAACGGTTTATCCTGAACAGCTACATAAAAGCCGGTGCACCTGCTGAAATCGGTTATCTTGCCCACCCGCATGTGGGAAGCGACTATCTGAAGATCTTAGTAAAAAACTTACGCAGCGATTTCATCCACATGGGTGGAACAATTCTATTCGAAACCATGCTCGAAGATTTGCTAATTGTGGATGGCAGGGTTAAATCGGCCATAATTTCAACCGGAATAATTGATGCTGATGTATTTGTCCTGGCACCCGGCCATTCATCTTTTGAGACTTACCGGATGCTAATCAGGAGGGGTGTTCCATTCCGCACAAAAAATTTTGCCCTCGGGTTCAGGGTCGAACACCCGCAGGAAATCATTAACCGTGCCCAATGGGGAAAGGCATCGCTACCCGGGGTGAAAGCTGCTGAATACCGACTGACCTCGAATCGCAACGGGAGGTTGCCTGTATTTACCTTCTGCATGTGCCCCGGAGGAATAGTAGTGCCAGCAACAGCATATAAAACAACCAACATTGTAAACGGCATGAGCCTTTACCAACGCAACGGCCAATTTGCCAATGCGGCCTGTGTGGCAGGTATTCATCCCGACCAGCTTACCGGACATGAAACCTCAGCCATAGAGGCACTTGATTGGATTCAAAACCTCGAAGAAACGTTCTTTACTTTCAGTAAAAGTTACCAGGCGCCATTTGCCACCATTGTTGACTTTCTGAACCGCCGGATTAGCCGCAAAACACCCGAAACCAGTTATGCGCTTGGTTTAATTCCTGCCCCGCTTTGGGAGATGATACCCGAAACAGTGATAGCTGCAATTTCGGATGGGTTACAGGATTTCGCCCGTAAACTGAAAGGGTACGACGAAGGCATCCTGCTTGGACTGGAAAGTAAAACCTCGGCGCCCATTCAGGTAATCCGCGATGAAACGGGCAAATGCGAAGGCTTCGACAATCTATACCTGGCTGGGGAAGGTAGCGGCTATGCAGGAGGTATTATCAGCAGTGGGGCCGACGGGATAAGAGTAGCTGTCAGAATAGCAGAAAAATGAAAAAATAAATACTTTATAATACCTTCTCTATCTGCTCCAGCGATACACCTTTTGTTTCCGGAACAAATACCCTGACCCAGATCAATTGCAATACCATCATCCCGCAAAATATCCCAAAAATATACTGTGGTTCCATGGCTTCGGCCATCAGGGGAAAAACCAGGGTGAGCAATGCCGCAAATAACCAGTGTGTAAAACTTCCAAGGGATTGTCCGTATGAACGAAATTTATTGGGAAAGATTTCGCTGATAAAAACCCAGATTACTGCTCCCTGACCTATGGCATGTGCTGCAATAAATGCAAAAATCATAAAAGGCACCATTTCAGGATTTCCCGAGGAAAATGCCCACGAAGTAAGACCAAGCGATACAATATACCCTACCGACCCGATATAGAGTAACATACGGCGTCCCAAACGGTCAATCAGCCACAACCCACAAAATGTAAAAATCAGATTGGTAATGCCGATACCCACCGACTGCAGCAAGGCTGCCTGAGTTTCGAGACCCGACATTTCGAAAATACGAGGTGCAAAATAGAGGATGGCGTTTATGCCCGAAAGCTGATTAAAAAATGCTATTGATATGGCCAGCAAGATTGGTTTAAACAGGCCGCCTGAAAAAAACCTGTATTGATATTTTTTCTCCTGGCGCGAGAATTCAATTTCGGTGACCAGGCTCTCCAGCTCCATTTCAGAATAATCCGGATTTATTTTTCTTAATATGGCCAGCCCACCAGTTCGATCTTTGTTATACACAATAGTCCATCGCGGACTCTCGGGCAATCCAATACACAACGCGGCAAATATCAATGCAGGAAAAGCTTCGACCCCAAGCATCCACCGCCATCCGTTCTCACCAATGCTGCCAAGTAATGAATTTGACACAAAAGCAATCAGGATACCCAATACAATATTAAACTGGAACATGCCTGTGAGACGTCCTCTATGGTAAGGAGGTGCAATTTCTGAAATATACATAGGCGCAGCCACGGTTGATATACCCACACCCAGTCCCCCGATAAACCTCGAGAACATAAAAGTATAAACCTCGGGGGCAAATGCAGAACCAACAGCCGACACAAGGTAAAGCACACCTATCCAGAGTAAGGTTTTTTTCCGGCCAAACTTTTCGGAAGGCCACCCACCTACCAACGATCCCAGTACCGTTCCCCACAAGGCCATACTGATAGCCAGTCCATGAAGGGCGCTGCTCAGTTCCCAAAGTTTTTGGATGGTTTGTTCGGCGCCTGAAATGACTACTGTGTCGAAACCGAAAAGGAATCCGGCCAGGGAGGCTACAACTGCACTTTTATATAGAAAGAGTTTGGAATTCATACTGTTTGGTAATTAAATCAACAGGCTCTTTTCCCGTCGATATCCTTGAAATCGACCGTAAATTTTTCGCCATTTTGCAACGTAATTTCAGCCCCGACTGGCGACATCGATGGCATTAAATCCATTAATCTGATATCCTTAACCGGATCAAGTTCCTCTTTTGTCCATTCGTTGTCATCTGTTTTATGCAGAAAGGCTATAATCATCAATTCCATGTGTGGATTTTTGGCCAACCTTTTTTTGCGTGCAAAAACAACCGTACTTTCATCGGCTTCGGCATTTCGCCCATAATGTACCATATATTCAAGGCTATCCCAGCCACAATAGGCTATTAATGCTACTTTTCTTCCTTTGATTGAAGCAGTCATCACTGTTCGGTTTCCAAATTCAAACATTTTAAGCTCAGCCTTTTCCCCATTAAGATGAGGAAGTCCGAAATGCCCCAGGGTAAGCTCATATTCAAATGCAAGCCTCGAACGATCAACGCGGATAACACCGCCGGGAAGGGTAATTTCGGCCAGATCAATTATATAGCCCACACCGTTATTGGGCGGCCTGCGCATAATGGCCTGACGATAGAGTACCCCTTGCCGGAACCCGTTGTAAAACATGCTTTGCGAGGTAGTGAAAACTTTTTCGGCCGATAACTTATTATCGATGGCTTTGCCAGTGAGGTAAAAATTAACATCGTCGCCACGAAGGTCGCGTGGGTCGAGGCTATGGTAACTGTATTCCATAGATGTTCCTCCTGCCGGGTTATGATCCTCCCATGGGAAATGGGTATTATAAACCAGCTTCGAATAGTTGGGATCATCGTAATACACCTTGCCCGAAACTATTTCCGACGTTCCGGTTTTGCCATGGTTAAGTAACATCAGTCCTGGACTTTCGAGTAAAACCATATTGGTTTTTTCACCTATTTGCTCCCACATTCCATCATTTTCAACGGCCGTCCAAAATGGCGAATCTTCAGGTAGTGCCAAACAGATAAAAGGAAGGAACATCAGGAACGGGCTGGCCGGGCAACTGTAATTCTGCACCATATATTCTTTTTGACCATAAAAACCAAGTGAAGGGATATTATTATGATAGAACTCTTCGCGGGTAACAAATTGCAGGAGGGATCCTGAACACAACCGCCTTGCCCATCCCGGGTCGAGCGAGGTTTTTTCTTTAAGCATAAAAGCCACCGGAAAAGCTCCAGAAACCCAAGGGCGGTAACAGATACTACGTGACCACATGTTGATGTATCCATCGCGACCAAAAAAACAAAAAATGGATTCCATCAGCTTTTGTGCCGATTTTTCGATGATATCGGCAATTTTAGGATAATATTCATCGCCGAATGCCCGGCTCCAGATAGTGGTATAAACTATAAACAGGCTGATTGAAGAGTAATTATAGGTCTGTTCGAGGTACCAACCATCTCCCGAATGATATGAAACCACCCATAAAAGATGACTTTTCAGAAGATCGTCATCAATGGTATATCCATATTTTTTTAGAAATGAAAGTGCAATGATATTGAAGATACGCCAGTTGTTCTGTGTAGTGCGATGGTGGGCCCATTTCGAGATGCAAACCGCCATTTCATCTTTCTGCTTTTGCGTAAAATAATCCCAAAGAGAGTCGGGCATTAAAAGCAGGGTTTTAAACAAACCGCCAAATTCGCATGTAAACTGGTAGTTAGAGTCAGGTAATTCTTCGGGCAATGGAAGCGAATTGTTATAACCTGGCGTAAGTGCATTATACAATTGCAAGCAATAATAATCGCGCAATTTTATTCCTTTGATTTCAACTTCCGGGTCGATATGGATCAGCGGACCTGCCAGTGTAAATGTCCGCTCAAGGGCTTCGAACTCCAATGAACGCCAACGCCAGGCTGGATCATTGGGTTGTGGATAGGTTTTTCCCGGTACCGGCGGAAATGTCAGTGGATCATTAATGCTGCCGATATGGGTAAATGTGCGTTCAAGCAGGTATTTGGCCAATTCAATATAGTGGTTGCGGTTCATACCTGTAATAGGGCTTACTTCAAAATCGGGACAATTTACCTTAAATGCTGCTTTCATTTTCGGAAATGATATTTGAGGGGCTAAAATACATAATCAGAAAGTAAAATACCCTTAGCATTAGAAAAAAGAAACTTTATCTGGCAATTATTCCTTCGGAAAAATCCAGCAACAAAAAATCAATTGAAGTTTTCTTGTATCTGCTTTGAACAAACAAAACAGTTCCTGACTTGTCGTTACCATTGAAAAGTTCTTCTTTGCTGTGTCGTAGTTTTCCTTCCCTGATTCCAATCAAAGCAATACCTGCATATTCAAAGCGTTCATTTATAAGGCTTTTCGATGACTGGTTGGGTTGCTGTACCACAATTTAAATAATGTTAATGGTTATCGGCAAACGGGCATCAAGAACCGGTTCTTCGGGTTTCTTCAAGGTTTCCTGATATTCTTCAGGCCGGTATTTCTCAAAAATCCTGATGTATCAATAGTGAAAGAATTTCTAAAAAAATTGGGATACACACGCAGGTTCAGTTTTGCAGACTGAAGGCCGGTTGTACAAAGGCTGTCGGTTGTAGGGAATACTGAAATTCCATTGGTTCAGATTATCTGAACAACCTTTATAGCAGGTAACCAAACGATAGATGCCGCTTTCACTTACCTCAACAAAAGGAACATATCCTTGAATTTAAGTATTCCCCTTCATTCATTTGTAGGTAAATTCCTTCGAGTTAATTGCTTTGAGTTCTTCCGACCACCAGGACAAAATGAAAGCTCGCCGACGGTTGTTATTCAGGATTCGGTAGATTGTATCTTTCTACTTTAAACGGGGGCGATTCAATTTCAAGATTGCCTTTGATTATCTTAACTTTATAAATTCCCTGTTCAGTTATTGTGATGCTCCGGGTTATCCCGTCGAGGAGTATAATGTCCTTATACCATCTGTATTCTAAACCCTGACCAGGCGGTGCATGCAGTAAAATATCCCCGCCGCGCAAAGGCAGGCGGGTTTGGTAGCCGTTATGCTTACTTCGTCAGGTATTGATGGATCGAACGTTAAAACTACTCAGTTTGACACTCCGCTGAGATTCGAATGGTTGACCCAAAAATTTTCGTAACTTTTTTCCCTCCCGATTCAATGGTGTATTTGTAATATCCAAGAAAACCTTCGAAGGACAGCTTCCCATCTGTATCAGATTTTATTTCAATTTTTTTTTGTCCGCCATTGATTGTAAATCAAATCTTTCCAAACCAAGATATAAGGCAGAAGTGTCCATCCGGTGGTATAAAAAGCAGCATCGGGCCGCCAATGCCTCCCTGCCCAGAATCCCCATACGAGGAACGACTTAACCGAAGGATGGTTGAAAACTATGGGCAGCAGGTCATGTACATAATCGGCCTGAACTCCACATTGTGTGGTATTGATATCATATTCGGTTATTTTTTTCACTTTTCCGGTTTGCGCATTCCTATCCGGAATGGAATATAATCCGTGGAATTGAAGAAAGGTCACTTCCAAAATGGCCCTGAAGTCCAATGACATCAATTGCTCCTCAGCTTTCCTCAAAATTCCTGATGATGTCATAATAACCATCCTGTTTTGCTTTATTCAAACCTCTCCCGCTAAGGATACCGAAATCGTTAATAAAAATTTAACCACCCCTGTCGTTGTTCCTGACCCTTTTAAACCAATCGGCCATAACCTCATCGTCAAGAATATTCTGGAAATCACATCCCGTAGAAGGCTCATTCAAAACAATCCGATCGATAAACCGTCCTTTGGTGAACTGGGTTACTTTGTCAGTTTTCTGGTCGGTGTATTACGCAATGCTACCGGCATTTTCTGGTGGTTTTGCAACGAGAAAGGGTAATATCTGGACCTGTGCCATATAGCGGTGTGACCATGCACAGGAATCTCTTGGTTTTATAGCGTATCAAGACTTCGTCTGATATTCGGATTTGGCGATAAGACATCGAAAGTACCCATTTCAGATCATTTTCGAAAACAACTTCGCTAAACATTTCAAAAGCCCTGCTGAGGTAGGTTGAATACTAATAAAAGTATTTGAGTAGATGGCCATCACGAAACCAAACTGGTGGTTTACCATTTCGATGGTAATGATGTATCATTAACAGGTTCGCCATCATCGCCATAAATTACTACATTAACCGGGCCTTTTCGGTGCAAATTAATCCCCTCACTTGCATCGGCCCTCATAGGTGTATCTGCGTCCCTGCTATGGTAGGTAATTTCCTTTATAGCAAGGTCTTTCAGGGTCAGGAGTCTATTGTAATTGATAAATTTGACGTCGGTCACCTCAATAGTTTCGGTTGGGAACCCACATGTAAAGCAAAATTTAATGAATTGGCAGCCAGAGCAACTGCACTTTTCAATGGGGCAAAATATAGTTTCCATCGGAATTAATTTCTATCCGGTACTATATCTGTTTTGCGTATGTAGAATTGTTCGATGCAAACCATCAGGGAACCATCGTTTGTTTCGTCGATGGAGTAGATGGCCGGGCATAAAATGCTACCAGAATTACAGCGCCATTGTCAATGCCGGCAACTGCCGGAAATTTGATCTGGGCATTCCAGGTATTTGCAATGTTCGTTCCTATGGCATAGCGTAAGGCTTTAAAAAATGGCTGCACCCAAACATCAACCTGTGTTAGTGACTCTTCTACTAACCTTTGAAAAGTGGTTCCCGATAGCATTTTGTATTGTTCCGCCTTCCGGACTGTGCAAATACCTGTATCTGGAGCATTGTAAATAATAGAAGTAAATATCTTTAAAAATGGTATTTGATTGTAAAAAATGCAGAATTGCTAAAATTGTTCTTTTTTCAAACTATATGTGACTGTTTTGAATTGGGCATGATTTCTTTTTCCAGTTAAGCTCTGTTCAAAATACAATACTAAATCAATATTTGCTGCAACAATAACATTTTGACAGAAAATTCACAATATGTGTTGCAATTTAAAATTCAAAACCTATTTTTGGCAGAAATATTTAAAATCATTAACTATTAAAAATATCTTTTATGAGCGAACAAAACACTACGGGCATAAAATTCTCGAACGGTTTGAGTATTCCTGTTGAATTACATAAAGTCAGGGTTGTGCAGAAACTGCACCTGAAGCCGGTTGAGGAGCGATATGCGGCCATTGAAAAAGGGGGGTATAACACATTCCAGCTAAACACAAAGGATATATTTCTGGATATGCTAACTGACAGTGGCACCAATGCCATGAGCGACAACCAGACTGCCTCGATGTTACAAGCCGACGATGCCTATGCAGGTTCGCAAAGTTTTTACCGTATGGAACAAGCTGTTCGTGATGTATTCGGAAAACACTGGGTTCTGCCGGTACATCAGGGAAGGGCTGCTGAAAATATCATTTCACAGACATTTATTAAAAAAGGTGATATAATCCCTATGAACTATCACTTTACTACCACTATGGCACACATGGAACTGAACGGTGGAAAGGTTTTAGAAATTTATACGGATGAAGCACTGAAAATCAAGAGCGATATTCAGTTTAAAGGAAATATTGATATTAATAAGCTGAAAGCATTAATTGATGAATATGGTGCCGAACGAATCCCGTTTATCCGGCTCGAAGCTTCGACCAACCTTATTGGCGGGCAGCCTTTCTCGGTTCAGAACATGCGCGATGTGAGGGAAATAGCCGATAAATACGGAATAATGGTGGTTCTCGATGCCAGTTTGATTGGAGAGAATGCCTGGTTTATCAAAAAACGCGAAGAGGAATTTGGGAATACCCCAATAAGTGAAATATTGCTGACCATGTGCAGCCTTTCAGACCTGGTCTATTTTTCGAGCCGTAAAGTTAGTTCGACACGTGGCGGTGGAATTGCCACCAACAGTGAAGAACTTTACATGAAGATGCGCGACCTGGTTGTTTTATATGAAGGATTTACCACATACGGGGGCATGTCGGTACGCGAAATAGAAGCTATGGCAGTAGGCCTCTATGAAACCACCGATGAAACCGTAATTTCGCAATCGCCATCATTTATTGAATATACCGTTAATGAACTCGACAAGTTAGGCGTTCCGGTTATTATGCCTGCTGGCGCTCTGGGATGCCATATCGATGCAAAAGGTTTTCTTCCACATGTTCCACAAGCCGAATATCCGGCTGGTTCACTTGCTGCTGCTTTGTACCTGATTTCAGGAATAAGGGGAATGGAACGTGGTACCATTTCGAGTATCCGCGACGAAAATGGAAACGATATCCTTGCCGAGGTTGAATTACTGAGGCTTGCCTTCCCACGTAGGGTATTCACCCTTTCGCAAACCATGTTTGTAGTTGATCGGGTACACTGGCTTTATAAAAACCGCGATCTTGTTGGCGGTTTGAAATTTGTGGAAGAACCTGCTGTTTTGCGTTTCTTTAACGGAAAACTCACACCTACCAGCGACTGGCCACAAAAACTTTTAGAAAAGTTTAAAGAAGATTTTGGGGATAGTTTATAAATGAACTAAACTTAACAATCAATGGGCACGAACTGCATTTTTGCTTTTCGTGCCTTTATTTTTTTTGCAAAGGAATGAATTATTGTTTCAGTATTTTGGCTGTTCTACTCCCATTTTCACCGGTAAGCCTTACCAGGTAGAGGCCATTTGATAAACCGGAAATATCAATCTCAGCTTGATTGCTGTTTCCGTCCGAACTAGAGATTAAATGGCAAACCCCACGATAATCGAATATCTCAATTTTCTGATCATAGATGATATGGCCCGGCCACCTGATAAATATCCGGTCATTGGCAGGGTTAGGATAGATCATTAATTCTGCAGTATATTCTATGGTATCGGCTCCGGTTACAATCAGCCATTGGCTGTCCATCCAGGCGAGCCTTTGCCTGATCCAACTCTTCAGGTTGTTCACATCCTCCTGATGAGTTTTACCAATGAAGCTGTTGGGCCAGACATATACACCCAAAATAGGCCATCGGTTAAAATTTCGATCAACAGCTGGGCCAATATATTCAACCTGTTTATCAATGTAAGCCATAACAGAATCGGAATGTAATACCGATTTTCTCAGGTTGCTCCACCTGGTTTTAACCTTCTGCACATAGGCAGGATCTTCCATCAACCTGGCCCACCAGTGCATGCAATGGGGTTCATTGGGCCCATAGTTGGTGTAGCACCATTGGTTTGTACTCTGATGCCGTTGGCTATAATTGAGGTTCCCATAACCCAGATCGAAATCCCATAATGGCCCGGCAACCATTTTTCCACCCTGTGAATCGCGTTGCTTGTGAAAAAAGGTGCTGTACCTGTATCCGTCGATATTGTTGGCCAACTCGTTCATAATCTGAAAATCGATAAACGAGTCAACATCAATATATTTAGAGTAGTGGTTGGTTGGATCTTTAAACCAGGAAGCATTCAGGTTATTTTCGAACTGGAGGATAAAACTCCGCAGGTATTCCCTTTGGTTGGCCACAATTGCATCGCTTTTGGGGTAATAATAGCTGAAAGCATAATTTCGGGCATTCTGGTACCGGTAGGTTGGGTTGCTGTAAAAGTAGTCGTTTGGGGTAAGGTCATGAATTTTATCCACCTTAAAAATATAACCTCCAGTCAGTTTATCGCCCGAAATATCGGTATTTTCCATTTTGGCTATATCAACCCGCTCTTTTCCCCGTTTAATCTGTTCAATCAACTGATATACCCCGATGTAATCGCCATTCAAATACACTTCGGCATACCGGGCGCGTGGCTGCCATCTTCCCATCCGGCCACCCAGATAATAAGTAATGTCGTTCCTCAACATGGTTTTATCGCTGTAAGGGGAATACAAAACCCAATTGTCATGTGCGGGCAATCCAATCAAACTCACCTTATTTTCTTCACCTTTATCGGTGCGGGTTTCAAAACCATAGCTTTTTTTCGGGAACATCTGTGAAGATTGCCCACGCACCTCTATCCCGATTAGGCCATCATAATCGGTAGGGGCATCTGTTATAGAGTTCATCATCCCTGGACCGTTGTTGATGATTTTCATGCGTGCATCAATTTTGGGTTCACTCTGAATAGCCTGTCCTCCGGTTTCGATCAACACCAGAGGTAAATGGCTGCCACCCGATTCGGGGCTTCGGAACCAAGTTGGAAGTGGCTGAAAAAAAGTGCCTGGCACTGAAATTCCGGCAAACATGAAGGTGTTTGACGATAAATCGCTCGAAGTAGCGTTGCAATCGTGTACCTGCAAAGCCAGAATATTATCGCCTTGTTGCAGATAACCCAGGTGGGTGGCGTTTAATATAAAACGTGCGGGTGTTCCCCCCGATGGAAGTTGAGCCTCATAATCGCAGTTGGTGGCATATTGGTTGTATGGAGGGCGTACTCCAGGTGTTCCTATATTGCTCCGGGCAATTTCCTTCCCGTTCAGATAAGCCACAAAACCATCGTCAAAATCGACATGTAAGATAAGTGAAACAATTTTATCCAACTCAGCCACATTGAATTTGCGGCGCATGTAAACCGACGGAACCCTTGTAATAACCGTTGCATCATCACCATCGCCGTAACCAACCCCTCCTGGACCTTTAAGCCAGGTTTCATCATTAAAAGTAAGGTCGGTCCATGCTGATGAAGGTTCGCTGTTACCCAAAAAGTATCGCCATTCGTTGGTAGCAACCACCAGTGATTCCCAGTGGTGAACCTGCTTCCCAAAAGAGTTACCGCCAGATAGTAAACAGAAAAATATCAGTAAATACCGCATTATTATCAACCTTTTGAATAACAAACTGCCAAAGGTAATAAAAAAGAGAAAGAATTTCTGGAATGTACCATCGAAACGGATTGTTTTACCCAATCTCAAAACAGGTACCAAAACAATATCGCTGCGGATGCCCCAACATTTGCCCGAGGAGATTAAAATGCTGTCGGGTAAATAGGATGTCCCCTATCAATCATTTATTAAAATATTTCTGAAAGACCGATTAAATCAAGTGTTAAGGCATACTTGGTTCTGAAATGTCAGTTGTATCATTGTAATTCATTTTCATTACTTTTGAACCAAATTTGCAATTTATGAAACGGTTTATCGCATTATTCCCGATTATATTGGCAGTGTTGATTTCAACTGTAACCACTTCCAATGCCGACATCACACTTCCCCGAATTTTCGGTTCCAATATGGTGCTTCAGCAAGGCATTGAAATACCAGTCTGGGGTTGGGCATCTCCAGGTGAGCGGGTTACTGTAACCCTCAATAAATCAACTGTTACAGTTCGTACAGATCGTGACGGAAAATGGAAGGCAAAACTTCCCCGCTTCGAATATGGAGGGCCATTTACCATGACAATTGCAGGCCGTAATAAAATTGTAATCGAAAATGTGATGATTGGTGAAGTATGGATTGCTTCGGGTCAAAGTAACATGGAATGGCAATTGGCACAAAGCAATAATGCTGACGAAGAAATTGCATCAGCCAATCTATCCGGGATAAGACTTTTTCAGGTTCCACGAACAGTAGCACAATTTCCGCAGGATGATATTTCCGCAGGCGAATGGAAGGTTTGCACCCCAGAAAATGCCAGGTCTTTCTCCGCGGTTGCCTTTTTCTTTGGACGTAAATTGCACCATAAACTGAATGTCCCGATTGGTTTAATACAAACTACATGGGGAGGAACAGTTGCCGAAACCTGGATAAGCCCTGAAACCATCGAAAATGACCCAGACTTTACAGAACCCCTGAAGAGATTGCATTCGCTGGATATGGAGGCATATGAACAGGAACAACATGACAGGTTGAAACAACTTTTTGGTGGAAAAATCCCCACCGAAGACAAAGGGATTGAGAACGGAGAACCCGTTTGGAATGCTATTGACATTGACGATGGCGACTGGAAATCACTAATCGTTCCTAAATTCTGGGAAGAACAGGGATATGCGCAAATTGATGGTGTATCCTGGTACCGAAAAGAAATTATGCTTACCGAAGAACAGAGCAACAGCAATGTAACCCTGCACCTTGGTAAGGTTGACGATTCGGACATAACCTGGATAAATGGCATCGAGATTGGAAAAACCGAAGGTTTGTACGATAAAGATCGGATTTATACCATCGAGGCCAGACATCTTCGCCCGGGCCCAAATATGCTGGTGGTAAGGGTAAACGATACCGGGGGAAATGGTGGAATTTGGGGCGATCCAAATAACCAGTTCCTGGCCATAGGAAGCGAGAAGGTTGACATTTCGGGCGATTGGAAATTTCGGATATCGAAAGCTACCATTTCAACGGTCAACGTGGGTCCCAACTCTTACCCCACCCTTTTGTTCAATGGGATGATCAACCCGCTTATTCCCTATGCCATTAAGGGCACTATTTGGTACCAGGGTGAATCCAATGCAAGCCGAGCCTGCCAGTATCAAAGAATATTTCCGGCACTGATCAGCGATTGGAGAAAACATTGGAACCAGGGCGATTTTCCATTCCTCTTTGTTCAATTGGCCAATTATATGAAAGCACCTGAAATCCCAGGAGAAAGCGACTGGGCCGAACTTCGCGAAGCGCAAACAATCGCACTTTCGATGCCAAACACAGGAATGGCCGTGGCTATTGATATAGGAGAAGCCAACGATATTCATCCACGAAATAAACAGGATGTGGGACTAAGACTATCGCTTAATGCACTGAAAATTGCATATAATAAGGATGTGATCCATTCAGGGCCTAAATATAGGTCAGTTGAATTTAATGGCGATAAAGCATTGGTTACTTTTGACAGTGTTGGTAGTGGGTTAATGGTGAAAGACCGTTATGGTTATGTGAAAGGTTTTACACTGGCCGGGCCAGATGGAAAGCACCATTGGGCAAAAGCTCATATTTCGGATAAAAACCAGGTTGAAATTCAGTCGGATGCAGTTGCAAACCCTGTAGAATTAAGATATGGTTGGGCCGACAATCCGGATGATGTAAACTTATACAACAACGAAGGACTACCTGCCATTCCGTTCAGGAGCCGAAAATAAATTCCCTTTATAAAATAGTCAGTGCAAAGCTCGCCAGGGATACGAAGAAATTACTTAGACCTCCATTTATCCAGACAATGGAAAGAACATAATACATTCTTATTTCAAACTGCGATGTGGTTTGGGGAAGCATGCCTTCTCCGACCATATTGCCAAACCTATGCGCCTATTATAACTGACACTTTAAATGACCTGCTTGCAATTACTTCTCTCTTCGATCTGTGCATAAGCCCTAAACAAAGTGATGTTCCGTTGAATTCATAACTGCTTTTTTCATGAATCATTTGCACCGATAACCGCTTTATGTAATTCGCTGTTATTCTGAATTAATGTTTCTACAGCCCTGTTTTCGAGCATCATGAAATTGAAAAAATGTTCAACAGGTAGTACATCCAGCGTTTTCAGAATTCAATGATATATCGAAATTCATTCATTATTTTCACTACATATTCTTGCACAACCTCATACGGGATATCAGATTGCAGTAGAAGATCAAGAACCTGCATCGAATCTTCGGCAGTTACATTCTCAATGTAGGGTTTTTACGAATCGTATATTTCCCTCCCGGGCATGTTATCCAATAGCTTTCTGCAATATTAGAGCAATTTGGCCGAATGGAAGGAATTAATATTCAGAAATTCAACCTATCAAAATTTAATTATCTAAAAGTATGAGTAATAAAAATAAAAAAAGCCTGCCTAAAAAGCAGACTTAAAGCGGAGAGCGAGGGATTCGAACCCCCGGTACCGCATAGCAGTACAACAGATTTCGAGTCTGCCCCGATCGACCACTCCGGCAGCTCTCCTCTGTACGACAAAAATACAGATTTTTTAAATTTATCATCCAATTCCTGTCATATCTTTGTAATACCTTCCACATTAATTATGACTGATGTATTTTATGATTGAATTTTGATAATAATGAAGAAAGTATTTTGGTTTATTACCCTACTAATTGTCTTCTTATCCTGTACCACCGGGCGTTATATTCATGATGAAGCCAGTGTAAAGCGGCACAAACAATTAAAGGGAATGAGGGCCGGAAATATAATCGGGGATGCGTTGCTTGCAACCGGTTCAATTGTTTTCTCCGCTTTGATTGGCAGTGATGTGGCTGTCATGCCTGAAAGCGCCAATCAACTCAGGAAAATCACCCTTCACAATTCAAGCAGCGATACGCTTACAGTTAATATGCTGACAGATTATCAAATCAACGAAAGTGTTTATTGTGATTTTATGGACATTCGGGTTCCACCGGGTGAAAACTGTAGATTATTGATGCCTTTCAATGCTGTTTACAACCTTTATTTCAGCAATACACCCGAACCTGAAGACGATGAAATGATTGAAATCGATACAGGTTCGAAGAGGAGAATAGAGTTATATCCCGGAATGACAAAAGTTGATAACTTCTGATAACTTATGGTTAAGAAGCATTGCTGGTTATCTTTAATTGTGTTTTATTGCTTTCCCAAAAATACAATTTGCATATGAAACTCAATCTGCTTAAAACCAAAGAAGAATTAACCTTTCGCAACACCATTCTTGGTATTCAGTTTTTATTTGTAGCCTTTGGCGCAACCGTTTTGGTTCCTCTCCTGGTTGGAATCGATCCGGCAGTGGCTCTCTTTACCGCTGGGATAGGCACCCTGATTTTCCATCTGATAACCAGAGGTATTGTTCCTGTATTTCTAGGCAGCAGCTTTGCTTTTATTGCCCCCATCATTAAGTCAACCGAACTATACGGATTACCAGGCACATTTGGAGGAATTATTGCTGTTGGGCTGGTTTACGGAATTATGTCGGCACTGGTGAAAGCCTATGGAATAAAATTTATTGAAAGGTTTTTCCCGAATGTGGTTATAGGTCCTGTAATTATGATTATTGGCCTTTCGCTGGCCCCGGTTGCCATAAATATGGCCAAAACCCACTGGATAATTGCTATTATAAGCCTTACTGCTGCCGTGGGTACAGTTATGATCGGGAAAGGGATGATCAAACTAATTCCGATATTTATTGGGATAATTGTAGGATATGTTGCCGGATTAATACTTGGACAGGTCGATTTTTCAGCTGTTTCGGAATCAAACTGGTTTACCCTGCCACAATTCGGAAAACCGGAATTCAGCTGGGGTGCAATTCTTTTTATGGTACCCGTTGCAGTAGCACCCCTGATTGAACATATTGGCGATATGTACGCCATAAGCGGAGTGGCAGGAAAAAATTACATTGAAAAACCAGGTCTCCACCGAACCATGCTGGGTGATGGAATTGCAACATCGCTGGCAGGTCTTGTGGGTGGTGTACCTAATACCACCTATTCGGAAGTAACCGGAGCCATTTCCTTGACAAAAGTAACCAATCCATTTATCCTTCGAATAGCTGCAATCACAGCTATTGTTTTTTCTCTTGTGGGTAAAATTTCAGGTTTTCTGAAAACTATCCCACAAGCTGTATTAGGGGGTATCATGCTATTGCTTTTTGGAATGATTGCTTCAATTGGAATTAAAACTTTGGTTGACAGCAAAACCAACCTTTCGGAAACACGTAACCAGGTAATTGTCGCTGTAATTCTAACTGTAGGTATCGGTGGGGCAATAATATCGTACGGAAATTTCAGCCTGAGCGGAATTGGCTTAGCCTCGGTGGTGGGTGTTTTGCTGAACCTTGTTCTTCCGGGTGGCGCCAGGCTAAGAAAAAAATAATTTGATATGCAGGTTATGGGCTGGGACAGTGCCAATCAAGGAATCAACAACGGACTAATACTTTAAAAATTATCGGATAACAAACTCAGAATTAAGGCAAGTGGAACCAAAGAACCCCACTTGCCTATACCCAGGCCGAATTGATTAACCACAAAAACAAACATTACTTGCCATCGGTTCTCCCCTCGGCTGGCCTACCTGTTTTGCAGAAAATCATATTTCACATATGGCCGGACAGGAAATTGAAGTTGATCCAACAATGTTTTTAAGGAGGAAAACGATCTGAAAATTCAGTATATACTTCCAAAAATACTGCTCGAGATAAGTGCCGGCCGGATTACCCGAACAGTATTATTCACTCAAAAAAAATATTGGAAATTATTAACCTGAGTGAATGCAACGCTGTTTTAACAATAGATGTGGCAATCACTTCTGTTTAACATGATTCTGATGCCTTTATATGTTCACGGCTGGTTACGATTTTATGCTTGGAAAATGTGACCCTCCGCCAATGATTCATGAAACAATCAAAATAGAAGTTTGGATCTGGATAGGAAATTGTTAATCAAACCCGTGCGGTATTTAAACTTCCCTTGTAGAAAGTATTCATCCAGAAAATGATAATCCCTGCGGTCATAAACATGATGAGGCTATAAATGGCAGGCGATATAGTCATGGTAGGATTTCGCAGCAGGGTGGCTGCAATAGCAATGCCCAATGTTCCATTCTGAATACCCGACTCAACAGAAATGGTAATGCTTTGAGCAAGGTGAAGTTTGGCAAAGCGGGCTGTAAAAAATCCAATTGCAAGCATGGTCACATTTAAAGCAAGGGCTACCGGACCTGCCTGTGCAAATGAACTTACAAGGATTTCTTTATCATTCAGGATGGCAGCCATTATTATAACAAACAATAAAATACCCGACATAAGCTTTACAGGCTTGTTCATTTTCTCTGAAAATGCAGGAAATCTGGCATGTATAAACATGCCGATGGATACAGGCAACAAGGTTATAATAATTACTTTAATGATCGTATCGAATACAGGTAACGGTACATACTCCCCATGTTTGAGGAAATAAAGCATAGCAAAATTCACAATCAGGGGAATGGTAACAACTACAATCAAGCTCGAAATAGCCGTCAGGGTTATGGATAGGGCCGTATCCCCTTTAGATATATGACTTATAAGATTTGAGGTGGGTCCACCAGGGCATGCAGCCAGGATCATAATTCCAACAGCAAGTTCGGGTGTGCGCATAGGGATCAGTAAAAGCAAGGCAAATCCAACAAGCGGCAAAACAACAATCTGGTTAATTATCCCGATGGCAGCAGCTTTGGGATACAAAACTACCCTTTTAAAATCATCGGGTACAAGCGACAAACCCATTCCAAGCATAATTATCCCTAAAGAAACGGGAAGAAGAAAATCAGTTATAAAGTTTGATTCCATATTTTAAATAGTTAACGTAAAAGAATTTAAATGACAAGCAATAAAGGCATAAATATATAAAAGCAGGCAATTCACCATGCTTAATTCAGATATTTTTCGAATTGAAAACAGCCGATTGTTTTTATACAATTCTATCAATCAGCTTATTAAAACATTAATATTATAGCGAACAATAAATCTGAAAATTCAAAAAGTAATCTTCCGAATTCAACAAATTGGGTTATAGATATTTTTTGTAAATTTATTAGCTCAATTATATCGTAATAACAAGAAGCATTATGAAACTGATCAACAAAAATATTTTATGCTTCGGGGAAATTCTTTGGGACAGGTTACCCACTGGGTCGAAACCAGGTGGCGCCCCGATGAATGTTGCCCTGCACCTGAAAAGATTTGGCCTTGACCCACTGTTTGCCAGCCGGGTTGGCGATGATGACGCCGGTAGACAATTAATTGCTTTTCTGAAACAAAACCATTTAAAAACTGGTCTTGTTCAGCGAGGAAAAACTCTTCCGACAAGTGAAGTGATTGTGTACCTTGATAGTCATGGAAACCCTAGGTACGAAATCTGCGAGCCGGTAGCATGGGATAACATTGCCCTGACCCCAAAACTTGAGTCCAAAGCCGAAAGTGCAGGTGTGATAGTTTTCGGAACGCTTGCTTCGAGAAATGAAATCACCCGCCAAACTTTGAAAAGCCTGCTCAATACAAAAGCATACCGCATCCTTGATGTCAATCTCCGGCCACCTTATGACCGGCGCGAAGTAGTGGAAATGCTGATCAGTAAATCCGATTTCATAAAAATGAGTATCAACGAAATGGCTACTATTGCCAAGTGGATTGACTTGACCTGGTTTAACGAAGAGTCGGCTTCAAGGGCAATTGCTGATCACTTCGGACTATCCGGTGTATGTATTACACGGGGCGAAAAAGGAGCTGCCCTATTGATCAGGGGTCATTTTTACGAAAATAGTGGTTTTCAGGTACAGGTTGCAGATACAGTAGGTGCAGGCGATGCATTTCTGGCAGCTTTGATCTATGGTTTTATAAAACATAAAACCCCTGAAGAAGCCCTTAACCTTGCATGTGCCGCAGGCGCCCTTGTTGCGTCAAAAGAAGGGGCAACCCCTGAATATACTTTTGAAAAAATCCAATTCTTGCTTACGAATAACAATCCAACAGTGTTGTAGTTGATTCTTCAAAATCGTCCAAAGTTATAACCCTTATCCTTCAACTGAATTATAAGTTTTTCAAGATATTGGTAAAACTTGTCCGTCCGGTCGGGGTGGGTTCCCAGGTGGATCAGCATGATAGCACCGTTTAATCTGCTCGTGTCAGATGATTCAAATCTCCACAACCGGTTTAAAAGCTCTTGAGAACTACGGTAATTTGCCATGTCAGGGGTGGTATAATCAGCATTTGTACCTATTCCGGGTGTAAAGTTAATCATTTCAAGGCCATGATCATTTGTCCATTCAACAACAGGCCGGTTATACCATTCGTATGGGGCCAGGTAAAACTTCATCTCATTTCGGCTAATCCCAAATTTTTCAATTTCAAGAATGTTGTTCTCCAAATCTCTGTCAAACTCTTCGCGGGTAACCAGCAAGGAATCGCGGTTATCCCAGGGTACAAACAACAAATGTTCGTCAGAATGAGGCCCGATGTAATGCCCTTCGTTAATAATCCTTTTGGCTACAGATTTAAAGTCCGAATTTCGAAGGAAGTTCCCTGTCAGAAAAAATGAACTTTTTATTTCATTGTTTTTCAGCACATTAAGGATATATTCCGAACCCTCTCCCCATTCATCGGCCGAAAATATCAGGAAAACTTTCTGCTGGGTGGTATCCTTTCTGATAATTGCCCCGTAGGGATCAACCAAATCTTTGCTTGTGTCATGGGTAAAAAAATTCATAATTTGCGCAAAAAGCTTTTCCCTTTCATTAACAGCAATAATAGTTTCGAGCGGGAAGCCAATAACCACACTTTTACAATCCCCTCTAAAGGCCACTCCAGCGCTTACATTGTTGTCAGAATACCTGAAAACAGTAAATGCCCCTTCACCGGCAGGTTCAATGCCATCGGGTGCTTCAACCGTGTAAATTTCCGAATGTGCTGATTGATTAAAGCGTCCAGCCAAATTGAACCAGGGTTTTCCATAATCAGTTGTAAAAAAAGTCCCCGATTTTGTGGCATGGTTGGTTCGCCAGTTAAAATGAAGTACTTCGCGGGCAAAACGAGCGGCAATACTATCTTTTTGGGTTGTAAAATCAGAACCCACATAAGCACCGCTGATCAGAATGTTCCCACCTGAACCAGCAATCTGTTTAATCATTTCCATGAATCCAGGTGAGTATATCTCAAAATCGGGGGTTCTATCCGAATGAAACGATGGAGTAGTTTTCTCTTCTCCTAGAATAACATTTATTGCAAAATATGGTGTTGGATCGAAACCTATTTCACTGAAAACTTCATCGCTGACCGATACCCAGCTGTAACCATTTTTACCAAATAATCCCTCCCCATGAATGGCCGTATAATCAAAACTATTTCCGGCAACAGGGATTATTTCATTATCAGCATAACTGCTGCCCCAACCCGGATTATCGTCGTCGAGCCAGGGATCGGAGCGGTTAAAATTATACTGATTGCCTGTAAAAGCCAAGTCGGTTTTGTACGCAACGCCCTGGTCGTTCCACCATTCGATTCCTGCCTTGCCTCCGGTATCCATCCATGAAGGCCCCGAAACCCTGTCGAAACCACTGACAACCAATCCTATCCCTAAGGTACCGCCAAAAAAAGCCGATAAAACTTCAGTGGGAAAACTCTCCCCACCATCATTCAAAGCCGTAACCTTAAACTTGTAAATGATTGATTTGTCATCAATTTTAAAAAGTATTGAAGTATCAGGCGTTGTTGCCCATTCCGAAAAACCACGCCCGTTTTTTTCGATGTAAACTTTGTATTTCGATGGTATAGCTGAGGGTTCAAGCGTATCTGTAACTGGCCTCCACGAAAGTATAACTTCGTTGTCACTTATAGATAATATGGCAAAATGGCTGGGAGGAAGCGGCTGCACAACATAATCGCGGCTTTCCTGAAAAGCGAGGAATCTTAGCATCCCTTTATAAATGGCACGGCTCACCGAAAAACGAAAACGCGGATCGAGGCCATAACGCATATCGGCCAGGTTCTGGTGAGAGAGTAACTCCAACAACATGGTGGGTACATTGGGGCGCCAGGCTTCGGAGTACTGACGGTCCCACAAACCACGCCGCACCCATTTGGGATTGTATAAAGCCCTTATATCATCAACAAT
>JBBIHB010000037.1:0-31526 GCA_037447215.1 Bacteroidales bacterium
GAAGAAGGTTTCAGCAGGGAACTGGCAATGGAAGAAGCTGCCCGTTGCATGCATTGCGATTGCAGGGCTATCGATAATTGCCTGCTGCGAAACTGGAGCGACCATTACCAGGCTGTACAGAAACGTTTTCAGACCACCCCCCGCAAGGCAATTACAAAACACTTCCAAACCAACGGAGTGGTATATGAACCACAGAAATGTATTAAATGCGGAATTTGTGTAAAACTCACCGAAAAGCACCGGGAAGAATTCGGATTAACATTTATCGGACGCGGTTTCGATGTGGTGGTAGGCGTACCCTACAACGAGCCGCTTGATAAAGGGCTGCAGGAAATTGCTGGGCAAGTGGCCCGGGCTTGTCCTACAGGCGCTATTTCGGAACGTCATATGGATTGACCCTGCAATAGAATTTGCATAAAATTTGCGAACCATTGGTTAGTTTTTTTGTTGAATACTTAAAATATTGATAATGAAAATAATACTGATCTATCTCTTATTGATGTTTTGGGTTATGGGAGCATCGGCTCAAACATCAACCTGTTGGGGCGGATTTCGTGGAAATCAAAATCTAACCGGTGTAGCCCTTTCTCAAGTACCTGCAAAGCCTTCATTGCTCTGGAACTTCCAGACCGGTGATAACATCAAATCATCGCCGGTGATGTGTAACAACCGCATCGTGGTAGGATCGACCAATGGATCAGTGTATTGTCTTGATACAAATGGCAAATTAATCTGGAAATTCGATACCCAGAACGGGTTCGAAGCTCCGGCCTTAATCCTGAACGAAAAGGTTTATATAGGTAACCTTGATGGCACATTTTACGCCATCGACTTGAAGACCGGCAAAAAATTATGGGAATATAATACTGAAAATCAGATCATTGGCGCAGCAAACTGGTGGCGGGTTGGAAGCAAAACCTATCTACTAGTGGGCAGCTACGATTATTATCTCCATGCTGTTGATGCCGAAACCGGTAAAGGTGTATGGAAATATGAATCTGACAACTACATCAACGGTGCAGCAGCCTGCCATGCCGGACAAGCCATTTTTGGCGGATGCGATGGTTACCTACATGTGGTTGATATTGCCAAAGGAATTGCCATTCGAAAAATTGAAATTGCCACCTATGTATCGGGATCGGTAGCCATTGAAGGTTCCAATGCATGGGTTGGTGATTACGATGGAAAATTCACCTTGGTTGACCTAACGCGTGGAAGAATCGAATGGCAATTTGAAGAACCAACCCGAAGGTTACCCTTCATTGCTTCGCCTGCTGTTTTCGGAAGCAGGGTGGTTACGGGCAACCACGATAAATTTATTTACTGCCTCGATAAAAACAACGGCAAGCTATTGTGGCGTTTCGATACCGGCAACCGGGTTGAAGCTTCACCGGTAATCACCAGTGGCAAGGCGCTGGTGGCCAATATGCGCGGCGATTTGTTCCTGCTCAACCTGGTAACCGGAAAACCCGACTGGAGCTATGAACTTGGTTCAGCTGTTATCAGCAACCCGGCAGTTGCCGACGGGAAAATTGTGGTAGGTGCATCGGATGGTATTATCTACTGTTTCGGAAATAAGTAGGTAGATTCGTCCCACCAAACTTCGCTTTTTTAACACTGTTCTGATATAATCGGGGATGAACTCTGAAATTATAAAATCATGAATATCGTACAAATTATTCCCGGATCGGGAGGTTCGTTTTATTGTGGTAACTGCATGCGCGACAGCAAGTTTTTTGATGCCCTGTGCAAAGAAGGCCACCAAGTGATAAAAGTTCCTATGTATCTTCCGTTGTTCTCCGATGAACACGATTTGGGAGATGTGCCTGTTTTCTACGGAGCTATCAGTATTTACCTGAAACAGTTATACCCTATCTTCCGTAAGGCGCCACAGTGGTTCGATAACCTGCTCAATTCGAAGCCTATGCTGAAACTTGCCGCTTCGATGGCGGGTTCGACCAACGCAACCGGCCTCGACGAAATGACTATCTCGATGCTCCTGGGCGAAGATGGCAAACAAAAAGAAGAACTGGAGCGAATGGTTGATTGGATTGCCGAAAACCTGAAACCCGATGTGGTACACATTTCGAATGCACTGTTACTTGGACTCGCCCGCCGGATAAAAGAAAGCATCGGTGTGCCGGTGGTTTGTTCCCTACAGGACGAAGATGTGTGGGTTGATGTGATGAAACCTGCCTCACGCGACCTGGTTTGGAAACTTATGCACGAAAAATCGGCCGATGTGGATGCATTTATTGCCGTAAGCCATTATTATGGCCAGGTAATGAAAGAGCGGATGAAGATTCCCGATGAAAAAGTTTTTCCCATATATCTGGGTGTCGATCCCGATGAATATGAATACATTCCATCTGCAAAAAAAGAGCGAACAATCGGGTACATTTCACGAATGTGCCACGAAAACGGATTCGATATTGTTGTTGATGCCTTTATTCTATTAAAGCAGAAACCCGAATTCAGGGATGTTAAACTGATAGTTACAGGAGGATCTACAGCCGCTGACACCAAATATATAAAAATGCTTAAAAGGCGGTTTTACCGTGCAGGCCTGCATAACGAAGCCTATTTTCATGAAGGGTTTGAAGGCAGCCACCGGACCGACTTTTTCCGAAAGGTAGCCATTGGCTCCGTACCCGTACGCAACGGTGAAGCTTTCGGTATGTACCTGCCCGAATTGATGGCTTCGGGCATTCCCATTATCCAACCGGCGTTGGGAGCTTTCCCTGAAATTATCAGGGTTTCGGGTGGCGGCCTGGTTTATGAACCCAACACTTCCGAAGTTTTGTGCGCCACATGGGAAAAGGTATTGTCCGATTCGGAAACGCTTTCGCAGCTCAGCGAAAAAGCCCGTAAAGGTGTGGAAACCCACTTCAACATATACGATCACACCCGCGAAATTATTGATGTGTACAACCAAATGAAAGAAAAAAAACTGAATGTTACTGAAGCTTAACAATATACACAAAGGATACGGAAGCCCAGGGAGCCATGCTTTCAGGCCAGTACTCAAAGGCCTTGTATGGGAACTGGAACCGGGGTCAAGGGTTGGCATTACCGGTCAATCGGGATCAGGAAAAACAACCCTGCTTAATTTGATCGGAGCACTCGACCGTCCCGACTCGGGGGAGGTTATTTTCAACGGCCAGGATATCAGCCGGTTTACCAACAACGAACTTACCCTTTTCCGAAACCGAAATATTGGATTGGTATTTCAGCAGCACTATCTCCTGCCCCAGCTAAACTTATGGGAAAATGTACTGTTGCCTTTGATGCCTTCAGGAAAAGCAAACCAGGAAGATAGCATGAAATGGACCGAAACCCTGCTTCGCAAAACCGGAATTTGGGATATGCGCAACCAGAAACCTTCACAATTGTCGGGAGGTGAATGCCAACGCACAGCGGTGGTACGCGCCATGATAAATAAGCCAACCCTGATACTAGCCGATGAACCCACCGGTGCACTCGACGAAGAAAACGCTGCAAATCTGGCCGAATTGCTTATCAACCTGAGCAAAGAAGAGGGAGTAACCCTTATAACGGTAACACATTCGGCAGAGCTGGCCCGGAAAATGGATCAGGTTTTTTATTTGAGAAATGGTACATTACATTAGAAAATCACGAAGAAATGAAAGAGAAATCTATTACAGCACAGAAATTTGATGTTTTTTTTTGAAAAAGATGAAGATATTTATCAATAAATCTGCCTGATCTCATCAAATGACATTCTATCAATATATCTGTAAAACATTCGCCCACTATTTCGGGCGTAACCTTTTGGTTGCTTCAGGTGTTGCTGTCAGCGTTGCGGTACTCACAGGAGCGCTGATAATTGGTGATTCGGTAAGGTTCAGCCTCGAACAAACCACCCACATCAGGTTAGGGAAAATAAGCCATGTAATTACGGTTACCGACCGCTTTTTCAGAAGCGGGCTGGCATCCGAAATGGCCAGAGAAACAGGCTTTGCAATTGCGCCGGCATTAATGCTCGAAGGTATTGCCGTAGCCGATGGCGGACAACAACGATTGAACAAGGTACAGGTTATTGGAATCGATGATATGTTTGCACAGGTTGCCGGAATGAACCAACCATTCGGCATTACGGGCAACGAAGTGATTATCAGCGAAAACATGGCTATGCGATTGCAGGTGCAACCGGGCGATGCTTTTCTGCTAAGGGTTGCCAAAGCCAGCCTGATACCCAAAAATGCACCCTTCGTTTCAGATACAGAAAGCAGTATAGCCATAAGGGTTTCAGTAAAATCCATTGCAGGGAAATGTGACATGGGTCATTTCAACCTGAAAAACTCACAAAGTGCACCCTTTAACCTCTATATTTCCATTGACCGGCTTAATCGGTTGATGGAATTTGAGGGTCGCGCCAACCGTTTGTTGATACAAGCAAATAGTGCTGAAAATAATGAGCTTGATTCTTTTCTGGCAAAGAACCTCACACCTGCCGATGCAGGCCTTTCACTCCGTTTGATTGAAAACACAGGTGAATTTGAAATTGCATCCGAAAGGGTTTTTATTGAACCTATCGTTGCCGGTGCTTTCCTGAAGGTTGAAGGAACAAAACCTGTACTAACCTATTTTGTTAATGAACTTCGGTCAGGCAATTCAGAAACCCCCTATTCTTTCGTGGCTTCGATGCCCATACCTGAAATCAGTGACAATGAAATTATTATAAATCAGTGGACAGCCACCGACCTGAACCTAAAAGAAGGTGATACCATCCGGATGACCTATTTTGAAATTGGCCCACTCAGGCAACTCGAAGAAAATGCCATAACACTCACAGTAAAGAGAGTTGTTCCAATCGAAGGTAAATGGGCCGATGGCACTCTGATGCCCAATCTACCTGGACTATCAGAGGCAGGCCATTGCCGCGAATGGGAAGCAGGAATTCCAATCGACCTGAATAAAATAAGGCAAAAGGATGAAGACTATTGGAATGAGTACAAAGGCATCCCAAAGGCATTTATCTCTTTCGAAACAGGCCGGAAACTCTGGGCCAACCGCTATGGGAACCTTACTTCCATTAGAATTCCAGCCACCGGATTTTCCGATCGCGATTTTCAACAACTTTTCAGCGAAAATATTCAGCCAACCGACATCGGATTTACAATTCAGGCCGTTAAGGAAGAAGGTTTGGAATCCGCCAGGGGCGGGGTAAATTTCAGTGAACTTTTTCTTGGATTGAGCTTTTTTCTCTTGCTTTCAGCTATAATACTTAGTGTTTTATTATTCAGGTTCAACCTCGAAAACCGGGACACGCAAACCGGTACACTGATGCAACTTGGCTTCTCTAACCTGCAAATATTGCTGACCTTTCTGGCCGAAGCGTTTTTAACCGCTTTGGCAGGAGTGGTTGCAGGTCTGTTTTTAGCTGTCGGTTATACCCGGCTCGTATTTGCTTTTCTCAATTCCCTCTGGTGGGATATCGTTCGCACAAATGTCCTGCTTATCCGTATCGAACCAAAAACCCTTTTCATAGGAGCAATAATCAGCCTTGTAGTGGTTCTGGCAGCCATTGTGGTCCCGGTCAGAAGATACCTGAAACAGCAGGTTGCCGACCTTCAGCGTTCAGGCCATAAAATAGAAAAACCATTTATTTCTGCCCTTAAAACTGCAGTCGCTATTGCATTTCCAATTCTGGCATTAATCATCCTGATCTGGCAATTGTTATCAGGTGAAGCCCAAAACCCGGGATTTTTCTTTGTTGCCGGAGGATTGCTGCTTGCCGGGTTACTCACTTGGTCAGAAAAACTGATCCAAAGAACCGATCCGAAATATGCTGAACCCTTTACCATCAACGGACTGATCAGCAGGAACCTGAACCGGAACAAGGGGCGTTCGTTAGCAGTAATCATCCTCTTTGCATTAGGGGCATTCCTGGTTGTTTCGACCGGAGCAAACCGGCAGGATATGTTTTCAGGGGCTGACAAACCATCCGCAGGTACTGGTGGTTTTCATTTTTTTGCCGAAACCTCGGTTCCTGTACTTTTCGACCTGAACGATCCTTCACGAAGGCATACCGAAGGATTGCCCGATGATTTTACTGCCGTTCAGTTTCACAAGGTTGATGGTGACGATGCCAGTTGCCTTAACCTGAACCGTATTTCGAACCCTGCCATACTGGGTGTTGACCCTTCGATGCTCACAGGTCGTTTTTCATTTGTTACACGTACACCCGAACTCGACGAAGAGAATCCCTGGCTTTCATTGAAAAAAACAATTGATAATGGCTTAATTCCAGCTATTGCTGACCAAACGGTCATTCAATGGGGCCTTGGACTTAAAGTGGGAGATATATTGATGTACCAGAATGAAACAGGTGATACACTCAGGTTAAAATTAATAGGAGGTTTGGCCCCTTCCATTTTTCAGGGTTTTGTAATGATTTCCAACTGCCATTTTCTTAGCCACTACCCTACCCACAGTGGCTCATCGGTTTTCCTGGTCGACAGCAACAGTGACAACCCATCCGAAACCGGAAACAGCCTGCAGAAAATATTCCGTGATTTTGGCTGGGAAATGACTTCGGCTCCACAGCGGCTGGCTGAATTTTATTCAGTAACCAACACCTATCTGGCCATATTCCTTGCCCTTGGGGCATTGGGATTGGCATTGGGCACCATTGGCCTGGCGCTTGTGCTCGCCCGTTCGGTTTTGGAGCGGAAACGCGAAATTGCGATCCTTCAGGCTATCGGATTTGCCAAACCCACCATTATTCGAATGCTTGTCAGCGAATATGCACGGCTGCTCCTGACAGGCGTTGGTATCGGGTCAATCGCCGCCATTGTGGCAACCCTGCCGGCATTCTTCTCAAAAAATACTGATATTTCCATCACTGCCATAATCCTCGTCGTAACTTTGATTGTTTTAAACGGCCTTTTCTGGATTTATTTCATTTCATGGAGAATGATAAAGTCTGCTGTTTTAACCGAAGCGCTAAAAAATGAATAGGTTTAGAAATGTATAATTCTTTTAAATAAGCCCGATACACCTAAAAAATGATTTAATACCTTCAAATATAAACATCGAAATATGTAGATTTGCTTCTTTACTCATTAGATATGGAGTTGTTGAAGCATACCGGTATTGTAAAACAAGTTACCCCAACTTCGCTGATTGTTTCAATTATCAATCAATCAGCCTGTTCGGGTTGTCATGCCAAAGGGTCGTGCAATGTTGCCGATGACGGGGAAAAAGATATTGAGATCACCCGTTTCAGTAATCAATACTCGCCCGGATCGGAGGTTACGGTTATTTTCCGCGAATCATCAGGCTTTAAAGCCCTTTTTCTGGGTTACATTTTACCCTTTTTGATATTAATGATTACCTTAATAACAGCCATTGAAATTATCGAAAATGAAATTACAGGGGCATTGGTTGCATTGGCTGCTTTAGCCCTATATTATATTATTCTGTATTTAATGAAGGAGAAGCTGAAAAAAGCTTTTACTTTTGAACTTGAGGAAACCTACTGATATGAACATGACAATTATTTATACGGTCATCACCCTCGGGGCTATCGGATCATCGGCAGCAGTGATACTCTATTTTGTTGCACAGCAATTTAAAGTTTACGAAGATCCTCGAATCGATGAGGTTGAACAAGCCCTGCCTGGTGTCAATTGCGGTGGTTGTGGATATGCAGGCTGCCGTGCATTTGCCGATGCCTGTGTTAAGGAAGGCAACCTGAGCGAATTGTATTGCCCGGTTGGGGGCAACGATTGCATGGCCGGGGTTGCGAAAATTTTAGGGATCGAAGCAGTTAAAAAAGACCCCCGTGTGGCTGTACTCAGGTGCAACGGCAACTGCGATCACCGCCCCAAAGTGAATGCCTACGACGGCGCCGCCATTTGTGCCATAATTCATGCAACATATAGCGGCGAAACCAACTGCCAGTATGGTTGCCTTGGTTGCGGCGATTGTTGTAAGGTCTGCGATTTTGATGCCCTGCACATGGATATGGTAACCGGGTTGCCTGTAGTTGATGAAGTCAAATGCACAGCTTGCGGGGCTTGTGTCCGTGATTGCCCGAAAGACCTTTTCGAGTTGCGGAAGAAACTACCGAAACACAGAAAAATTTATGTAGCCTGCTGCAACCAGGACAAAGGCCCGGTAAACAAAAAAGCATGTGCAGTGGCTTGTATCGGTTGCAACAAGTGCTTCAAGGAATGTGCCTACGATGCCATAACCATAAGCAACAACCTGGCATTCATTGATTCCGACAAATGCAAGTTTTGCCGAAAGTGTGTTCCGGTGTGCCCAACCAATGCCATAATCGAAACAGGGTTTCCACCCCGTAAGGTAAAACCCGAAGAATCAGAAGAAAAACCAACTGTCAATTCATAATACCAGACCATCGTGTTAAAAACATTCTCAAAAGGAGGCGTTCATCCCCCCGAAAATAAACTGTCGGCCGGAAAATCCATACAAGAAATGGAAATTCCCGAGATCGTATATATTCCCATTTCCCAGCACTTAGGAGCACCATCAATTCCAGTGGTCAAAAAGGGGGATAAAGTAAAAACCGGTCAATTGATTTCTAAAAGTGGCGGGTTTGTTTCGGCAAATATACATTCGTCGGTTTCAGGAACCGTAATCAAAGTAGATATTATTCCCGATACGTTCGGGTATCCCCGCCAGGGCATTGTAATCAATGTTGAAGGAGATGAATGGGAAAAATCCATCGACCGGTCGCCCGACCTGGTTAAGGATTGTACTTTTCCATGGCAGGAAATCATCCAGAAAATCCAGGATGCCGGCATTGTGGGTATGGGGGGGGCCACCTTTCCAACCCATGTAAAACTTATCCCACCAAAAGGGATGAAAGCTGAGATGCTGCTGATAAACGGGGTGGAATGTGAACCTTTCCTGACCTCCGACCACAGGCTTATGCTCGAAAAAACTGAAGAAATACTGGTTGGCACTACACTTCTCATGAAAGCAATGAGAGTTGAAAAATCCGTAATAGGGATTGAGAACAACAAGCCCGATGCTATTAACCTGATGAAGGAAAAAGCGAAGAATTACAGGGGGATATCGGTAATTGCCCTGAAAGTAAAATATCCGCAGGGAGGTGAAAAACAGTTGATCAAAGCGGCCACAGGACGCGAAGTCCCTTCGGGAGCACTGCCCATTTCGGTGGGATGCGTGGTGAGTAACGTAGGTAGTGCTTTTGCCGTTTATGAAGCCGTTCAGAAGAACAAACCGCTCATTGATAGGGTGGTTACAGTAACCGGAAAATCGGTACAGAACCCGTCGAACCTGAAGGCCCGCATTGGAACACCCATATCGGAGCTGGTTCTTGTAGCAGGCGGTCTTCCCGAAGATACCGGAAAAATCATCAGCGGCGGCCCAATGATGGGTAAGGCAGTGGCAAATCTCGATGTACCTGTTACCAAAGGCACATCGGGCATTCTGCTGCTTCCGTCAACCGACGCCAAACGGGGCGAAAGAATGGTTTGTATCCGATGCTCGCGCTGTGTTTCGGTTTGCCCTATAGGATTGGAGCCTTACCAGCTGATGACCCTCGCTGAAAAGAAGATATTCGACCGGGTCGAAAACGAGAGGATAATGGATTGTATCGAATGTGGAAGTTGCAGTTATATATGCCCGTCGGACAGGCCACTGCTCGATTATATCCGTTATGGAAAAGCCAGCGTAGGTGCCATTGTCCGTTCCCGTAAAAATTAAATCTGAAATTCAAACTTATTCATCAGTAAAATGAGTAATCTTATTCATATTTCACCGTCGCCACATATTCATGCCGACGATACGGTGAAGAAAATCATGTACAGGGTGGTATTTGCCCTTCTGCCGGCCCTGGTCTGGTCGGTTGTGGTTTTCGGGATCGATGCCCTGAGAGTAACCTTGATTGCCATTGTAGCGTGCTTAGGGTTTGAATACCTTATACAGCGCTACATCATGAAAATGAAACCATCGGTAACCGACGGTTCGGCACTGATCACGGGACTTCTCCTTGCCTTTAACGTTCCGGCCAACCTGCCTTGGTGGATCATCGTCATCGGATCGCTGGCGGCCATTGGGGTTGGCAAACTCTCGTTCGGCGGACTTGGCACCAACATCTTCAACCCTGCCCTGGTAGGCCGTGTATTTTTGCTGATCTCGTTCCCGGTGCAGATGACCTCTTTCCCTGTCCCTAAAATGAGCGATGTGGATGCGGTCACTTCGGCCACCCCGCTTGGAATACTGAAAGAGGGGCTGATGAATGGCAAACCTTTGAGCGAGCTGGTGGGTAAATTGCCCACTTCCACCGATCTGCTTCTTGGGAATATGAGTGGTTCACTTGGCGAAATATCGGCACTCATGTTATTTATTGGAGGGCTTTATATGCTCATCAGGAAGGTTATAACCTGGCATACCCCGCTTGCAGTTCTTGGTTCAATGTTTATAATGGCAGGAATTTTCTGGCTGGTTAACCCTGAAATTTACATTTCGCCAACTTTCCACCTGCTTACCGGCGGCGCCATGCTGGGAGCCATATTCATGGCCACCGATATGGTTACTTCGCCCATGACCAGCAAAGGTCAGATCATCTATGGTATAGGCATTGGGGTGATTACAATGAGTATCAGGCTGTTCGGAGCATATCCCGAAGGAATTTCGTTTGCCATCCTGATAATGAATGCATTTACCCCGCTTATCAACAATACAGTTAAACCTAAACGGTTCGGAGGGAAAAAGTAATGGCAAAAAGAGAATCAACATTCCTGAATATGGTGATGGTACTGTCACTGGTCACCCTGATTGCCGGAGCCTCACTTGGGTTTGTGTATAACCTGACTAAAGACGCCATTGCCGAAACCAAACTAAAAGCTCAGAATGAAGCCATCAGCCGCGTGTTGCCGCCTTTCGACGAATTGAAGGAAACCGTTTTTGTGAACCCCGATGGGGGTCCCGAAAACCTGGAAATTTTCACGGCATATAGTGGCGGCAATCTTATTGGGGTAGCCGTAAAATCCTACACCAAAAATGGTTTTTCGGGTCATATCAGCATTATGGTTGGACTTGATGCACAAGGTAACATCACTGGCTATCAGGTTCTAGAACACAAGGAAACCCCCGGACTTGGCTCCAAAATGGGGGTTTGGTTCAGCAATTCAGATAAACCCGGACAGTATATCATCGGAAAAAATCCTTCCAAAACGCGCCTTACCGTTTCAAAAGACGGCGGTGAGGTGGATGCCATCACAGCATCGACCATTACTTCGAGGGCTTTCCTTGAAGCCGTTAACCGGGCCTATGCCGGATTTACCAAACAGTTTCCGCCAGTCAGCCAGACAATAAACCCAATCCAATAAATTATAAGTTATGAACCAAATTCAGAATTTCACCAAAGGATTTATTAAGGAAAACCCGGTTTTTGTCCTACTTCTGGGACTGTGTCCAACCTTAGGGGTTACTTCCTCTGCCATCAATGGACTGGGTATGGGGCTTGCCACCACTTTTGTGCTGGTCATGGCCAACCTGGTAGTTTCGCTGGTAAAAAACCAAATCCCCGACAAAGTCCGTATCCCATCGTTTATTGTGATAATAGCCTCGTTTGTTACTATTGTTGAACTGGTAATGCAGGCCTACCTTCCCTCACTGTTCGAAAGCTTAGGGCTGTTTATCCCGCTTATTGTGGTAAACTGCATTGTACTTGGTCGGGCCGAAGCTTTTGCTTCAAAAAACAACCTGATATCTTCAATAATCGACGGACTTGGCATTGGACTGGGTTTTGCATTTGCACTGACCCTGCTTGGTGGTATCCGCGAAATTCTTGGTAGTGGTAAACTATTCGATATCATCATTTTTCCTGAAGATTATGTGATGCTGTTGTTTGTACTGGCGCCTGGCGCATTCATAGTGCTGGGTTACCTGATCGCCCTTATCAACCGGATTAAAAAAGCTTAAACATTATATGCCATGAACTACTTTGTAATTGTATTATCAGCTATATTGGTCAACAACATCGTGTTGATGCAGTTTCTGGGCATATGTCCTTTTCTGGGTGTATCGAAAAGGCTTTCAACTGCCGTGGGAATGACCGGGGCTGTAGCCTTTGTAATGGTACTGGCTACCATAGTTACCTACCTGATCCAGAAACTTGTTCTCGACCCGCTGGCCATAAGTTTTTTGCAGACCATTGCATTTATCCTTGTAATTGCCTCGCTTGTACAGCTTGTGGAAATTATCCTGAAAAAAGCCAGCCCCTCGCTCTACCAGGCACTGGGTATTTTTCTGCCACTGATTACCACCAACTGTGCCATACTTGGGGTGGCCATCCTTACCATACAAAAGGATTTCAACTTGCTTGAAGGAGTTGTTTTTGCCATTTCAAACGCTATTGGTTTTGGCATTGCGCTGTTAGTATTTGCAGGCATCCGCGAGCACCTCGACCTGGTGGACGTACCCAAAGGCTTGCGGGGAACCCCCATTGCTCTGATAACCGCAGGTATCCTGGCTATGGCTTTTATGGGTTTCTCGGGGCTGGTGTAGACAGAAAATATTTTTATAATAAATCAACGAAAATCAAAAACCGTTGGAGCTTCTTTTAAGGAAACAGGCAGGCATCTGAGTAAAAAAGCCCTGATAAAACAGAGCTTTTTTTACGTCGCAAATTGGTAATTTCTTTTATGCAAGTTTTACATTTACGGCATTAGGTCCTTTACGGCCAGATTCAACATCGTATGTAACGGCGTCATTATCGCGGATCTGGTCAAGCAGCCCACTTGAGTGTACAAAATACTCTGTTGTTGATTCTGCATCTTTAATAAAACCAAAACCTTTGGTCTGATTAAAGAACTTTACTGTTCCTTTTTTCATTGTAATAAATTAAAATATAGAACAAAGATAATACTAATTGCCGGAATCAGGGATAAATTTCTCCTTTTTCAGCTAATTCTTCAATAATCATGATAATTATAATCCATCAAAACATTTTCTGAAAGTATAAAGAAATCATTCAGCAAATTTCTTAAAATACTCTGCCCTTTCCCGGTTATCGAGCCGGGCATAGATATTTGCCAGATAAGAGGCATATCGGTGAAGTTTTTCCAACGCCCACAATTTTTCAAAATAATCGCGCGAGCGTTTGAAATCCTCAGCGACTATTTTCAACTCATTCAACAGTAATTGATATTGAACATGTGTTTTCAACTTATTATATTTTGCCATTTCGCGCTGATAATGGTTTTCGGCCAGCCAGTAGTATTTTTCACCGTTCCATTCAATTGCATCCCTATGGTCGGGATTAATCAAGAGCAGTGTATCGGCCAGCGAATCGGCAAGCTGCTTATTATCCTTTTCCCTGTTCAGGATAAAATAACTGTTCAGGAATGCTTCAGCCTTTTGAGTTGTATTATCCAGTTTGTTCCATTGCTCAAAGGCCTTATCTCGGTTGATTTCCATATATATTTCAAACAAACGTGACTGAATATTTGTAATATTCTGTGCCTGTTCAAAATATGCTTTTATAAACTCAAGTGCAGTAAGTTCGCGCGAAAGGTTCTGCTTTTTTCTGAAAATTACAGCAAATGCCTGGTACATATCTTCCCCTGTATATCCCTGAATTCTGGCGGCATCGTACCAGGAAACAGCAAGTTGGTCATTTCCCGATTTATAAGCTATATCAGCAGCAATTGCATAATCACTGACCTGAATATCTTTTAACCCTGCGTTTTGCTGATCAAAATAGTTTTTCCACAATTGGACTGCCGATTGAAAATTTCCTGCTGCCGCTTCGTCAATTGCCTTTTGCCTATGAGAAACAGTGGTTATTGCAGATTTTTGGGTAGTGCAGCCAATAATGGTTACTATTATAATAACCAGTAAAATAAGAATCTGTTTCATCAAAAAAATTTTTGTTTTAAACAAATAACGGAAATTATTATTTTGTCCGAATAATTTTTATCAGGTATGAATGCCTGGTAAACCAGGGATCACATCCTTTCCTCTCTCCAACTTTTCGCCCCGGTAATAAACATTGTGCAGGTATAATCCCGAAGGTGGCGCAGTAAATCCGGCAACTTCTTTTGAATGGGCTTCAAGAAATCCGGATGCTTTTTGCAATGAAATATTACCTCTGGCCACCTCAACCATGAGCCCAACCATTCGGCGGACCATTTTCCACAAAAAATGGGACCCGGTTATATGCACCGCTATGAAATCGTGAGTTTCGTAAATATCAACAAATTTTATTTCGACCAGGGTGGATCCCTCTTCGGGCGACTGATCAGTAAATGACCTGAAGTCGTGCATCCCTTCAAACATTTTAGCCATTTGCTGCATTGTATCCGCCGAAATTTTATCCCTGATCCACCAGCAAAAATTTTTGCCGAATGCAGTCCGCCGTTTTGAAATCATATATACATAACTACGATAAACAGCATCGTGCCTGGCATGAAAGTTCCTACTGGTTTTACCTGCACCTATTATATTGATATAGGGGGGTAATAAATCATTCAATTTTATTTTGAGTTTATCGGGGTGTAAATCTTCAGAAATATCGAGGTGGGCCACTTGCCCTAAAGCATGAACACCGCTGTCGGTACGACCTGCACCATAAAACTCAGGATTCTGACCGGGAAATAATTTGTCGAGTGTATTGAAAAAAGCTCCCTGTACTGTACGTAAACCTTTCTGTGCCTGCCACCCATTATAACGGGTACCTTCGTATTCAATAATAAGCTTATACCTTGCCATTTTTGGTACAAAGGTACAACAATAAAAAAAAAAAAATAACGCGGACAATCATTCCTGATCACCCGCATTCGACTGTTGCCTTGATTTCCGTTAAGGAAATAAATACTATTCAAGCACAATTGGAAGAATAACTGTATCGATTACATGGATAATTCCATTCGATGCTGAAATATCAGTCTTAACAATTGAGGCGGTATTACCAACAGCAGTAATCATACCCGTGCTTTCAACTGAAAAAGTTACTCCAAGTAGGGTTTCGATTGTGCGTGGATTTACTGGTTGAACTACACTATTGGCAGCACGACGTCCTTCGGCGACATGATAAAGAAGTACGTTTGCTACTGTGACTTCACCGAGCAGAGCGTCAATTGCCGCAAACAGTCCATCATTTTCTAAAATACCCGGATCAAGAAGACCTGCCACAGCGGTTACTAAATTATCAAAGGCCTCGTCTGTAGGGGCAAACACCGTGTACTGGCCGCCACCGGTGAAACCTTTGTCAATCCGGTGTACTCAAGAGCTGCAAGGAGCAAAGCAAACTGAGGTTCTTCCTCATTGGTTGCTGAAGCAACAACAATATCTGCAATTGTTACGATTGAAGGTTTACAGCCTTACCCCTTTTCAACTCAGTATCTTCGAAGTATGACGAATGATAAGAAGAGGAAAAATCTTCCTTGTTACAACTGGTTGCAAAAACTGCAACGATTGCCAAAACAACGAGGGATAAACTTTTAAAATTCAATTTTGATGCTTTCATTTTTGTTTGTTTTAAATGCTTTGAATGAAACCCAAAAGCATCAAATTTGTTTAATGTTTAATATTATTTTTTAAACATTTCTTTTGCAAAATAAATAAACACATATTTTTTAAACTGACAATCAATACGATAAAAATATATTAATGAATGTTAAAAATTATAGTCTATCTTCAGAATAAAAAATATTTGGTTGCAGAACTGCAACCAAATATTTTAAACAGTAACAGTTTTCCGATTTCGGAGTCTTATTATAAGTTCGTAGAGAAATCAACCAATAATTTATAGCATTATGAAGAATTCAGTAATTCATTCACTAATCTTTTCAGCCGTTTTCCTCTTTTCAGGTTTTTTTTCCTTATCAATAAACACCACCGATGCCCGAATGATGCACCAGCCTGCCATAAGTAGTGCACACATTGCTTATATTTACGCGAACGATTTATGGGTAGCCAATATTGACGGTTCAAATGCGCGAAGGCTAACTTCTGATGCCGGTTTTGAATCCAGTGCATACTTTTCACCTGATGGTAAAACCATTGCTTTCAGCGCCGAATACGATGGGAACACCGATATATATACCATTCCGGTTGAAGGGGGGATTCCACAGCGGTTAACCTGGCACCCTTCGGGAGATTTTGTAAGGGGATTTACACCCGAAGGTAAAGCCATACTATTTGCATCGGCCCGCGAAGATTTCTCTATGCGTTACCTGCAGCTTTTTACCATTCCCGTAACCGGTGGATTTCCTACAAAACTGGTTATTCCCAATGCCCATCAGGCAGTATATTCGCCCGACGGACGAAAAATGGCCTATACCCCACTCCCGCCGCGTTTTCAGCAATGGAAAAACTACCGGGGCGGTACGGTTTCCAATATCTGGATTTTTGATTTTAAAAGCCATGAAACCTTAAAAATTCCTCAGGCTGAAGGCCGGAGCAACGACTGGAACCCCATGTGGGCTGGCGAAAATATATATTTTCTTTCGGACCGGAACGGTGAGTTCAACCTGTTTTCATACCACACAAACAATAAAGCCATTACACAACATACCCATTTTGAGGATTTTCCGATTAATTCAGCCAATCTGCACGGCAACAGGATTATTTTCGAACAAGCCGGTAAGCTTCATCTATTTGATATCGCTTCACGAAATACCTCAACACTAATAGTAGGAATAGCTGCAGAATTAACCGAATTACGTTCCCGTTTCGTGAAAGGGGTTCAAAATATCCGGAGTGCCCATATCTCCCCGACAGGAAGCAGGGCTGTTTTTGGCTTCCGGGGCGAAATCATAACTATACCTGCCGAAAAAGGTGACCCAAGAAATATCACTGAAACAGCTGGAGTTCATGAAAAATATCCAACATGGTCGCCCGATGGCAAAAATATTGCCTTTTTCTCCGACGAAACCGGTGAATACAAACTGCATATCCGCCCTCAGGATGGCAAAGGAGAAAGCCGTATATTCTCCCTGAACGGCACCGGATTTTATGCATATCCTGAATGGTCGCCCGATGGAAGATACATCACTTTTACGGATAATGGCCGAAACTTCTACTTGATGGATACAAACACCGGAGCTGCCAGAAAAATAGATGCCGACAACCTGTATGTCCCCGGACCATTCAGAAATATTCACGGCAACTGGTCCTCGGATTCGAGATGGATAGCCTACACAAAAGTGACCTCTACGCATTTCAGAAAGATATATGTTTATTCTGTTGATGAAGGCAAATCATATCCTGTAACCGATGGACTAAGCGATGCAGATAGTCCTGTTTTTGATCCCGAAGGAAAGTACATGATCTTTCTTGCATCTACCGATGCAGGTCCGGTAATTAACTGGTTCGATCAGTCGAGTCACGATATGCGCATGACAAGTTCAATCTATCTGGCTACCCTTCGAAGTGACATACTCAACCCGTTTGCCCGTGAAAGTGACGAAGAAAAACCCAAAACCGACCCGGAAGAGGAAAAAGCGATTTCGGATAAAATAAGCACCGATGGCAAATCGACCGATAAAAGTAAAATTGCTATAGAATTTGCAAATATCGATAGCAGGATTGTTCATGTTCCGCTCAGGTCAGGTAACTATACACAACTGAATATGGCAAAATCAGGTGAGATATTGTATGTTGAATCCTATCCCGGAAGCCCGCCTTCTTCGAAGCTTTTCAAATACGACATGAAAGAAAAGAAAGAAAGCGAAGTAATGGAACTGGATAACTACGTACTGTCGGCCGATGGCAAAAAAATGCTCTACCGCAAAGGCCAACAATGGGGCATTGCTGATGCCGGAAAAAAACCCGAAGCAGGAAAGGGGATTTTGAATGTAGCAGCCATCGAAGTAAAGATTGATCCTGTAGCCGAATGGAAACAGATTTTTGATGAAGCCTGGCGGATTAACCGCGATTATTTTTACGATCCGGGTATGCACGGTGCCGACTGGCTGGCTATGAAAGCAAAATATTCCGGATTCCTTCGCGACGTGCCCACACGCAACGATCTGAACCGGCTGATTATGTGGATGTGTAGCGAGATTGCCGTGGGGCATCACCGCGTAGGTGGGGGCGATCAGCGATTTTCGGCCGAAAGGATTGAAGGGGGTTTACTTGGCGCCGATTATGAGATTACCAACAATCGTTATCGCTTTAAAAAGATTTATGGAGGTCTGAACTGGAATCCCGGCTTACGGTCTCCGCTTACCGAACCCGGGATTAACGCCAAACCTGGTGAATATTTGATAGCAGTAAACGGAAAAAATGTAACAGCCGATCAGAACCTGTACAGCTTCTTTGAAAAAACTGCCGGAAAGATTGTGGAATTAACCATAGGTCCCAATGCCAATGGCAGCGGTTCACGCGTGGTAAAGGTTGAACCTATAGCCAACGAAGCAGCGTTGCGCAACCGCGACTGGGTAGAAGGTAACCTGCGCAAGGTGCATGAAGCTACAAACGGACGGGTTGCTTATGTATATGTTCCCAATACCACAACCCAGGGGCATGAATATTTCAAACGTTATTTCTTCCCCCAAACCGACAAGGATGCCATCATAATTGACGAGCGATTCAATGGTGGTGGGTTAATTGCCGACTATTATATCGACTTGCTCACCCGCCCCTATCAATCACATTGGAATATGCGCTACGGAATGGATTTAAAAACACCAAGCGCATCCATACAGGGTCCCAAAGTGATGATTATTGATGAAACGGCAGGTTCGGGTGGCGATATGCTTCCCTGGATGTTCCGGAAATTCAATGTAGGTACCCTTGTAGGAAAAGCTACGTGGGGAGGCCTTGTAGGAACCCTTGGTTTCCCTGAACTCATGGATGGAGGAATGGTAACAGCACCCAACCTTGCCATTTGGACCAAAGATGGATTTATTGTTGAGAATGTTGGGGTTCCTCCGGATATTGAAGTGGAAATGTGGCCGGCAGAAGTCATCCAAGGCAAAGACCCGCAACTGGAAAAAGCAATTCAGGTCGCCCTCGATGAGCTAAAGAAAAATCCTCCGGTAAAATATGAGCGACCGGCTTATCCTGTGAGGGTCAGAAAATAATCAGAAAACATCTTTATCCACCGACATAAGATTATAGCCCGAAACAGTGGTAATGCTCCTTGCGGGGAGGGTTATCACGAATTTTTTATCAGAAGCGAACGATGTATCCGGTTTGAGCTCAAATCCGGGAGCATTTATCAACTCAGCGGATGACTGATATACCTGCATCAGTTTATTGCTGTTATCTATTAGGTTGATTTCTGTTTTTATGTATCCCTACAACAGGTTCAAGATGAAGACCGTAAGTTCACCGGAAGGACTTACTACTGCTGTTGCCATCAATTCACTATCAGTCTTTGTTACAGTACTGGAAACTAACGAGAATTTTTGCAGGAACCGCGATAGCATAGCAAAACCATAATAAGGCTTCAGGCTCGGGCACCACTTCGTCGAAGTAGGTTTTGTTTTCCCTGTTAAAGGTTTGTATCAGTTGCCATTGCCCGTCCATGTCGCCCCGGTTGGTAAAGCTCCACCGGTTAAAACCATCCACCCCAGCTCTTAGCCCCCGAATAATGTCGCTGGCATTAGACAAAGCCGCTTCGAATGATTTTGTGCCGGGTTATCGCCTCCACATCCGGGGTTCATATTCCCGAATTCATTGAGCAGGAATGGGTTACCTTGTGCATGGGCCCATTCAGTTCAGCGCCTCAGGTTCTCTTCCCCACCGGCAGTTACTTCGGAATAGGAATGTATATCACTTGCCCCGAGATATTTGGCAAAACCAAGCTTTTCCTCCTCAAACGGTAGCATACTGGTACAATCGGGTCCCGATATGGGTATGGCAATTCTACGTTTATCAAATTCTTCTTTCGGCTGCTGCAATGCATACTCTATCGATCCTTCCGCATCGCCATACTCCACCAGTAGCCGTATGGGCCGCCTGGAGGTTCTTTTGTCAAACAGAAATATTCAATGCAGGTATATCCCTTCTCGTTTGTGAGGTATTCGATAAAAGTGGCAATACCATTTGCCCAATCGTTCAGGTCCTTAGAGGCGCTGAGGAGTGGATGGACACCAGGATATGAATTCCATTCCACATGCGTGGTCATTTGCTGCAGAAATACATCGGCTTCGTTCGCTTCGCACCAGTCGAGTATATTGTACAAAGCCTGCATTTCGGGGTAATTCCACGAAAATTGCCTTCGCTCAGGTTCATACATCCGCTGGCTCAGTTCAACGCGCAAAAAATTCATTCCAAGCTACGAAGCATAATACTTGACCTGATTCCATGCCCGCACATCTGATACCTGGGGATTGCCCTCCATGCACTGCCAAAAGGGTTCTCTTCCCTGACCTGGTATTTAGACTTTTCGTTGTTAAGTGGATAAATACTTCGGATGGCATGCCATGAAGCGCCCATACCCGCCCGCATGGTATATGATTCCTTCGACGTATCAATCTGAATGGTGGCTGTTTTGATTGTTTTATGGTTACAATTTTTGAACAAAATCAGGGCTGTAAAAGCAAAAAATATTGATTTCATTTTAGTTAACTATAAGCCTGATTATCAGTTTTCATTTATAACGAAACCAACCTTACTTTAATTGGATAAAAACAAATAGCTCCCGCTTGCAACTGAGAATACCCTATAACCATCCTCCTCTTTCAGAAACTTCACATCAGCCGATTCAGCAATGGGAAGGCCGCCTTCGGCAATATAATTTTCTTTCAATACCGGGACATAAACTGTGGCAGTACAGCCTACCGGAACATCAACCTGCATGGATAACTGATTGCCCCGGATTGCCCAATGGATGCCGGCTTCGCCAAATACAGTCTGATTGGAGTATTTTACATAGGTAAGGTCGGCAACAGGTTGTGGCCGGAAAATAATATGCCTGTATCCCGGATTCTCAGGGTCGGCCTGCATACCGGCCAGTTTTCGGTAATACCAGACCAGGCCACCGCCAAACATGGGATGATTATGCGAACCACCTTCGTCCCAATGCTCGCGCGTAGTGGTTGATCCCAGTTCCAACCAACGGCCATAACCGGGTTCATCACGCTTGTTCATGGCCTCATAGGCCAGATCGTGGATTCCGTTTTCGGAAAGTATTTCAAAGAAGAATTGTGTACCAAATATACCGGTATCGAGGTGTCCGTTATTTTCCCTGATATCGTTTTTCAATGCGGCTATTACCCGTTGACGCTGGTTTTCAGGAATTCCCATCCTCAGGGCAAAAATATTTGCTCCCGATTTTCCATACGTGCCATTTTTTTCATCATAAAACCGTTTCCGGAAAGCCTGCCGGGTTTTTTCGGCAAGATCGGCATACCTTTTGGCATCAGCAGTATTTCCGAGTATCCGGGCAGTTTGCGCAGTTATATCGGCACACCGCCAGAAGTAGAAAGTATGGACCATATCAACAGGTGGCAAATCGCCCGGGGTGACCCATTCGCCCAGGTTGAACCAGCGGAGAACTTTTCCGTCGCGTCCGGTACGTTGCATGTGCATGATACCATCGGCACAAACCCAGGTCTGCATATACCTGACATATTCTTTCATGCCAATATAATTATCTTGGAGCATATCTTTTGCGCCATAATGGAGATAGAATTCCCAGGGCATAATGCAGATGGCCGCCCCCCAGGCTACTCCCCCACCGCAACCCGGCTGCCAGGGCGCTCCATTGGGCACATAACCATCGTCGGGGTTCTGGGCTTCAAGAATATCCTTGATCCACTTATGATAAAAGTTACGGGCGTCGTAGTTGTGCATAACGGTGACGCAGGCTACCTGACCGTCTCCGGTGTATGGCGCGCGCTCACGATGGGGACAATCGCTGACAATACCTCCTTTCATATTGTCGGTCTGGCTGCGGCGCCAGATTTTGTTGATGTCGTTGAAAAGCGGATTGGAGGTTTCAAAAACCGATGATTCTTCCACATAAGTGTAAACCACTTCTGCAGTCAACATTTCAGGTTTCAGGTCGCCCGGCCAGTTGCTGATCTCAACCGAACTGAAAATAAACCAGTTGAACCGGGCAGCATAGTTTTCGGGGCCTTCTCCCCGAAATACATAAGAGTTGTCGCCCGAAAAGATATTGCTGTTGTATTTGATTTCAATTTTATGTCCGGCAGGACCAGTTACATTGTTAAGCCTCAGCCATCCTGAAACTTCCTCTCCGAAATCGACAAAATAGTTTCCGTTTTCGAATTTCCTGATCGAACGTGGCGATATCCGCTCCATAACCCTGTCGGGGTAAGCGGTATGGGCCACTAAATTACCTTCGGGGGCTTTGCGTAACACAACCGGCTGCCACGCAGAATCGTTAAATCCCGGTGTGTTCCATCCGGGTTGTTCCTTGCGGGCGTCGTAGTGTTCGCCATAATAAACCATATCCATCAGGATGGGCCCCTGCGATGCTTTCCAGCTTTCGTCGCTTATGATAATATCTTCCGTTCCATCGGTATAGGTAACATACATCTGGAGCAGAAACCTCGGTGTTCCATAGGCTCCGGCCCAATATTTGGCCGGGTTGTAAAAGCCATTTCCTACCATAGCCCCAACAGCATTTTGACCGTTTTGTAACATTTCACTTACATCATAGGCCAGGTACATCACCTTGTATTCCCTGAAGTTATCAGGCAACGGAATGTTTTCGTTCATCAGTCCGGGGCGTTTACCATAATTTGTCTGATTGGGGACCAACACATCGTTTCCAACTTTCTGTCCGTTGAGATAAAGTTCGAAATATCCCAATCCGGTAACAAACGCTACAGCCCTGCTGATTTCCTTATTTACACTGAATTCTTTTCTAAACATTGGCGTCGGGGGCGGAAGTTTCTCAGGCAGGAGTACTCCAGGGTTGGTCGGTTTTGGCAGTGCTTGTTCTCCCTGCCAGGGTGCGCCAATCCACCGGGACTTCCATTCGTCAGCATCTAGGATTCCCATTCGCCAGTAAGCCGGTTCGCTCCAGTCAGATACATTCCCAAAGCGGTCCCAAACGCGCACCTGCCAACAGCAATCCATTCGGGATTGCAATGGTTTCCCAGCGTATTTTACCCTGTCCGACTGGTCGCTAGCAACCTTTCCGCTATCCCATAAATCAGGATTTCTTAGTTTATCGAATGTTGAAGCTACCCTAATCTGGAAAGCCGTTTGCATTTGTCCACGTTCGCCCCTTGAGGCAATATTTACCCAGGCCAGCCGGGGATGAAGCTCATCCACTACAGAGGGATCCTTCATATACTCGCATGAAAGGTTTGTAGGTTTTAGCGCTGCAAAACATGCCAACAATGTGGTTAACAGAAAAATAAAAGTCAGGATAAAATACTTCTTATTCATAGGTTTTCCGGGTGTTTAAAAAGTAAAATTAAAACTGCCGGTAAATTACCAAATTATTCCGTATTAAACTATCCTGTGGAATCCAGATTGGTTTTTGACTCCGGAATTTGTTTAACATTTCGGAAACCGATTTTAACCAACCTTTAACTAAATTGTAAATAGCGTTGAATTAGTTTTGTAACATATTTCAAATTCAGAAATTATGCTCAAGTATTTATTTTTGGTTTTTAATGTATCATGGATACAATTTGTAAACGCCCAGGAAATTATCTCAGGTAAGGTAACCTATGAGCAGATTGTACAGCTCGAAATAAAACTCGAAGGAGAGGCAGCCCACATGGCATCGATGCTGCCCAAAGAGCGAAAATCGGAGAAAGTGTTGTGGTTCAACGAGAAAGCTTCCCTATACGAAAGCAATAGCACAGTAATAAATGAGGATGTCATGATGAACCAGGGGGGAGCCAATGTAACAATCAGGATGGCTGAACCCGATAATAAAGTTTATACTGATCTGGTTTCAGGATTTCAGACCGAACAACGCGATTTTATGACCCGTCAGTTTCTTATTGAAGACCAGCCAAACTTACAATGGAAAATCACCGGAAATCAAAAACTGATCCTCGATTATCCATGCATGGAAGCTACAACCGGCGAAGCTGAAAAAATGGTTACAGCGTGGTTTACGCCAGTCATTCCGGTTTCATCGGGACCTGCAATTTATGGCGGATTACCAGGTCTTATCCTTTCTATTGAAACCAACGGAGGAAGAAATATTACCACAGCATTAAAAGTAGAACCAGGTGAAACCGAAGCCGGAAAAATATTGAAACCTGACAAGGGCCGGAAAGTAACCCGCCAGGAATTCGACAAAATTGTAGAGGAAAAAATGAAGGAAATGGGCGCTCAACCCGGTGCAGGTGGCCAACATATCATGATCCGCATTCAACGTTGATATATGAAACGATTGACTCTTATTTCCATCCTTACAGGTTGGTCCATAATAAGTTTTGCCCAAACCTGGCAACTTTCGGGTACTATTCTCTCTGAGGATTATAAGCCCCTTACTTACAGCACAGTAGTATTGCTCAACCCGACCGATTCAACCATGCAATATTATGGGATCAGCAACACCGAAGGAAAATTCACAGTAAGGAGCATCAGGAAAGGTGAATATCTCCTCCAGGTAGCCTTTTTGGGGTTTGAAACCCTGTACCAGCCTGTAAGCATTCCGGTTGAAGGGAACGATATGGGCGAAATAATGCTCAGGGCGAAACCGATAGAAGTAGGTGAAATCAGTGTTAAAGGCGAGTACGTACCCATGGCTTTCAAGGGCGATACCACGGTTTACAAAGCTGCAGCATTTCAGATAAAACCTGGCGCTATGACGGAAGAACTTTTGAAAAAGCTTCCGGGTGTGGAGGTTGACCGTGCCGGCAATATTAAAGCTATGGGCGAGGATGTAAGAAAAGTGATGGTGAACGGCAAAGAATTTTTCGGGAACGATCCGAAAGTCGCCACCAAAAATGTTCCGGCCGATGCTGTTGACAAAGTGCAGATATATGACCGAACTTCTGAAGAATCGATGTTTACCGGGATAAACGATGGCAGCCGGGATAAAACCATTAACCTGCAATTGAAAGAAGACCAGAAAAACGGCCTTTTCGGGAATGTGACCGGCGGCGGAGGCACCAACAATCAATGGATGGGAAATGGCAGGGCATATCATTTCTCCGATAAGGTGCAACTTGCGGCATTGGGAATGGCAAACAATATAAACCAGTTTGGTTTTTCGTTTGATGATTATATGAATTTCAGCGGAGGATTGGGGAGTATGATGCATGGCGGTGGTTCAACACAAATCAGGATTACCAATGACGGCAGTTTTCCCATAAATTTCGGGCAACCCGTTTCGGGATTGAATACTTCGGCAGCAGGTGGGGCAAATTTTTCCTATTCGAAAAGTCAACACGACAGGGTGTTTATCAGCTATCTGGGAACCGGCACTCAAAAGGACCTTTTACAAACCACAAAAACACAGAACTATACAGGGACCAGCGCGTTCGTTCAAAACGAAAATCTCGACGAAACCGACAAAAACCAATCGCACCGGGTTAATTTTGGCTTGCGCAACCGCATTGATTCAACTCAAAACCTGGTGATCGATGGGAATGTGGGCATTGCTTCGGGCAAAAACCGGCGATGGTCGGAAGTGAAAAGTTCCAGGGACGATATGCCGGTGAATATGCTCGATTACCGTACCTCTAACCTTTCCGACAGGCTGAATGGCAATATTTCAGGGTCGTACCTGAAAAAACTAAACCACGGCAAATCGGTATTTAAGGTAACCGGAAACCTGGCAGTTTCGGAGGGTGAAACCAAAAACGAAATTTTTTCCGAAACTGGTTTCACCAATAATAATGGCTGGAATAAAACAATCCGGAACCTGTTTCAGGATATCAATAATGAAAATTTCAATGCTTCGCTGGGAATTGCATTAACCAGGAAAGCCGGAAAAATCATATATATCGAACCTGAAATCAGGGCAGGTAACCAGGCCGAAAGCCTCAACCGCTATCAGGGATTCACTGATATTAGACGGATCCGTGTTGATTCGCTTAGCCCCGGGTTCAGCAAAAATTATTCATGGCTCAGGCCTCGACTGAGCCTGATCAGGAACCTGTCCAAAACCAGGCTGACACTTGCCATGCAGATGGAAACCGGAAAAATGTCGAATACACTGAACAACAATCCATCAGAATCGCAGAATTACCTCTGGTTTCTTCCCTATGCACTTTATGAAAATGAATACCGCACAGGCCGCCGGATTATGGCAAATCTTTCATCGCAGGTTAATACCCCGTCGGTTACACAACTTTTACCCGTTGTAAACAATATTAATCCCATGTCAATTTTTTACGGAAATCCCGGTTTGAAGCCTGAAAAATCGCACCGACTGGGTTTTCACTGGCTCATCTTCGACCAGTTTTCATTTACTTCGCTCATGACTACACTTTCGGGGACCTTCACAAAAGATAAAATAAACTGGGACCGAACCATTACAAATAATCTGACTTTCGTGAATACCCTCACCAATGTGGATTCAGATTTTGAAACAAGGGGAAATATTGATTTTTCTACTCCCCTTCGACCTTTGGGATTGAAACTTCGGCTCAACCTGGAAGAACGGTTTAACCGGGGTATAAGCCTTATTAATCAGTCGGAGAATGTTTATACCAACCAAACGCACAGGGGATCGATTACCTTCGACAATCGAAATAAGGATATATGGGATGTGAACACAGGTGTTCAGATTACATATACTCAGGCCCGTTATTCGATACAGGAAACCCTGAATAACAATTTTCTCGAAACATCGTGGTTTGGCGAAATTCGATTTACGCCTAACCAGAACTGGAATTATAACGTGAGCGCCGACATTGCAAACTATAGCCAACAGGCATTCGGCGAATCGGTAAGCATCCCTTTGATTAACGCTGAAATAAACCATTATTTCCTGAAAAACAAACGGGGAACCCTTTCACTTCGCGGTTTTGATTTGCTCGACAAAAACAATATCGTTCAGCGTTTAAGCGAACTCAACTATCTGCGCGAGGTCCGTTCAAACAGTATAGGCCGCTATATTATGCTCAGTTTTTCGTACCGATTGAACCGGTTTGGAGGGGAACAGAAAGGAATTGAAGTAAAGGTGGGGAGGTAGATAAATATTACATTTGAAATGAATGAAAAAAATCACCGGAAAGAGTTCAACTTACACACCCCGTAAGAATGTCTTAACCCCCAATAGTTTGGACACTTTTTTCTAAAAGGTTAAGGTTCAAATCCGGTTTTTTTTTGAGTTTTTTAGGCATCTTCAACAAAGCGTTTGGGGATTGCGGGCTTCGTCCTTATCCCCCTACACAAACGCCAAAGCGGAGCAAAACGCTTGATTTAACCACTTAAACCCCAATGTTTTATACCCGAAGTTGAACTAAATCCCTCCGAGCGGGATAGCTCTTTCAAAAATACCCGATTTTTCCTATCATCCGGAATTATTCACCATAAAAATTTCAGATTATGAAAAAGAAATCGGGTTTTACCCCGATAGCTATCGGGATTGAGCAGGCCATTGTGCTTGTTCCTGAGTTTGAAAAGGTTGTCCGCAAACTGGAACAACAGGTTACTTTGCGTGGACAAAGTAAAAGTACTTTACAGATTTACATCCGGCGTATCGCGCTGTTTGTAGTCCATTTCGGGAAACTGCCAGAGCATATTGACCTCGAAGAGATAAATGAATACCTGGCCGCCCTGGCCCGCGACTCCCGTTCACCCTCGCGCAGCAGTTTTAAACACATAGTTTACTGGCTGCGCTATTATTACCGTCTGCTGGGGATGAACAAAAATGCCATTGCACTGCCTTCATTAAAGAAAGACACCAAACTGCCGGTAATCCTTAACCATCAGGAACTAAAAGAGCTTTTCAGTGCCCCAACGCTTCTTAAACAGCGGGTTGTACTGATTTTGATTTACTCGGCCGGACTACGTGGGCAGGAAGTAATTAACCTGAAAAAGACTTCGATTACAAAGGATGTAAACCTGCATTCGCTACGCCACTCGTATGCCACCCACCTGCTTGAACAAGGGCTTAATATTGTAACCCTTAAAGAGCTGCTTGGCCATGCCGATATTATCACCACCATGATTTATCTTCACGTTGCAAAGTGCCCGCTGATAAATCAACTGAGCAGTTCTTTTAAAGGAAAGTTCCCCGATAGACTGAAACGCGCTTTACGGAAACAAAATGAACTGACGATTTTCAACGATGCCGTCAGGCAAGCTTATAAATCCCCGTGGGTGGTACACTGCCAGCCATCGCTGGCTGGCGCCCACCATGTGGTAAAATACCTCGGGCAATACACGCACCGGGTGGCTGTTACAAACCAGCGTATTTTAAACATTGCCGGCGGAAAGGTTACTTTCATCGCCAAAGATTACCGCGACAGGGCTGTCAAAAAACCGGTTACTCTCTATGGCGTTGAGTTCCTGCGACGGTTCACTATGCATATTTTGCCCCGGCGGTTTGTCAAAATCAGAAGGTTCGGAATTTATAATCACACGGTTAAGCGTAAACTTAAGTTACAGTTTGTACTGAAAGAAAAACCCGGAATTGATCCAGTAATAAAACGGCACCTTCCACCCGAGACAAATGTGCAACGGTTTGAACGGCTAACAGGTATCAACCCATGTAAATGCCCGGTGTGCAAAACCGGACGGTTGCTTAAAATCAGAGAACTGCCACGGATACGTTCCCCGGGGTGGTCCTTACTGAAACAACCACAGGCTTAACCAACAACTCCGGCACAGCGCTTCCGGCACTGGCAGGAAAAGGTATGCCTGGTAATGAACGGAAAGTGAACAAAACAGCTATTTTTCAATCAATTCTGACTTTATATCTGGCATAAACAAGTATAAAAACCTGCAATACTTCAAAGAACGCCTGTTCTGGTTTTCATCACAGAACATCAAAAACCGACATTAAGTACATAGAAAAATCCCTACTGGGCCTCTGGTCGGGGATGTAGTTCAACACAGACTCATCGCTGGGTCTTGCAGACCGCTCAGAGTCCTGTTTATTGCACTGGCGATTTTGTTTATTTATCTCATTATCAATCAATACTGCTGCACTTTCTCCCGTGCGTTAGGACAGACACACTCTTTGACAAGCGTTGGCTTGTGTGGCTTGGCAAATGTGGAGCATTCACGAACACCCTTGAAAACGAAAATACTCGTGAGTAATGTGTGTGGCTGTGAAGCGTGGGCTTATTCTCCATTTCCGTTTATCGTTTCCATAATTTCCTTGAAACTATTTAAGCCCGATTCAATGTTTTCGATAATCTCGCATGCCAAAATATCGGGGTCGGGTAGGTTGTCCAGATCGGTAAGACTTTTGTCTTTTAGCCAGAAAATATCGAGGTTGGTTTTATCTCTTGCCAATATTTCTTCGTAGGTGAATTTTCGCCAACGACCTTCGGGGCTTTGTTCACTCCAGGTTTCGGTGCGTTTGTGGCGATTTTCTGGATTATAGAGTTTTACAAATTCGGCCAAATCGGCTGTGGTCATTGGCTTTTTCTTCAAGGTATGGTGTACGTTGGTGCGATAGTCGTAAAACCAAACCTCTTTTGTTTGTGCTTCTTTGCTTGCAGCTCGGTTATCAAAAAACAACACATTTGCTTTTACGCCCTGTGCATAAAACAAACCTGTGGGCAAACGCAAAATAGTATGTAAATCGGCTGTTAGCATTAATTGTTCGCGGACTTCTTCGCCGGCACCACCCTCAAACAATACATTATCGGGCAATACAACGGCTGCCTGTCCAGTAACCTTTAGCATGGTTTTTATATGCTGTAAAAAGTTCAATTGTTTGTTCGAGGTGGTTTCCCAAAAGTCTTGTCGGTTATAACTTAAATCTTCTTTTTCGGCTTCACCTTCTTCGTTGGTTACTGTGTAACTGCTCTTTTTGCCAAAGGGCGGATTTGCTAACACATAATCGTAACGGTTTCCCGAATCGGCTACAAGTGCATCGCTTGACGAAATAAAGCTATCGCTGGTAATATCGCCAATGTTGTGCAAATACATGTTCATGAGGCACAAACGGCGGGTATTTGCTACAATCTCGTTTCCGTGAAAAGTCTTGTTTTTTAAAAACTCCTTTTCATCTCGGTCAAGTTGGTTGTGTTCTACTAACCAATCGTAAGCAGCTAAAAAGAAACCACCTGTACCACAGGCAGGGTCGGCAATGGTTTTCATTGGTTTGGGCTGAACACAGGCAACCATAGTTTTAATCAAAGCACGGGGTGTAAAATACTGCCCTGCTCCCGATTTGGTATCTTCGGCGTTCTTTTCGAGCAATCCCTCGTATATTTTGCCTTTTACATCGGCTCCCATCATCGACCATTGTTCCTGGTCAATCATGCTTATAACCCTCGAAAGCTTTGCAGGGTCTTGTATTTTGTTTTGGCTTTTGGTAAAGATATGCCCCAACATTCCTTTTTCGGTACTCAGGCTGCGAAGCAATTGCGAGTAAAACGACTCCAACTCCGCACCCCGTTTGCCCGATAAGGTTTCCCAATTACAAAACTCACCATTGGCAATTTCTTTACCTTCTACATCTTTAATACGTGGAAATTTTAAACCCTTGTTGTATGGCGGTTTGTTTAATTCATCGGTCATTTTAAGGAACAACAAATAGGTTATTTGCTCCAAATAATCGCCATAACTAACACCATCGTCACGAAGTACGCTGGCAAGGTTCCAAATCTTTGATATGATTGCTGAATCTGACATGGTATTTTTTTTAACCCCGAAGGGCTGTTATTATTATAGCCTGTTTATTTTATCCAAAATTAAACCCCGAAGGGGTGTTATTATTATAGCATGTATATTTTATCAAGCAGCATGTATATTTTATCAAGCAGTAAAACCCCGAATGGGTGATATTATTCAATCCATTCAAATAGAAATTTTTCGTTGAATTCAATTTGAAATTTTTCCAGAAATTCCAAATATTCCTCTTTAAAGGTCTTTTTATGGTGGTGTTGTTCCTGATTTAGAATGTATTGATACACATTATCAATTTGTGAATGAGCATAAGAAAATGCACCATAACCTTCCTGCCATGAAAATTTTCCTCGTACAAACTTTTTTTCGTTTATAAAATTAGAAGAATTGTTTTTTATATCGCGAACCAAATCGGATATTGCCATGGCTGGTTTTAAACCAATAAAAGCATGAATATGGTCGGACATTCCATTTACAATAATTGATTTATGGCCTTTATTGGTAATAATACCGGAAATGTACTTATGTAATTCTTCTTTCCATGCATAACCAATCAGGTTTTCGCGTCCTTTTACAGCGAAAACAATGTGGATATATATTTGCGAATAGGTGCCGGGCATGGTATTTATATTAAAATTTCACCCCTTCGGGGTTTTGGTTTGTTGTTTCTTTTTGTTTTCTACAATAATTTCATCCCTTCGGGATTGTTATATCATTTCATTTTTAATTAAGCCCAAAGGGCTGGTATAATTATAGAATTCATAGGTCATATTTTTATTTTAACCCCGAAGGGGTGATATTTTTTGTTTTCATTTGTTGTACAATCATTTCACCCCTTCGGGGTTTTG
>JBBIHB010000038.1:0-7908 GCA_037447215.1 Bacteroidales bacterium
AGCCCTTCGCTTTCCACCGAAATCGACTATACGTTGCTAACCATGTTAATTACTGGTATTTCGATGAAATATCCAAAAAAACGGAAGCGTTTTCAATAACAAAATATTATGGATAAAAAAATCCTAAATTTCTTGATATATAATATTTTGTGGTTATTTTCACATTATGGCAAACAACAAGGACATAACCATACCGAAAGCGGAATACCTGCAGTTGGTCAGCACCAATGCAAGTCCTTGAAATTATACCCGCATCTCAGGCCAGCCAGCTGCACATACTAATACTTGGCCAGAATTAAAAGAAATTTTAATCAATTCATATGTACCTCCCTGTACGGATACGGTACTCTGCAGGCCTGTATGATTGGTTCTTTTGTAAAGGTATGAACCATGAAGATGTAATATTTATGTGGCCATAGTAATATAAAATTTTTCTGATATTATTGACACTCAGATCGACTTGATGAAATTAGAAGAAAGATCGATTTAAGAAAAGAACCACATCCATTTTCAGTCTCCGATTTTAATAAAGAAAAACCAATTGTAGTTGAAATTCACAAATCTGGTATTTTAATAAAAAACAACTTGATTTAAGAACACATGGAATAGTTAAAATTTTTAATGCTCAAATATTTTCTAATAGGTTTCCAATGTTAACAACATAAGTATCTCCCAAAAACCAATTTTAATCCTTAAATTTGGCCAAAGCACGGATTCACGTTACGTATTAAATCAAATTAAAATGGTTTTTTATGAGAAATCTTCTGGTAATATTCTTTATCTTAGTTAACCTTCAACTACTTGCGCAGCAAATGAATGTGGTAAGTTACAACATCCGTTTCAATAATCCGGGCGATGGGGTAAATGCATGGCCCAACCGTATTGAGATGGTTACCGGATTGCTAAAGTTTCACGAAGCCGATATTTTCGGACTTCAGGAGGCTTTGCACGGACAGATAATCGATATTGCCGAACGGATGCCGGGTTTCAAATGGTTTGGCACCGGACGTGACGATGGCAAACAAGGGGGCGAATACTCTCCTATATTTTATAACGCCCAAAAATATGAACTAATTGAAAGCGGGCAATTCTGGCTTTCAGAAACCCCGGATGTACCTTCGAAAGGATGGGATGCTGCACTGCCCCGCATCTGTACCTGGGGAAAATTCTGGACGAGGGAGAATGGGCGTCTGTTTTTTTTATTCAATACACATTTCGACCACATTGGAGATACCGCACGCGCCCGTTCTGCAATTCTCATACAGGAAATGATAGAAAAACTTACTGCCGGCCAGAACATACCAGTGATCCTGACCGGTGATTTCAACCTGACACCCGAAACTTTGCCTGTGGTTCTTATGAAACGGAAAATGTCTGATGCTTATGATATTACCGCTCTGCCTCCCTATGGACCAGTGGGTACCTTCAATGCATTTCGCAGGAACCACCCACTCGACAGAAGGATCGACTACATATTCGTAAACGAACGGATTAAAATACATAAATATGGTGCACTGACCGACCAATGGGATGACCGTTACCCATCTGACCATTTACCTGTGTTGGTAAAACTGAGCTTCAATTAATTCTGAATATATTTTATTTCCAAACCTTTTCCAGCATGTTTGAAAACGCCGGCAGCCTCATTATTAAATGGGCCGATCTGATTTGGGGAGTACCTATTCTGATTCTTCTGCTAGGCGGTGGTTTTTATTTTCTTGTTTATTCTCGATTGGCTCCATTGCGCTATTTAGGCCATGCTTTAGCAATTGTATCCGGCAAATACGACGAACCCGATGAACCTGGACAGATACATCACTACCAGGCGCTGTCGACCGCCTTGGCAGGAACCGTAGGAATGGGAAACATCAGCGGTGTGGCTATTGCCATAACCATGGGTGGCCCGGGGGCAATATTCTGGATGTGGGTTTCGGCGTTTCTCGGAATCAGCACCAAATATTTTGAATGTTCACTGGCAGTAATGTTCAGGGGACGCGACAACCATGGCGAGTTGCAGGGTGGCCCCATGTATGTAATTACAGAAGGCCTTGGCAGGAAATGGAAGCCACTGGCTGTTTTTTTCTCTGTAGTAGGCATGATTGGTGTTTCCCCACTTTTTCAGGCCAACCAGCTCACACAAGTCATCAGGGAAGCCATACTGGAGCCTAATCAAGTAGCCACATCAACAGTTACCGATTTTGTAACCGGGATATTAATTGCATCTATCGTTGCTATAGTTGTAATTGGTGGAATAAAAAGGATAGGAAATGTGACAGGAAAATTAGTACCACTAATGGTAATTCTTTATATGGCTGCTGTTTTATTTATCGTTTTCACCAACATAAGCCACATTATTCCTTCATTTATACTGATAATAACTGATGCCTTTACCGGCAATGCTGTACTTGGAGGCGCTGTAGGCGGAGTAATAATAACCGGTGTACGGAGAGCTGCGTTTTCAAATGAAGCCGGTTTGGGAACTGCCCCAATGGCGCATGGCGCAGCAAAAACTAAAGAACCAGTCCGCGAAGGACTGGTAGCCATGTTGGGCCCTATAATCGACACCCTCATAATTTGTACCTTAACTGCTCTGGCAATAATTATTACAGGGGTTTGGAACGAAACCAACGCCGATGGGATTACCTTAACCACCCACGCCTTCGAGTCGGCAATACCACTCTGGGGAAAATACCTGCTAACAGTTTGTGTTGTTTTCTTTTCCATGTCAACCATGTTTGCTTTTCCTTATTATGGGGTTAAATGCCTGGGGTTCGTGGCCGGAGCTAAATACCAGCACTGGTACAATTATTTTTTCGTTGCTGCTATAATTTTCGGTGCGGTTTCGCAATTAAGGGTTATTGTTTCGCTAATAGATATTGCATTTGCCCTGATGGCTATCCCAACCATTGTGCCTGCGGTTATGCTTTCACCGCTTGTCCGACATGAATCGAAAAGGTATTTCAACCGATTGAAAAATAAGGAATTCACTAAAACCTGACACTTATGAAAAATAAAGCAATGGCATTTTGGGCCACACTATTAATCATTGGATGCGGGATAAACAGGGAGGAACCCGCTTTATGGCCAGAAATTAATGCGCAAAACAAGCCATGGACCCGATGGTGGTGGATGGGAAACTCAGTTGACAGCGCAAATATTGATCGCCTTTTGAAGCAATATGCCGAGGCCGGATTTGGAGGAGTGGAAATTACTCCGATTTACGGGGTCAAAGGATATGAAGGAAAATATCTTCAATATTTGTCGCCCGAATGGATGGAAATGCTTCGACAGACCACAAAGAGTGCAAAAAATTATGGACTAAAAGTGGATATGAACCTGGGTACAGGATGGCCATTCGGAGGCCCACATATCAGCACCGATAATTCTGCCACACGATTGGTAATCAGACAGTACCATGTCAAAAAGGGAGAAATTGCCTTCGAAAAGATTGAACTACCAGATGCTCGGACACGAAACAATTACCATAAACTTCAGGCATTGACAGCCTACGGCCCCAATGGTGAGACACAAGACATCACCATGTTTGTTCTGTCAGATGGAACTTTAACCTGGGAGCCCGAAAGCGGTGAATGGGAGATTTATGCAGCCTTTACGGTCCGAACTATGCAAAAGGTAAAACGTGCAGCACCCGGAGGTGAAGGTTTAACCTTTGATCATTTTTCACAATCTGCACTTGAGTCTTACCTCAAGCGCTTTGATGAAGCTTTTGAGGGTTCAAATCAGGGTGTCAGAGCCTTCTTTAATGACAGCTTTGAAGTATATGGTTCAAACTGGACCGATAATTTTTTCGGGGAATTTGAAAAGCGGAGAGGCTATCGGTTGCAGTACCACCTGCGCGAGCTCGCTGAATGGCCACCGCATGACGAGCATAGCCATAGGGTACATTTCGATTACCGTGAAACCGTATCAGACTTGCTCCTCGAAAATTTCACACTTCCCTGGAGCAAATGGGCAAATATTTACAAAAGTCTAACCCGCAATCAGGCACATGGTTCACCCGGGAACCTGCTCGACCTGTATGCTGCCGTGGATATTCCCGAATGTGAAACCTTCGGTTCAAGTTATTTCCCAATACCCGGGTTGCGACGCGACAGCGCCGATATCCGAAACGTTGACCCCAATCCTTTTATGATGAAATTTGCCTCCTCTGCTGCTCATATTACAGGTAAACCGTTGATTTCGAGCGAGACCTTTACCTGGTTAGGCGAGCACTTCAAAACATCGCTGGCACAATGCAAACCTGAACTCGAACAGGTGTTCCTTTCTGGCGTTAATCATGTTTTTTACCATGGAACAACTTATTCGCCAGAAGATGCAGATTGGCCGGGATGGCTATTTTATGCCTCTGTAAACTTCAACCCCGGTAACAGTTTCTGGAACCACCTTCCGGCATTGAACCAATATGCTGCACGTTGCCAAAGTATCCTTCAGGCCGGGATTCCCGATAACGAACTGCTGGTTTATTGGCCGTTACACGATTATTGGATGACGACCAAACGGGAAAACATCATGTTTACGATACATAATATTGACGATTGGTTATACCCGTCAACTTTTTACAAGCTTTGTCAATCGCTTTCAGAATCAGGATACAGTATGGATTTTGTTTCGGATCACTTGCTCGACAACCTGAGTGTTGCGGGTAATGAACTGCATTCACCTGGAGGGAACAGCTACAAAGCACTCATAATCCCTGAGTTGACTTACCTTTCGGAAAAGACGCTGGAAAAAGTGCTGCAACTTGCTTCGGAAGGTATTCCGGTGATCTTCGGCAACGTCCCATCTGATGTACCTGGAGCTGGTTACATCGATATTAGGAGAGCAAAATTATCTGAACTGAATAAACTGCTCACTTCCGGCCGCATAAAAGCTTTATTGTCTGCAAATATCAATGAAACCCTCCGAAAAGAAGGCATTATCCCGGAACCACTGACAATATCCGGTTTAAAATTCCTGCGCCGGAAAATCAGGAATGGCATATACTATTTCCTGGTTAACCATACACCCCACACCATCGACCAGCACTTAAAATTCAACCACTCTGAACGGTTTGCATATTTTCTTGATCCAATGAACGGATCGATTGGCCTAGCTGGTATTTCTGAAAAAAATGGAAGAAATACAGTCCGTGTTCAATTACAACCTGGTGAGACTATTTTTTTACATTTCAGTAATAAAAAACAAAATGTTGATTCTTTTGAATATCTCGATAAAAACATGGAAAAACTGCAAATAAAAGGCCCCTGGAAGGTAAATTTCACCTCGGGTGGTCCTTTCTTACCCCAATCTTTTGAATCGGATACTCTTTTATTTTGGTCCGATTCTAAGGATGAAAATGCAACATCGTTTTCAGGAACAGCCACCTACTCAACCATTTTTCACATGGACGATGTGCACCAAAAAAAATACTTTCTGAGCCTTGGGCAGGTTTTTGAGAGTGCACACGTGACCATAAACGGCAATGATGCCGGCTTTGCCTGGAGTATTCCATTTAAGGTCGAGGTAGGGAAATGGCTGAAAAAGGGAGAAAACCGACTCGATATTGAAGTGGCCAATTTGCAGGCCAACCGCATCCGATGGATGGACAGAAAAGGCCTGGGATGGAGGAAATTTCATGAAATAAATTTTGTGAACATCAATTATCAGCCATTTGATGCTTCGCAATGGAAAATATTGCCATCGGGACTGGCAGGCCCGGTGGGTTTGTATTATAATGTTCCTGATTAGGCGTGTACATCTTGTATATATTAATTGTATATTAGGAGCATAATAAATAAATCGGATACAATGGGGAATAGTCTTAACCGCAGGGATTTTATCAGGAGAATCGGGCTAACATCAGCAGCTCTTGCCGTAGCTCCGCATATCAAAGGAAATGAAGCAGGATTTGAGTCCAAAGGCCTTCCTTCTGCAGTATTAGGAAAAACAGGGGTCAAAATTCCCCGGTTGATTCTTGGTGCAGGCAGTCGCTTTATGGCAACCGATGAAGAAAAAAGTCTTGAAATCCTGGAATATGCCCTTAATAATGGACTCTATTATTGGGACACGGCAAACACTTACACAAGAGGCGATCTTTACAGTGAAACCCGTTTGGGCAAAATCCTTAAATCGCGGCGCAAAGAAGTTTTCCTTGCCACCAAAGTAGCCGAACGGACGGCCGACAAGGCTAAACAAGCTATTGAGAATAGCCTGCAAAGATTGCAGACCGATTATGTGGACCTGTACCAGATACATAGTGTAACCAACGAAGATGAGGTGCGGCAATTTGGGGCAAAAGATGGCGTGTTGCCCGTCCTTAAAAAGTACCAGGAACAGGGGGTAATCCGCTATATCGGGTTTACAGGCCATACTTCGGCCAGCGCAATGAAACTGGCTGCCGAATTGTATGATTTCGACACCATGCTGATTGCCCTGAACCATCAGGAAAAAGGAAAACAACCTTTTGAAGAACAAGCAGTACCTTTTGCCGCATCGAAGGGAATGGGTGTGCTGGGGATGAAACTGATACGGCCCCGTGAAACGGTTGAAGGTCTCGATCCCAAAGAGCTGATCGCTTATGCCCTAACCTTACCCGACATTACTTCGGCTGTAATTGGTATTGATAGCCTGGAGGTTCTGAAAACTAATATTGAACTGTTAAAAACTTTCAAACCACTCTCTCCCGAAAGGATGAAAGAGCTGCATGGAATGCTTCAGCCATTTTACAACAACAAAAAACTACCCTGGATGAAACCTGAATATATTGACGGGAATTTCAGAGCTTAGATAATTGATACCATTTTCAAAGTTACATACTTTCAGGATTTTTTGATGAATTTTATTCCCCGAAAAGTGCTTTTCTGACCGCTTCAAGTTTTTCACGCAGCAATCCATCGCTGGGTTTTAGCTGGAGGGCGCGCTGATAATAAACTCTGGCAACACTATAATTTTTTTCTGTAAAAGCCTTATCACCCTCTTTAATAAATTCAGCAAATACCTGATCAGCACCTCCTTGCAATCGCGAATTAATGGTCTGCTGTATTTCTGCAATCTGCGACCGGGCATAATCGTCGTTTGCCCGTATTGAAAGTGCACGGTTATACCAACCGCGTGCTACAGCCAACTGATCGTTACGGAAAGCTTCGTCGCCCTGATTTATAAACTGCTGATATTCACCATCGCGTTGTGAAAGTTGCATCGAATTAAGTATTCTGTTTATTTCAGCTATCCTCACTGCCGGATATCCTTCAGTTGGTTTCACTTCGAGTGCCTTATAATACCAAGCCCTGGAAACATTAAATTGATTTTTTCCAAATGTTTCATCAGCCAATGCAATCAGACTCTGATAATATGCATCACTGGCATCGGTTATTGTACGTTCCGGTGTTGTATTTTGCTGAGCAACAGGGGTTGTGACCGGAGTTTGAAGCACTGGTTCAGGTTGCTGAATAGTTGGAGAACTGGTCCGCTGTGCAAGCTTTTGTAAAGTTTCGTCAATTCTTGAAATCTGCAATTTGGGATATTCCTCGTCTGGTTTAACTTCGAGCGCTTTTAAATACCCATCTTTTGCATGCTCCAAGTTGTTCGACCTGAAAAATCCATCGGCTGCAAGGAGAAATTGCCTGTAACGATCATCTGTCTGTTTCTGGTCAATTATTAATTCTATCTGACTAATCCTTTCTGCCGGGTAAGACTCATCAGGTTTTATCTGAAGGGCCGATTTATAATTGGACAAGGCAGAGTTATAGGCTTGAAGGTTAAAATCCTTATCAGCTAATGTGATCAACCTGTTGTATTCCCTGTTGTTCGCTTCAATAGTGACTATTTCTGTATTCAATCGGTCGGATTCAGTAATACGCTCTTTCGGATAGCTTTCATTGGGTTTTACCTGCGAGGCTTTCCGGTATT
>JBBIHB010000038.1:8008-31435 GCA_037447215.1 Bacteroidales bacterium
GCTGGCGCTGGAAGGCACGGTCGGCCGTTGCTATGGCTGTATCGTAGGCTTTTTGTGCCGCTGCAAGCTGTGTATTCAATCGGTCGGATTCAGTTATACGCTCTTTCGGATAGCTTTCATTGGGTTTTACCTGCGAGGCTTTCCGGTATTCGGATATGGCCTGAGCATATTGCTGCTGGTTGAAAAAACCATCGGCGCGTGATATGGCTTCGGCATACTCGCGGTCGCGGGCCTCTATGGCTGCCAGGCGGGCGGCTTCTTCGGCTGCCTGCTTCTCTGCCAGCTGACGGGCTTGTTCGGCCTCTATGGCATCGATCTTCGCCAGCTGCCCTGAAGGATAGGTTTCCGATGCTTTGGCCTGCTGTGCCTGCTGATAGGCTGCCCGGGCTTCGACGTATTGCTGGCGCTGGAAGGCACGGTCGGCCGTTGCTATGGCTGTATCGTAGGCTTTTTGAGATTCTGTCTGTTTTGCAATAATTCCTCTTATTTCTTCAATGCGTTGCAAAGGATAACTTTCCAGTGGCTTAACTTCCAAGGCATCCCTGAACCGTGTAATAGCCCCGACCAGTTCATTGTTTTCAACCAACCTATCGGCATCACCTATGATGATTTGATAGCGCTGATCGCGTTGCTGCTGTTCGGCCAATAACCGATTCTCTTGTTCTAACCTTTGTTGTTCAGCTAAACGTGCATTTTCTCTTTCAATAGCATCAATCTTGACCAATTGTTCCGCCGGATACGTATCTGTAGGTTTTTGCAAAGCTGCCTTCTGGTATTCAGATTTCGCCTGAGGATACTGCTTTGCATTGAAAAACTTATCAGCTCCAGCGATCAATTGAAGGTATTGCTGTTCTTCTTTTGCAAGTCCTGCAAGGATAACATCAATTTCCTTGATTTTCTGGGCAGGATATTTTTCTCCTGATTTAATTTCAATGGCTTTCCGGTAATCTCCCCTGGCGCTGTTGTAATCATTCGCAGCCAAACTTGCATCTGCCCGTGTGATCAAATTTTCGTATTCTTTTTCGCGATCTGCAATTTTATCAATGGTTTCTATTTGCCTTTGCGGGTATGATTGATCCGGTCTTACAGTCAACGCTGTGACATATAACTCCCGTGCCTGTGCATATTCCATCCGCTTAAATGTTCTATCAGCATTGGCAATGGTTTCGTCGTAAAACAACTTGTCGTTTATCTCTTTCTGATCTTTCTCAACGTTTGCAATTTTGGCCATTACCCTTGCATCATCGGGCTTTATTGCCAAAGCGGCACGGTAAAATTCAAGCGCTTTCGGGTAAAATTGTTTGGCATACGAAGCATCACCGTTCAGCACAGCCGCTTCAAATGATGATTGTTTTTCTGCCACTTGAGCAAGTTTCTGTAACTCCTCGTCTATCCGGCCGATCTGGCTTATGGGATACGGTTCGTTTGGCCTTATCTGGAGGGCTTCGTTGTACCTGCGTTTCGATTCGTCCCATAACCTTTCTTTAAAAGCATTGTCGGCCACTGCAATTATATCGGAATACCTCTGTTGCGTCTGCATCTCAGCAATCAAACGGTCTATTTCGGCAATCTGGTTTAGGGAATATTTATCTCCAGGCCGGACAAATAAAGCCTGGTTATAATTTTCTTTAGAAGGTCCATATTCCCTGGCTTTCAATTGCTGATTGGCCTGCCTTATAAACTGGTTATATTTTTCGGCCTGCTGCCTTTCCAATTCGGCCTGAAGCCCAAGCACTGCAATCAGGTCATTAATTTCAGCTATCCGTTCTTTGGGAAATTGTTCGTTCGGAAAAATCCGGCTGGCGGTTTTATAATGGTCAAGTGCAAGAAGGTATTCGGACTTGTCGAATTCAGCACCTGCTTTTTTCAGCAAAGCGTCGTATTCTTTCCTCAACGCCGCTAATTCGGAAGCCGAAAGTCGTTTCAACAATTCATCCTCTCTTCGAACCGATTGTGACTGAACAATGGCCTGATCGATCAGTTTTTTGATTTGTACATTGTTATAGTAGGTTTCATGGATAAAATTATCAACTTCCCTTGAAAAAAATATCCTTAATACAGTATGCTCAGCAAATGAAGTGTTTATTCCCCTGATTTCAGTAAATAAGTTTACATCAAGCGGATATGGAGGAAATATTCGGTCGCGGCGTAGTACTTCAGTAGGGACAACAGTCGAAAGGATATATTTCTGCGGAAAATTATCAGGACGCATAAATATCAGGACATACTCATTGTTAAACTCAAAACGCAGGTTAAACCTTCCGGTATTATCTACCTGATAATCGATCATGGGTTGGCCATTTCTGAAGAGTTTTATTACTGCGCCACCAACATCCCCCTTCTCGGTGGTGATTCGCCCCGAAACATTAAATCCACCCGGTTCCTCCTGACAATTACCCCTTAAAGGAATAAAAATGAAATAAATAATTATAATAAGTAACCCTATGTTGAATTTTGCCATTTTCAGATATTTATCAAATTAAAACGTTATCCGGATCATTTAATTATTTGAATATTTTAAAATTGAGGCTTGTAGCCCGATGATTTTTGCCAAAAATATGGGAAAAATCAATTTTATTGCGTTAGTTTAACTTTTAATTTGAGACAGGGAAATAATATGAAGCGCGAAGCCAGACTGTTTGAAGCCTTAATACCTCTAATCCTGCTGATTGGTATGCTTTCAGCAAATGTATTTTATTTTGAAGATACACTTACCGGCAGCAACCAGTTGGCCCTGCTACTTGCTGCTTCAGTTGCATCTCTCCTTGCATTGCGTACCGGGCTAAAGTGGCCCGATATCGAGAAGAAAATTGTGGATACCATCAAATCGGCTATGCCGTCGATGCTGATCCTGTTGCTGATTGGTTCGCTTGCCGGAAGCTGGATGATCAGTGGGGTGGTGCCTGCAATGATATATTATGGCCTCGATATAATTTCCCCGAAACTTTTTCTGTTTACTGCAGTTACCGTAAGTGCAATTGTTAGCGTAGCAACAGGCAGTTCGTGGTCAACAGTAGCTACCATTGGTGTAGCATTGCTTGGAATCGGTACAGCTATTGGCATAAACAAAGCTATTGTAGCAGGGGCTATTATCAGCGGGGCATATTTCGGCGATAAAATGTCGCCCCTGAGCGATACCACAAATTTGGCACCTGCTATGGCCGGGACAGATATATTTACACATATCAGGTATATGACTTATACTACTTTACCCTCTCTAATCCTGACTTTCGTAATATTTCTGGTAATGGGTTTCAGCTTCGATTTTTCGGGGGCCAGTGTTGATGTACAAAATGTTAAAACTGCCATTGAAGGAACTTTCAATACCAACCCCTTACTATTCCTGGTTCCCATGGCTTTACTGACAATAATTATACTGAAAGTACCGCCACTTCCGGCATTGATGGCCGGAACACTATTGGGGGCAATTTTTGCGATCATCTTTCAACCCAAAATTATCGAAGCAGTTGCCGAAGTGAGCAATAACCTACTAAAAGCCAGCTATATAGCAACAATGAAAGCCATGTTTGGAAACGTTTCACTCCACACCTTCGATGCCAATGTTAACGAATTGCTCAGTACTTCGGGCATGAGGGGAATGCTTGATACAATATGGCTGATCCTTTCGGCTATGGTTTTTGGAGGCACTATGGAAGCAGCAGGCTTTTTGCGCCGTATTACCCAACCCATTGTAGAAGTTGCCCGGAGCCAGGGTGCGCTTGTTGCCTCAACGGTCGGAACATGCGTGTTCTTCAATGCAACTGCATCAGATCAGTACATATCCATTATTGTACCAGGTCGAATGTACCGTAAGGTTTATGAAGACCGAGGCATTAAGCCCGAAGTATTAAGCCGTACACTTGAAGACAGCGGCACCATGACCTCGGTGTTGGTTCCCTGGAATACGTGTGGCGCAACCCAATCAAAGGTTTTGGGTGTAGGGACATGGGAATATCTGCCCTATTGTTTTTTCAATATTATCAGTCCGCTTATGTCGATTCTGTTTGCTGCCCTGAACATCAAAATTCGGAAAATCACAAAAAGGGAAAAGCGTGAAGTTATGGTGGAGTAAATAGTTTAAGGGATAAACCGGTTGATTGGGATTGCCAGGATTATTGTTGTTATCATAGATGTCATTGTTAAAATGTTGAAGTGTTAATTGTTATACATGACATACCCTGTAGGGGTATAATATTATTAGCCTGGGGGGGTCCCCAATTAAAACGTGGGGAGTGGAACCCCGGTTTTTATAGACACCCCCTACCCCCGAAATGTTGATCGGAACAAAACACAGGAATCAGAGAATGGAAAACGAACTTTGGGCGGCAAATGACGCGTAACATTGGCAATATGGTAGCAAAAAGAGCCACCTATAAACTCCTTCAATTTTGATAATAGATGTAACGTTATAAAATAGCTCTGTTGAAGCATAATATTTATATTTTTAACCACCTAAAATCCTGGGTTTCTGAATAATAATCAAAAACCCAGGATATCAAAATTATTCTGAATTTATCGAACTGATTGACTTATCAATTTACAACTTCCGAAATCCTGAAAGACCATGCTTCGTTGCATGGTAGAGAATTTTGTAATTTTTTGGGTATAAATACTTTAAAACCATTGGTTGTTTTTTGCCATTTCAAATTTTCAGAAGTGCCCAAAAGATTTATTTTTGCTCCTGAAGCCGGTAGAGTGCTTTGTATCTCTACTTCTGCAGGTAATCTATCCTGATTCTTTTCGGGAAGGTAAATAGCATAAACTGTTTTTGAATCTTTTTTACGGGTAAAACAGATATTTCCCGATTTGTACGGGGCAAAAGCCCTGGTACCATAAATTGCTTCACCGTTCACATCGATCCATTTACCCATCTCCCCGAGCAGTTTGTAAGCACCCTCGGGCCATTTTCCATCGGGGCCGGGTGCAATATTATAGAGCAGGTTTCCTCCTTTAGCCACAATATCAACAAGAAGATGGATAGCCTGACGCGGTGACATGAATTTCGGATCGGGAACCCATGACCAGCCACCACCTGCAATAATACACGATTCCCATGGATAGGGAAGCATTTCTTTGGGCACGGTATTTTCAGGAGTGAGGTAATTCTGGTTCGGACCTTCAACAGCACGGTCAACCACAATCAATCCGGGTTGTTTGTTACGTGCCTTAGCTGCTAACTCATCCATCCTGATATCCTGGTTTACCGACCGGTTTTTCAGGAAGCCAGACTCTATTCCTTCTGTACGCCGGCCATAGCTGGCTTTTACCTGCTCAGGGGTTTTCTTACTTACCCATCCCCCATCGAGCCAGAGAATATCCACCTTACCATAATCGGTCATCAATTCCATAATCTGATTGTGGGTAAACTCCACAAACTTTTCCCATTTATCGGGATAAAGTTCTGGATCGTAATTCACATTACGGTCGAGCGGTGGAAAGTACGGATCCCAATAATAAGGCGAGTTCCAGTCAGGTTTGGAGAAGTAGGCCCCGATCCAAAACCCTTTTGCCCCGAAAGCATCAAATATGGCTTTGGTAACATCGGACTTTGGATTGACATGAAACGGACACTCATTATCGGTAATTTTATAATTGGTGTATTTGGTGTCCCACATGCAGAAACCATCGTGGTGTTTGGTTGTAAAAACCAAATATTTCATCCCTGCCCTTTGAGCGGCTTCGGCCCACCTTTCAGGGTCGAAACCCACCGGGTTAAAAGAGAGTTTCAGGTTTTCGTACTCCTTTTTATAAGTGAAATAATCCCGTGGATTACTTCCTTTGCGGCGTTCGCACCAGCCATAGTCTTCGGGGCATATCGACCAGGACTCAACAATACCCCACTGGCTGTATGCTCCCCAGTGCATTAAAAGGCCAAATTTCAAGTCCTGCCATTGATCAAGTTTTTGGAGTACCAGCGGATCTGTCGGCCACATATAGCCGGTTACTTCGTGCTCAAGCTGAGCATAGCCCTTTCCATTTAATATTAAAATTATACTCAGGAATAGGAAAAATTTTCTCATATTACATACACGTTAAAATTAAGAATAGCCGAAAAAGAGACTTTTCCGGCTATCCTATAAAATAAAAATCACTTTTGCTTTAGTCAGACGATTAAATCTGACTTTGTATAAAATTAACTACTTAACATCCCAGAAAAGTTTGGTAGTAAGATTATCCTTACTTCTTACCTTATCGTAGTTTTCAGTGTTGTAAATCTGTTCGCTACCAGCATAGAGCCACCTTGCAGGTGGTTGAGTCTGTGTATCGGTATTGTCAGACCAGAAAGTTAGTTGCGGAAGTTTCAGCCTGCGGTATTCGGCCCAACTGTCGTGCGACTGGATTACATTAAAATTAATCCATTTCTGTGTAGCAATCAGATTCAATTTAGCTGCCGATGTAGTAGCTGAATCCCAGCTTACGCCAGCGCCGGCAAGGTATGTGGCAATTTCTGCATCGGTTGCGGCTGCAGGAGCAGGAACAGTGTTGTCGTTACTGATGCTCCTTACCTGATGATAGAATTTCACAGAACTTGATACAGCTTTTTCATAAGCAGCTTTAGCAGCTGCATTATTACCTGCTGTAAGAAATGCTTCGGCAGCAATCAGATTCGCTTCAGCAGCGGTTACTAAAACACCGGGAAAGTACTGGTTCCTGCTGAAAGTGGAACGATTATAAAGTGACAGTGTCCCTGCCTGAATCAATGCTTCCTGATCGGCTGCAAGGGCAAGTGGATTCAATCCCTGGTACACACCGCTGGCATTTTGGCCAGGTTCGAACATAACCCTTAATCTCGGGTCCTTGTTTTGTACCATATGATCTATCATTACCTTACCTGCAAGGTTTCCGTTCCAGTCTTCTAAACCAGTCCTGAAGTTTTTCGAATGGATTGGCGAATTCAAATCATGGACATTAATTTGAATGTTATTAGCGTTATCGGAGACATAATTGGCCGGATTAGCCAATATTTCAGTTATTTCAGAAACAACCCTACCCTGAAACGAACCTACTCCCGATACACGGGCAAGCATCCTAAGCCTTAACGAATTGCAATAACGTTTCCAATTGTTGAGGTTACCTTTATTCACAATATCCTGTGTATTGAAGCCCACCTGGATACCCGGAGTAACACTGATGGTATTCAGTTCGGTTGCCAATGCTTTCAGATCGTCAAGCATTTTGGTATAAATCGATTCAGCGGTATCATACTCAGGATAAGAAATGTTGTAATTGCCTCCGTTTGCACTCATCATACCAGCTTTCGACCATGGAATATCGCCATGCAGGTCAACCATTCGCTGTGTATGATCGTAAAAATAAATCTTTGCAGCAACCATATATATCCTTTTCAGCGCTTGTTCTTCGCCTGGCAGCTTGTTGTAAACATTTTCAAGTTCCCTGTACTGCGACAAAAACCCGTAATAATTATTCCAGCGATCCTGAATTGCAGCGGCGCCCGGACGGTATTGAGCATTCACATTGACCCAGCCAACAGCCTGAGTATAGCGGTTTGAAGTAATACGCCTGACCACAAAATAATCCCAGTAATCGGGTACCACCCAGGTAACGTTTGACTGCAAAAAGCCGGTAAACTGCTTTTCAACAGTAGTTACAGAAATTTTCGACGGATCAGTGTATGCATTTTCAAATTCAGATTTATCACAAGCTGTAATGATCAGCAGCGTCGATATCAATATCAATAATACTTTTTTCATTTTTTTACTTCTTTAATAGTTTAAACAACCTGATTAGAAACTGAACCTCAGCGATCCACCAAAAGTACGTGTAGCAGGGTTGGTACCGGCATTATTTATCTGCTGGAACCACCTTGAACCGGCTGTAAGTTGTTCAGGATCCATGTGTTTCAAAGTTCTGTAAACAAAGAAGAGGTTTCTTCCGAATGCAGATACCTGTACGTTGCTCATACCGATTTTACTGACAAAAGTTTTCGGTAAATTATAGCTCAACGCTATTTCCCTCATTTTCACATAATTGTTTTCCTTAACAAATAGTTCATAACGGGTCCATGGGCTATACTGTGGACCTCCCCAGCCATAGTTGCGAAGCCAGTAGTTCATATTTGTTGCAACAAAGTTGTTGGGCGATCCATCAAGTTTCACTCCAGGAAGCACCAATCCATCATGGTAAACCTTTTCGCCGTTAGGCCCTGAAGAAGCATCGGTTAGTATCCTTTGTCCACCTGAAATGTAGTAGCTTAAACCACCATTCTCTTTATCCATCCATTGCAGGCTTTCTTCGGTAAGGCCACGGCTGATCATCCAGTTGATTCCAGTTGGCATTACATGGCCGCCATAACGGAAATCAAGCACTGCATCAAGGGTTATATTTTTATAAGTGAAACTGTTAATAAAACCACCGATTGCTTTTGGCATGGCATTACCTACTTTAATCCAATTGTCCGGATCAACCCTGTATAACCCATTGGTATCAACCAGAGGCTTGCCATTAACCTGTATCACAGGACGTACATAAATATCACCCATTGATTGTCCTACTACCGATCTGAGTTGTGCAGCGCTACCGTCATAATCAGCATGTAACAATTCATCGGCGCCATCAGTGAGTTTTTCAATTATGTTCGTATTGTTAGAGACGTTTAATATCGTATTCCATTTAAATACGGCCGTCTGAACCGGAGTTGCATTGATTGCAAGTTCAATTCCTTTGTTCCTCAGAGTACCAATATTGGTTAAAACTGAGGTTGCGCCGCTGCTAGCAGGTAGTGTCAAGGGCAGTATCTGGTCACGTACCTGTCCGTTATAGTAAGCAACATCGAATCCTAATCTGTGGTTCAGGAATCTCATTTCGAGACCAAATTCCACTTCATGTTTTTCTTCAGGTTTGATTCCATCGTTACCGAACGACATTGGTAAAGTTGTATAAAGTACCGGACGCCCCCCGACTGCCTGAACGCCGAGAGTGTTCTGGTTATATGCAATATTAGCCAGATAAATATCCGGATAATTACCAACAACACCCCATGATGCCCTGATTTTTCCAAAATTAATAAATTGTGGCATGGTTAAAGCATCGCTGAAAATGAAGCTGCTATTAACCGAAGGATAAATAAAAGCATTGTTGCTCGGGTGCATGGTAGAGGTACGATCCCTTCTGACAGTTGCTTCAGCAAATAAATAGGTTCGGTAATTCAGGTTTACAGTACCTAAAATAGCATCTTTGACCAGATATTGACGCGAAGAACTGCTATTCGGCGTATTTATAGATGCTGCAATATCAAACAGGTTTTCAGTGCTCAATCCCCCATTGGTAGAACGCCCTAGTCTTGATACAACATCTTTTTGTGCTGTGTAACCTGCAGTAGCTGATAGTTCCAGATCAGAGGTAATTTTTTTGTTGTACGTTAAAAGCACATCGCCATATAGAATGCTGCTGTTCAAAGAACCCATTGAGAACCAACCGGAGTTTCCAAAAGCAAGCGGGACTGTGTTATGTTCAAATTCTTCAGTCCTTTCAGTGGTGACATCTGTAGCAATACGGCCCCTTAACTTAAGGTCGTCGAGAATTTGCCATGTATTGGTTAGGTTTGCAATCAACCGGTTACTGAATTCTTCCGATTGCCTTTTGTAAAGGGTCCATACGTAATCAGCAATATCGGTACGTACACCATTAACCCTGATATTCTCGTTTGGCGTTAAGCTCTGATTGGTTCCTGTAACGTACTTGTAACCAAGGCTTGTCTGATATTTGTTCAGATACCATTCTGCATTGTCGAACCTGGGCATCATACCAGCAAAGTTGTTTATCATACGGTCGGTCGAAAATGGACGGTTTTTGGTGTACTGATTGATATAGTTAACGACAACATCAACCGAATATTTTTTTCCTAAATAAAATGAAGAATTGATATTTGCAATATTTCTTTCGTTCTTCGAAAATAAACTAACCCCTTCATTATCCTGCCTTGTTAATGATATCCTGCTGTTTGAATTTTCACCACCAATAGATAATGCAACAGTGGTGGCAGCTGTTACAGCTTGTTGATATAATCCAGAATAGTTTTTGATCTGCGCTTCGTATGGCCTGATCACACCATCCCATCCGATAGTCGGTTTGCCGTCAAATTTAGGACCGTAGTTGACGCTTGTGGAAATCACCATCCTGGCATCGCGTGTTCCATCGCCGTTCGAGTCGTAATACAACCAGCCTTCTTCATCCTGTCCAACGTTGGCAAAGGTATTTGGATAACCAGTTCCCCTAACATTTTGAAAACGTGGCATATAAGCAACATTATCAACTGCATAGGATGAATTGACATCGACTTTGAAACCTTTAACACCTTTACCGCTTTTGGTGGTAATAAGGACTACACCGTTAACAGCTTCCGAACCATAAAGGGCTGCAGCCGAAGCTCCTTTCAGAATTGAAATGCTCTCAATATCCTCTGGGTTGATATCCAGCAAACCGTTACCACGGATACGTTGATCACTCCAGTAGTCATTGTTTCTTACTTCACCATCCCTGATTGGCATACCGTTTACCACAATCAAAGGTTGGCTGCGGCCTGTAATGGAGTTCACCCCGCGGATGTTGATGTTTACTGCACTGGTTGCCCCACCGGGAGCAGTGGCAATCCTTAAACCGGGTGCTTTGCCATAGAGCGCCGAACCAAAGTTAGTTGGGCTTACTTTAGTTAATTCGGTCGATTGAATGGTACTCATTGCATATCCAAGGGCTTTTCTCTCCCTTGAAATTCCCATAGCAGTTACAACCACTTCATCAACTGTTAAGGTTGATGCTAAAAGTGTAACATTGATACTTGTCCTGGCTTGAACCGGTACTTCCTGAGTGGTATAACCCATAAATGAAAATACCAGCGTAGCGTTGTTCCCTACCCTTAACGAGTAGTTACCATCGAGGTTGGTTACGGTTCCGTTGGTAGTGCCTTTCTCAAGCACCGAAGCGCCCGGAATGCCCAATCCATCTTCACCGGTAACCCTTCCTGTCACGGTAATCTGTGCCATAGCGCTTGCTGCAAGCGCCAACCACATAGTCAAAATTACTAAAACCTTTCGCATAGATTTTTTAAATTAATGATTGATTAGAAATGTAATTCACAAAATGATCTATAATTTCACAGTCCTGTCGCTGAACAAATGCTGATAAACCATAGCAGCACTGCCCAATAACCCCGATTGCTCGTCAATTTCGGAAATAAGAATGGTAGTGTTCGATACGATTTTTTCAAGACAATATTTATTCAACGCCTGCTGAATAGGTGTCATAACGTATTGATTGGCCTTTGAAATAGGCCCACCCAGAACGATGATCTCAGGATTCATCAACTGTATGAGAACCGATAGGCCTTTACCCAATGATAGACCTATCCTGTTGAGGATGGAAATAGAAAATTCGTCACCCGACCTTGCAGCAGCAATCACATTCTCAAAGGTCATTTCCCCGGGATTGCTGCCGAATAGCTGGGTCAATTGCGAAACCTTCCCTTCAGAAATGCCCTGCCGGGCCAGTTTCAGGATAGTGTTTGCAGAGGCTATGGTTTCGAGGCAGCCCCGTTTACCGCAAATACAAAGATCACCTTCCTCGGCCAGTTGAATATGCGAGAGCTCGCCGGCAAATCCGGTTGTTCCCCCATAAAGCTGACCGTTTAAGATCATGCCAAGGCCAACCCCCCAGCTCCAGTTTACAACAATAGCATTATGGCAGTTCCTGGCTTTTCCGAAAACATATTCGCCATAAGCCTGCATCCGGGCATCGTTGTCGATATATACATAGGTATTGAATTCAGCTTCGAGCAACTGACGCACTGCCTGATAATCAGGATTCTTTATAGTGAAATTAATCCCCTGGCGGGAATCGACCAACCCGGGCATATCAACACCTAAACCAAAAATCTTATCTTCGGGAATATTAAAGCCAGTAATAAGTTCACGTGAAGCCTTGTGCAATTTTGTTACCAGATCAGGGTCATCTATATGGGTATCAATATATTTAAGTGGGGTTACCCTCTGATTGTGGCTGTTGAAAATGGTCATTTTAGCGCTGTAACGCCCCATATCGCAGGCAATTACAAATAGCGATTCGTCTGATAATCCGTAAAGGGCCGGTTTACGGCCACCGGTTGAAGCTCCGGTCCCCATGGTGATTACCAAACCCGATAAAATGAGGTTGTTAAGCAACATCAGAACGGTAGGCAGGCTAATCCCGAGCTTCTTGCTCAGGTCGGGCGCCGATATGGGATCGGCATGGTAAAGCAACCTGAGTATGCCCTTTTTATATCGGTACTTCTTCAATTCATTAACCGACATTTTAGAACCACTTTTATCGTTGACTAGTATCATCATGTTTGATTAAAAAGCTCAACGAAGATACAATACATTTTTTACATTTCCAATTATTTTTTAAATTTTTTTATAATGTTTTTAATTTTTAATGTTAATTTTTTGCAACAACATAAAGTATATTTATTTTTTTGTTTACTTTTTTAGAATAATAAACACAGTTTCATTTCTTATTCTCGTGAAGGATAGGAATATCCGGAGATTTTTAGCTTACTCACAATGTGTTGAAATCACTCAAACAAAAAAATGTAATTAAAAAACATGTTTTTTGGGTACTTCACGGTAAAAAGATATTTTCACTTTCAATGATATAACCAAAAAATTCTAATATGGCAAAAAAAGAACCAGGCAAAACCTTCCATCAGCCTCAGTTCTGAGGCATATATCAGGCATCATGCGCATTCGCTGCCACTTTACGAATGTTAAATCAACAACTATTGGAACGAAGGCAAATTTGCGACCATCATAATTTCCCGAATACAATCTAACGGGAATGTCACTTTTGCCTTATAAATTATTGATTTGCTGTGTATGGGGATAAAGGTTTGCATTGCGTCGTACAAAATTGAAAAAACATTCCGGTCGATGGTGGAAGGTGCATACAATAACCAGGGAATGAAAAAAGCCGATTAGTCATTGGCCCACAATGTAATATTGGCTGTAAATGAGTTTGCAGAAGAGTTTGGGTAGCACCCATGAAAGGAATTCGCCAAAGTAACCCAGTAAATGCTCGAAGAGGATACTGACGATATTGAACTGAAGGAAATTGAATGTGGCATAGAGGGTAAACCAGCTGTGATATTCGGGCATCACAACAAAAATGAGGGTATCCGGATTTTAAACCATTTGCATAATAAAGTTGGTGAAGGAACTATAAATTTATCGAAGAACCTGAAAAAGAGAGCTTTGATGAAACGAATCGGGTTGAAGATAAAGGGTTGGACGAGGATGATAATTTGGATGAAGATGTGGATTACGAAACATAATATGAAAAATGGGATGAAAAAATTAATGATGATTTTGATACTCTAAAGAAAAAATTCATCAGGCTGTGTAATGACTTCTCAATTAATAAATACATTTTTGAAACTTTTATCCCATTGTGGCAGTACATCAAAGAAAACTCATCGGTATTTGCATTGAGTTTTTTTAATGTAGAACTTTTAATTGAAAGAGCTATGCCGGTCAGCAAATTAAAAGCATTTCTCGACGAGAATAAAGTCAAGTATGTAACCATAAGACATTCGAGTGCTTACACAGCCCAGGAGATTGCCGCATCGGCCCACGTTTCGGGTAAAGAGTTTGCCAAAACCGTGATGATTAAAATTGACGGGCGAATGGCAATGGCAGTGCTTCCAGCCTCATACCAGATCGATTTCGAAATGCTCCGCACTGCTTTTGGTACCAATAAAGTAACACTTGCCAGCGAGATGGAGTTCATGAATTTCTTCCCCGATTGCGAAATCGGTGCCATGCCCCCATTCGGTAATTTGTACGATATGCAAGTATTTGTTGCCGAATCGTTGACAACCAACAGGGAAATAGCGTTCAATGCCGGAAATCACACCGAAATTATCAAACTGGGATTTGAGGATTATTTAAAGCTGGTACAACCGAATATTTTCAAATTTTCGTGGAAAACTGTAGCTATTCCACACGATCCCGGCGTACGGTGGGCCGACGATTATTAAATAACCTATATTTCACCATTATTTAATAATGGCTTTTTGCTTTCTGTAAAATTTTTGAAATTATCGGGCAATATACTCCTGATTATTTTATCAGGAATTAAATTCTTATTACAAAAAATATTTCATTCATGTTATTATTCAAATGATTATGGCTAAACATTTATTTTTCTTTATTTTACTGATGCTGATTTACCTTATTGGAATCACACAGGAGCAGCATATGCAAATATTACGGAATAACCTGCAAATTTCAGATTTGGTGTTAATTGGAAAGGTAACCGGCTCTCACTCGTTCTGGGATGCGGATAACAAAAACATATTTACTGAAATCAATATTAAAGTCCTGAAAACTATAAAGGGTGACATAATAAATGAAGCAAAACTGACTATTAAAGGGGGGATTGTGGATCATACCTGGCATAAAGTGAATACATATCCTGAGTTCCAAATAGGCGAATCAGGTATATTTTTTATGAAAACGAAATCAGGTGTGGCAAAATACAATCCTGGAAATAAAGGTACATACCTGCTAACCGGCGGAAAAAACGGGTTCATAAGAATGAGGGATTATCAGGATGATTATCCGCTTGACATATTACCTGATCCCGAATTAATTGATTTTCTGGAACAACTCCTGCATCAAAATACTAAAACAACTCAAGCAATAACATCTATTGCAAAAAATACCATTCAAGCACATTCTATTCAATCGATCTCTCCAAAAGTATCTACAGCAGGCACAGGTTCAATGCTTAATATCGCTGGAAAAGGATTTGGCAACCAGAAGGGATCAGGCGAAGTCTGGTTTGTCAACTCAGAAGATATTTACACACGATTTACTGATAACGGATTTGAAGTAAAAACCTGGTCGGATACTTCGATTCAAATAATAATTCCCGATCAGGCGGCAACAGGCAAGGTATGAGTCAGAATTAATGGAATTGATGCAGAAAGCCCTGAAAACTTAACCATCCGGTATTCAGTCAATAATATCAGGTTTAAACCTGTTGTCCTTTACAATACCAATCAAACAGGGGGTTATACCTGGCACATCGATTCGGCTTTATTAATCAACATGAATGCATACAACCTCATAAAAAAATCAATCGGGAAATGGGTATGTGCAACACAGGTACCATGGATTGTAGGTGACCCAATAAATGTTGAACCAGGATGGAATGGTTTAAGCACCATTTCGTTTGGAGAGGTGGAATATGCCCTGGCCGAAGCAAATTACTATTATCATGCAGTTGTTACCGATGGCGAATTGAAGAAATGGGCAGTGAGCGAGATGGATATCGTATTTTCGGACGACGTTAAATGGGCTTTCAACCGAAATAATCTTGCATTTGACCAGTTTGATTTTGAAACAGTGGCATTGCACGAACTTGGACATGCACATATGATCGGCCATGTTAACAACGAACATGACTTAATGCATTATTCAATTGGAAGGCAAATAATTAAGCATATAAACAGTACGAATATTGAAAGTGGATTACATATATTAAATCAGAGTTTACAACTGGCACACCCGTCTTTTGAAAACATCATTTTGCCCGAATTGGAAATAATCGGAAAACCATTGGAAATAGCTGGTGCTACTGAAGTTTGTACAGGACAGAGATCTGTAACTTATGCCATTCCGCCAGTGATGAATGCTGATTCCTATATCTGGACTTTACCGATTGGAGTATCAGGAAAAAGCATTACCAACATCATTACTGTTGATTACACCAACACAGCCCAATCAGGTTTAATATCTGTGGCAGCACAAAATTTATGCGGACCAGGTGAAAAATCTATACTTCCGGTTCAAGTTAATAAAACCCCACCGCCGCCTGTAATTACGGTGGAAGGCAATACTTTGAGATCAAGTGCCAATCAAGGGAATCAGTGGTTTTTTCATGATGTGATTATCCAGGGCGCAACACGTCAGGAATACACAATAGTGAAAAGTGGGAATTACTCTGCTGTAGTAACACTAAGTGGTTGTCAATCTGACACTTCAAACATTTTATATGCCATATTAACCGATATGAATGAAGTAAACTTAAACAGATCGTTTAAAGTGTATCCTAACCCGTTTTATGATACTTTTACTGTTGAACCAACAGACCATACATCTTCTTACAGGTATGAGATCAGGGCAATAACCGGTCAAAGTGTAAAAAACGGTGAAGGGAAAGGGAAAACAATAATATACGGAATTAATTTAAATTCAGGAATTTACACCATGATAATTGATTATGGTAAAAATACCGAAACAATGAGGATTTTTAAATATCCAAATTTTACACGAAGCTTTTAATGATTTATGCTAGCATATAATGGTACTCAAAGACTCGAATCAGTTTTCATTAAAAACAAAAAAGCGCTGAGAATTAAATTTCAGCGCTTCTTATGTATTTTTCATTTTGGTGCCCAGAACAAGACTCGAACTTGCACACCGGAACCGGCACCAGCCCCTCAAGCTGGCGTGTCTACCAATTTCACCATCTGGGCAATTATTTATTTAAAAGAACTAAATGTTGATGGCGTGCCTGCCACCCCGATCCACTCCGGGTCACCATCTGTACAATTATTTATTTAAAGAACCTCCTTTACTTAGAACCCTTGCCAAAAGCGTGTGCAAAAATAGTAATTAATTCTTTTGGGCAAACTGCCACCATAAAATTTTTCCAGATGATCCAGGTACGGTTTCGAAATGTCCACAATCAAACTGACTAGGAATGTTTTATATTTAGCACAAAATCTTCGGGGATTAAAACACTTAAATAAAAATTATACGAAACAATTTTTGAAGCCGATACCAAAGTGGGAAAATTGTTCGATGTAACCTTTATTGTTCTGATCATAACCGGTATTATATTGGAATATTTCTGTGGCCGGTCGAGGCGAAGGTAGCCACTCTCTTCATCAATTTCGTATTTCGCAGTTTCATTGGGTACTACCTCAATAAATTCAGTAACCACTTCGGGGGCATCTTTACCTATATACACACCATTCCAGGGAGGCATTTATAACGGAGCTCCATAAACCGCCGATCGGATATGAAAGCTTGTCAACCATAGATTTATTTAATAGCAAAGTTAATCAATGCTTTAAGAATTATTATCAGAAATATCTACCTATCATTGGATGCTCCACAATTTTTTTGCGGAAATCGAGCATTTTCAATCCACCGGAAAAACGATGGGCAACCTTACCACCCGGTTCAATAATTATGGTATAAGGCAAATTGCCCTGCCATTTTGGATCGATGGCCTCAATTAGTTCGTATTTCTGTTCGTCGCCGAATATGTAGTTACCGGTAATAGCAACCTGTTTGTCTTTCAACATTTTATGAACTCTATCCCGATTAGTGCGTTTATCAATACTGATGGTAATCATTTCAAAATCGCGCCCCTGGTACATCCTGAATGTTTCAACCAGATCAGAAAACTCGGCGATACAAGGACCACACCAGGTTGCCCAAAGGTTAATCACCCTTAATTTTTTCGAATCATTTTTTACCAGTTTCTTAACCCCGGCAAGATCAATATTTTCAAGTTTAACCTCCTTTTGTGCCCATTCACGGTCGAGGCGCTGACGGTATTCATTCTTCCAATTCCATTTTATTGAGCAGCCAAAAACTTTGGTTTCTTTCACCGGCACTTCTTTTCCGGCCAGCAAAGCTTCAATGGCATTCCGGGTATCGTGCTGAGTGGCTGCACCAATCTTTTCATTGTCGTCGATACGTCCTACATATCTGAGTGTTCTTGCCTTATCAAAGATAAACACATGGGGTGTAGCAACCGGGCCATAAGCTTTTGCAACCACCTGGTCGTCACCGTCATACAGAAAAGGAAAATTATATTTCATATCTTTTGCCCTGATTTTCATTTCTTCAAATGTATCGCCCAGATCGCTGTACCCCAGTTCTTCGAGGCAAACCGCCATAGGATTGTTGGGCTGAATTTTTACTACCTGTACTCCTTTACGGCCATAATCATTCTGAATGGCATTAATCCGCTCTTCGTAGGCCTGAGCTGTAGGACAATGCGGGGCGCTGAAAATAATTACAAGGATATCGGCTTTATCGAACGAATTTAGTGCATAGTAATTATCGTCGATGCCTTTTAACCGGAAATCGGGTGCTGTTGAACCTATTTCTATGGTTTTTGGTTCAGGATGTTCCTGTCCTTTAACAATCAAGAAACCAACAAAAAATATTACAAGACTTAAAATCCATTTAACGCTCTTCATAATTCAAATCGATAATGTTACCTGACGGTAAATATAACAAATGTGGTGAATTGGACTAATGAGTTACCAAATTAAAAAATAGCTGTTGAATGTTTCTTGTTATCGGGCCCGGATTTCCATCTGAAATTAAAGAACCGTTTACCTCAATTACCGGCATAATTTCGCTTCCTGTTCCGGCAATAAAAAGTTCATCCATGGTGCTCAATTCTTCTTCCTTTATTGCGGATTCTTCTAAAGGGATACCATTTGACCTGCATAATTCAAGCACAACTTTCCGGGTAATTCCCGACAGTATCAGGTTCGACAGCGGGTGGGTGTTAATTTTTCCATTTTTTACCCCAAATACCGACGAGTGGGTAGCTTCAGTAACCGTACCATTCCGTATCAGAATAGATTCGCCCGCGCCTTTTTCAACTGCAGCGTTGTAGAGCATTGTGTTGGGAAGTAACGATACCGACTTGATATCGCAGCGCAGCCAACGAATGTCTTCGGCTGTGGTAACTTTAATCCCGTATTTGAGCGAATCGGAAAATGACGGGAACGGAAAAGCAAATGCATAAACAGTTGGAGTTAGCGGCCGGGGGAAATGGTGTACCCTTTTGTGTGCGCCCCTTGAAATCTGGAGATAAACGCCTGAATCGGAATCATTTAATCCGTTGCGTCGAAGCAGTTCTGAAAGAACCGTTTCAAGACGTTGGATTTCCGAATAGGTAATGCCAACCTCATTCAGGCTATATGAAAGGCGCTCAAGGTGGTCATACATCCTGAATGGTTTCCCCCTGTAATATTTAACAACTTCATACACCCCATCGGCAAAGTTGAACCCACGGTCATCGGGTGTTATGAAAGCCGATTCACGCTGCAAAAATTCTCCGTTCAGATAGACTATTTCGTTCATTTTATCAGCGATCTGAGGATTTGAATTTCTTCGGCCCAACGGTCTTCATCAGGCGTTTCAAGTATCAGGGGCATATTATCAAACCGGGGGTCGTTCATCAATTCGGAAAAAACATCGAGACCAATACTGCCATTACCTAATGTATCGTGCCGGTCAACCCTCGAATCCAGTTCCTTTTTCGAATCATTCAGGTGCATTCCTTTCAGATATTTAAATCCCACAACCTTATCAAACTCATCAAATACCTTTTGATAACCACCCGGACTTTTAATATCATATCCGGCCGAATAGGCATGGGCTGTGTCGATACAAACCCCTACCCTGTTTTTATCTTCGACCTGATCGATGATTGCACGAAGGTGCCCGAAACGGTAACCAAGATTGCTTCCCTGTCCGGCGGTATTTTCAATAACCGCAATTACTCCATTTGTTTTTTCGAGGGTAAGGTTTATCGATTCGGCAATCAGCCTGAGGCATTCATCTTCAGAAATCAGGCTAAGATGTGAACCAGGATGAAAATTGAGCCGGTCGAGGCCGAGCAGCTCACAGCGCTGCATCTCATCGAGAAAAGCATCGCGCGATTTCTGGAGGGCTTCCCGATCGGGATTTCCCAGATTGATCAGGTAACTGTCGTGGGGCAATATCTGAAAAGGCTGGTATCCATACTTTTCACAGTTTTCTCTGAAAGCTGCAATACTCTCTTTCGTTAAAGGTTTTGCCACCCATTGGCGCTGATTTTTGGTAAACAAGGCAAATGCTGTTGCCGGTAAGCGTTTACTGGGGCATTCTCAACACCACCCTGCGCGCTTACATGAGCTCCGATATATTTCATGTTCAAGACTTTTTTTAGAATGCTACAAATTTGCAACATTTAACGGTTAACTATTTGGATTAGGAACAATTTTTGAGTAAATTTTGACTGCATAAAAGAACCATTGAAAAGTATTGCAAAGGAGGATAAATCATGAAAACAATTCTGCTGAGTATGGTGATATTACTGACAGCAAACTCTTTGGCATATTCTCAGGAAACCCGTCGCGAACAGCGTAAAATCAGGGAAAAGGAAAGAGCTGAAGAAATTACAAAGCTTATTGCTGAGCGGGATTTACGTTTCATTGCCCAGTTTGCTTACCCAATGGGAGGTTCAAGCATCTTTCTCACTTCGGAATATACCCTCGATATTGAAGAGAATAAAGTAACCTCTTTTCTCCCTTATTTTGGACGTGCCTATTATGTGGAATATGGTAGCCGTGAAGGTGGGATAAAATTCAGCGAAGAAGCCGCTTCAATAGAATGGAAAAAAGAAAAGAGGGACTATGCTGCAATAATTGAAGTTAAAACGCAAAAAGACAATTACAGACTGCGGTTGACAATCACATCATCGGGATTTGCTACACTCGATGTAAACTCCAATAACCGGCAGAGCATCAGGTTTTCCGGAATTGTGGTGAAACGGAAATCCGAAAAATAAAAACCATTGAGGCTTTATCCTGTTTTAAGTAAAAAGATAGAACCTTTATGATGGTAAAGAAATTAATTAATACCGATAACTCTTATACAACCCTTCTGATCAGGTTTATGGTGGGAGTTGTTTTTTTATCGGAAGGGATACAAAAATTTCTGTTCCCTGCTATCCGCGGTGCCGGAAGGTTTGAAAAAATCGGTTTGCCCGAACCCGAAATCCTTGGAATTTTTGTTGGCTCATTTGAGGTTTTGTCAGGAATTCTAATCCTGATTGGACTATTTACCCGCCTGGCAGCCATTCCTACCTTAATCATAATGATTGTGGCCATATCCACTACAAAAACAGATATTCTTAAAAACCAGGGTATTTGGGAAATGCTTCACGCTGCCCGCACCGTCTGGTCGATGCTTCTTGGCAGCATTTTTCTGATTATTAAAGGTGGTGGTAATTGGTCAATCGATAATCACATAACCCGGGAATAATGGAAAAGAAGGGAAACCTGAAAGAGATAGCCGGTTTATTTTTCAAACTGGGCAGTATTGCATTCGGTGGACCGGCAGCCCATATTGCCATGATGGAAGACGAAGTGGTGAAGAAACGCAAATGGATGACCCACGAACATTTTCTCGATCTGGTGGGTGCTACCAACTTGATTCCAGGCCCAAACAGTACCGAAATGACCATGCACTGCGGTTACGAACGAGCCGGATGGAAAGGCCTGATTATTGCCGGGGCATCGTTTATTTTTCCGGCAGTGGTGATTACTGCTATCTTTGCCTGGTTATATCAGCAGTACGGACACCTTCCCAATGTGGAGCCATTTATTTACGGTATCAAACCTGCCGTGATTGCCATTATTTTATCGGCAGTGTATTCATTGGGAAGGAAAGCCCTCAAAAATATCACATTAGGCATTTTAGGCGGCCTAACCCTGCTGGTCAGCCTGTTGGGTGTGAACGAGATTATAGCTTTGTTTGGTTGCGGCGCAGTCGGGATATTGATCGGACTGGCCAAACAAAAACGTTCAACAGCCAATAGTTTTTTTCCGATATTACTAATCCCTGCTGCTATTGGATCAGCCGGATATTTGAAAATATTTCTCACCTTTCTTAAAGTAGGCGCCTTATTGTATGGCAGCGGATATGTACTTTTTGCCTTTCTCGATGCCGAATTGGTAATGAAAGGCCTGCTTACCCGCCAGGAATTAATCGATGCTGTTGCAGTCGGGCAGTTTACTCCCGGGCCTGTTCTCTCTGCAGCCACATTTATCGGCTGGCAGATGGGCGGAATATGGGGAGCAATCCTGGCAACCCTTGGTATTTTTCTTCCTTCGTTCCTGTTTGTCGCCATACTGAACCCCATTATTCCCCGGCTGCGGAAATCAAAGATTACGGCATCATTTCTCGATGCAATCAATATAGCTGCTGTGGCGGTAATTGTGTCGGTGCTTGTTTCGATGAGCAAAGATACCCTTACCGACTGGCGAACCATCCTGATAGCAATAGCCGGACTCGTTGCCACTTTTGGGATGAAGAAGCTTAACAGTGCATTTATTGTAATTGGTGGAGCAGCATTGGGATATTTGCTGTGGCTGATATAGTCACCTAAAATATTCAGTTATTTAGTTTAATAGGGAATCCAGGCGGTGTTTAATATCCCTAGTATAGGCGCCTACTGGTTATTACGATTGAACATTTCTGCAAAGATTTAGGGTACGCTGCACCTTTTTTGCTTTAATAAGCAACATTCCGAAAACCAGCGGCAGCGCCGCAAAATATTTGTAGAAATATCATTATCCCAAACAAAATAAGGTGCAGAGCACCGGAATATAAACTCTAACCAAAACATAACCATTCAAGTTTATTTACATTTTCAAAAAATCCTGATAAATATTCTGTTTAATGTTTTTCTTTTTTAGTTAACTTTAACCCTGAATAAAAACCAATACAATTACTATGAAACCACAATCATTACAATTGTTGTCGAAAATTACCGGGTTGCTTTGCATTTTTTTGCTTCTTTCTCTGGCATTCTCCTGCAAAAAAGATCCTTTTGATGCAAACTCAGGAACTTTTACCGACAAACGCGACGGGCACCACTACAAATGGGTAAAAATCGGCGAACAGATTTGGATGGCCGAAAACCTGGCTTATGTGCCTTATGTTTGTGCCCCCGACTCACAATGTGGAATATGGGTTTATGGCTATTATGGCACCGGTTCGTTTTACGAGAATTATTCAACTTATGGCTGTTTGTACGATTGGGAAACTGCTATGAAAGTATGCCCCGAAGGCTGGCGCCTTCCTTCTGATGAGGATTGGATGGAACTGGAAAGATTTTTAGGAATGGATACTAAAGAATTGGATAGAACAGGAATTATCAGAGGAGAAAATGTTAATGCAGGAGGAAAATTAAAAGAAATCGAAAAGAAACTTTGGAATGAACCTAACAGAGGTGCAACCAATGAGGTAGGATTTACAGCGTTACCTGGTGGTTATAGATCAACAAACGGAAAATATGGTTTGATAAAGTATAATGCATATTTCTGGACATCTGGTTCAAAGGATAATAATGCAACATACCGCATGATAACTTCCTATGGTATATCTATTGACCGTGATAGTAAATCAAAGAATTTTGGATTATCAGTTCGTTGCATCAAGAATTAAAATCAAATTAAACTAATTAACATGAAAACAAAAGCTACAATAGTATTTATTTTTGTTATAGTAAATGGAAGTATAATATAGATTGTGTAAACACAAATAATGATAGATGAAGACACTGTCC
>JBBIHB010000039.1:0-31376 GCA_037447215.1 Bacteroidales bacterium
ATATTATAAAATGAATAAATTAAATTTTCCGGTTTACCGGACAACAATGATTTTTTTATTTTTATTAGTAAAGATAATATCTTCCAGAGCTTCGACGGAGTATTACCTCTTGCCAAAGCCCGGTGGTTGACTATCTCCACGCTGGTAAAAATATCTGCGAATTAAAACTGATGTAGTTTAATCCAGCTCCAGGTCAATGTCGTGCAGTTCGTGCCAGGGAAGGCCATGCTGGTTCAGGGCTTCCATAAACGGATCGGGATTGAACTCTTCAACATTAAAAACTCCCGGTTTTTTCCAGAGTTCTTTGAGGTACATCATTCCGCCAATCATGGCCGGTACCCCGGTTGTGTAACTTACTGCCTGCGTGCCGGTTTCTGCATATGCAACTTCGTGGCTGCAATTATTGTATATGTAGTAGGTCTTTTCCCTGCCATCTTTAATACCCTTGATCCGGCAGCCGATCGATGTCAAGCCTTTGTAGTTTTCGCCCAGATCGCCGGGGTTTGGAAGAACAGCTTTAAGGAATTGAATGGGTACGATCTCTTTCCCTTCGTACATTATGGGTTCAATTCCAGCCATTCCGATATTTTGGATCACCCTGAGGTGGGTCAGGTATTCCTGACCGAATGTCATCCAGAAACGGGCCCTTTTCAGGGTGGGGAAGTTCTTTACCAGCGATTCGAGTTCTTCATGGTAAATCAGGTACGATTCTTTGGGGCCGATTCCCGGGTAATTAAGAGGTTTATGAATTTCGTGCGGTTCGGTTTCCACCCACTGGCCGTTTTCCCAATATTTGCCCTTCTGGGTAACCTCGCGGATATTGATTTCGGGATTAAAGTTAGTGGCAAATGCTTTTCCGTGATCCCCTGCATTGCAATCAACTATATCGAGATAATGAATTTCATCAAAGTGATGTTTTGCCGCATAGGCTGTAAAAATACTGGTTACACCCGGATCAAACCCGCATCCCAGGATAGCGGTAATTCCGGCATTTTTAAACCTGTCCTGATATGCCCATTGCCATTTGTATTCAAATTTGGCTTCGTCTTTCGGTTCGTAGTTGGCTGTATCCAGATAACTTGTTTCGGTTTCGAGGCAAGCGTCCATAATGGTAAGGTCCTGGTATGGAAGTGCAACATTAATTACCAGATCGGGTTTGAAAGTACGTATCAGTGCTACAAGCAGGGGAACATTATCGGCATCAACCTGGGCTGTTTTAATACGGTTGCTGCCAATTTTGCGCGCAATGGCATCACATTTCGATTTGGTGCGGCTGGCCAGCATTATGTCGGTAAAAACTTCGGGCAATGCGGCAGTTTTGTGTGCTACAACTGTTCCTACTCCCCCTGCTCCGATAATCAGTACTTTTCCCATGATATATTTTTTAATTTGTTACGATTTTTTTTTAATACAAAAAAACTTCTTTTTTATGAATAAGCAAACAATTTTATGGATGCTTGATCCGGCAAACGAGGCATATTTTAACTGAGAATAAATTTACCACAAGTGGAGAGATTAATTATGATTTTTTTGAGCCGATAAGTCGTGATAAACAGCTCATCCAATAATTATATTCTTATAAGGACTTTCTGTTAGGTTTTAAATTTTTAATAATGAAATAATTAGCAACAAATCCCCCGGCAATCAACCAATATCCATAACTGCTCCCCGTAAATTCGTTGATTATTTTTCCGGCCAATGCCATAAATCCACCAACCAGAATTGCAGGTAGTGCATTTCGGGGATTTACTTTCCAACCTGCCAGTCCGGCGATGATGGGAATAATAAATGCCCCTGAAAAAAATGAAAGTGAAATGAATAGTGCATTTAAAATTGAAGTGACTTTTAGTGCAATCAGCAGGCTGAATCCACCTATCAATACAACAAACATTCTGGTTAAACTGAGTGCACCTGGCTTATCGAGGTTGCCGGTGAATAACTCGGAAAGAATCATGGATGAGGTAAGAAGTGTTGTGTCGGCCGATGACATAACTGCCGAAAGCAATGCTGCAGCTATAAGTCCCAGTGCCCATGGTGGCAAAAACGAAGTTCCCGGTAATATAAAGCCACCAGCTTCTTCCGAACCGGCAGAAACACCAAGCCAGGTAAGGGCAGCGGCTACCGGGATAGTAAGAAATGCAACAATCAGAACGCTGTTGCGGGCAACCTTTTGGTTGCGGGCACAGAAAATCCGGGAATAAATATCGGGGCCCACAACAAATGTAACCGAATAAGTAGTAAATAAAATTATCAGATCAAATGGGGTAAATTTATTGTTAAACAGTGCTGTTAGCGAGAGTACAGGTGCAACTACATGATTTTCATGTATTATACGCAAAATAATCATTGCAAATATTCCGGCCAATATTATAAATGCCTGAGCGAAATCGGTTTTAAGAATACTGAGCTGACCGCCAGCAATGGTGTAAAAAATAAAAACCAAACCACATACTATTGCCCCATTCTGGTAACTTGTCATTTGCAGGCTGCTTAGAATCTTTGCGCCGGCAATGATCTGTGCAGCTACAATGCCGGTCCAGGCAATGGGAATTAAAATGCTGGCAGTTTGCTCTGCGGGTCTTCCGTAAAATTTCAACAATAATTCGGGCAAGGTATAATGCCCGAGGACACTGATATTCCGGCTGATAAAGGACAGAACAAAAAGCCCGGCAGCAGCACTTGACAAAAACCATACAGCAGCCCATCCGGCTTTCTGGCTCAGTTCAATAGTCCCAAGAATAGCCGAACCTCCCATTATAGTTGCGAAAAGACTGCCAGAAATCTGCCACCAGTTTCCGCGCTTGCCCGAGATGTAATAATCGGCAGCATTTTTTACCCTGAAAAATGAAAATATACCAATGCCAACAACTATCGTCAGGTAGGAAATAAGTATGTATTTTATTTCTGACATTTTTTCGTTCAGCTGTCTTAAATTAACTATGACAAATTTATCTTCAATATTTTATTAACCTAATGGTTGCAAATATCTGAATTTCGTTTTAATACCGTAAATTTGATATATTAAAATCAAGTTTTATGAAAAAATTCAGATTTTTTGTCCTGGCATTAATTGCTTTTGTAGCATTTTCATGCAATTCACAGAAATCCATAACCCCTCCAATTGCAAAAAAAATACCACAGGAGCTTATAACACACGGGCATATTCGCCTCGATAATTATTACTGGTTGAATGAACGGGACAACCCAGATGTAATTGCTTACCTGGAGACTGAAAACAACTTCCTCAAAGCAATGATGAAACATACCGAACCCCTTCAGGATGCTTTATATGATGAAATTAGGTCGAAAATCAAAGAGGCCGACGAATCTGTACCCTACCTCGAAAACGGATATTATTATTATACACGCACAGTCGAGGACGGTGAATATTTTATACAATGCCGCAAAAAGGGTTCGCTCAAAGCCCACGAGGAAATTTTACTTGATGTAAATAAAATGGCCGAAGGTTATCCCTATTATTCCTTAGGGGGTGGAACAGTGAGCCCCGATAATACAATACTGGCTTTTGCAGTGGATACGGTAAGCCGCCGAAACTACAGTATATACTTTAAAAACCTGGAAACTGGAGAGTTTCTTCCCGATGTTATCCCAATGGCCACAGGTAGCATAGTTTGGGGCAACGATAATAAAACTGTTTTTTATGTCCTTAGGAATGTAACCACCCTGCGTTCGGAAAGAATCATGCGTCATACAATAGGAACTCCGGCTAACCAGGATATAGAAGTGTACCACGAAAATGATGAAACTTTCAGTGTAAATATTTCAAAAACAAAATCGGGTGATTACCTGATAATTTCATCTTACAGTACCATTACAAATGAGTTCAGATTCCTCAATGCTGATAATCCTACAGGACAATTCAAGGTTTTTCAACCACGTATTAGGGGATTAGAGTATTCAGTTAACCATGCCGGAAATTATTTCTATATAAATACAAACCTCGATGCTGCCAATTTCAGGCTAATGCGGACCCCTGTTGAAAAGACCGGTGTGGAAAACTGGCAGGAGGTGATTCCTCATCGCAGCGATGTTTTTCTGGCAGGCTTCGACCTATTTAAAGATTTTCTTGTTGTTCAGGAAAAAAAGAATGGGCTAAATTATTTGAGGATAATGCCCTTGCAAGGTTCAGGAGAGCATTACATCACTTTCGAAGAAGAAGTATATACTGTTGGTATGAGTATGAACAGGGTATTCGATACCGATATTTTCAGGTTTACCTATTCTTCGTTAACCACTCCTTCTTCAACTTTTGATTACAATGTGAAATCGCGTGAACGGGTACTTCTGAAACAGGATACAATACTCGGCGGTTTCGATCCGGCCAATTATGAAACCAAACGCGATTATGCCACGGCATCCGATGGAACGAAAATACCGTTAAGTATTGTTTATCGAAAAGGATTTGTCAGGGATGGCTCACAACCGGCATTGCTGTATGGCTATGGTTCGTATGGTGTAACTATGGAACCAGGGTTTCGGATGAATATACTTCCGTTACTCGATCGGGGTTTCGTTTATGCAATTGCCCATATCAGGGGTGAACAGTTTTATGGACGCCTATGGTACGAAGATGGCAAATTGCTCAAAAAGATGAATACATTCACTGATTTCAATTCGGCTGCCGAACATCTTATAAATGAAAAATATACCTCTTCCGATAAATTGTTTGCAAAAGGAGGTAGCGCCGGAGGACTGCTTATGGGTGCAGTTGTGAATTTGCGCCCCGACCTCTACAAAGGTATTATTGCCAACGTGCCTTTTGTTGATGTGGTAACTACTATGCTCGACGAATCAATACCGTTAACCTCCAGTGAGTTCGACGAATGGGGAAATCCTAAAATCGAAGAATATTACTATTATATGCTCTCTTATTCACCCTACGATAATGTTGAGGCCAAATCGTATCCGGCTATGCTGGTTACAACCGGATATCACGACTCGCAGGTTCAGTACTGGGAACCTGCGAAATGGGTTGCAAAGCTCCGCGAAATGAAAACCGACGATAATCTTTTGCTTTTCCAGATACAGATGGACTTCGGGCATGGAGGGGCTTCAGGCCGGTTTCAATGGATAAAAGATTTAGCACTTGAGTATGCTTTTATATTCGATCAGCTTAAAATTACAGATTGATTAATCAAAATAGCTTTATTCGATTCATTTCTTATCGGATAGCTTTTATTGCCACCTCCCGGTATTGTCTCCGATATGCCGTATTTATTTCAATTAATCTTTAATGTAATTTCCTGTAATATAGTCTGTTAATCTTGGATAGCAATAAGCCATTTGAATGTTTTGCATTTCAAAAAAATGAACTGCTAAAAAGTTATGGGGGTAAGATTTGCAATTGGCCTGATTTTTTTACTTATGTCAATAGATGTTAGGGGTCAGTTCCCAGGGGGGGCGGTACAAATAATGACCCATTTCTGATCCAGAATCACATTCACCTGAATAACGTTTGAGAATATCTGAATGCACCTGATATATATTTTCGCTAAATTACCGATATCGATTTACAAAATAATGGCAAATGGATTCCAATTTTGGGATTTGGTGTTAATCCGGCAAATCCTTCCTCATAATTTTCAGGTCACTTTGATGGAAACGGGTACTGGATTCTCAATTTACTAATTAATTATACAATATATTACAATGTTGGATAGTCCGTGCATAATGGCTCCTCAGGAATTAGCTCCGGAAACCCCGTTTCGTTAAAAAATATCAGGTTGGTTAATGCGTATGTTATAAGAGCAAGGGGGGTAGGAAGCCTGATAGGCAGGGTAACCGGAAATGCAAATACACTTATTGAAGCTTGTTTGGTGACCGGTGGAAGTATTGCCGATAATGCAGCAACAGGAGGATTGGTTATAAAAAAAAAATAGTTATTTGCAAATTTATATTGGTAATCAATAATCTTCCTTTTCCGGAAGATGTACAAACCGAATACCTGCTTTATCTAAAATGAAAATCAAAAAGGAGGCCTGTAACAGGTTAATTACAATGCGTTGGACAATAGAAAATTAATGGCCTGGCGTCGATGGGCTTGTTTTATACGATCACATAACAATAAAGCAATTTCGATGCACCAAAATACTCAAACCCTGTTTCAGATGCCTAATGATAATTCTCTTGATATTATGATTCTGCCTTCAATCGATCCAGGTAACGATTTACAAAAGTCACCAGTTGAATCTGAAATATTATTGTAAAGCACAAAGTCAAACAACCCATTTTCGGTGATTAAAGTGAAAGGTTATGTTGATCCTAGCCGAAATACATTATGAAGAAATATGAATTTATCGGAAATTATTCCAATCCGGTAAAGACATCCACCACATTTAATATTTCAATTTCCGAAACCTCGAAGGTGCTTACCGAATTATATAACATTCAGGGAATTCATGATGACAGGTTATTGATCGTCAATTTGCAAGAAGGGGTTTATTCGGTAACCTTCCATAATCCTGGATTAAAGACAGGAATGAATATACTGAAATTTTCAAACCAGCAATATTCTTCCTCCGACAAAAATCTGATTACAAATTAAATTACACTTTTACCTCATTTTTATATCGGATCACTTTTCATCAATTAACCTCAATTTTACCATAAATGCTTCCCCTGGATTTTTTGTAAGTATCTGGTTGATATCGGCATCTGTAATCCCTGCCTCGTTCAATGCGGGAATCAATTCGCTGAAGAGTAGTGTGTGAGTTTGGTAGTTTTCCCCATCAGGTTTGTCGGGGTCAAACCAACCTGAGTCCTGCGAAAGAAGTACCCTGTGCAAACAGTTATGCTTTTTCAGGTTGACTACCATTGCTGCAATTTCCTCAGCTTTATCTTTACCTCCCCAGAATCCGTCGAGAGATATCCAGGCACCCATATTAGCCGCTTCTAAATGTTTGGTAAGGTCCTTTTCATCATGGGCATGTGTCCAGATGAAGGCATCGGGTTTTACGCCTTCGTTTTTAAGAATTTCAAGCTGTTGAAAAGCAGGTGATGACTGGCCTGTGTGCGATTTTATCGTAAGACCGGTAGCTTTGTGTGCAAGTGCTGCAGCTTTCACAAGCGTTTGATGGAAAGGTGAAAGGTCGCCCCTTTCCACGCCAATCTTTATAAATCCGGGTCGTACACCTGTTCCTTCAATTCCCTGCTGAAATTCGGCAATCCAGAATGCTGCAATGGTTTCGGCCGGCATCAGTTTTACAGCATCAGGAATATATTTATCATTTACCGCCCCATAAAAACCGGTATTGGTAATAAACTGAATACCTGTTTCTTCTGAAAGTTTCCGAAGCAATAAAGGATTCCTGCCTAAATATTTTGGAGTACAGTCAATAAAGGTTTTTACACCCAGTTCTTTTATTTCGAGAATATGTGGCAATATCACTTTGTAGGCTTTCTCTATGTCGTACCTTGCAGGTTCCGACAACTCAGCGCCGATAAAATCAACCAGTACATGTTCATGCGAAAGGGTCAAACCTATTTTGTCAGGCCTGATTTCACCAGTGACGGTTATTACCTTATCGGTCTCAGTCGTAGTGCATGCTGCCTGAATAATCAGTAATACCAGAAAAGTCAGATTTTTCATGGTTGTAAGATTAATGTTCAACAAAAAAGCCTCCCTTGAAGAGAGGCTTTCAATACCATAAAACGTTTTATTTCTTCTTTTTGTTCTGTTCTTCACCAGCAATTGATTCCCGCATCGAAGTATCGGCCTCAATATTTTTGAATTTCATATAGTCCATGATACCAAGGTTTCCCGTGCGGAAAGCTTCTGAAATTGCAAGTGGTATCTGAGCTTCGGCTTCAATAACCTTTGCGCGTGCTTCCTGTGCTTTTGCGCGCATTTCCTGTTCGAGTGCAACCGCCATGGCACGGCGTTCCTCTGCTTTTGCCTGGGCAATGTTTTTATCTGCTTCGGCCTGATCGATCTGTAACCCGGCGCCAATGTTTTTTCCAATATCAATGTCGGCAATGTCAATGGAAAGAATTTCAAAAGCAGTTCCGGCATCAAGGCCTTTTTCAAGTACAGTTCTGGAAATAAAATCCGGATTTTCGAGTACTTCCTTGTGCGAATGTGCCGAACCGATAGATGATACGATACCCTCGCCAACTCGGGCAAGAACCGTTTCTTCGCCAGCACCGCCCACCAATTGGCGGATGTTTGCCCGAACTGTAACGCGTGCTTTGGCAATCAACTGGATACCATCTTTTGCCACAGCTGTAACAGGAGGGGTATTTATTACCTTAGGATTTACCGACATCTGAACTGCTTCAAAAACATCGCGACCGGCAAGGTCAATGGCAGTAGCCATATTAAAACTCAGCTGAATATTGGCTTTCGATGCCGATACCAGCGCATGAACCACATTGGCTACATGTCCGCCTGCCAGGTAGTGCGCTTCCAGATCGTTACGGTTTAATGGAATACCAGCTTTGGTGCCCTCGATCATCGCACGTACGATTACTCCTGGGGGCACTTTCCTGAACCGCATCAGAAAAAGTTGTAATAAACTGATTCTTACCCCCGACACAAGGGCCGAAAACCATAGCCCGATAGGGATAAAATAGAGAAGAATAATCAGAAGGACTAGTAGTCCTATCATTAACCCGAAGGTTCCGAATGCTTCAACCATAATAATTAAATATTTATAAGTTCAACAATAATTTTTCCGGGATATACTTTTAAAACCTTAACCGGCTTGTTCTGATCTATAAAAGGACCAATAGATTGTGCTTCAACTGTAATTCCGTTTACTTTAGCCTTTCCCATTGGGGCAAGCCTTCCGACAGTAACTCCGGTGTCGCCGGGATGAATATTTTCGGTTTCAAAGGTTTCAACTTTTGCGTCGATATTTGTTTCGAGGATCATTTTTTTGCCAGCCCGCGATCTGAAAACAAACACTAATAAAGCTGGTGCAGCAATCAAAACAAATATCAGGGTCAGAAATCCGGCGAGGGTGCCATATTGTGCAAATGAAAGATAAACACTCCATGCGAGCAATAGGAATCCTCCTATTCCAGCAATGGTAACTCCCGGAATTACGGCAAACTCCAGTAAAAGCAGCAACAATCCAAGTAATATCAGGACAATAATCGCAACAATAGTCATATCAGTCGATGGTTGATTTTAGTTCTTTTAGAGTAAGTGCCTTTTTCATGGCCCTCAAACTGGCCAATGTTCCGGTTTTAATATCACACTTGCCCTTATAATGGGTAATGATGGTACATTGAGAAGCTTGAATATAGTCGTGGTCACATACTTCCATAAGCGCTTGTATAACGTAATCAAACGTGTGAACATCATCGTTATGCAGAATAAGGTTACGATCCTTATTGATAGTAACTTTCAGGTTTTCAGCATCTTTTCGTTTTATATCTTTTTCTGTCATTCTTCTGCGGTTAATTTCTTTACTTCTGGTAAAGATATTCTTTTTCCGTCTTTAATTGCAATAACAAATGCATCTTTTACACCTTCAACCCTTACCTGGTTTTGCAGGGCAAGGCCATCAGCATAAGTTTTCATATTTCCAGTAGTGTAAACGGTTGCCCCTTCGTCATTTATAAAGGTTTCAACAGGCCTTATTTTACTGATCTTATCAAATAAAGCCTGGGTATGTGCCGGGACTGCCCGGGTGAATGAACCCAACTGTACTTTATAAGTTATTCCATGATTTTCAATTGATTCTTCTTCATCTTCAGTTTCAGTTTCCTCATTCATAATAATTTCACTTATGACCGGTGGTGGAGGGAGGGCTGCCATATTTTGTGCTTCCTCAATGCGGCGCAATGAATCGGAAATGGCGTTAAACCTTTCATATACAGTATAGTCGGCCTTGGCCCACCATTTTTGTTCAAGGTAGCGTGCATTCTGAAATAACTGATCTGTTTCAGCCCTGAGGTATAGCGTTTGCTTTTCCAGTTCAATGATCCTGCCAGCCATCTGGTCTCGTTGCGACTGACTGGTAATGCTTTGATACTGATTTCTTAATTCGCTCAGCGACTGAAGGATGGCATTGAGTTCCTTTTCTTTCAAAGCTCCAGTTTTCCATGCTTCCTTAGCTTCGGGATACTGAAACATTTCTTCGGTAATATAGGTAACCTGAGGATTTACCTGAAAACGGATGAAATTTATGTTGGAAACAGGTTGCTCTAAATGCGAAGGTTCCTGTTCAGTTTCCCGTACTTCTTCAATCCCAATCCCTGTTTGTATATCCTCCTGAACAGGCAACAGAACACCATCCGTAATAGGAGGGGTCAATAGGTCTTTATTCTTATTATCATCCTGGCGATTTTCAATGTTTGGGTCGTTGACGGGTTCCGGATTTATTTCAGGTTTATGATCGACCTGAATTGATGGATGCTCAGTGAAATTTGCAGGTCTTTGGGGTTCAGTTTTTTCAGGCATTTTAACCCCTTCGGGTGAAAAAGGGTTCTTTCTGTCGTAAACCATGGAGGTAAGTTCTTCGATACGCAATTCGTTGAATTCACCTGGCGATGAATTATTACGGTAACGGTTGTAAAACCTTAGTGCATTGTCCCAATCTTCCCTGGCATGGTAGCATCGCGCCAGGTAATAAAAAACCTTTGAAGGAACCTCACGGGTACCGGCCAGCAATAGGAACATTTCGGTCTCTTTGGTATATACTCCAGTCTCGACCAGACAGGCTCCTGTAAAATATTTCAGGAGATAATCAGAGGGGTACGAATCGGATAATTTTTTAAAAACCGGAAAGGCTTCTGCAAATTTTCCCTGATGAAACAATTCTATAGCTTTATTGCGTTCTTCAGCCTGAAATTCCGGATTTGCAACGATTGGACCTGCCAGAACCAGAAGAATGGTAATGAGCGCCATAAAATGAAGTATTTTCCCGATTCGAAAATCCATAAAAAATAATAAATAAATTCAGCATATAAAATTACAAAAATTGTGCAAATCACGTAACATAAAAGGTACAAACATTGTTGCCCCTATGGTTTGTAAATGGTGAATAGTATAATTCAGCATTTGCCAAATTTAGTTTATATTTGTCAAACACTTAAAAATTTCAGCTAATGGCGGCATTGGTTAAAGGAGATAAAGCACCTTATTTTGAGGGAATTAACCAGGATGGGAAATTAATTTCGTTAAATAGTTTTGCAGGGAAAAAACTTATTCTCTATTTTTACCCTAAAGACAATACTCCGGGTTGTACCGCTGAAGCATGTAACTTCAACGACAACTATCACGACTGGCTCAACAGGGGTTATGAGGTTGTGGGTGTGAGTCCTGACGGTATAAAATCGCATCAGAAATTTGCACAGAAATTTGGACTGAAATTTAACCTAATTGCAGATGAGGAGAAAAAAATTTTGGAAGCTTTTGGGGCATGGGGTGAAAAAAAGTTGTACGGTAAATCTTATATGGGCGTACTTCGCACTACTTTTGTTATCGATGAAAATGGTATAATAACAGAAATAATAGTTAAAGTTAATACAAAAGAGCATTCAGCTCAAATTGTACAAGCGCTCAATTTTTAATATTTACATAAATCATGACTAAAGAAGACCAATCAGCAATTTACAAGGAAAAACTGAAATCCCTTCAGTCAACCCTCGACAAAATCGAAAAAAGTTTCGGAAAAGGTTCTATTATGCGAATGGGCGATAAGCCGGTTGAAGATGTTCCTGCCATTTCGTCCGGTTCTATTGGGCTCGATGTGGCGTTGGGAATTGGCGGTTATCCCCGTGGCAGGATTATTGAAATATTCGGTCCAGAATCGTCAGGAAAAACAACCCTTGCCATTCATGCCATTGCCGAAACACAAAAGCTTGGCGGCATTGCAGCCATTATCGATGCAGAACATGCTTTTGACCCTTATTACGCTAAAAAATTAGGGGTTAATACCGATGAACTTTTGATTTCACAACCCGACCATGGTGAACAGGCCCTCGAAATTGCTGACAGCCTGATCCGTTCGGGAGCTGTGGATATAGTTGTTATCGATTCGGTCGCTGCTTTAACCCCTAAGGCTGAACTTGAGGGAGATATGGGCGACTCGAAAATGGGCTTGCAGGCCAGGCTTATGTCGCAGGCACTCCGGAAACTCACAGCCAACATCAGCAAAACACGGACATGCTGTATATTTATCAACCAGTTACGTGAAAAAATTGGCGTGATGTTCGGAAACCCGGAAACCACAACAGGTGGAAATGCCTTGAAGTTTTATGCATCGGTCAGGCTCGACATCCGAAGAATAGGGCAGATAAAAGAGGGTGAAGAAGTTACAGGGAATAATGTTAGGGTTAAAGTGGTGAAGAATAAAATTGCACCACCTTTCCGTAAAGCCGAATTTGATATTCTTTATGGTGAAGGAATTTCTAAAACCGGTGAAATCCTCGATCTAGGGGTTAATTACGGGATCATTAAAAAGAGTGGATCGTGGTTCAGTTACAGCGAATCAAAACTGGGGCAGGGGCGCGAAGGGGTCAGGAAACTTATTAAAGACAATCCTGAACTTGCAGCCGAACTTGAAAAAAAGATTATGGAGGTAATTACTGCTGCCGCAGATTCAGAATAATTACAAAAAAACCATTAATAAAGCCGGGTGGGAACTTCTGTTTCACACCCGGCTATCTGTTTTAAATACATCCAAAATTCTTGAAAATCCGTTTCATGTGTAACATTGTGTTAATAATCAATTATATTGCCTTGCAATATGAATGTTGGTGTGTTGACAGTTTTATTTTTGTACACGAAGCAAATGCTGAAGAAATAATCTAATCTTCCTGAAATGAAAGTACTGAAATTTGGAGGAACTTCGGTTGGCAGCGCTGCCAACATAAAAAGTGTAAAAAATATAGTTTTTTCACAAAAGGACAATATGGTTGTGGTGGTCTCGGCATTAGGGGGAATTACCGATAAAATACTTAATGCAGCCAGGCTCGCCGCCATTGGAACGGAACTTTACCACCAAGAGCTGGAAATTATCAGGCAAAGGCACGCCGAAGTTATATCGGGGCTTTTCGATGATATGGCTGAGGTAACCCTGTCTGTAAATCAGATTTTAAAAGAGCTGGAACAGGTTTTGACAGGGGTTGCCCTTATCAGTGAGCTCACTCCAAAAACACTCGATCGTTTGCTTGGAATGGGTGAACGCATGTCGTCGATTATTGTATCAAGGTATTTTGGAACCGAACTGAAAGATTCTGCCAGCTTTATAGTTACCGACAGTAACTTTGGAAAGGCTACCGTCGATTTTCAGGAAACCAACAACCGTATTAAGGAAACATTTTCCGATATGGCAGGGGTTGCAGTTTCACCTGGTTTTATTGCCCGTAACAAGGCAGGTGAATATACTACACTCGGGCGAGGAGGATCGGATTATACGGCTGCAATCATAGCGGCTGCGCTTGATGCAAATTCCCTTGAAATCTGGACAGATGTAGATGGTTTTATGACTGCCGATCCGAAAGTAATTCGGAAAGCTTACACCATTCCTGTATTGTCATACACGGAAGCTATGGAACTTTCAAATTTCGGAGCGAAGGTAATTTATCCGCCCACTATTTTACCGGTATATAAAAAGGGGATACCGGTACATATTAAAAACACCATGCGCCCCGAAGCTGCAGGAACTCTGATAACCCGGAGCAGCGAAAACGGAAAGGAAAAACCGGTAAAAGGGATCTCATCCATTTCAAAGATTGCACTCCTCACTGTTCAGGGAATCGGGATGGTTGGGGTAGCGGGTATTGCCATGAGGTTGTTTACAGCACTTGCACGCGATAAAATAAATGTAATACTTATTTCACAGGCTTCTTCCGAAAATACCATCAGCATTGCCATCGAAGAACATGCCGCTACCCACGCTGAAGAAGCTATCAAAACGGAGTTTGAACGTGAAATTGCTCACGAGCAGATCAACAAAGTAATGGTTGAAACAGGTCTTTCGATTGTTGCTGTGGTAGGCGAAAACATGAAACAAACGACCGGTGTTGCAGGAAAATTATTTACAACAATCGGCAGAAACGGTATCAACGTTGCCGCAATTGCACAGGGTGCTTCAGAGTATAATATTTCGTGGGTGGTTCGAAACGACGACCTCAGAAAAACGCTTAATGTGGTTCATGAATCTTTCTTCCTTTCAGATAATGTTGAACTGAATGTTTTTTTAGTCGGGACAGGATTGGTAGGTAGTAATCTTCTCAAACAAGTTGCCGGCCAGCAGGAGAAACTATTGAATGAAAATCACCTTAAACTTAAAATTACCGGTTTGGCCAACTCCAGGAAAATGATATTTGACAGAGATGGAATTGATGTACCTGTTTGTTGGGAAATCCTTACAGGTTCCGAAAAAGTATCTTCTGTCAATGGTTTTATCGACCAAATGATTAGCATGAATATGTATAACAGTGTTTTTGTCGATTGCACTGCTTCCGATGAGATTGCACTTCACTACCACAGAATTCTGGATTCAAATATTTCGATTGTAACAGCAAATAAAGTAGCTGCTTCATCCGATTACAATAATTACACATTATTGAAGAAAACAGCCAAGCGGAAAGGTGTCAAATTTCTCTTTGAAACCAATGTGGGTGCTGGTTTGCCCATCATTAACACACTGAATGACCTGGTTAATTCGGGCGATAAGGTTTTAAAAATCGAAGCTGTCCTGTCGGGGACACTTAATTTTATTTTCAACACCATTTCTAAAGATATTCCGATGAGCCGGGCCATTAGGATGGCACAGGAAGCCGGATATTCGGAACCTGATCCGCGAATCGACCTGAGTGGCATGGATGTTGTGCGTAAACTTCTTATCCTTGCACGGGAATCGGGTTACCGGATTGATAAGGATGATGTAAAAATCAATTCTTTTATCCCATCGGAGTACTTCGCAGGGTCTATTGATGATTTCTGGGGGAAGGCACCTGAACTCGACCATGTTTTTGAACTACGCAGGGCAGGACTTGAGCAAAAAGGACAAAAATGGCGCTTTGTTGCCAGTTTCGAAGAAGGAAATGCACAGGTTGGCCTTCAGGAGATCGATCGGAATCATCCGTTTTATAACCTCGAGGGCAGCAATAACCTGATTATTTACCGCACCGAACGGTACAATGAATATCCGATGCTGATAAAAGGCTATGGTGCCGGAGCTGCTGTTACTGCTGCCGGAGTGTTTGCTGATATCATTAAAGTTTCGAATATTTAATTCTTTATGAAGTATATAATAATTTTAGGGGACGGCATGGCCGATGTGCCCCTCGATATTCTCGGGGGAAAAACTCCGCTTCAGGCAGCCGATATTCCACATATTGACCATCTTGCAACCTTGGGAAGAAGCGGATTATTGGATACAATTCCCGAGAACCTGCACCCTGGAAGTGAAATTGCCAATTTATCGGTTTTAGGATACAATGTCGGGCAGGTTTTTGAAGGCAGGGGAGTACTCGAAGCAGCCAGTATGGGCGTTGAGCTTCAGCCGGGTGACCTTGCCTTGCGGTGTAACCTTATTTGTATTGAAAATCAGAATATCAAAAACCATTCTTCAGGGCATATTTCTAGCGAAGAAGCAGCAGAACTGATAGGTTTGCTGAATAAAAAAATGGGAAATGATACCATCAGATTCTATCCTGGGTTATCATACAGGCACTTGCTTGTTATTAAAGGTGGGGTAAAGTACCTTAATTGTACACCACCTCATGATGTTTTGGGAACCCCATTTAAAGATGTATTGATTAGGTCAATCGAACCAATTGCCGATAAAACTGCCAGGTTGCTGAATTACCTGATCCTTCGCTCACGGTTTCTTCTCGAAGATCATCCGGTTAACCGGAAGCGCATTTCGGAAGGGAAAGATCCGGCAAATTGTATCTGGCCTTGGTCGCCGGGTTACAGGCCAAATATGCCCACCTTGAAAGAATTATGGGGCATTGGAAAATCGGCTGTTATTTCGGCAGTTGACCTGATTCAGGGAATTGGTGTTTTGGCCGGAATGGATGTTATTAAAGTTGAAGGCGCTACCGGTCTCTACAACACCAATTACGAAGGGAAGGCCAGGGCAACCCTCGATGCCCTTGCTGACCATGATCTGGTCTATCTGCATATTGAAGCCAGTGACGAAGCAGGACACGAAGGCGATGCCCTGCTGAAATTAAAAACCATTGAATATCTGGATAAAAGGGTGGTGAAGACAATTCTCGAGGAAACCGGAAAAATGGAAGAACCGGTTACAATTGCCTTATTGCCCGATCATCCCACACCTTGTACCATCAGGACACATACACGGGAACCGGTTCCTTTTATCATTTACAAACCAGGAAACATACCTGATGAGGTAATCCGATATGACGAATTTGCATCGGCTTCGGGAAATTATGGATTAATAAGAGGACCTGAGTTCATGAAAACTTTATTGGGAAAGTTATAATTATTTATTGTATGTATCATGCTCTATTGTAGTACTAATCATAAAGTTGATCTGGTCACGCTGAGCGAAGCTGTTATTAAAGGGCTTGCTGCCGACAATGGGTTGTTTATGCCCGAAACGATCTACAAATTTGAAAACAAATATTTCAATACTATTCAAAACAGGTCATTTCAGGAAATTGCGTTTGATGTGGCGTCGAAATTTTTTGGCGATGATATTGATCCTTTGGAATTGGGTGGAATTGTGTATGATACCCTGTCATTCGATTGTCCGGTTGTAAAGGTCACTACAGATATCTGGGCCCTTGAGTTGTTTCATGGGCCAACCCTTGCATTTAAGGATGTTGGCGCACGATTTATGGCGCGGTTGCTTCGTTTTTTTCTGAAGGAGAAAAGTGGGATGGTAAATGTGTTGGTCGCCACATCGGGCGATACGGGCAGTGCTGTGGCCAATGGTTTCCTGGGGGTTGAAGGTATCCGGGTTTTTGTGCTCTATCCCAAAGGGAAAGTAAGCGAAATACAGGAAAAGCAATTTACCACCTTAGGACAAAATATTACTGCAATCGAAATTGACGGCACTTTTGACGATTGTCAGGACCTGGTTAAAACAGCCTTTCTTGATGAAGAACTTAACCGGAAAATGATTTTGACCTCGGCCAATTCCATCAATGTAGCCAGGTTTTTACCTCAGGCATTTTATTATTTCAATGCCTATGCACGGATTAAAGAGCAGGGAGCACTCGAAAACCGGAAATTAATTATATCGGTTCCCAGTGGGAATTTTGGTAACCTTACCGCTGGTTTGTTTTCCAGGGAAATGGGTTTGCCGGTTGATAAATTTCTGGCAGCCAATAATGCCAATGATGTGGTTTATCATTACCTGAAGACCGGTATCTATATGCCACGCCGTTCTGTCGAAACAATTGCCAATGCAATGGATGTGGGAGCTCCAAGCAATTTTGCGAGGATATTGGATTTATTTCAATCTTCTCATTCAGGTATTTCGTCGATCATTGAAGGTTACCGGTTCAGTGATGAAGAGATTGAAGCCACCATACGGAAAGTTTATAATTCTACCGGATATATGACCGATCCGCATGGCGCATGTGGATATGCAGCGCTCGATAATTACCTTGGTGAAGGAATGACAGGTGTGTTTCTTGAAACTGCCCACCCGGCAAAGTTTATCGATACTATGGAAAAAATTGTTGGAAAAGGTAATATTTCAATTCCCGAAAAGTTAAAAACATTCATGTCGGGGAAAAGGAGTGTTGTACAGTTATCGTCCGATTTTGTGTCATTCAAAGGTTGGTTGCTTAATAATCAGTAATTTATAGAAATTCATCAAGACAATACTTATTAAAAATATTTATAAACATCAAAGTTTAATAAAGAAAAATACAAAAGACAATAACATTAAGGAAATATTAAAAAATGTTATAATTCACGATTTTTAACATGTGTTTAACTGAAAATATTTTTAAAGCTATTATCTTTGCAGTGGTTTTAGTTTCATAGGTTTAGGTTTGATTAGTTTTATTGGTTTAGTTAGTTTAGTTAGTTAGAAGGGCGGATGTTGATCCGTCCTTTTTTCTTTTATACTATACGGAGCCTGCCTCACTGGACATTCTGCACCACAACGGCCACATCCTGACAATTTTAATGTAACAGGCTCATGACATTTTTCCTGTACTTTTTTTTTGATAAACCGTTCTTTCAGCTTTAGCAGGGCTAGTAATACTGCAGTTGCCACTATCAGATAGGTCAAAATTTCCTGAATCATATAAATAGACTGAAAATGTTATAGGTAAAGAATGCCATTATCCAGGCAAGGGTGGTGGTGTAACCAACCGAAAATAAACCCCACTTCCAGCTACCCGATTCATTTTTAATGGTAGCCACAACCCCGATACAAGGAAAATAGATCAATATAAAAACCAGAAATGCCATAGCCGATGCTGTGTTGAATACTTTTTTCCCTTTGTATTTGCCTGTATCGTGTGTTTCATCCCGTAATTTATGCTGAAGGTTAACGGTCGATTCGTCAACATCCGACTGGTACAAAACACCCATCGTGCTGATAATGATTTCTTTTGCCGGTAATCCTGCCAACAGCGCAATGCTCATTTTCCAATCGAAACCCAAAGGGGCCATTATGGGTTGCATAATTTTTCCCAACTGTCCGATATAAGAGTTGATAAGCCTGTCGGATTCCATTTCCATTTCTATTTCTTCAATCAATTCGGATTTCGTATCTACATCCATTTCCTGTTGTTCAACTGATTCGATATGTTCCATAAATAGTTGGCTTTTTTCTGTTGAACGAGGGAAATATTCCAAAGCCCAGATAATAACCACCCCGATGAGGATAACCGTTGCAATCTTTTTAATGTAATGCCGGGTTTTATCCCACATCTGAAACAGAATGTTTTTCAGGGTAGGCATCCGGTAGGTTGGAAGTTCCATAACAAAGGGTGTTTCCTTGTTCCGGAAAAGTAAGCGGTTAAATACCTGGGCTGTTATAAAAGCAAGCAAAATTCCGAAAGCATAGATACCAATCAGGATCAGTGCCTGAAATTTTTCAAAAAATGCCGAAATAATAAGGATATATACAGGCAACCGGGCGCTACACGACATAAATGGGATTATGAGCATTGTTAGGAGCCTGTCGCCCGGATTTCGAAGGGTGCGCGTTGCCAGAATAGCAGGTACATTGCACCCAAATCCCATAATCATTGGGATAAACGACCGGCCATGCAATCCAAAGCGGTGCATTACTTTGTCCATAATAAATGCTGCACGCGCCATATATCCGGTTCCTTCGAGCAACGATATAAAAAAGAATAAGATCAGAATATTGGGAAGAAAAACCAACACACTGCCAGTACCACTGATAATTCCGTCAATCAGCAAATCTTTGAACATACCGTTGGGCATAATTCCCCTTAATCCATCACTGATCCAGCCAATGCCCATTTCTATCCAGTCCATTGGATAAGCACCAATGGTAAATGTGGTGTAGAAAACCACAAACAAAATCAGGGCAAACAACGGCAGCGCCAGTCTCGGATGTGTCATCCACCGGTCGATTTTGTCTGACAGGTTATGAATTTCCGGTGCAGGTTCATGAAAGGTTTCTTTCAATGCGCCCGAAATAAAAGCATATTTCGAATCGGTGAGCACGGTTTCGCTCTCTTCATTATAAACCGATTCAATTCTCTTGATTTCTTTATGGGTAATGGCAGCAATTTCCATGAAATTGGGATAATCGGCCATCAGCTCAAGAACATGCTTGTCTTTTTCAAGAAGTTTGATCGCAAGGAAACGGCTCGATATTTTATCGGTAATGGGTTTATTCTCTTTAATTTTTGACCTGATTACCCTGATCGACGATTCAATCTCGGCCCCATAATTAATATGAATATGCCTTGTTATATTATCTGTACCTTCATAAACCTGAATAACCCGCCTGATTAAATCATCCAAGCCTTCGCCTTTGGTACTTACCGTTGGAACGAAAGGTATCCCAAGTAGTTTACCAAGGTTTTCATAATTCAATTGCTGATTGTTTTTCCTGAGTTCGTCGTACATATTTAGTGCAACAACTACCCTCAGGTCCATATCAATCAATTGCGTGGTAAGGAACATGTTGCGCTCAAGGTTGGTGGTATCGAGAACATTAATTACAATATCAGGTGTTTCTTCGTATATAAATTTCCTGACATAAATCTCCTCGGCAGTATAAGCAGTCAAGCTATATGTACCTGGAAGATCGAAGAAGTTAAATGTATAACCGTTGGCAGTAACAGTGGTTTTTTTTATATCAACCGTGACCCCGCTGTAGTTTCCTACTTTCTCGCGCTGGCCTGATAATTGGTTGTACAAAGTTGTTTTACCCGAATTGGGATTACCTACCAGTGCAACATTAATTGTTTTTCCCTTTACCACATCAGGATCGTTAAATACTGTACGGTCAATAACCCCTTCGAATCCCTTATGGTCGGGAATTACAAATTCACTGATGGGCATAACTTCAATACGTTCAGCCTCAGACCTCCGTAATGAAATATTATAATTCAGGATTTTATATTCAACCGGACCGTTGAATGGGGCATTCTTGATCACTTTCACCTGTTTGCCTTTTACGAACCCCATTTCGGCAATACGTTTCCTGAATGATCCATGTCCAAGGATTTTTGTAATTACAACAGTCTCGTTATTTTTTATTTCACTTAATTTCACGGTGCGGCTATATTTATTAAGAATAAATTAAAATAATAACAGTTGGCAAAGATAGATTTTTAAAGTTGTATAAAAAATCCCCGAAATATGTTTTTTGTCGCGGTAAGTCGCTATTTTTGTGGATAGTGAAAAACTTGTTAAATGAACGACGAATTCCTGTATAAAAAGATCCAGGAGGCCCTTCAGGGTATTCCCGAAAACTTTAATGTTCTTGAAGAGCAGATTGATGTGCATCTGCAGGCTGAATATTTTGAATTTGTGAGAAAATTTAGGGAAGGAAAAAATATTGCCAGGCATCTGAAACTAAAAAAAAATCTATTCAATACTGAAACCACCATTCTGGCCAAAAAGAAAATTCTGACCGCATTGGCTTCAAGTGTTGAGGTCGAGGATTTCAGGACTATTGAAAGATACCTTGAAAACCCCGATACAGAACTGAAAGAATGGGCAATCCTTGCTTTGCAGGAAAGCCGTATGTTGCTGCAAAGTTCGTTGCTCGACGAACAACAGGTATTTATATCGACCGGATTGGGCGGAAAGGGTCGGAAATTGCGCTATTTTATTGTCTTTATGCATAAAAGCGGAGGTGAACTCAACAATATGCAAAAAAAGCTTCTTCATGACGAGATAAAATTTGCCCTTGCAAAAATTAATGGAGAATTGGAGGAGATAAACAGTTTGATCGATTTTTCAACGGCACTGGTTATCCTCCCTATTACATCACCTTTGAAAGACCTTTTTCAGGGTATCATTGAAGAATGCAATCAATATGGTGATTTCCTTCAGGAAGATATGGTAATCACCAACGTAAAGAAACTTAATCCTGTTGAAATCATTGATTTGCTCAAGCAGCAGAGGGATCAGGTGAATTATGACGATGAATCGGGCTAAAGTGAATTGAATTTGGTCGGGATAATTCAAAAACCGGTAAAATAGCAGGAATACAAGTAAATTTTTCAGAGTCGATTGTCGTTAACAGATAAAAGCACTATATTTGCACCGCTTTTTACAAAGGTCCCGTAGCTTAATGGATAGAGCATCTGACTACGGATCAGAAGGTTGGGGGTTCGAGTCTCTCCGGGATCACAAAAACAAAAGGGTTACAGATTTGCATTTGTAACCCTTTTTCTTTTGATTTGTAAACAAAATTATCAACTGCAATTCTTCATTCTTTTTATTGGCAAAAACAATGGCAGGAATACCAGAATAGCCACCAACGAAAAAATTAAACCACCCATGGCACCCGATGCAAAAGCAAACCAGAATACTTCACGCTGGCCGCCCCATACAAAGGGCACAAGTCCCAATACCGTTGAGAGGAGGGTGAGCATTATGGCCACAATTTTCTGGTTAAAGGCTTTCAGGTAGGTTTTTACCACAGGTTGTTTTCCATGTCGGGCAACAAGGTTGTTAAAATCGTTGATGATATATATGGCAGCATTTACAACCAGTCCACTCAACAGTATAAACGAAGCAAAGCCGCCTTGGTCGAAATTGAATTTAAAGAGATAGAATGTAAGAAAAACCCCCACATAGGAAATAGGGATTGCAGCAATTACCGCCAGAGGTTTCAGCAACGATTCAAACAGCACACTGCACACAAACCAGATAATCAATAATATAATGCCCAATAGAAAGTATTGCTTTTTCTCTTTAACATTCCACATATACCAATACTCCGGACTCGAAGCCCGATAGCCCAATGGTAGCTCTGCGTTTAGCTCATCAATATGCCGGTCTTGTACCATTTTCGATAAAGGCCCTGGCCCTTTGAAATTGTAGTTGACATACAAATGATAAACCTGGTCTTTTTTGTAGATGGTTTTTCCGGCCAGCCGTTTTTCAATTGACCCGGCTTCTGCCAGTTTTTTATCTCCCTTTGAGGTTGCTACTGGCCGATTGAAAAAATCCCATTGGTTGTATTCATCATAAAGTCCAGATAATAGGACAACAGGTTGAAGTTCGTTTTCGGTATATATGGGGTTTAGATATCTGTGATATAACTGGCCGAAAAGCGACGAGGTGTATCCGGCAAAACTCAAACCTTGCCAGGCGAGTAATTCGCGGTCGGTTTGCAGGTAAAACTCAGTGCGACTGTTTCCCTGCCAGCTTTGGGTACTGGCAATTTCTGTATTTTCTACACGCTGATTTTCGAGAAGTTTGGCTTCCAGTTGTTCGGCATAGTCAAATAATTGCGCATAGTTGTATCCGGTAAGTAATATACGGCTGTTGCGGTAATCCATTCCCAGGGCATTTGAAAAACCACGTCCTACGCCCCATACTCCCCAATCCATACCTCCAAGCATTATGGCCTGTTGTTCCAGTTGGCTTTTTAAGATATACGGAAAGGACGATCTATCGGCATCGGGCTTAAAATGAATTATAATCGTTCCGCTTGCATGGCTGCTGATATTGGTCTGGAACTGTTCAACCTCGTCAAACTGACTGATGTACTGTTCCATGCGCCTAACTGCATCGTTGAGCTGGTGTATAGTGCAGCCATCGGGCATGGTGCCACGCACATACAGAGCTGTGCGTGATGGGTCGGCATAGAAATTCCCTTCGTAAACATGGTCTTTGAATAGCCTGACCGTGCCCCCGAAAATTTTGTCGGTTACCGGTTTTATTTTTTGTTGCCAGGTTTCGCCTCCAATGGTTTTGTTGTACCACCCGGCCATTCTGCTTTCGCCTTTGATTTTTTCGGGTACCAGCCACACTGGCAGGCCAAACATAAGAATGGACAGTAATATAAATGCCCACCTGAACCGCTGCCCAAATGAAATGTAACGACCATACCAACCTGTGAACCGTATTATCCGTTTTCTGCGGGACATAATGCCAGTGGATTGGTGGTGGGGCCTGTAAATTAAAGACATTAACGAAGGTACCAGGAACAACGCAACGGCCAGCGAAATAGAAAGGTTTATCAGCATTACATAAACAAAATCAATCAGCAATATTTTCTGGTTTTCCTTCAGGAAAAAAACAACCGTCAGGGCGCCCAGGGTGGTTAGGGTGGCGGCAAGTATGGCAATAAATACATGCAGGCCTTTTTGCCGCTGCAAATGACTTACCATCAATATGCTGTTGTCGATAATTATTCCGAACGAAACCGTAATCCCTGCCAACGAATAAAGATGTATTTCAACTTTGAGGAAATAATAAAAGGCAAAAGCAATCAGCAGGTTAGCTGCCAATGCAATGGTTAGTATTGCCAGCACCCTGAACGAGCGGGTAGAAATAAGTACGAAGGTGAGCAATATCAAAAGTGAAAAAAAGGTACGTAACACGATTTTTTTGAGTTCGGCACGGATAAAATCAGAGCTGTCGGAAGCCACTGCAATACCATAACCTACCGGTAACCGCGAACTTATTTCACCGAGGGTTTGCCGTACCTGTTCCGATAAACGCAGTTGGTTGCTTGTTGAGGCTGACATGAGTACCAGGTTGATGGTGTTTTTACCATTTATTCGGAAATAGGAGGTGGGGGGCTGTTCTTTCCTTTTCACTGTGGCTACATCTGAAACCTTGACGATCCGGCCGTTATTTAAGGTTATGGGCAGATTGTACCAATCGGCGGGATCAACCTGGCGGGTTACAAGAAAAACAGGATCGGTATGTCCGGCAACCGAAGTGTGGCTGCCCAGAAAGTTCTTTTCGCCCAATTGCCTGAACACGCTTTCGAGTTCGGAAACCTGAATATTATAATTGCGCAGAAGGGTAGGGTCGAAGGTGATTTCCCACTGTTTGGGCGAAGACCCGTAAAGCCGAACATCGGTAATTCCTTCTATTCTGGTAAGTTCAGGTATGACCAGCGCTTCGGCCATTTCGCTAATATAGTGGGTGGTGGTGTTTGCATTCAGGGTCATGGTCATAAAGGTGGGGTTGTTTTCGTCGTCGGCCATGGTGGATGTGAGTTCGGGGTAGGACATTCCGTCGGGGAATGAACTGCGAAGTTGCCTCAGTTGTGTTGAAATTTCGTAGCGTTTCTGGGCGATGTTGGCATGGCGGTCGAATTCGATGGTAATCTGTCCCGATCCGATGTTTGAAGTGCTGGTGACCGACTTTACCTGGTCGAGACGGGAAAGGGCGCCCTCGATACGCGCCGATTGCTCTTCGATTACTTCGGGAGATGCATTGAACCAGTTGAACCGCACTGTTATTTCGGGCATTGAACGACTGGGTTTAAAACGAAGGTTTTGCAGGGGGATAAACGATGCCCCGGCCAGCATCAGCGCCAGAAAAACCACCACAACAGAGAAGGGTGAGAAAGGACGATATTTATTGAATGCCGGCATAGGGTTAATTGGTTAATTGGGTGATTGGAGAGTTGGTTAAATGGTTGATATGTTGGATGGTTTTTATAAACATGCCGTCCCTACGGGACTTTGAGGTTGTTTTGTGATATTGCGATGTTATAAACATGTCGTCCGTACCGGACTTTGTAACTGTTATGTAATATCCCTTTTCTATAAATATATCGTCCCTGCGGGACTTTCCTATATACTCCCGTAGGGAGGATATGTTTGTAGAAAAATATGGTTGTGTCAATCCTGAGCAGTCCCGTAGGGACGAAATGTTATTGGTAAAACGCGGAACCCATATAAAGGCAATGTCATTTTTTGGTGTGGCACAATATAATTTTTCGTAGGTTGGGTGATTCATGGTATTGTTAAACATCTCATCCCTACGGGACTGTTGGGTTGCGATGTTGAAACCATTATCTATAAACATGTCGTCCCTACGGGACTCTGATATATATAATTTCCTGATAATCATATAACTATTTGAGTTTATTGACCTTGACCAATGCATAATACATCAACGGTATAAAATATAAACTTACCAGGGTGCCAAATCCAATTCCACCAATGATTGCCAGTGAAAGGGGACGTTGCAATTCTGCGCCCATGCCTCCCTGGAACAAAAACGGCGAAATGGCCAGCATAGTGGTAATACTGGTCATCAGGATGGGCTTTAGGCGCCGGCGGCCTGCTACCACAATGGCCCGCAATACCGGCGTACCAGAGAGTACCATTCGGTTTACCGTGTCGATTTTCAGGATAGAATCGTTGATCACGATACCTGCCATTACAATAATCCCTATGGCCGACATCAGGTTAATGCCCGCCCCGAACAATTTCAGCAGTAACAATACCCCGAAAAGGTCGAGCGGAACCTCAATGAGCACGATCAAAGGAAGCAGGAACGATTCGAATTGCGCTGCCAGGATGAAATAAAGCAGCATCAGGCTTATGGCAATGATGATCAGCATTTCGCGCAATAATTTCCGTGAGGCGATTGATGCCCCGCCAAAGCTGAGGCTTAACCCATTACTGCGATCCTTTACCATTTCCAAATTACTGACGGCTGCCATCGCGCCCGATACTTGTCGGGCAGGTAAATCAAGGTCAACCCCGAAATATTCATTGTCGCGGTCGGCAGTAATGGTTTTCAGGTCGGTGGAGTGGCTCACGGTTACCAGGCCCGACAGCGGTATTTGCTCGCCTTCGGTATTTCGAACGGTAAGGTTTTGTACCACATCGAAAACCGACCGGTAGGATTGGCCCACCTTAACCGGGATAAGCATATCGCTGCCGGTGATGGTGAAAACGGTGTTGCTGTTGAATGCGCTTCGTATTTCGGAGGATAATTGCGCCGGATTAACCTTATAAAGCATCAGCCTTTCGGGGTGGGTTTGCAGCATGACCAGGTTGCGGCTGATTAACCGCGAGCTTACCTGGCCGGGGAAATTGGCTTCCATAGCCTGTTGTATGGTTTCCAACCGGCGCATATAATGGTCGTCGCCGGGACGTTGCGATGCAAACCTGGCCACCAGTGGAACTTCCTCTTTGCCAAATGCCAGGTTAAGAAGATTGTCGGCATCGGAAAAGGCAAATCCTGCCGCAGGATATTGATGCATAATTTTATCAGTTAATTGCCTGATAGCGAGGTCAAGGTCATCGGGGGTGCCCATGCGGATGTTCACCCTGGTTTTCGGCAGTGCCCGATGCTTCGGATACACTCAGTAGGTATTGCTGACGGCCTGCCTCCTCAACGGCATAAACAGGGGAAGGGTGGAGCGTTTCCAAAAGGCTGGCTACCCTGCGGTTATTTTCAGTAAGGGTTACCGGTTCGTTCCAGTCGATATCGAGTACGGTTTCGGAGTGGCTGATAGCCGGAAACCGTGAAAAAGGCATGGAATACCACAATACAACCGACGCCCCCAGAGAAAGAGCAACAATTACCCATACGGCAGCCTGGTGGCGCAATACCCACTTCAGCCCTTTTTCATACACATGAAAGTACCAATTGTCGCTACCCTGGCCTAAAGCTGCATGGGTTTTGGCTACCCCAGACTGTTTGCTATTATAAATAAGCCGGTAGAGCATAGGCAAAAGGGTAATGGCCACGGCCAGCGAAACTGCCAGACCGATAGCCACCGCCATAGCCTGGTCGAAAAAGAGGGCGCCTGCCATGCCCTGCATAAAGATGAGCGGTACGAATACCGCGCAGGTGGTCAGCACCGAACTGATAAGCGGGCGGATAACCTCATTGGCGCCGTTTACGCACGAGTCGGCCAGCGAATCGCCAAGTTGCCGGTACTGGGTAATGTTGTCGATAACAATAATAGAATTGTCAACCATCATGCCTATGCCAAGCACCAACCCCGACAGCGATATGATATTGATAGTGAGCCCGGACAGGTAGAATATCAGCAGTGAAATAACCAGCGAAACCGGAATGCTGATGCCAATGAGCCAGGGCGCCCTTCGTTCACGTAGAATAACAAACATGGCCAGGAAGGCAAGCATTCCGCCAATTATAAGGCTTTGCCCCAGGTTGCTGATAGAGTATTTGAGCAGTTGGGTCTGGTCGCGGGTAATATGGAATTCTACTTCGGGATAGTCGTGGCGGAAATGACCAATCATGGTTTGCAGTTCATTTTCGAGGGTTGCCATACGGGCATTGGCCTGCTTTATAATGGCGAGGCTTATAGCTGGCTGCCCGTTTAACCGGACGTTCCCGGTTGGGGTTTCGGGGAGTTGTTCTATGGTTGTTACTTCGCCCAGGGTAACAATACGCCCGCTGAGGTTGAGGGGGGTGTTGCGCACATCGTCGAGGTTGCGCAGGCGCGTGTTGAAACGCACATTGTACTGGTACTGCCCATCGCGGATAAGCAGGTTGCCCAGTTCGGCATTGTTTTCGTGCAAAGCCCTTTCGATAAGTTGCAGCGACAAAGCACCCGATGCCATAAGTTCGGGTTTGGGCGTAATGCGTATTTCGGGATAGGCCATTCCGCTCATATCAATCAGCGCTACTTCGGGGAGTTGCTCAAGCCGCTTACGGATTACCTGTCCGGCAAAATTGCTCAGTTCCAGAAAGCGGCGACTTTTTTCATCCGATATATTTTGTGTGTTATCAGCAATATTACCATTGGCAGTAGCTGTTACCAACAGGTAAAACACGGGCAGGTCGGAAGCGCTGGCGCGTACCACTTCGGGGCGCGGAATGCTGCGGGGCAGGTAGTTCATAGCCTTGTCAACCTTTTCGTTTACTTCTACCGATGCCAGGTTAACCGGGGTGCCGTGGCGGAAACGCAGTTCCACATAAGCTGAGCCATCATGGGCTTCACTTCTCATTTCTTCTACCCGTGGAACCTCTTTCAGGGTGGCGCGCAAGGGTTTTACCACGCTGTTTTCTAACTGGCGGGCGGGCATTTCGGGGGCATTTACCCTAACAGTAATAACCGGAATGTCGATATCGGGCATTAATGATACCGGAAGGCTGGTTGTAGTAACCAAACCAAGAAGGGCCAGCGCCAGAAAAACCATGCCGACCGCAATCGGGCGTTCAATCAGAAACCTGACCATCTGATATTTTTATTGGTTGTGGCTAAGATAATAATAAATCAGTCTGATGAGTTATGAATCAGACGTGTTAATATAAAATTTGAAAGCAGTCTTCTATTTGTAGCAGGTCTGAAGCAAATTGCGCGATTTAGGATTGTATCATATTTGATAAATATTGGAGAAGAGTTTAACAAATCTATATTTTCAAATGAAGTGTTATAATAATTATATCTGTTTAGATGTTTCTCTCTAAGTAACTTAAACAATCTTGGATTTTGAAAATCACTGAAAACAATAATTTTTTTTATTTCATATGGGCTTAAAGTACATAGAATGGAGAAAACACTATCAATACATTCCGAGCAATGGTTTTCTGATATCCAAAATGTTATCATTATGGAATCGAAAATACATTCCTTTACAAAATCATCGCTTATTAGATATATATCAGAAATACAATTGTTTAATTCTATATATTGTTCGTAAAATTCATTTAAGGTTTGTTCTGTTTCAATGCAATTATCTGAATTATTTGGAAATAATTCATAATTGAATAATGATACGTTAATAATTATTGTCAAGCAAAGTATCAATGTTAATTGTAAAAATTTCTTCCAAGAATTCATATTGAATCATTTATCACCATTGTACGAAAGAAAAATGATTAAAGGGTTATCTTCATCATTTACCTGGTTGGCTATTTTTAATAGAGCCTCATAATTTTTACCCAACTTTGCCTTTAAGGTTGGTGGTATTTGTTTAATTTTTTGTTTTAATACAAAGGGTTCTGCAACCATAATCAGGTAATCTTTATAAGTCCATACTGGCAGAAAATCGGAAATAGGGTCGCTCAGGATGGCGCTGTGGTTTATTTTGTAGTGCGCCCCCGTTTTTTTACTGATTATTTGTGTGTGTTTTAAGTTGCCTTTAAAATACGTAATGGCATAGTAGCTGTCGAATTCATTGAAATTGCCTAAATCGCACTTCTTGTTCTTGTTTTGCCAATCTATAAAATCGTATGGTCTCCCGCTGAATTTATGCAGATCTGCCTGTTGAATGGTTCCGGAATTAAAGGTGATATTTATATAAGGTGCCGGATTGTCTCCTGGCCCCATTTTATAGATGTTGTTGTCGAAATCGCGCGTAATAAACTGATTACCCCGGTATTGCGGATACTGACAATGATTCATCAGGTAAATGCCATTGATCGACGGGTCAAAATTCAAAAAGCCACGCGATGTGTTTTTTTTTAAATCTGATAAATAAACAGAAAAATTTTTCCCATTTTGTTGCCTGAAATTCGAACTGAAAATAAATAAATCGGGCTTGTACCATGTAAAATGAGCAATATATGAAAGCCCTGTTTTTTGGGAGGAAATAAACTTACCGTTATTATTGTAAAAGAACACTTCCTCTTTTACATTATCGAGCATGGCAACTTGTCCTCCATTCGGATGTACCGAAAAATCGGTAGGAAGGACCATTTCTCCCGGTCCATTGCCTATTTTTCCTATACTGCCAATGTATTCGCCTGTAATCCTGAAAAGCAACACGTTTTTTCGGGTAAAAGTATAAATGGTATCGTTTTTAACCTGAAGTTTTAAAATTGTTCCAATCAGGTTATCCGGGGTTGTTTCTAAGGGTATAACCCTGTCAATAGTAAAAAGGTCGCCAACCAGGTTCACTGGTTTTTGGTCAGTATCTAAATGAATTCTTTTGGGATTTTCTGCTGATGAGGTTAGTGAAATCAAAAAAAATAAAATAAAAAATAGAAAAATCATAGCATTAGTTTTTATAGATTCTAAAACAAAATGTAATTGAGGCACAAGATTGTGCCTCAATTATTAAATATATTCATTGCGGATGTTATGGGCAATTTGTCCCATTTGGAACACATGCCGTAGTTCCATTTGTGCAGCACCATCCACCATGATAGTGACTATAATAAGGATCATAGTATATTGGTTTGATATAGGCTTTTGCTTCGTATGTCAATTCAATAAAAGCAAGAAATCCAATAAAAAGTATGCATGTTAATGCAATGGCATATAAAATTTTATTCTTTTTCATAATTCGAATTGTTAAATAAATTACTAAATGGCTTAACACAATAGCCCCACAAAATCCCTTTGCAGCAGCCGCTTTTTTGATTATTCCGTTTATCTTTGCATAGGCGTTCCTCCGGTTAGGTTAATACTGGCCAGGGGCAATACCGGGGCGGCATACGGCAATTCTTTAAGCGGAAAAGGTATGCCGCCCGCTTTTTGCCTTTTAGCATTTGTTTGTGTAATATCTTTGTGGCTGTTATTTGTGTGAGCAATGTTCACTTGGCAGGCTTTACCGATCCTTGCGATTCTTTGGTATGGTACATTTTCCAATAGCATAGTTTCATTCTGGTTTTCAGCATCCCGGGAGTTGGCCGCCGGGGGAGCATTTGTTATTTAACTTTTCAAATGTAAAAAATAATTGGATTGGCCGATCTGTTTTTTTTTTTTGAATTATTTAACATTTTTTAAGTTTTTGTTCCGAAAGTATCTATTGACCAGGTGATCAGCCAGCTGGCAGACACCAGGTCAACCATTGCAGAGGTTAACGGGCGTGCCGTGGCTGAAACGCAACTCCACCCATGCCGTGCCGTCGTGTGCTTCGCTTTTCATTTCCTCAAACCGGGCAACCTCTTTCAGGGTGGCGCGCAATGGTTTTACCACTCTGTTTTCCAATTGGCGGGCGGGCATTTCGGGGGCGTTTACCCTAACAGTAATAACCGGTATATCGATATCGGGCATTAACGATACCGGCAGGCTGGTGGTGGTAACCAGTCCAAGCAGGGCCAGCGCCAGAAAAACCAT
>JBBIHB010000040.1:0-29870 GCA_037447215.1 Bacteroidales bacterium
TTTATGGTTTCGGCCCAAAGTTGAGCCTGAAGACCCAGAATATTTTTAGATGCACCTTGTTTCAGCCTTTCTCTGTTTTCAAACTCCACATCGGGATCAATAACACGTCCCATCGATGTCCTCAGATTGGTAATAAACGAATTGTATGGCGCAAACTGCCATGCATTCCGTGTATCTACAAACCCTGCCCAATAATGGCCAGGTTCGTAAGGATCTTTATTATACGCACAATCGAAATAAAAATTTGAAACATCACACATCACAACAGGATAACCTGCATTGGCAAACTTGTAGCTCAGGTCGGCCCATTGACCCATATTGTTCCATGCCCACGGGATTACATTCTTGCCCACAAAATCAGGGTTTGGAACATAATCCCCGTTTTCGGTTTTCAATAAAGCAACCTCTTCCCATCCTCCAATCACAAGTCCTTTGCGTTGAAGAATTTCAACTGTTCGCTGAAAAAAATAAGCTTGTAAATTTTTGAAATCCTTTATATGTGGTAATGTTTTAATCAATTCCTGACAAAGTGGGGATCCTGCCCATGCACCTTCGGGCACCTCATCGCCACCGGTATGAAAATATTTCAGTGGCACTCCAGCTTCATTATGCAATTGAATAATGGCGTCAATAACTGTTTCATAGAACTTATATACCGACTCCCTGGCAACACATACAATATTATCGTTGTATGACTGGGCCGAATTGTATTTCGATTGGTCGTCAGGATCAATCAAACGGAATTCGTTGGCCTTTTCTTCATTTCCTTCATTCATAAACCGCTGGTATCGTGCTTCCATTGCCCTGATGGCAGCCCTTGAATGCCCTGGAAGGTTCACCGTAGGAATTACTGTAATATGCCGTTGGTTCGCATATTTAAGAATCTCAATATAATCTTCACGGGAATAATATCCGCTACCATAAGAATCGGGATTGTTGGGGAAAGGCCCTGAACCGTATGATGGATGCAACATATCAACCGATTCCTTTATAGTATGGCCCCGCTTTGAAGCTACCTGGGTGAGTTCAGGCAAAATATCGATTTCGAGCCGCCAGGCCTCATCTTCAGTTAAAACAAACATGAAATGGTTGAGCTTGTAAAAAGCAATCAGGTCCAACATCTTAAATATTGTTTCTTTTGTTTGAAAGCTCCTGGCCACATCAATATGAAGTGAACGGAATCCGAAACGGGGTGCATCTTCGATAATTAAAACCGGCAATGTGGCTTCAACCTGTTGTCCGTAAAATGCGCCGGCTGGCAATAAGGCCATAAGGCTTTGAATACCATAAAAAACACCAGCCTCATCGTTTCCGGTAATTATGATCGATTTATCAGATTTAACTTCGAGCCGGTATGCCTCATTCGAAATATTGTTCACCCTCAGCGGCCTGGTTTCCAGAAAAATGGAGTTCGATCGGGGAGATTCTGCTTCAACAGCAGTCAGCGCTGTCTGAGATAATTTCCCGACAAATGCTGCCAATAGGTTTGCCTCATTTTCAAGACCTTTTTTGTACAATATTTCCGGTGCCGAATCGAATACAACTGATTTACCGGTAGTCTTTACAGAATAAGGAGTCGGTGTAATAATCGGAAGGTTTTCTAATGGGACATCACTCAGGTTAAGGTTCTGCTTATATAGAAAATCAGCTGTCGGGATGTGTACCAGGTCATCGCGATGGCGGTTAATCTGTTCCGGATTTTCGAAAGGCCCCACTGTAAAATTGGAGGCAGAAACGATCTGGCTTTCATTTCCATCCTTGTCGTAAAATACGAAATAAACACCCATAGGGGCGTCCACTTCTTTAATCCACCATGCCTGCGCTTCGTAAATCAGTTCGGCTTTTTCACCAGGTTTCAGATAAAAATCTGAATTGGGCTCGAGTTTGTACCAATCGCCACTGATCCGTGTAATGGTAACACCTTGTGGATTTTCAATAATTTCACGTGGGCTCTGGTTGTAAAACATCGCCCACCTTCCAGGCTTCAACGTAGAATTGCTTTGATTTTCAATTGTAAATTGAGCCTTAACCTGCACACGGTCAGCATATTCGTTACTGATTACTTTCCACTCAACAACCAACTGATCGGCTGTGGGATAAGATAACTGACCACAACGGGTGGATAAAAACAGCGCCATAACTACAGAAAAAATCAGACTAATTTTTTTCATATCCAAAAAATTTATAACATTGTCTTATTAAATATTTTATAAAGATAGCATAAACATTTTTATTTGTTTCAAATACTGATCAAAAAAATCAATGAGAGATGAAAGATAAAGAAAGACTTGTATCGCTGGATGCTTTCAGGGGATTTACCATTGCAGCAATGATTATGGTTAACAACCCTGGCAGTTGGAGCCATGTGTATGCCCCTTTGTTGCATAAACCCTGGCATGGGATAACCGTTACCGATCTGATTTTTCCGTTTTTCCTTTTTATTGTCGGAGTATCGGTAGCTCTTGCCTATACCAAAAGGGTTGATGCTGGAATACCAAAGGGGGATATGTATAAAACTATTGTATTGCGTTCAATCAAAATATTTGCTGTTGGTATATTCCTAAGCCTCTATCCCGACTTCAATTTTGCGGAGTTACGTGTGGCAGGTGTGCTACAACGAATTGCTATAGTTTTTCTGGTTTGTGCCATATTGTTTTTACGAGTCCGCTGGAAAAAACAAGCTATTATTGGTGGTGCACTATTGATATTATACTGGTTGGCAATGGTACTGATTCCCACACCCGGATATGGGAAACCTATGCTTGAGCAGGGAATTAACCTGGCAACATGGATTGACAGTTATTTGCTCCCTGGCCGAATGTGGCAGAAAACATGGGACCCTGAAGGTTTGTTCAGTACAATACCGGCAATTGCCACGGGCATTACTGGGATGCTGGCGGGAACATTGATTGTCAGTAAAAAAACGATTGAGGAAAAAATTATCTGGATGTTCACTGCCGGATTTATTGCCCTGGCCATAGGGCATGTATGGAGCTGGCAATTCCCACTTAACAAAAACATCTGGACCAGTTCGTTTGTAATGGTAACATCGGGTCTGGCCGCCCTGACACTGGCTACCAGCATGTACCTGGTTGATGTTATTGGCTATCGGAAAATTGCCTATCCGGGAGTAGTATTCGGGTCGAATGCCATTACTGTTTATGTTTTAGCAGGGGTTGTCGGGTACTTCTTTTATGGTATCCCTGTGGCAGGTGTCTCGCTGAAAGGGCATTTTATGAACTTTTTTACAGGGATAGGATTTGAACCAAAATTTACGAGTTTCCTGTTTGCTTTTCTATATATCGGGGTATTTTATATTCCAGCCTGGATAATGTATAAAAAGAAAATATTTATAAAGCTTTAAAAATAAAGAGTTTTATTTGAGTTCAAATCCCGCTTCTTTCAACTGATCCCAGAAACCAGGATATGATTTGGTAACCACATACGGGCTATCAATACTGATTTCTTTACCAGTAAGGGCCAATGGAGCAAAAGCTAAAGCCATGCGATGATCGTGGTAAGTTTCGATTAACGGATTATGTTGAACCAACTCCGGTATTTTCTTTCCATCCCATTTTAGTTCTCCCTCTTTTGGTTCAGTAAGAATTGCACCAAATTTTTTCAATTCGGCTTGAAGTGCTTCAATGCGGTTGGTTTCCTTAATTTTAAGTGTCTCAAGTCCCGAAAAATGAAAAGGTACACCTTTAGCCACACATAGTGCAGCCATCGTTTGTGCCATATCGGGGGTTTCATGGAATTTCAGGAATAATCTTCCGGGCTTAATATTTGAGGTTTTGATAATTTTTATTCCTGACCCAGTAACAACCGTTTCTACTCCAAATCCCTTGAACCAGTTTTCAATGGCTTCATCTCCCTGAAGGCCCGACAGTTTCAAACCATCCATCTCAATTTCTCCCGATTCGCAAAGTGAAAGGATTTCATACCAATAGGATGCACCCGACCAATCGGCCTCCACGGAATATTCTACAGGTCTGTAGGTTTGTTCTTCAACACTGATTTCGTTATTTCTGAAAACCGAATTCACACCAAAATACTCCATCAATTTCAGGGTCATTTCAATATAAGACCGTGAAGTCATCCTGTTCTTCAAACGCAGTGTAAGCCCACCTTCAAGGGTTGGTGCAATCATAAGCAAAGCCGAAATATACTGGCTCGATACACTCCCATCGAGTTCAACAACGCCACCTGTAAGGTGCGATCCTGAAATCCGCAGTGGAGGGAATCCTTCATTCCCGGAATATTCGATCTGAGCCCCCATTTTTCGTAGTGCATCCACCAATATCTTTATTGGACGTTGTTTCATTCGTTCCGATCCGGTTAAAACCCATTCCCCTGCAATTTTTGCCAGATAAGCGGTCAGAAAACGCATGGCTGTGCCGGCATGGCCAACATTGAAATTATTATCATTCGAACTGAGAACGTTTTCGAGTATCCGGGTATCGTCGCTGTCAGACAGATTTTTTACCGGCCACGGACTATAACTTAACGCATTAATAATCAAAACTCTGTTGCTGATGCTTTTTGATGTGGGAAGTTTCACTTTTGCATTCAGGCTTTGTTTACCCATCGATAAGGATAGGGCAGTGTTTTCAAATTCAGACATGATAAAACTGAGATTTCAGATACAATAACAAAAATAGGTGAATGTCCTTTAAATTTTTATTTGTGGAAATTCCAAAATTAATATACTTTATTGATTTGCCAGAAATTCAAAAGATTCAAAAATTAAATCCTTTTCAGCGTACTGGTTGATTTCAAATTGTCCGACCGATTTCAGCAGTGTAAAGTTTATACGGTTTGATTCATTTTTTTTATCGTGGTGCATCTTTTCAAGTAGCAGTTTATAATCTGTTCCTGTAATAAAACAATGGCCGTAAAGAGAGGTAATCCAATCAGTTATTTCAATAAGGGTTCCGGGTTCGAGACCGCATAGTTTGTGTGAGAGGTAGAGTTCGGCAATCAACCCCCAGGCCACTGCATAACCGTGCAGTAACGGTATGTTCTGCTCCATGCCAAGGCTTTCGATGGCATGGCCCACCGTGTGTCCGAAATTAAGGGCCTTTCGGATGTTACGTTCAAATGGATCGTTCAGAACAAAATGTTGTTTAATTTCAACAGAGTGCCTTATGTAATCCCTGAATGCATCGTAATCGGGGTTGCCAGGATCAACCGGGCGTAATTCATTAAAGTGTGCAGGGCTGAAAATCAAGCCATGCTTGATCATTTCGGCAAAACCTGAAACCAGGTTTTGTTTGTCGAGGGTTTTCAGGAATTGTGTTGAAATTGCCACTGCCACAGGTTCACAAAATGTTCCTATTTCATTCTTCAGTCCATTGAAATTCATCCCGGTTTTCCCACCTACCGAAGCATCGACCTGAGAAAGCAAAGTTGTAGGGATATTTATAAAATCGATACCCCGCTTAAAGGTTGAAGCAGCAAATCCACACAAATCGGTAAGCATTCCTCCACCTATATTGATAAGAAGTGATTTTCGGTCGGCCCCGCTGCGGCTGAGAAATTCCCATACCATCGAAACGCTTTCCAATCTTTTGTTTTCTTCGCCTGAAGGTAATAAAACCATGGGAAAATTCCCGAATAAACCGAACTTTTCGGACCATAAATGATGTACATTTCGTTCGGTTGACAGAAAAATTTTATCTGTTCCATACCTTTCAAGAGTCGAAGCCAATTCCTCCTGCGGATTATCCGAATAGATTATTTCCGATCTTTTTCTTGAATATTCCATACATCCATTGTAAATTGCGCTAAGTTACGAAGTTATTTTTTCGGACTATATTGTAACATTTGTCAGTTGATTATTTTTGAAATTTCATAAACCGGTAACTATGACAGTTGATAATTCGGATAGGATCAAGCATATTAAACGGCTTTTTTATATGATTTCGGTATTGCTGGTTGTTAGTGGAGCAGCCCTTATTTATCTTGACCAGACCGGGCGAGCCTTACTTGCAGGAGGAATTCTTATTGTTTGGTTTCTTGTTTTTCAAGCCATTGATTTTCAGTATATTTATTTCAGCAATGAGTCAGGGAAATTCACACTCCGCTATTATCCGGCAGTAAAATTCGGTCGGAAAGATTATCAAACCATAGAGTTTCCTTCGAATATGCTGCATGAATATACCATCGAAAAGTCGATGTTCGGGATGGTAAACGACCTTACCCTGTTGGTTAAAACCAAAAGGGGCATCGCCGAATATCCGTCTGTGAGTATGGCGGCACTAAGTGGGCCCGACCAGAAAAAAATAGAACAAACGCTCCGCGAAGTGCTAAAACGTTAATCTTCTGATATCTTATAAAATTATGCAGGATCCCTTGTTGTATAAGGTTGCCCTTTCGATGGTGCCCGGAATCGGGAGTGTATTGGCACGCAACCTTGTTGCTTATGTTGGTAGTGTTGAAGGAGTGTTCAGGGAACCCGTATCAAAATTGACCAAAATTCCGGGTATAGGTGAAATTAATGCCCGCCGTTTAAAAGAAAGCAATGTTATGGATCAGGCACTCGAGGAAATTGAATTTACCCGGAAACATGGGATTGATGTTTTCTTTTACCTCGATGAGCAATATCCCGACAGGTTCAGGTCGTGTACCGACGCCCCTGTAATCTTCTATAAAAAAGGTAATGCTGACTTGAATACCCAAAAATCAATCTGTATCGTGGGAACCCGTAATGCATCGGAATATGGCCGGCAGATGTGTGATGAATTGTTGCGCGATTTATCGCTAAAGGGACATAAAATACTTATTGTAAGTGGATTGGCCTATGGAATTGATATACAGGCACACAAATCGGCACTGAAATATTACTTGCCAACGGTTGGGGTACTAGGGCATGGACTCGATAAACTTTATCCGTCGGCACACATAAAAACCGCTAAGGCCATGCTCGAAAATGGTGCATTGATTACCGATTTCCCTAGCAAATCAAAAATTGACCCTTCGAACTTTATACGTCGTAACCGATTGATCGCTGGGCTATCAGATGCTACCATCGTAATCGAATCGGGAGAGAAAGGGGGTGCCCTGATCACTGCCGACATAGCTGCGTCATACAACCGCGACGTTTTCGCCTTCCCTGGCAGGTCAACCGATCCGTATTCGAAAGGGTGTAACCGGTTGATCAAAACCAATGTAGCTGCTCTAATTGAATCGGCATCCGACCTGGAATACCTCCTGGGGTGGGAAACATCAGACAACAAAAAACAGCCATTGCAACAACATCTATTTATTGAACTTTCGGATGAGGAAAAAGCCCTCACCGAGATTTTAAAAAGAGAGGGTAAGATGTTTATCGACCTGATCAGTCGGGAGTCGCAATTCCCGGTCAACAAAGTATCGTCTCTTCTGCTCAACCTTGAATTCAAAGGGGTGGTCGAAGGGCTACCGGGCAAAATGTACCGGATAAAATAGCATATCTTTGCCCCATGAAAAACTTTGAAGAGTTAAAAGTTTCGAAATCGCTGCTCATAGCGCTCGACGAAATCGGATTTATCCATCCTACGCCTGTTCAGGAGCTTGCCATTCCTGCTATCAATTCGGGTGTAAATGTTGTAGGTATCGCACAAACCGGCACCGGAAAAACAGCCGCATATCTTTTGCCCCTGTTAACAAAACTTGTTAAAAAGGAAGGAACTGAGCCGAGGGTGGTTGTATTGGTTCCCACCCGTGAACTCGCCATACAGGTTGGCGACGATACCGGAGAATTCACAACCTATACCGATCTGCGCCATGCAGCAGTTTTTGGTGGTATTGGCTGGACCAAACATGCTGAATTGGTTTCTACCGGAGTTGATATACTGATTGCAACCCCTGGACGGCTTTGGGACCTCTATCAGGCAAATGCCGTTTCGCTTCGTAAAATAAGACATGTGGTTATCGATGAAGCCGACCGTATGCTTGATATGGGTTTTCTACCCCAGCTGAAACAACTTTTTGAGATTATTCCGCATAAGCGTCAGAACCTGCTTTTTAGTGCCACTTTCTCTGAAAAAGTAGAAAGAATGGCTCAGGAATTTCTCGACCATTATGAAAAAATTGAAGTGGCCCCATCGGCAACCCCAGTCGGGTTGGTCAATCAAATGGTTTTTCATGCGCCAAATTATAAAGCTAAACTTAATCTCTTACGCTTTCTGCTTGAGGATGAAGAGGTTTTTAACCGGGTAATCATTTTTGTAAAAACCAAACAAGCTGCCGATGATATTTTCAGGATCATTAAAAGAAAAACAGAAGGTCAAAAGCGAATTATCCATTCGAACAAAGGACAGACTACCCGGATGAATGCCATGCGCGACTTCAAAGACGGGATGGTCAGGATATTAATCTCTACCGACATGTCGGCAAGGGGATTAGACGTAAGCCTGGTCAGCCATGTAATTAATTTTGATATTCCTCCCCATTACGAAGATTATATCCACAGGATAGGCCGAACAGCACGGGCAGGCAATCATGGCACTGCCATTACCCTGCTGGCACCTGATGAGGAATGGCACCTTAAGAGGATTGAGCAAATGATCAGGATGGAAGTGCCTGTAAAAAAAATCCCCTGTGAAGTGTTGATTGAGCCCACAGGATTCGAAGAGAGGCAAAAACAGTTGAGGGAAATTGACCGGCAGCGAAAAATTGACGATCCCACTTTTAAAGGGGCATTTCATATAAAAAAGAAAAAGCAAGAAAAAAATGGGAAGACCTCGCGAATATCTAAAAAACAGCGTAAAAACAGGTAGAATGATATTAAAGAGGTTTCCGTGACCACAATGTTGCAAGGATTAGGCCCGATATGATATGCCAAACCCCCCACCATGCAGCAATTACTGCCATTCCTCCGAGCTCAAGTTTGGGTTAAACATGAGCACCAGCGCAAGGCCTGAGTTTTGTATTCCGGTTTCAATCGTAATGGCCCTCCTGTCGAATCGGGGCCTTTTCATGATGGTGCTGAATAAAAATCCTGTCCCCAATGCCAATCCATTATGAATCAGAACAATAAAGAAAATCAAATGTATGAATTTCATGAAATTTGTGAAGTTGGCCGACAATAGAATAATCACAAACAATACAAAAATGATAATGGAAGCCTGTTTGATGGGCTTTTTGACTTTAGCCGTTAACCGTGGAAATTTTTGGGAAACAAACAATCCCAGGACAACCGGAATGCCCAATAAAATAAATACGGTTTGAACAACCTGCCAGAAATCGATTTCGATAGGCCTTAGGTATTCTGATGAACCGGTTTTTTCATAAAAGTTCACATATAAATCGCCCCAGAAAGCAAAGTTTGCAGGCGTCATTATTGTTGCTGAAACCGTAGCAAAAGCAGTCAAGCTTACCGATAGTGCTATATTTCCTTTGGAAAGTGAGGTCAGAAAGTTGGAGAGGTTACCCCCTGGACAGGCTGCCACCAAAATCATCCCCAAAGCAACAGTAGGTGATGGTTTTAACAGAAGAATAAAGAGAAATGTTACAGCAGGCAACAGGATAAACTGTGAAATAATACCTGTTAAAGCCGATTTCGGCCTGGTAAATACCTCCCTGAAATGCCTCAGATGTATATCGAGGGCAACACCAAACATTACAAATGCAATGGTAATGTTCAGAAACAACAATCCGCCCGGTGAAAAATTGAGGCGGACATGATCGAGTACCAGCAGTGCTTCTTTCATTAAGTTAATTTTTTGTTGTGCGAAAGTTAACCAATCTTTTCAAACAAAAAACTCCTGCCATCGGAAATGACAGGAGCCTGAAATATATTGAGGATCGGTTTCCCGGCAAATTACTTTCCTAAAAGCAACTTCCGCATTTTTTTATGAACGTCGGTATTCTCCATAATACCCATAAACTCTTCTGCTCCAGGGCCCCAGGCAAAAATGGGAACAATTACTGCTGTGTGGTCGCCAGTTGGAAATGAACCTTTTACCATTCCGGTTTTAAAGTCGCCGCCTGTAATAGCCATTCCGCCTGTTTCATGGTCGGCAGTAACAATAACGAGCGTTTGCCCATCGGCAGCAGCAAAAGCAAGTGCTTCGCCAACTGCCTTGTCAAAATCGAGCATATCTTCGACCGTGTAGCTTGTATTTTTTGCATGGCCTGCCCAGTCGATCTGTGAGCCTTCGATCATAATAAAAAATCCTTTTTTATTATTGCTGAGAATATTTAAAGCAGTCCGAGTGGCATCGGGCAGCATATTTCCACGCTCTGCCATTCTTCCATTGTGTTCGGTAGCTGTAAGTCCGGCAAGTTTGCCCGATTTTACATTTTTAATTTCATCCATATTCTGCAATACCTTGTAACCTTTGGCTTCGAGGTCCTTAACCAGGTTACGCCCATCTTCCCTTTGGGTAAAATGTTTATAGCCTCCTCCGATAAACACATCAATATCGGTTTTCAGAAAATCGGCAGCAATGGCTTCATAGCTACTTCGGGCAGCCTGGTGGGCAATAAACGATGCCGGTGTGGCGTGGGTAATTGCCGATGTTGAAACCAGTCCACCGGCTAAACCTTTTTCAATAGCCTCCTGCAGGATTGATTTCACCGGATTTTTATCAGGATCGACCCCAATGGCTCCATTGTATGTTTTTACCCCGGCAGCCAGAGCTGTTCCACCAGCAGCCGAATCGGTGATGTAATGACTCGATGATGATGTTTTCGAGAATCCGATATGCCTGAAATTATCAAGAAATAATGTTCCACCATTTGCTGTAATGCCTGCGAAAACCTGAGAAACCCCCATGCCGTCGCCAATCAGTAACACAATATTCTTAGGTTTCTTTGCTTTCCATTGCTGGGGATACATTTTTACAGGGTAAAACTTACCTCCCTGGTAAATCAGGGTCTCATCAACATGTTTAACATCTTTATAAGTTTCCTGTGCGAATGAAGGAATAGTTATCAGAAGAGCCAGAATCCAAATGAAAAAACGTGTTCTATCCATATCATTTATATTTAGAAGGGGTAAAAATAGTAAGAATAGGTAAAATCAGAAATTAAAATTTGGCTAATCAGAAGTAAATATCATCTGAAATCATTCTGCACTAACTGTTAAAATGATAGGATTTCTTAACAAAATAATTGCATACTGTTCTGAAATTGTTCATGTTGACTTAACTTCCAGATTACAATTTCCAACGTACTTTACCAAAAGTTCGGAATGGAATATGACCCTCAGCTATTCCAATCAGAACGAATAAAATTTTTATGGGCAAAGAGAAAAAAAGAAGATTAGAAATCGCTGTCCTGTCGGATGTGCATTTGGGAACGTATGGATGCAAAGCCAAAGAACTGCTGAGTTATCTGAATTCAATCGATCCCGAAATTTTAATACTCAATGGCGACATAATCGACATCTGGCAGTTCAGTAGGCGTTATTTCCCAAAATCGCACCTTAAGGTGATCAAATATTTGACGGGAATGCTCACAAAAGGCACCCAGATATATTATATCACCGGGAACCATGATGAGATTTTCAGGAAATTCGAAGGCTTCTCGTTGGGTGGGTTACATATTGTCAACAAACTGGTTTTACCAATCGATGGCAAAAAAGCATGGTTTTTTCATGGAGATGTTTTCGACCTAACCATGCAACATTCAAAATGGTTGGCCAAACTTGGTGCTATCGGATACGATATGCTTATACACCTGAATACCTATGCAAACTGGATAAGCCGAAAACTTGGGAAAGGAAGGATATCCCTATCGAAAAAAATTAAAAATGGTGTAAAATCTGCGCTTAAATACATCAACAATTTTGAAGAAACGGCTGCCGGAATCGCCATATCCAATGGATACCATTATGTGGTTTGTGGTCATATTCACCAACCACAGATGCGAAAAATAAAAAACAGGGAGGGGAAAGAAGTGTTGTACCTCAACTCAGGCGATTGGATCGAAAACCTCACTGCCTTGGAGTATTTCGAGGAAGAATGGACCGTATATTTCCATACTGAAGAACACACCCTTTCCGAAGAATCTGAAAACGATATGATCAGGGAATTTGACCTCACTAAAGTTGACCTGGAACACAAACAAATATTCAAAAATATTATTATGGAATTTCAACTTCTTGAGTACTCAAATGCTTCCCCACCTTTATGAAAGTTTTATATGCCTTGCAGGGAACGGGTAACGGGCACGTAAGCCGGGCAATGGAAATTATACCCGTATTGCGAAAAAAAGTTGAACTCGACATACTGATCAGCGGCACACAGGCCGATCTTAATTTGCCTTTTGAAGTAACGTACCGGTTACATGGTTTAAGCTTTGTTTTCGGACAGAAAGGGGGAATTAACCTGACAGAAACATGGAAAATCCTCAGGATGAAACAACTGATCGAAGACATCCGGAAAATTCCTGTACAAGATTACGATTTGGTAATCAACGATTTTGAACCTGTTTCAGCCTGGGCATGTAAGTTCAAAAAAGTACGCTGCATAGCATTGAGCCATCAATGGGCCGTTTTGCATAAAAAAGCTCCACGGCCATCGAAAACCGATATGATAGGGAGGTTTGTGCTTGCAAATTATGCTCCTTCCGATAAACAATACGGTTTTCATTTTAAACCATATACCGACCATATTTTCACCCCCATAATCAGGAGGGAAATCCGTTATGCAACCATAAAAAACGAAGGACATTATACGGTTTATTTACCGGCTTATGGCGATGATGCTTTATTGAAAGTATTATCACAGTTCCCTCAGACCCGATGGCAGGTTTTCTCGAAACATAGCCGTCAGGGCTACCAAACCGGGTCAATAAGTGTTACTCCGGTGAACAACAGGCAATTCATCAAGAGTTTTGTTTCATGCGAAGGAATTATTTGCGGGGCAGGATTTGAAACACCGGCAGAAGGGCTCTACCTTGGGAAAAAAATGATGGTGGTACCTATGTCGAACCAGTTTGAACAACAATGCAACGCAACAGCGCTGCAAAAAATGGGTATCCCGGTTTTGGAGAAATTTTCGTCAGGATCGGTTAAAACCATTTCGGATTGGTTACACACAGGTAAATCTTTTATGGTCAATTATCCTGATGAAACAGAAAAAATATTAGACCGGGTTTTGCAGGAATTCAGTTGAAAACGAGAACCCTGCACAAATTTTTTTTATTTTTAACTCACAGTAAACGTATTCTCATGCAAAACCATTCTTTCAACCGACGGAAATTTATCCGGGGTTCAGCCCTGGCAACAGCTTTGGCAGTTGCACCGCCGGCATTAGCTGCAAACTTGCCATCCATAAGCAGTTCTTCATCTGGTATTTCCGGATCGGAGCCTGTACCTTTAACCGACCGGTGGAAACTTGACCTGACCCCTGCACGCTGGATATGGTTTCCGTCGGGACGCACCCTGCCCAACACTTTTCTTCATTTCAGGAAGGAGATAATAATCAGCAAAACTATAGTAAAGGCTACTGGATGGATTCTTGGAGAAAGCCGGTACATGCTTTTTTGCAATGGCAAGAGGTTACAGTTTGGCCCGGCACCCGCCGATCCCCGATATTCTGAAGCCGACCCGGTTGATCTGACTAACGAATTGAAATCCGGTGAAAACATAATTGGGGCTACGGTTTTGTATTATGGGTTTGGCGATGGTACCTGGCCAATGGGAAAACCGGGCTTTATTTTCAAACTCGATATAGAATTTTCCGATAGAAGTTCCGAAACAGTCATCAGCGACGGCAACTGGAATGTTCAACTGGCACGAAGCTGGCGTCCCGGTCAATATAAGAGATGGTACCTGAGGGCATTGCAGGAGGATTTCGATGCTGTTCATTATCCCGAAGGATGGAATACTCCCGGATTCAGGATTGATACTACATGGCTGAAGGCAGCAGAACTTTGGGGAAATGCCTGTCAAACTGCTTTAAGTGCGGGAGCACCCGACTACCTGTACGATTCGGGCCCCGAAGGGGAAACACAATTGCGGGGCCGGACCATTCCCATGTTGAAAGAAACCGAAATTAAAGCCGCCCGATTTGTCGAAGCACACATCCTGAAATGGAATCAAGACCCGTTTTCCTATTTCGATATGCTGATCCACAATGCCTATGAACCGATTGATGGTAATCCGGTGATGGAAACAACCTCCGATCAGCTTACTGTAAAACTGACTAATGGAACAACAGGTGTGGTTTTGACCTGGGAAATGAAAGAACAAGTGGTAGGATGGCCTGGATTCACAATCGAAGCACCTGAAGGAACTGTGGTCGAACTGATGGTACAGGAGGGGCACCGTCCTTACCCGGATGCTGGTCCGGCGCTTATGAACAACCATTTTCACTCCTGGACAAGGTTCAGGTGTATAGAGGGCAAGAACCAATTTTCCACCTTCGATTTTGAGAGTGTAAAATGGATCCAACTGCATATTCACGGAACCAATGGAAATGCAAAAATCGGCTTCCCATCTGTTTTGAGGCGTTATTACAATTTTCCACAGCAACCACATATAAAAACCAGTGAACCAGCCCTGCAAAGGCTGTTTGATGCATCAGTGAACACCATTTTCAACAATTCGCAGGAAACCATTGTGGATGGCATGGGTCGTGAGCGACAGCAGTACAGCGGCGATATCGGGCATCTGATTCATTCGTTGCACCATGCATTCGGCGAGGAAAAACTTCCGGCCCGTTACCTGAATACGTATAGCCAGGGACTTACCAAAGAAGGTTTCTTCATGGATTGCTGGCCAGCCTATGACCGGTTGAACCGGCTGGCACAACGCCAACTCGAACTTACCCCCTGGGGGCCACTGCTCGATCACGGGGTGGGATTCGTTTTTGACTCCTATTATCATTATATGTATTGCGGTCACACTGCTGACATGGAAGAAGTTTTTCCGAGGCTTGTAAGATTTTATCAATACCTGCGGAGCATGAATAATGAAAATGGCATTCTTCCTGTGGAAAATATAGGTATTCCCAAAATATGGATTGACCACAACGCATACCAGCAGCAAAAACATAAGCAATGTGCTTTTAACCTTTATGTGGCAGCTATGTTGAAAGATGCCTTTGCCCCACTGTGCGAAGCCTTTGGGAAAACCAGTCTGAAAAATGAAGCCGAATCCTGGTCGTCTGACTTATACTCGGCTACCCGAAGGAAGTTTTTCAGCCAGTCTGAGGGTTTGTTCATCAATAATCTCCCATGGTATTCAGAAGAAAAAAACCTGAGAACCTGCGACCGTTCATTGGCCCACTTAATCCTGAGTGATTTAATTCCTCAATCGGAAAGGAATTTTGTTCTCAATGAACTGGAAACCAAACCTTCACGAATGGGGCTCAGTTATCCACCCAATGCGCAATGGCGTTTTTGGGCGCTTGCCGATGGGGGCAGGGTTCAGCCTGTTGTAAATGAGTTCAGGGAAATTTGGGCGAAAATGGATTCGGTTATTCAAAACAATACCATGTCGGAAGACTGGCATGTACAGCCCGACAGCAACTCGCAATGGAGCCATGCAGCCTGCGCGCCCTTGTATCTGGCCTACATGAGCATTGCTGGCATTGCGCCTCTTGCTCCCGGAGGCAAAAAAATCAGGATATGGCCACAACCGGCAGATCTGGAACAATTTGCATTGGCTTTCCACACCCCACAGGGTACAGTTTACCTTGAATGGAAAGGGAAAACCGAAAAACGTAACCTGCAAATCGAAATTCCGGCAGGTGTTGAAGCAGAACTCTGGTTGAATAACGATGAGATGCCAAAACTTGATGACTTGAAAAAATGTCCGAAAGAGGGGATAAAAGCATGGAGACTTATACCTGGGAAAAATATGATAAATCTGGCAAAAACGTAAAATTGATTTATCATTGATGCTCTAAATCTCATTTTTCAGGCGCCAGATGAATTCATCAAATTTCTCTTTGGCAATATAATGATTTTGAACTTTCCCCGGTAAAATTACCAGTCGTTCTTTTCGCGAGAAACGTTCAACACACTTCAGATTTATGATTTCACTTCGGTGAATCCTGAAAAAACAGGGATTCATTGCCAGTTCTTTTTCAATTTCTCCCAAACTTTTATTACAATTTAAAGATCGGCCATTTTTTAAATGAAAAGTTGAATTCCGACCATCAGCTTCGATCCAGATTATTTCATTATGGTCAAATATTTCATCGTATTTCGATCCGTTGATGATTATTTTCCTACTCATTCTCGAAGCCGACAAGGTTCCTATTTCCTCAGCGAGTTTTTTTTCTTTCAATTCCTGAGAAAAGCTGGTTTCTAATTCCCTTATCCGGCGAATGGCCTCCGATAGTTTATCAATATCTATTGGTTTTTCTATAAAATGTACCGCTTTGAACTCAAATGCTTTGGAGTAATAGTGGCTTTCGGAGTGTGCCGTAATAAATACAATATAAAAATTGAGTAATCCATTTTCTCTTAGCCTCTACAACATATCGAAACTGGTTTTTCCTTCGGCCTCAAAGGCAATATCAAGTACCACCACCGATGGCCTATGTTTAACGATCATCTTTTCGGTATCATTGAGCGTGGTTGTTTTTCCCACAATTTTCACATCAGGTGCAACCTGGTTCATAGCCTTTACAATGGTTTCGAGGTATTCGGCCATATCCTCGGCAATCAGCGCAGTGATTTGTTTTTTCATGCTTAGCGTAAAATGATGATTTTAACAACGGTCCCCTTATCATTACTTTCGGTACTGAAAGTTATATTAAATCCGATTTTGTTCAACAGTTCTATCCTTTTCAGGGTAAGTTCCCTTCCCCTCGAAATATATCTGAAACCTGATGCGGCCTGCAAATCTTTTGCCTTACGCATGCCAACGCCATTATCCGAAATCTCAATATGCAACCGATTATCCGACTTTCGAATGTCAATTCTGAGCATTCCTTTATTTTGGAGGGGCAGTAATCCGTGCCGGATCGAATTTTCGACAAACGGTTGCAAGAGCATGGGAGGAACTAATTCGTTTTCAGCATCCACATCTTCCATATTCACCAGATAATCAAATTTATCGGGAAAAATCATCTGCTGAAGATCAACAAACCCGCCAATCATCTTTAATTCCTGGGCAAGTGTAATCTGTCCGGATTGGTCATCGGCATGCACCACCATTCCGGTATTTGCCGATGCATCGAGGAAACCCCTTATCAGGTCGGCCATGCGTACCAGGTAAAAATTGGCCTGCTGAATATTATTATTCAGGATTTTCGACTGTAGGGAGGCGAGAACATTAAAAATGAAATGCGGGTTCATTTGCGACTGTATGGCCTGAACCTGGAATACTTTCGATTCGCGGTCGGCCTTCTTTACGCGTAAAAAGGCAAAAATAAGGGTAAGCGCCCCTCCGGCAGTCAGGAAAACAAAAAGTGAAGGCCAGAACCACGGCTGGCGATAAAATGCCATACGCACAAAAAGGGGCAGCTCCGTGATTACAGGCGAATCGAGGGGCAATCCTTTAACCCTTGCCTGTATATAAAGTTTGGTATGTCCATCGGTTAATCCCGAAAGTATGGCATAATCTTCTTCCTGCCAGGCAGACCAGTTACCCGCACCAACCCTCCAGGAAAACTCCACCGGGTTGGGGCAATTAAAACAAATGGCATCGAAATTTATAACAGCGCTGTTCTGGTTACGTTTCAGGGTAATCCTATCCGATGTAAAAGGCAATTTGATATTGTTCACCTTATCCAGCCGCACAGTAAGGCTATGTCTTCCAGTTTTAAGTTTCGAAGGGTCGAGCCTGATTAATTCGGTGCTGGTGGTGAGCCAGATATGGCCCCGGGAGTCGGTGTATGCGCCATCCTGCCCCGGCTCAATCCCGATAAAACCGTTCTTTTCGTTAAACAGATGAAGGATTACCTCGGCCGATTGATAATATCTAATTAGATCAATCAGGTAAATCCCAAAAGGTTGACTTACAAGAAGCCATGTAGAGTCGATTGTAGTTACCATATTCACAGCATCCGACAATTCTTCCCGTTCAATCCGCACCAGCGAGTCAGCTTCGGCATTGTACCAGAACAAACCCTGCCTGCAGCCGAACCATATCCTGCCCTTATGATCCTTGCACGAGGTTAGCGCCCCGTTCGATTGTCCGGAAAGGGTATAATTTTTCAGCGTATCCGCTTTATAGTCGTACCGGGCCAGGCCGCCACCACCCCCAAACCAGTAAAAACCTGCAGTGTCTTTTATAATTGTGAGCACATTGTTGCCCACATTCAGGTATTGCTCCCTATCAACTGTCCGCACTTTTCTCATTTGTGTGTCAAAAGCCACGGCCCTCATACTGGCGCCTCCCCACAGCAACTGGTCTTGCAGGTCGTAATAGGTGGTAATAAAATAATGGCCTGATAATACCTTCCGGAATTTTTCTCCATCAACCATTACTATCCCATAAGCGTTGGGAAAATATAACCTTCCCGATGCATCTCCTGAAGGGTGAAAATACCAGTTTGCCATCTGGTTTTCATAGTCTGTCCGGTAATGCTTCAATGTATTGTTTTTCTGATGGTACAGGCCGAACAGGTAAGACGAAAACCACATATCGCCATCAAGGCCTTCGATAACAGCCCATATTTGTGGAAGCTTTGTTTTGTCGTAAGCCGTGAAACCATTCTCAAAAATCTGGTACAAACCATCTTCAGAACCAATCCACAAATGATTATCCCGGTCGCGTAAAATATAATTCAACTGTACGTCGTGGTTAAAATCATATATAACCGTTTCGGGAGTAACGCAAACCCCGGCAATCGGTACACTGGTGCTGGTCAGGTATAGGGTATCCTTCAGACTTACCGGGCCTGAAAACTGCCCGTTTTGCACGCGGACTGATTCAACTACCTCGCTGTCAATCACTTCAAAAACACTGAAGTTATATTTGTCGGTAAAATCATAAAAATATGCCTGACCACTTTTTCCCTGGAGAAACCAACTGTTGGCAGGTTTCCATATTAAAGTCTCAACCCGCTCATTATTAAATTGATATAAATTTTCACCGATACGAAAGATTAGGGTATGATTGATTTTGCTGAAACCGATATCCACCCAACTATTGAAGCCAACCGGAGGCAGGAGGTGATCGAGGGAAACATGCTGGTCGCCTTCGAAATATCCGAAGTGGATTGTTGAATTGTTTATTACCGCCGAAATATACCATACCCTGCCTTTGTCGTCGGCAACCAGCCTGCAACTGCTTAATGCCTGCGAAATGTGTTAAGCCTGAACCTCGCCGTCGATCATAACAATCCCGTTATGGGTGCAGGCCCAAATCCTTCCGGCGGTATCTTCAGCAATATCGCGGATATATTCGTTGGTGGAAAAACCGTGTTGCCTCGATGCTATGCGGTTGATTTTGCCGCCGTTGAAACAGTTAAGCCCCCCTTTTGTCCCTATCCACAAGTACCCCCGGCTATCTTGTAACATGGCAATAACCTGCATTTGCGACAAACCATCGCGCATCGTATATTGCCGGTAAGCCGGCAGTGTAAGCGCCTGCTGGGCTAAGGTTTGAAACCCCAGAAACAGCCCCACAAGTATGGTAATAAGATGGTTTGTCATGCACGTAAAAATAATTATTTTCTGTTTGGTTCATGGGTAAAAAGTAACCTGTTCAGGAAATTCTTATGATTTAAACAAACTTTTCCCACCAATTCATTCATATAGATATTCATGTCATAATCAGGTATATTCATTCATAAAATTTGGGTGATTCATTACATAACAAAAAAAATTTAAGTTAAATGTATTTAGTTTCAACCCGGAGATATGTATAAGGGACAAATAGATTTAAACCAGGATTATGATTAAGTCAACAAATAAAAATTATCAATACATAATTTTTAGAATAAAATCAACAATCATTAACAAAAAAAAGGGACTATTAAAAATCTGATTTTACTAATGGCAGGTCTTTTTATTATTCATCTGACGGCCAAATCGCGGGAGATTGCAGAAATGCAAATATCCAAAACTGTACATTCAAATGAAACCGAAATGGTTGCAGGTAGTGTTACCCAGGCAGTGACTGCCGGGCAATTATCCACCATTTTAACAGCTGAGGAACTTGCTGGTACTACCAGTCTAACCTTAACCGGTACGATTGATGCCCGGGATTTTAAAACCATGCGGGATTTGATGCCCCTGCTGGCTAAAATTGATTTGAGTGGGGCAAAAATCGTGGAATATTCGGGAACTGAAGGAACCTCAATATATGGAAAAGAAAACTATCAAGCCTATACAGTTCCTGAAAACGCATTCAGTGCTTCTGGAGGAAAAGCAAGTTTAAGATTTATTAAACTTCCTGATCATACAATAGAAATTGGAAAAGAAGCATTTTTAAGTTGCAATGGATTGAATAATATATTATTACCCACCTCTCTTGTGACATTGGGCGAAAGGGCATTCGGATGGTGTAGTGGTTTAAATGAGATTTCTTTTCCTGCCTCGATCAAAAATATTGGCAGATATGCATTGAGTACAACTAATATTTCAACGATTTACATTCCTGAAAATGTGGAGTTTATAGGGCAAGGTGTATTATATCAATGCAGGAACCTTTCCGAAATAACCGTCAGCCCTAATAATCAACATTATTGCTCCATTGATGGCGTATTGTTTAACAAGAATCATACTGAATTAATTCAATACCCAAATGGAAAAACAAACACAAACTATTTTTTACCTGTTGGCGTTCAAAAAATTCAGGCAATGTCATTTGATGGGGGAAATTCTTACCTGAGAAATTTAACTATTTCTGAAGGGGTCATTGAAATCGGGTTCTGGGCATTTGCAAATCTTTGGAATCTTGAAACCATTGATATTCCATCAAGTATTATTGTTATTTCTGAAGGTGCATTTATTGGACAGCATAATTATCTTCAATCGATTACAATTCGTAAAAACAAACCAGTCACAATTAGTTCAGATGTTTTTGGAGATGTAAATAAATCAACTTGTGTACTTTATGTACCATTTGGAACAAAAACTGATTACCAGAATGCCAACGTATGGAAAGACTTTCAGAGTATTGTTGAAATGGAGCCGAAAGAAGAATTAACTTACGTCCCAGATAACAATTTCGAACAAGCGCTTATCGATTTGGGATATGATTCCGGAGAGTTGGATAATTTTGTCCCAACAGCGAAAATCAGCACATTGATCAGTCTTGATGTTTCAGGAAAAGGTATTGAAGATCTTACAGGTATTGAAGATTTTGCTTCTTTGCAGACTCTTAATTGTTCAGGAAACCATCTCTCAACATTAATACTGAACAAGAATCTCAATTTATACGGGCTGGATTGTGGAAATAACAGAATTTCAAATCTGGATGTATCAACTTGTACTCACCTTACCAATCTGCAAGGATATAATAACCTGATTTCTTCACTCGATTTAAGTAATTGTGTAAACCTCATAACAATTGATGTTCAAACAAATCAACTGACAAATATCGACATAAGCAACAACCAAAAATTAGTTTGGCTGAATCTGGGAAATAATCCATTGACAAAACTTGATATCACAAAAAATAACGAACTGGAAGCTCTATTCTGCAGCAATTTTCAATTTACATCAATTGATTTATCACAAAACATTAACCTTATCTCACTTGGATTATACAGTGGCTCACTCACAGCACTCGATGTAAGTAAAAATCAAAATTTGAAAGTCTTATGGTGTCATAACAATAGCCTTGAGCACATTGATGCAAGCAAAAATACTGCTCTTACAACCCTCTCCTGTCAGAACAACCAACTTACATATCTTAACGTCCAAAACGGGAACAATAGCAATATGGTTGCTGATGAAACCGGACTTAACGCAAGCGGCAATCCTGAATTATATTGCATACAGGTTGATAATCCTTTATTGGCTGCTACTTATACCAACTGGACTAAAGATGCACATGCCAGTTATTCTTCTAACTGCTCCCCAATGCCGGTTGTAAACTATCCATCGGATGCAGATATTGTTCTGAACAACGGCCAGACTTTCAACATAACATGGAGCGATTTTTCCGGCACCAGGGTGAAAATTGAACTTATGAAAAAAAATAGAGTAGCCGCCACTATTGTTGCTTCAACACCTAATGATGGTTCTCATCCCTATACAATTCCTGCAAGTCTTCAATCCGGTGATGATTACAGGATCATGATAACTTCGCTGGAGGACAGAACTGTTTATGATATCTCCGATAATTTTTTTGCTGTTCAGACACTTGCCAACCCAATGGTACTTGTACCTTCTGAGCCGGACATTATCTGGAACAACAGCAAAACATACAACATTTTGTGGAGTGAATATTCCGGTTCAAAAGTCAGGATTGAGCTTTTAAAGGGCAATTTGGTAAGGAGTACCATTGCCGCTTCAACGGCAAATGATGGCACTCATCCCTGGACCATTGCCAAAAACCTGGAATCGGGAACTGATTATAAAATCAGGATAACTTCTGTGGAAAACAATTCGGTTACAGATATTTCCGACCACGACTTCACCATTCAACCCAATACCGATAAACCTGGCAAGAAGTCAGCAGGAATAGAATTTAATACATTATCAAACCATGGAGAATCGTTATTGGTTTTCCCCAACCCATTTACCCACAAAGTTAATTTCGAAATAATATTGAAAAAATCAGCTCCGGTGGTATTGGAAATATTTACCGTCACAGGCCTGAAGCTGTCCACCCTTTTTGATGGATTTGTAGATGCAGGTGTTACAACCAGGTTTGAATACCAGCCTGAAAAAATACAGGCTCAGATACTGCTCTACAGACTCCGGATAGGCGATGAATCGGAAACCGGCAAGTTAATTTACAAGCCATAATTTCAATCTGAAGGGAAATTTCCCGGAAATGGAATAACAGGTTTTTATTCTGCGTCATCCTTAACCCACAAGCCCTTGGATTAAAACGAGGTGCCAATTTTTGGCGGCCTCGTTTTTGATTAACACTGAAACCTTATATCGCTTTTTTCGTTCCAAATGCCGGGTCGATCTTCATAAACGGAAGCAGGGCAAAACCGGGAAGTGTGCAGATTACTACCCAGATAAAGAACAACTGGTAGCCTATCTGCTCCTGTATCCAGCCACTGATCATCCCCGGCAGCATCATACCCAGTGCCATAAAACCGGTACAAATGGCATAATGGGCAGTTTTGCTTGGGCCATCGGCAAAAGAGATCATATATAACATGTAGGCTGTAAAACCGAATCCGTAGCCAAACTGCTCAATAACCACTCCCGATGTTATCAACCAAAGCGAAGATGGTTGCCAGAACGCCAATGCCACATAAACCAGGTTGGGTACGTTCAATGCAAAAGCCATAGGCCAAAGCCACTTTTTTAAACCATGCATGGCAATTACAATACCGCCAAGGATACCGCCCAAAGTCAGTGCAATAATACCTGCTGTCCCATAAACAAATCCAATGTCGGTCGTGGAAAGCCCCAATCCCCCAACTTCTGCTGAATCGAGCAGAAAGGGTGAAGCAAGTTTAACTAATTGTGCTTCGCCCAGTCGGAACAATAACATAAAGGATATGGCTACAACAACTTGTTTTTTTCTGAAAAAAGAAGCAAAGGTTTCGAAGAATGCCGTAAATATTTCTTTAGCATTTGCCGCACTTCGTTCAGTATCTTCAGCCGGACGTGGGAGTATAAAAAAGTGATAAATCAGAAAAGCAAAAAACAAGGCAGCTAAAATGAAAAATGTCAGGCTCCACGAACGGGGAATATCACCTGTTCTTTCTTCAAAAAATCCGGCAAGTACGACCAAAAGGCCTTGTCCTGACAACATCGCAAGGCGATAAAAAGTATTTCGGATACCTACAAAAAAAGCCTGATCGTGTTTTGAAAGCCCAAGCATATAAAATCCATCGGCAGCTATATCGTGGGTTGCCGAACTGAAAGCCAGCAACCATAAAAACGCCAGCGACCAGCGGAAAAAACTGCTCCCGGGCAAGGTAAAAGCCACCCCCGCAAGTGCCGCGCCCACCACCAATTGCATAATCACGATCCAGAACCGTTTGGTTTTCAGGATATCGACAACAGGGCTCCACAGTGGTTTGATCACCCACGGAAGATACAACCAACTTGTATATAGTGCAATATCGGAATTTGAAATCCCCATGCGCTTGAACATGATAACCGAAACCGTCATGGCTACCACATAAGGGATTCCCTGAGCATAATAAAGTGTGGGTATCCAAAACCACGGGCTCCTTATGGATTGTTTTTCGTTGCTCATAATTTTTCCTGGTTTTACCTTTTGTGCCGAAAATTACCAAAAAATTGCCATATAACAGGAACAAACATTACCTGGCAGAAAATCAATAGGCTTATAGCATTTTGTTATATAGATTTGAATATAGTTTTGCAGGTTAGCGAGAAAGGTTAATTTTTATCCCACAAATCAGAAATGGGATGCACGATTTAAAAGCCTTAAACCGGGTTCCCTGCCAAAATATTAAATCTTAAAAGATCAAAATATGAAACAACAACCATTGTTGGTGATAGTCCTGCTTTGGGCAACACTTAACGTTAATAGCCAAAGAATGAATTAACAAACAGTGACAGTCTCGTTACAAAAAATTGTTTATCAAGATGCAATTGTTACCACATGGCACTATGACGATGCCAGACACCACCAGCCCGAATTATGGTGTAAGAAAGACCTTTTTGACTTTCTATACGGAACAGCTCCCAGATGGTACTCAACCGGCCAAAACTGAAAAAATAAAGGGAAACTTTAATTGATGGTTATAAACACATAGATTCCTGGTTGCAACATTTAGGTTTCGATGAAATGCTCTCACACAGTTTTTGACCAAAGGCCGGACAGTCAATAAAACTCAATTTCCATCAGAAAAAACGATTGTTGTTAATTTCGGGGATATTCTAGGTATTGTGCTTAAAAAATGACGACCTCCTTATAGGTATCGGGAGCAAGGATTTTGATCCTGCCAATCCTGAAAAACACAGGCATAACATTGAAATGTACATTTTAAAGAAAGGCGACCTTAAAAATCCGATTTCGCTGAGTGAATACTTCGATGATGTACCAGCCATTTCGCACCACGACATACGAATAGACCGTACTTTGCCCGGCCAATGGGAAATAAGTATGGCAGATAGTGAATACAAGGAAAGCAATCCCCGGTTGGTTAACAAAAAAACCATCATTCCCTTTATGGGTTCATCGGAATATGTGCGTCTCTAAACACAGGATTTCGGGCCACAACACGATAAAGTACTGATATACACTCACTGTTGGGGCGATGATACCGATGAATTTTACCCTGCTGAAACTTTTGGATATAACTTGGAAACCAGCGAACTTGAAACTTATACCCAATCGCCCGGTTCGAATGCAAAGGCCGAATGAATATTCACTTGAAGGAATATATTATGATTGAACGCGACAGGCACCAGGAACATGAAAACCGGCTTCGTTGGAGAGTGGTTGTTTATCGGTTGAAACTGGATGGAAGTGGCAAAGTAGAATGTATGGCCAATTTTATAACCAGGTACCCCAAAATGATCCGTTCTGACAATCCGGTTATTGACCGAACTGACAGAAATATGGCCCTGTAATCCGGTTTTATGGCAGAAGTGGGCGATGGCCAGGGGAGATTTTTTTGATATTGAAGAATTTGAACGGAAGAAATAACAAACAGACTTTTAAACTATTCAATGCTAATTCGATCTAAAAAGATGTTTTTCAGCATTTTTGCCTGATGTAGCATAATTTTTGAAGCATATTATCTCATTTAAAATAAAAAATGACGAAAACATTCAGCATTTTTTTGAGTTTTATTAAGGTTGAACCGATTGTAAGGAAAAAATAAAGTGTCATGAAAAATATAATATCCTCTGTATTAACCCTTTCCTTTCTGACAATGTTTCTTGTTTCTGGAAGGGTTTCAGCTCAATATCCGACCCCCGAAAACGAACTCGACCGAAAAGTAACTGCATTTCTGAAAGAACAGGCCAATCAATGGCGCGACATGAATGTACCTGTTTCGGACGGTCGGATTCTTTACGACCTGATATTAAAAGGGAAGTTTAGAAATGCTTTGGAAATAGGCACCTCAACCGGTCACTCGGCTATATGGATCGCATGGGCATTGTCGAAAACCGGGGGCAAACTTATCACCATTGAGATTGACAAGCGGAGGTATGTTGAAGCCATGGCCAACTTTAAAAAAGCAGGGGTGATTGATTATATTGATGCACGTCTTGGCGATGCCCACGAGTTGGTGCCTGCACTTCAGGGGACTTTCGATTTTGTGTTTTGCGATGCCGATAAAAACTGGTATAAAAACTACTTTATTGCCATGGAACCCAAACTGGTGAAAGGGGGCTGTTTTGTGGCGCATAACACCAATATGCGTTCGGCCGACATACGCGAATTTCTCAATTATGTAGAGAAACACTCTGGTTTCACCTCCACGCACGACCACAGCAGTCGATCGGGAATATCAATTACCTGCAAAAAATAGACATCTAACATGACCGAACCAAAAAATCAGCTATCCCGCCGTCTGGGATTTTTTCCGGTTTACAACATAGTTGTCGCTAACATTATAGGAGCCGGGATTTTTACCACTTCCGGTTTGCTTATGGGAAGCCTGGGTAATGTTACCGTAATGATTACCCTTTGGATAACAGGTGGAATTATCGCTCTGTGTGGCGCACTATCATACAGCGAGCTCGGAGCAGCCATGCCTCGTGCCGGAGGCGAATACACCTTTTTATCGCAACTTTTCCATCCTTCAGTTGGCTTTTTGTCGGGTTGGGTTTCGTTCATTGCAGGCTTTTCAGCCCCAATTGCAGCATCAGCTATCGGTTTCAGCGAATATTTTTACCGGGCTTTCCCGGCTATTGCCGAACTTCCCATTTTTGAAGGTTGGTTGTCGCCCGAGGGAACAAAGAAATTTCTCGCTGCAGCCGTTATTATCCTGTTTACAGGAATACATGCCAGGGGTCTCTCTTTTGGGGCAAAAATCCAGAATATACTAACCATCCTTAAAATTGGTTTACTGGTTGCCCTGATTATAGCCGGTTTCTGGTTTGGCAAAGGCGACTGGAACCATTTCTCGCAACACGAAACATTTAAGTTTGACCTGAGTGGATTAAAAACCGGTGGACTTGCCCTGCTTTGGATCATGTTTGCATACAGCGGCTGGAATGCTGCTACCTACATCGGGTCGGAAGTAAAAAATCCAGGCAAAAATATTCCACGTGCATTAATTTTTGGAACCTTGTCGGTTATTGTCATTTATTTTCTGCTCAACATATTTTTTGTATATGCGGTAGCCCCTGCCGATATGAAAGATGTTGTATCGGTGGGTGGCCTTGCCGTAGGCAAAGCTTTTGGTGCACAAGCCGACACGGTGGTTTCCCTGCTGATATCCTTCGCCCTGTTTTCATCGCTCAGCGCTTATCTCATCCTTGGTCCACGGGTATATTATGCCATGTCGAACGACGGTTATTTCTTCAAATCCATTTCAAAAGTAGCCCCTAAGTCGCATGTTCCCGTCCGGGCAATATTGTTGCAAGGCGCTTTGTCGCTTATTATGGTCGTTTCCGGAACATTCGACCAGATACTTACTTATATGGGATTTGCCCTTGGATTGTTCCCTTTGCTGGCTGTTGCCGGGGTATTCATACTACGCAAAAGCAAAAAAAACTATGTGAAAATGCCCGGTTTCCCGGTGGTACAGGTTATTTTCCTTATGGCGTCAGGGGGTATGTTGCTGTTAAGTTTTTTCGAGCGCCCAGTTGAATCGGGAATAGCCCTGGTAACTGTTCTGATTGGACTTCCCGTTTATTGGTATTTCTGGAAAGCAAGGGATAAATAATCAAAACCCGGATATTAATATGATAGACCACCTTTATTGATCACACCTATTGTATTCTGAAAATTTCTCCCCATTTTCACAACCTGAATAATTTCGTACCATAAACCAAAAAGCAGCCTGATTATGAGTGGATTTTTCGGAAGCGTCGGGAAAGGGAATTGTGTATATGATGTGTTTTACGGAACCGACTATCATTCCCATCTGGGAACAAAACGGGCAGGCTTAGCCTACTACAACGCCCGAAATGGTTTCCAACGGGCAATTCACAGCATCGAAAACGACTATTTCCGTAGTAAGTTTTCGGAAGATATCAAAACATTCGGGGCCAATATGGGTATCGGTGTCATCAGCGATACCGAAGCACAACCTATAATAGTGAATTCACATCTGGGAAAGTTTGCCATTTCCACGGTCTGCAAAATAAACAACATTGATGAACTGGAACAGCGCCAGCTTAAAAAACGGCAGCATTTTGCCGAAACCAGCCAGGGAGGGCCAAACCCGTCGGAATTGGTAGCCATGATGATTTGCGAAGCCGATGACCTGGTAGCAGGAATCGATAATGCATTTAACCTGATAAAAGGTTCATGTTCCCTGTTGTTGCTCACAGAGAAAGGAATTGTTGCCGCCCGCGATAAACTCGGCCGTACCCCGATTGCCATCGGAAGAAAGGATCAGGCATGGGCAGTAGCCACCGAATCGTGTGCATTTTTTAACCTGGGATATGAAAACCTTCGGGATATTGGGCCAGGCGAAATTGTGATGATTACCCCTGATGGAATAGAAGTTTTGAGGCAACCCAACGAACAGATGCAGATATGCGCATTCCTTTGGGTGTATTATGGTTATCCGCCATCGTTTTACGAAGGGGTTAATGTGGAAGCCTGTCGCTACAAATGTGGCGCTGCCCTTGCCCGTCGCAACGGTATGGTGGCCGACTTCGTTTCCGGGATACCCGATTCGGGAATTGCCCATGCCGTTGGCTACAGCAACGAAAGCCGCATTCCCTATATGCGCCCATATGCAAAATATACCCCCACCTGGCCACGCAGTTTTATGCCCCAGAACCAGGAAATACGTGACCTGGTAGCCAAAATGAAACTCATCCCAAACCACTCGCTTGTAGGAGGTAAATCGGGTATCTTCCTCGACGACTCTATTGTAAGGGGAACTCAGCTTATTGGAAACACCCATGATTTGTATGAAGCCGGAATCCGGGAAATTCATATGCGGATTGCCTGTCCTCCGCTCCTTTACTCCTGCGAGTTCCTCAACTTCAGCCGGTCTAAGAATGTGGCCGAACTGGCAACCCGAAAAGCCATTAAAGAATTGGAAGGATCAAGCGATACCGATGTTACTGCCTTCAAAAATCCCGAAAGCCCTCAATATGCAGCAATGGTAGATGTTATCAGGCAGAAAATAAACATTACCACCCTGAAATTTCAGCGCCTCGACGACCTGGTGGAAGCCATTGGATTACCAAAGGAAAAATTGTGTACCCATTGTTGGGATAACAGCAGTTACTCGTGAAATTATCACGCCCGAAGGGAGGTAGTTTATAAGGCTACAATCATCCCTCCAAAAAATTTTGAATCTCCATAATAAAGACCCGGTTGGAGGTTTCGTTCAACGAATTGGCGGTATGTTTTTGTTGCCGATTTCGTAGCACTTCCATGTCAAGTTACACGAAAGCATATTAGTTTCAGAAACGCTGAAATCCGCACTATCTCATCAATAAAAAATACCGCATTTCATGCATTGGCAGTAGGTAAATTAATAAAAAATCAAGCTGCTTTTTTCAACATTAACTTGTTAATTATCCACTATTTTTCTGCGAAACTTTTGTTAAATATAATATATTATGTTCAATTAACAGCAAACACGGTGTGGTTTCAGGTGACTTCCCCATTAATACAAAACTACCTGATAATTATACTACTGTCATGTCAATTGTAATATGACGTAATATTTGTATCTTTGCCAAAAAACGGCTATGGTAAAGTACAAAGTAACCTTAAC
>JBBIHB010000041.1:0-21975 GCA_037447215.1 Bacteroidales bacterium
AATATGCATTTTACACCCGCCCTCAGGATGGATTTATTGAAGTTGGCGGTGGTGGAGGAATCGGCTGGGCATTGGTTGATGACATCACCCAAGCCGAAGCCACGGAAGAAAAAATTATCGAACAGAAGGTTTATCATACCATAAAAGAACTGAAGAACGGCCAGGGCCCTGCCCCTATCAAAACCGACAAGGGATGGTTGCACCTCGCTCATGGTGTCAGGAATTGTGCAGCCGGTTTGCGGTATGTACTCTATATGTTTATGACCAGTCTCGACGACCCGTCGCAGGTAATTGCCAGGCCGGGAGGATATTTCATGGCCCCCGAAGGTGAAGAACGGATCGGCGACGTTTCAAATGTGCTCTTCTCTAATGGTTGGGTTTGCGATGAAAACGGAAATGTATTTATTTACTACGGGTCGTCCGACATCCGGATGCATGTAGCTACTTCAACCGTTGACAGACTAGTGGATTATTGTATGAATACACCTGGGGACGGTTTGCGGTCGGCTGCCAGTGTTCAATCTATTAACAGTTTGATTGAAAAGAATCTATTATATGAGTAAAACATATAACTGGGCCATTTTAGGCTGTGGCAGGATTGCCCGAAAATTCAGCAGCGACCTGAAACTTTTGCCCAATGCGCGCCTATATGCCGCTGCTGCCCGGGACCTTGCCAAAGCTAAGGAGTTTGCCTCTGAAATTGGATTTGAAAAAGCTTATGGAAGTTATGAAGCCATGCTGGCCGACCCGGATGTGGATGTGGTGTATGTGGCAACTCCGCACTCGCATCATTACCAACATGTGATGATGTGTCTCGATGCCGGCAAGGCAGTCCTTAATGAGAAAGCTTTTACCCTGACCTACACTGAAGCCCTGAAAATGGTGGAAGCTGCACGGCGTAAAGGTGTTTTTCTGATGGAAGCTTTCTGGACACGTTTTCAACCATCGTTTATCAAAGCCCTTGAGATTCTTCAATCCGGAGAACTGGGTAAATTAAAGGTGGTGCGCTCCGATTTTGCGTTCAACGCTCCGAAAGACCCCGAAAAAAGATTGTACAACCTGTCTTTAGGCGGAGGCTCCCTGCTCGACATTGGTATTTATCCCGTGTTCGCAGCCTTATCGGTATTGGGTATTCCCGACCGCATTAAAGCGCTTGCCACTTTCGCCGACACCGGAACCGAAGAAAGTATTGCCATGATTTTCAAATATACAGGAGGAGAACTGGCTTCGCTCTATTCGAGCCTGGCAACCTATTCGTTTGTGACCACCGAATACAATTGCGAGCGCGGTTCGATCGGCCTGAACCGGAGGTGGATGGCGCCAACCACCCTTACCGTCTGGAAAGAAGGAAACCATGAAGATACCCTCTCGTTCGAGACACAGGGATTCGGTTACCAGTACGAAGCAGCCCATGTTATGGAATGCCTCGATGCCGGCAAAACTGAAAGTGATATGATGCCCCTCGGTTTCACCCTTCAAATGATGGCAACCCTTGACCGAATCAGAAGGGAAACAGGAATTGTATTTCCGGGGCGGGATCCGGAGTTAAAAACACTTTAAACTTGTTTAAAATGAATAAAGAATTCGAAAACGAACTCACCGACAATATCCTGAACTATTGGGTAAAAAGGGTTTACGATCCACAGGGGCGAACCTTCATTGGATTAATTGACCAAAACGAGGTTCCAAATCCCGAAGCTGCCCTTGGCGTGGTCCTTATATCGAGAATCCTCTGGACATTTTCAGCAGCTTACCAGTTGTATCCAACGGCAGTATATCAAAAGATTGCCGATGAAGCTTACCGGATCCTAACCGAAAATTTCTGGGACAAGGAATATGGAGGGGTTTACTGGTCGGTCAATCCAAACGGTGCAATAGAAGACAGTAGCAAACAGTTTTATGCCCAATCGTTTGCCATTTATGGTTTGAGTGAATATGCGCGGACATTTAATCATAAACGGTCGAAAGAACTGGCTGTTTCATTGTATATGCTGATGGAGCGTTTTGCTTTCGATCCGGTATCTGGAGGCTACCTTGAAGCAAAAGCTGCCAACTGGACCGACCCTGCACGTGATTTCATCACTCCAGCAGGCGATAACACCAAAAAATCGATGAATACGCACCTGCACGTGCTCGAAGCTTATACCAACCTTTTCAGGATATACCCCGACGGCGAGCTGAAAAATAAGATAGTCCATATCCTCGATATGTTTACCCGTCATATTATCAACCCCGAAAACCACCATTTTCACCTCTTTTTCGATGCCGACTGGTCGGTACAATCCTCAGCAATTTCTTTTGGGCACGACATTGAAGGTTCATGGCTTTTATGGGAAGCAGCTGAGGTAATACACAATAATCAATTGATGGAAACGCTTAAACCAATCCTGATTAACATGGCCTATGCTGTCGGAAATGCAGCAATTGATCCTTCGGGTGGCTTATACAACGAATCGGACGGCGACCACTGGGATAAAAACTTTCACTGGTGGCCTCAATCCGAAGCGGTGGTTGGCTTTTACAATGCCTGGCAACTTACAGGGAATGAACAGTTCAGGGAATGGTCCCTAAAAGTCTGGGAATTCATCAAAAAATATCAGGTTGACCATATACATGGCGAGTGGCACTCTTTGATTGGCCCCGGCCTGAAAGTCAGGCCGGCATCAAAAGTCAGTCCATGGAAATGTCCCTACCATAATGGCAGGATGTGCATCGAAATGATCAGGCGAATAGGCGTTTAATCACATAAACTCAGAAATCTCGGTCATCAGGGCTTTTTTAGGCTTAACGCCCACTATCCGTTTTACTTCCTTTCCGTTTTTAAAAAGGATCAGGGTTGGAATGTTCCTGACTTTGTATTTTGCTGCAATGGCTTGCTGATTATCCACATTAACTTTACCAATACGGAGTTTTCCTTCCTGTTCGTCTGCAATTTCGTTTAGTACAGGGGCAATAATTTTACAGGGTCCACACCACGAAGCCCAGAAATCGACCAGGATGAGCCCTCCCGATACGTTTTGTTTAAAATTATTCTGGGTCAGGTTTTTCACATTAGGGAGATCAGCAGGAGCGGGTGCATTCTGCATCTTCCGGTAGGAATAGGCAATCCAGGCAACCAGTGCGACAGCCAAAACCCCAACAATAATAAATGTTGTTGTCATAATGTAAGGATTATTCAATTACCCTTATTTCGGTTGTGATACCCATTGCTTTGCGGTATGAAGCGCTTACTCCGCAATACCGTTCTTCTGATAAGCTGACAGCTTTTTCGAGCTTCTCCATCGGAAGGTCTTTCCCCTTGAATTCATAAATTACCTTCATGCTGGTGTAGTGCTTCGGATGCTCATCGGTTAATTCCCCTTCGACCCGCACGTTGAATCCTTCCAATTCGACACGCATTTTTCTTAATATTGATACCACATCCATACCGGTGCATCCGGCAAGGGCGACCATCATAAGAATTTTCGGGCGTGGACCACGATCTTGTCCGCCGCCCTCCTCACTCACATCTAAAATTAGTTCATGACCGTTGACAACAGTTTTAAAGGCCATATTTTCGAGCCATTCAAGATTAATTTCCTGTTTCATTATATTGATTTTTATTTATTTATCTTCGTTAACACAAATCTCGCCTGCTTTTAACTTTATTATTGTTTTCCAGGTTACCAGGGCAATTACAAAAGTAGAAATACCCATCAGAATAAAAGCCATGATTTTGTAAAACATTTGATGAGCAAGGTGAAACGCCATCAGTGAGGCCAATGTTGCCGCAGTCAGTGGGAATGTAAAGGCCCACCACGAAAGGTAAAAAGTAATTTTATAGAAATTTCTCCTCAAAAAAACCAACAAAGCCAGAAAAAAATAAGTCATCATCAGCATAAACTGTGCAAACATATCGAAGCTTTGAGTGATGCGGTAATATGCAATGAATCCCACGGCTGGTGGAGCAATCAGTATAAACAATGTTGGCATAAACTTCTGGGGCATCTGATGGTGAAAAATTACCCGATTCAGAAAAATTGAGAACAATACAATCCAAAAAAAGAACCCAACCGAAAAATAGAAAAAATTAAATGTGGCCGGCATAAACTCTACCCCAGAAACCGGAACAATTATATTTCCTACAACCGGGATGAACCATGCAGGATTCATGGAGTGTATCTCAAAATTGTGCTGAATCCAGAAACTTATGGTATGCAGCATCATAAGAGTATGTAGCGTTAACCCAATCCACCACAACAATTCCGATAACCGGGGCAAAATAGGGACATAGGCAATTGATAAAAGCAAAAAGCTGATAGAAATTGCAGAAAAGAAATTTATCCTGATGGGATGGTTAAAATCGGCTTTTACCTGTTGCGGATAATGAAATGCCTTTAACAGATAAGCGATAGAAATCAGAATAAAAAAAGTTGAAATAAAGTAAAGATTACCCTCGTAGAAAACCCGGGGCACAATATTGATTTCCGAAAAACGGTGAAACACAATGGTGAGACCTGTAAGTCCCATCACAACCGCATAAAGGGTTATTGGAAAAAATTGCAGTTTCTCTTTCATAATCCAATCAATTACGCAGATATTCCGCTGCACTGAGAGCGGCAATTGTCCCATCGGCTACGGCGGTTGTAACCTGGCGATAACGTTTTGTAATGCTGTCGCCAGCAGCAAATACGCCCGGTATATTTGTTTTCATGGTACTATCAACAACAATCTCACCCCTTTCGTTCAATTGCAAAACATTTTTCAGCGATTCGGTATTGGGAAGGTAACCAATAAACACAAACACACCATCAACATTTAACTCTGATGATACCCCGGTTTTCAGGTTTTCGTACCGCACTTTTTCCACATTTCCATTACCAAAAATTTCGCGAAGTTCAGATTCCATAATAAAACTGATTTTCGTGTTTTCCTGAGCCTCCTTTATAGCGTGTGGAAAAGCCTGAAAATGATCGAATTGATGAATAACGGTTACTTTTGTGGCATATTTGGTGAGTGAAACAGCCTCTTCGAGGGCTGAATTACCTCCGCCAACCACCACCAATTCCTTTCCTGTAAAAAAATCGCCATCGCAAGTGGCACAATAGGAAATTCCTTTTCCTTTAAAAACATCTTCACCGGGAATGCCCAAAGGACGGGGCCTTCCGCCCGGAGCAACGATTACACTTTTTGCCCTGAATAATCTACCATCTTCCAGCTCAACTTCTTTGATTAATCTATCCAATCGGTAATGCGAAATTTTCACATTCGATTTAATGGTGCAACCAAAATCGCGGGCCTGTTTTTTCATGATGTTGGCAAGGGCATATCCGCTGATGTTTTCAACACCCGGATAATTGGCAATTTCGTGGGTAAGCACCATTTGGCCACCCACAGCACCTTCGTTCAGTATAAGGGTTTTCAACCTGGCCCTTGAGGCATAAATTCCGGCCGTCAAACCAGCTGCCCCAGCCCCTAAAATTATTATGTCGTATGTATCTTGCATGGTAATTCTTTTATTGTGTTGTTCCGTGATACTGTGCCCCTATTAAATTGGGTGTAATTCTGTAATCCAAATAGATAATTCGGTGTTTCAATTATTTAAAACAGCTGCATTGTATCAATAATACAGGTAGTACCCTGCAAACAGCCAGTTTAGCAAATCGTCCGTCAGCTGATGGATCGCAAAAAGCATTTTGAAGCAAATACTCCCCAAGCTCATCATTTAATCCCTGAGCAACGGTGTGGAAAAGGAAACCTTACCCCAATCTATAGCTATTTGGCAACATCGGGGCTACCTAATTGCACCCATCTCCCTTTCGCTCCCTTGCTCTCTCACCTTATTTAATAACTGTCAACTGAATAATATAACTGACACTCAATCAGCTTTTCCGGCAAACGTATCATTCAAAATTGCAGTTACCTGTTTGTAGTTCTGAATGCTCGATGTGGCTTTGGCAACTTTTCCGTTTTTGTAATACATGGTGAAAGGCAATCCCATAAAACCCCGGCAGTCAGGTGCATCGCGGATAACATGTGCTTCGGGACTATCAAAAGCCATAACCGCAAATTTCACGTGGCTGTACTCATCTTCAATCTCTTCCATAACTTCATAAACCGGAATACACATAGGTCCCATACGACCGCAGCACACCATCACATTTTCATTCTCATTAATCATTTTCTGCAATTCGGCAGCTGTTTCAATCTCATGTAAATTTGTCTGTAAGAATTTCATAATCAATTTATTTTTTTGCGTTATACATTTCTTTTTTAATATTGTGAACAAATTTTTAATTCCGCTACAAAAGTACGCCACACCAATTCCCGAATCAAATTCTATAGGTTGAAGGTTTTCAGTTTACAGATTGTTATTTTACAGGATTTTTACTGCCGGATGATAAGTCAATATATAAAAGTGAATAATCAATGATGATTCCATCCTTTGTTATTGCCATATCTGACTGACTTTGTAATTATTGAGCAAGTACAAACGGGCCAACCGGGTAATGGTCACTTCAATATCCACCTTCAGCCATTTCCTTTTTACTTCTCCTTTCTTTTTTTTCATTTTTCCTATTTTTGCTGAAAAATCTTTATCGTATGGTACGGAAAGAAACCGAGACCGACCAGTGGCTGATACCCGGATCGCCTGATTGCTTCAGGGAGCTTTTCCCCGAAGAGTTGAAACAGATAGATAAAAAACGCACACAGCTTGTATATCAAAAAGGAGAAAACCTCCTGAAGCAGGGTGCGTTTGCCACCCATGTGATTTATGTAATCGACGGACTTGTAAAGTTATACCTGCAAACAGGGCTCAATAAACAGATCAATATCCGTCTGGCACACCGGGGCGATTTCTTGGCATTTCCTATTCTTTTCGGGGATAATGTTTATGGGTATTCGGCTGTAGCAGTAAAAACATCTACAATAAGCATGATCGACAAGGAAGCACTGAAAAACCTGTTGCGCGAAAATGTCAATTTCGCCATGCGTATAACGGCTAAAAACCTACGTCACGAAACTTACCTGCTCGAAATCATCAAAAACCTTTCTTACAAGCAGATGAGGGGTAAGCTGGCCTCTGCTCTGCTCTACCTGTCGCAGCCCGAATTCCTCGAAGAAGAAGTTTTTCAGCACCTGACCCGTCAGGATATTGGCGACTTTGCCTCCATTTCGGCCGAGAGCACGGTTAAGTTTCTTAAAGAGTTCGAGAAAGAGGGGATATTAAAACTCGACGGAAAAGAGATTACAATTCTTAATCATAAAATGCTTGATGAGATTAGCCTGAAAGGGTAAAAGTTATAATTTTACCAACTAATTAATCAGATAGGTTATGAAAAATCTGTTATATATTTTCGCTGTGCTGTTGGTATTAGGAACCTCAGCACAGACAAAATCGATAAAAAAATCGGCTCCCTTAACGCCTGCTTCACCCGAAAGTGTAGGCATGTCGTCAGAAAGGCTTGCACGGATTGACCGTATGTGCAGCGAAGCCATCGAAAACGGCGAAGTTCCCGGAATAGTGGCACTTGTTGCCCGCAATGGGAAAATTGTTTATCATAAGGCATTTGGCATGGCCGACAACCAGGCAGGCCGCAAAATGCAACCCGACGATATATTCAGGATTGCTTCGCAAACAAAAGCTATAACATCAACAGCTGTTATGATGCTATGGGAAGAGGGCCGGTTTCAGCTCGACGATCCCATTTCAAAATTCATTCCTGAATTTAAGTATCCACAGGTGCTTCAAACATTCCGTTATTCCGATACAACCTACACAACTATGCCGGCTGTCAGGGAAATTACTATCAGGCACTTGCTTACCCATACATCGGGCATTGGATATGGCGTCATCGACGGTGACGAACGGATGCGTATGATATACAGAAAAGCAGGGATTACCGATTTGTTTACCACCGAAAATATAACCATCGGGGAAAGTGTAAAAAAGCTGGCCAGATTGCCCCTTCACCACAATCCGGGTGAGAAATATACCTATAGTGAAGGCCTTGATGTGCTGGGATATTTTATCGAAGTGGTGTCAGGAAAACCGTTTGATGTTTTTCTGCGTGAGCGGTTGTTCGAACCACTGGGCATGAACGAAACCTGGTTTTACCTTCCCGAAAGCAAAGCCAACCGCCTGGTAACTGTCCAACGACCGGGAAAGGGGAAATGGGAACCCTTTCCTGTAACCTTTTACGACCCCGCCTATCCGGTAAAAGGAGCAAAGAAATTTTTTTCAGGGGGCGCCGGATTAAGCAGTACGGCAAAGGATTATGCGACCTTTCTGCAGATGTACCTGAATGGCGGCGAGTTGAATGGTATCAGAATATTAAGCCGTACAACCGTACAGTCGATTATGGGAAACCAGACCGGAAATCTTTGGGGTGGACCTGGTAAATACCATGGGCTTGCATTCGGTGTGGTTAACCCTGCCGGACAGGATGCAGGAGGTATTGGCAGCACCGGTACTTTCGACTGGGGCGGCTATTTTAACACTCAGTATTTTGCCGACCCACAGGAGCAGGTAATTGGTGTAATTATGAAGCAAACCCAAAATGCCAGCGATCAAACCGGCTGGAAATTCAGGCTTCTCGTTGGCCAGGCTATTGATGATTAGCCAAACTGATTTGCCTTGGATATCCTCCGAAAAGTTTGGTCAGCCACCGGTGAAAACCATGTACACCGCTGACAGGTTCGGCAAACATAAAGATACATTTCCCATAGATGACTGAAACATGGTTCTTTTTAGCCAGTTCAACTGCTTCGGGAGTGTCGGCGCTTTGTTGAATCCAGATTCGCTTAATCCCTTTGTCAATAGCCTGCTGAACTACCGAAAACGTTTCGGGTTTTGGTGTGGCCACAAACAGGTTTTCAACATTAACGGGTAGCTCGCTGACAGAATGGACACAGGGAACCCCTTTAATCTCTTCTGCATTCGGATTTACAGGATAAAGTTCAAATCCTTTTTTCATCAGTTCGGTAAATACTATGCCTACAAACTTTTTCGGGTTGCGTGATGCCCCAGCAATGGCAATTTTTTTTTGGGCAAGGAATTCATTAATTTCATTTAATGTCGTCATAGCCGGTTTATTTCAATAATGTAATATTAGTATAAAAGTGTCAGCCGGAATTTCATCTCTGATTATGTTTATTTCAGGGATCAAACCCTTCCATGAAAACCATTTTCACCCACGATGTTGAAAAAATTACTATAAATGACATTAATTTTATCAGATAAAAAGGCTACTTCACCATAAAATCGAGTAATTTCTGATCGCCGATATAGCCTTGGAGGTGATCGCCGGGATTTACTCGTCCGACACCCGCTGGGGTCCCGGTGTAAATCAGGTCGCCAATTTTCAGGGTTACAAATTCTGAAATATGGGAAACAATGTCATCGAAATCATATATCATAAGGCCTGAATTGCCATCCTGCACCGTATTCCCGTTTATCTCGAGCCTGAATGAAATATTTTTCATATCACTGAACGACTCCTTGGGTAAGAATGATGAACCAATTACCGCAGCTCTGTCGAAGGCTTTGGCTTTTTCCCACGGCAAACCTTTAGCTTTTAACTGGTTTTGCACATCACGGGCTGTAAAATCGATACCTAATCCAACCTGATTGTAGTAACGGTGTGCAAATCTCTTTTCAATACCCTTACCCAGGCGCGACACTTTGAGTACCAATTCAATTTCATGGTGTACATCGTTGGTCCATTCGGGGATATAAAATGGGTCGTTGTTCCGCAACAGCGAAGAATCGGGTTTCATAAAAAAAACAGGTTCGCCGGGTACTTCATTATCCAGTTCGCGGATATGTGCCACATAGTTGCGTCCAATACAGATTATCTTCATAATTTGCCCTCTTCTTTAAGCCTGATATATATCTGTGTCAGTACCCTTTTGGTGTAAAGCGGGAAATCGCCATGTATGATCCATCCATAGTAGTTGGCTTGTTCACGCAGAACTTTTTCAACCGTCATTCCTTTATTCTTTCCGAAGTTGAATATTTCAACCCCATTCTCATCATAAATTATACGCCCCATATAATCCACATTCCGGTCGTACGATGAAAACTCACTGAGTTTATCCACATCGTTTATAATGGGTTGGGTAACCTTTCCATTGCCATCTTCATAATCAACCCCTTGATATTGATCGAGCTGGGCTTTCAGAATTTCGTATGTTGCCCTTGTATCGGCAAGGGCGCTGTGGGCGTCAACCAAATCGAGTCCGCAATAGAATTTGTAGGCAGCGGCAAGGGTTCGTTTTTCCATTTTGTGAAAAATTGCCTGCACATCGATAAATTTACGCTTTTTGAAGTCGATATCCACCCCTGCGCGTAGAAATTCCTCAGCAAGCAAAGGGATGTCGAAACGGTTTGAGTTAAAACCAGCCAGGTCGCAACCTTCGAGAAACTTTGCGAGGTTTTTGGCAACTTCTTTAAAAGTTGGAGCTGATTTTACAGCCTCATCGGTAATTCCATGAACCCTTGTGGCTGCCTCAGGTATAGGCATTTCAGGATTGATCAGCATTACTTTTTCTTCTTCGTCGCCATTGGGAAATATCTTCAGCAACGCAATTTCTACGATCCTGTCGCTGGCTATATTTATTCCGGTAGTTTCCAGATCGAGAAAAACCAGCGCATTTCTTAAGTTAAGTTTCATTATTAATGAATTTATTTCGTGACATTAAACAGGTTATAAAAAATTCAGGGGTTTTTTGCCTGTCGGTAAAACGTTGTCAGCAAAAAACCCCTGCCCTGAGTAACTGATCTTTTTAAACATTGATCATCATTGGCATAAGAAGCATCAGCACGTCTTCATCATCGTCTTCTTTTTCTTCGGGCAATAAAAGCCCTGCTCGCGATGGGTCGCTCATTTCGAGCCTCACTTCGCTTGAAGGAATATTGGCAAGGATTTCCTGCAGGAAAGTTGATTTGAAGCCAATTTCCATGTCTTCGCCTTCATATTCGCAGGCAAGCCTTTCAACAGCCGAAATGGAGAAATCGATATCCTGAGCCGAAACAACTACCTGCGATGCGGTGAGTGAAAGTTTCACCAGGTTGCTGGCCTGATTGGCAAACACCGACACACGTTTCACGGTATTGTAAAAAGCCAGCCGGTCGATGGTCATTGTATTGGGATTGTTGACTGGAATTACCGAATTGTACGATGGATAATTCCCTTCAACCAGGCGACATATCAGTTTGTAATTTGATAATGTAAAAAAAGCGAATTTGGCGTTGAACTGTATTTTTACTTCAAAATCCTGTTTTGGCAACAGGTTTTTCAACAATGCAGCCGGTTTTTTCGGGAGAATAAACGAAGCTTCGGTTTCAGTTTTAACATCGAGACGACGGTAGCGCACCAGTTTATGGGCATCGGATGCCACAAAGCTCATAAAATCCTGCCTCAATTCCACAAAAATACCGTTCATTACCGGTCTTAATTCATCATCGGCAGTAGCAAACAAGGTTTTTTCAATCCCTTTTTGCAGCGATTTTGGTGTAACCATTACCAACGCTCCTGAATCTTCATCAATCGTGGGCATTTCAGGAAAATCTTCACCATCGTAACCTACAATACTGTACTTACCATTTTCGGAAAAAATCTGTACCCCGAAAGTTGAAGTATCGACCTGGAAAGTAAGTGGTTGTTCAGGAAATTCCCTAAGGGTATCAATCAATAGTTTGGCTGGCAATGCAATTAACCCTTCACCGTCAACATTATCGAGTTCCATGTTGGTAATTAATGTTGTTTCAACATCGGAAGCGGTAATGGTGAGCTGATTTTCGCTGATCTGAAACAAAAAATTGTCCAGAATTGGCATGGTGCTCTTACTGCTGATTACTTTACTGATCGCAGTCAGATGACTTAAGAGCTCGCTACTTGAAACTACAAACTTCATATAAATTATTTTTTCGTTATTTTATCTGGTCTAATTTTATGAATCCTGCTTACATTCAGTCAGTTATACCTAAAATACAAACAACTGACCACCGATTGAAAGGTACGAATATACAAACTTTAGTGTAAACAGCCGATTTATTGGACATCTAATTTTCAGTATTTATTAACCTTAAATCGTTTATTACGTAACATATTATAAATCAATGCAAAAAGAACAACCAACAGGGTAGGGCTTACCGTATTGAGCATACTGTAAAATCGATGCTCTTCACTAATTTTTACCTTATCGAGCAACCTTAATTTTAATGTCCGGTTCCTAAGCTCCATAATTCCATCGTCATCGTTCAGGTATTGAAGGGCATTCTGAAAAAATTCCCTGTTACCGAATGTTTGCTGCGAAACCCTGTCATAACCGAGGGGCAGTATATCAGGGTCCGCCCCTGCGATGTACCTGACTTTATTTGCAATCAAGTTTCCATCCGAAAAAACCATCATTTTTGTTTCCGGGCTTTGCGGTATCACTTCCGATGGCGGGATGCCAAGGTTATCGAGTAACCGGTTGCGGAATACCGATTTAAAACTTCCTTCAAGAAGGACGCCAGCTGGAATAAAAGCCTTGTTAAAAAGCTCCCGGGCAGGAGGACTGTCAATTACAGACAGGCTGACAGCAGCCGGAGTCCTGACATTACGGCCATATGGCGAAGAACTGAGAATCACCGTTTTCCGGATATCACCGGTTCCCTCCACCGTGTCGATACTCGACACAAATTCTGATTGGATAAAATTTACATTACGGCTAACAGCATGTTTGTCGGACGGTGTCAGCAAAGGTGAATAGTACCAGGGTTGAGGTGTAAATTCAGGTCTGTTCCCTGCAGGTGCTGTATTTACAAAAATCTGTGAGCAAACTACATCCTGAACAAGATCGGTATTTAGTCTGACACCATATTGAAAAAACAGGTCATTCAGGTTCATATCCCGGGGAAAGGCAAGGGTCATCAGCCCCCTTGACAAGCTGTCGAGGCTAACCTGAACCGGATCAATCAACCACATTATCCGGGTCCCACTCATAACTGCCTGATCGAGTGCAAATTTTTCGGCTTCATTGAATGGTTCCTTCGGGTCGGCAACTATCAGGATGCGTGGCAAAATTTTCATAGCCCTTAATTCAGATGGCGGAATAAACCCAATATCAAAAACCTCTCTTAACGACTCGGTGAAATCAAGTACTTCCCAACGGTTAAGCTGGCCGTTCCCCTGCAGGAAAACAACTGATGGCTTTACATCGACCATTAACTTTTGAATTGCCGAAATAAGCTCATATTCAATACTTTCAACAGAATGGTTCAAATTTGCTTCTGCGCTGAAACCTTGTGCTTGTTTTAAAAAGTTTACCCCGGTCTCTTTTCCTCCCAACCTGAGGATGGCTCCCGGAAAAATCAGGCGTGTTATGGTACCCTGTGCAGTTTGTTGTCTCACATCGGTGGGACGGACCCCTTTTGAAGCCAGGGTTTCGAAAAACTTTGCCCTTTGTGCCTGAGGTACAGCTTGATATGGATCGGTAATGACCAGTTTTACCCAAGCTCCCGAATACTTTGCTATATCCTTTACTTTTTCGGCCACTGCCTGTTGCAATTTTCTGAAACCAGGCTGCAACTCACCGGCGAGAAATAGTTCCACAGTAATGTTTTCAGTTATTTCGGAGGCAATCCGCTTCGAAGTTTCGGCCAATGAATACCTTTTGTCGGCTGTTAAGTCGAGCCTCAGCCGCGTATTTTCTGAAACCAGAAAAAGAATAATAACCAGAACAACAAGCGATGCAGCCCATTTTTTCAATTTACCATTGCCTATGCGTCTTTTTCTGATCATCAGCATTGTTACAAACAGAAAAAGGAAAGTCATTCCTGTAAAATAAACCAGGTCGCGCCCATCGATGACCCCCCTGCTTACCGATAAATAATGATCGTTAATGCTTAACCAGGTAAGTGTTTTTTCTAATCCGTAAGGTACTCCGGCAGTTCCAATAATTTCGAATCCGGTATAAAAAACAAATGAAAGTACCAAGGCAAGGATAAAAGAAACGATCTGGCTATCGGTAATTGACGATGCAAATAAACCTAAGGCGATATAGATGGCTGCCAGAAAGAAAAGTCCTGAGTATGCCCCTAAAGTACTGCCTGAATCAATATTACCTGTCGGGTTTCCCAATTGAATTACAGAATAATAATAAATCAATGTGGGAATCAGTGTAAAAAGCACCACCGTTAAAGCCGACAAAAACTTAGCCCATACAAGTTGAAAATCGGTTAATGGCCTGGTCAATAAAGTTTCCATAGTTCCGCTCCGTTTCTCATCGGCAAACAAGCGCATGGTGATGGCCGGGATCAGGAACAAATACAACCAGGGAGCCAACGCAAAAAATGGCTCCAATGTGGCATAACCATTTTCGGGGATATTGAAATTGCCGGGGACAACCCACAAAAACAAACCGCTTACCAGCAAAAAGGTAATTATGGCAAGATATCCGATCAACGATCCGAAAAATTGTTTCAGTTCTTTCCGGTATAAACTATACATTCGATAACTTTATTTAAAACCTTTATTAATAACTGGTCAGTAATCCATACATTATCCGGGCAGCTCTTTTTGCAGCTCCTGGCTTGCCTAAAAGTTGCTTTAGGCGTTTGTATTCATTTAGTATTTCATTTCTATAATCATCGTTGTTGATCAACCGTTCCAACTCGGGTTTAACATAGCCATATTTCATTTTGTCCATTACAAACTCCTTCACAGCCTCACGACCCAATATAAGGTTCGGAAGAGAAACAAACTTCACCTTTAAAAAAATCAAACGGAATAAACGGTAAAAAAATTTCCCGCCTATCATTTTGTAGAGAATTGCCTGCGGTACATTTATCAAGGCAGTTTCGAGTGTAGCGGTGCCCGATGTTACAAGGGCAGCATGAGCATTGTGAAGCAATTCATAGGTCTGGCCTGTCAGGATTTTAAGGCCTTTAACTTTGGCATATCGCAGGTAAAGGGCTTCATCAATACACGGGGCTCCTGAAATAACAAACTGATAATCGGAAAAATCGGCTGCAAGGCGCGTCATAACCGGCAACATATATTTTACCTCCTGTACCCGGCTTCCGGAAAGCAATGCAATAATTGGCCGTTTATCGAGTCCATTTTCAGTATGAAAATATTCCTTTGACCGAAAATTTTCTTTTGCATTTGCTATGGCCTCGCAAAGAGGATTGCCTATATAATGGACATTGATCCCATGCCGGGCAAAAAAATCTGTTTCAAAAGGCAAAATGGTAAACAATTCATCGACAAACGTTTTGAGTTTTTTTACCCGCCACTCTTTCCATGCCCAGACTTTTGGCGCAATAAACCAAAAAACTTTAATATTGTTTCGGTGGGCAAATTCTGCAATTTTTATATTGAACCCGGGATAATCGATCAGAATCAGGACATCGGGTGCAAACCCGATAATTTCCTTTCTGCAATAGGTAAAATTTCGTTTTATGGTCCGTATATTCATGAGTACCTCAATGCCACCCATAAATGCCATCTCGCGATAGTGCTTCAACAAAGTGCCACCCTGCTGTTGCATCAGGTCCCCGCCAAAGAAATGAAATTCCGAATTGTCATCCATTTCTTTGAGCGCTTCCATAAGGGCTGCCCCATGCAAGTCGCCCGATGCTTCACCGGCTATGAGAAAATATTTCAAATTATTTCGAATATTAGGAACAAGAATGCGTATAAAAATGTTGCGAAAATAATTCCTCTGGCTGCTTTATCCATTTTTTTCCTGAAAAACCAGAAAAAAACCAAAAGGTTGGCAAAACCACAAAGGCTGAGAATCTTAAATGTTACTTTCAATTTCCATAGCTGCTGCAGGTAGGCTTCGACCGGCACATCTGAATAACGGACAAAATATATGACAAAATAGATCAGGAGTGGAATAATAATACCCAGTATCAGCCCGAACGACAGTTTATCATATTTTTTCTGTCTTCCTCTTCCCATCAGAATTTCCAGGATTTCAATTCTTCGAGCGAATCGTAGCAGGTCATATCCACTTTTACCGGAACTATCGAAACATAGTTTTTCTCCAGTGCGTACAGGTCAGTATCTTTGGCATCTTCTTCAAAATTCTGAAACGAGCCAGCCAGCCAGAAATAGTTCCGGTTATGCGGATCAGTGCGTTTATCGAACTCTTCGACCCATTTTCCCCTGGCTTGCCTGCAGATTTTAATCCCCTTGGGGGTTCCCATCGGGATATTCACATTTAGGCAGGTAAAGCGGGGAAGTTCGTTCTCCATTACCGACTGAAAAATGCGGGCTGCATAAATTTTTGCTTTGGAAAAATCGGCATCTGGGCTGAAATCGAGTAACGAGAAACCTATGGAGGGAACCCCATGCAGGCAACCTTCAATGGCAGCTCCCATAGTACCACTGTAAATGACGCTTATTGAAGAATTTGCTCCATGATTGATACCTGATACTACATAGTCGGGTACCCTGTTGAGTAGGTGGTTGAACCCGAGTTTAACACAATCAACCGGGGTTCCATTACATTTATAAACCGTTAGCCCATTCTCCTCCGAAAGTTTGTTTGCCCGTAGGGGAAAATCAGCAGTTATGGCATTGGACATACCAGACATGGCCACTTCGGGAGCCATAACTACAACTTCACCAAATAGTTGCATCACTTCGACCAACTCATGAAGGCCTTTGGCATGGATCCCGTCATCGTTGGTTACAAATATCAATGGTCGATCGCTCATCTATCCGTTATTTGATGAAGGCAAATATAGGAGAAATCGTTCAGAAACCTGAATAATAATATTCGTTTGCAAAGTATAACCGAATGAATTTCTGTTTAATTTGGCGACGTTTTTCACATCGGAATCAATGCCCATAAATATCAGAAAATCAACAGAAAACGATCTTGTTTTTTTAGAACATGTCGAACGGACGTGCTTCCCTGTATTCCAGCAGAGCACCCGAAAAATGCTACAAAAAAGCCTCGTTAGCCCCACACAGGAAGTTTGGATTGCAGAAGAAACCACCGAACAGGAAAACCTTTTGGCAGGGGTACTGATACTGCATACCCGGCTAAGGACCATGAGGATATATTCAATTGGCGTATTACCCGAATTTCAGGGTAGGGGAATCGGCCATAAGATTCTATCCCATGCCTGCAACCAGGCAATAGCCAGGGGTTTCGAGAAAATAATCCTTGAAGCCAGAAAGAAAGATGAAAAGCTGATCGAATGGTACTTGAAAGCCGGTTTTGTAGTTACCCACGAAATCGAAAACTATTACACGGCAGGAGAAGATGCTCTGAGGATGCGCTTTGTTGTTTCAAGGGCCAAAAGGAATGATTTGATTTCGAATGTTGTAGTAATGGACGATCCGGGTAAATGGAAATTAAACATTGAGGATGTCAGGATTATATCGGCAAAAACCTACCTTACCGACCAGGAATTTCAAACTGCGGGAAACCTTAGGGTGTTTAACCTGAGCAGCAGCTACCGTTACCAAAGCATGGGCTATTATGTATCGCTACTTGCTTCGGCGCGCGAACACAGGGCGATTCCGAGTGTTACCACCATTCGCGATTTCAGAAATTTATCGGTGGTCAGGGCCATTGCCAATGATATTGACGAATTGATTCAGAAATCGCTTGAAAAAATCCAGGAAAACAAATTCAACCTACAGATATATTTTGGACAAACAGTAGATCCGGTATTCAGAACGCTGGGGCATAAGCTATACCTTCTTTTTGAAACACCTTTACTGAAAGTCCAATTCAGTAAAACAGACCGTTGGCTGATTCAAAAAGTAAAACCAGTAAGTATTGACAAAATTGAGGCAACGGATATGAAAAAAATCGGAAAATTTGCTTCGGTATATTTCGCGAAAAAACGCTTTCAGAAACCCCGGCTTAAACATTACAAATACAATTTGGCCATACTGGTAAATCCCAACGAAATGAACCCGCCATCGTGCCCTGCCGCATTGCGGAATTTCAAAAATGTGGCAAACCATATCGGCTTCTATGTCGATTTTATCACCAAAGACGATTACGAATCGCTAGGTGAATACGATGCTTTGTTTATCCGGGAAACGACCAGTGTAAACGACCATACCTATCAGTTTGCGCGACGCGCCTATGCCGAAGGACTTGTTGTTGTTGACGATCCATGGTCGATACTGCGGTGTTCGAATAAAATATACCTCAACGAGAGGATGGCACAAAACAGAATTGAAATGCCAAAAACAGAGGTACTCATAAAAGCATCGTTCAAGAAATCGCAGCTTAAAAACTTCAGGTATCCGATGGTACTCAAACAGCCCGACAGCGCTTTTTCGTTGGGTGTAACCAAAGTTTCGTCGCAGGATGAAATGCTTCTGTCGCTCGAAAAACTATTCAAAAAATCGGAACTCATTATTGCGCAGGAGTTTATGCCTTCTGAATTTGATTGGAGGATTGGCGTGCTCGACCAAACTCCCCTATTTGCCTGTAAATATTACATGGCAAAAGACCACTGGCAAATCCGTAATTGGGAAATCAGCACCGGCGAACTTTGGGGCAATACTGAGTCGGTTCCGGTAAACCAGGTTCCTGAACGGGTATTGAAAACAGCACTTAAAGCATCGGCGCTTGTTGGCGACGGATTGTATGGTGTTGACCTGAAAGAGATTGGAGGAAAAATATATCTGGTTGAGGTAAACGACAATCCAAATATCGATGCAGGCATCGAAGATTTGGTTCTTGGTGAAGAACTTTACTTCCGGGTTATGAAATCGATTTACAATAGAATCGAAGTATCGCGCAACATGGCAAGATTTGTATCGCTTGAAACCTGAAAAAAGAATTGTACTAAAGTGAAAAACCTTTTCATGAGCCTTCCGTAAGGAATGGATGAAAGCGGGCAAACATCTCTTCGCTGAAACCTTTCCGCTCTCGTGTTAGCTTTATGGCATACAAATGGGTATTGCGGCTGGCAAAATTGTTCATATACTCTTCATTTTCCCAATTGTAAAGTAGCTAATTCAAAAATAGGATACTCTCCCACACCTTTCGAAAATAATTTTCCACCGGCGTGCAAGTGTTCGTTGCTGATTTGTGGCACCACACTCCAGAACAGGGGCAGTTAAATGAATTTTATTGCTGCGCGTAATGGCGCAAATCCTTGAAATGAAAAGATCAGGTTTATTGAATCGCTTATTCTGAAATCCGTACCAGTATCCCCTCGATAATAAGGGCGATTGAAAGAACGTTATGTTTTCAACACTATGAACCCGGTAATCAGAAAAAACTTAAGAATGAATACTTTTCCGCGAAATGACGAAGCTTTCCCATACCACAAAAATTACATATAGACCAAAATCGGGACGGAAACTGCAACCAGGGCCGCCACAAGTCCCGAGCAGTTTAAAAAACTGAACAACTTCGGGATAACTCATCCCCGACTGCGATTCGTACATTTGCTGCATTGCCCATTCCGGTTCTTAAAACCAATAAACCTGAGAAATAACATGGTAGCTACCTTATCTGAATCTGAAACCATAGATAAATATTTTGATGAAAATGATGGATTGGCACTTCCTTAATTTGCCGGGGAACAACGCTTCTTTTACGCTCCTTTCTGAAAACTGTTCAGTTTTAATAGAACATTTTTGACGGCTTTCATCAAAAATCAATTAATCATTAAATGCAAAATTCTATTTTTAGTCTTTAATTTTTAACCATTTTTAGCATTATACAATGAAAGTACAGAAATCCATGCTATTTGTGCTGATTATTTCCGCAATCACCACACCGATTTTTTCACAACTCGATATTACTTACCAGTTACCGCCTTCAGAAATCATTGAACTTGCCGATGCCCCAATGCCACCATCGATTATGATTAGCCGCAATGGGATGAATATTGTGCTTACACACCGCCCAAGATATATCAGTATGGAAGAATTGGCCGAAACCGAAATCAGGCTGGCTGGACTTCGGATAAATCCGGCAACCAATTCGGCAAGCCGGACATCCTACTCGACCAGTATCAGTATAATGAAATCAGGCGAAAAAGAACCCCGGCCTGTTATCGGGTTGCACAAAAATCCGAAGCTCGCAAATTTTTCCTGGTCGCCCGACCAGCAGAAAATCGCATTTACGAATACGGTTTCATCTGGTGTTGAACTATGGGTCCTCGATCTTTCAATTGAAAAAGCAACAAAATTAACCCAACCCATATTGAATGCGAACCTTGGCCGTACCTTTACCTGGTATGCCAACAGCAACGAGTTGTTGATAAAAACAATACCGGGAGATAAAAAACCATTGATTGACAAAACCACGAATATGCCAAGGGGGCCAAAAGTTTCGGTTACTACCGGCACCGAGGCACAAAACCGCACATATGCTGACCTTCTTCAGGATAAAGCTGACGAATTTAATTTCACACAACTTGCCCGTTCTGATCTGAAAAAGGTAAATCTTGAAGGACAGCTTACAGATTGGCTTGGTACCGCAATTTATGGCAATATCGACATTGCGCCCGATGGAAATTATGTTCTGGTAACCACAATACATGAACCATACTCATATATGGTACCCTACAACAGGTTTCCGTCGAAAACAACCGTTTACACCAGCGATGCCCGGCTGGTAAAAGTAATTTCAGAGAATCCTTTGCTCGAAGACCTTCCGAAAGGGATGAACTCAACCCAGAAAGGTATCCGCAATATAGGCTGGAGAAGCGATAAACCAGCTACCTTAAACTATGTGGTTGCCCTCGATGAAGGCGATCAGGCCAATCAGGTCGAATTCCGTGACGAGGTTTTTGAATGGCCCGCCCCATTTTCAGAAAATCCACGCAGTTTGATAAAAACACTCAACCGTTTTTCAGGTATTACCTGGGGCAACGATCAGGTTGCTGTGGCTTACGACCGATGGTGGAACAACCGGAACACCAAAACTTACCTCTTCAACCCTTCTGATGCGGCAAAAAAGCCTGAGATTATCAGCGACCGCAACTATCAGGATAATTACAACGATCCAGGCAATTTTATGACTACCCGCAACCAATGGGGCGGGACTGTCCTCGAAATTGATGGCAATAACCTGTTTCTCAGTGGCCCGGGACATTCCGATGAAGGACCAAAGCCATTTATCGACCGTTTAAACATCAAAACAAAAAAAACTGAAAGGCTATGGGAGGCCGACGGAAAATCAACTTACGAACAGGTAGTTTTTGCACCCGATCTGAAACGCGGTATTATTATTATCAGTGTACAATCGCCCAACGAATTCCCCAATTATTATATCAGGAATATTATCCGGAAAATTGCTCCACAACAAATCACTTTTTTCGAAAATCCTTACAAAACACTTAAAAATGTTTATAAAGAACTGATTACCTACAAACGTGAAGATGGAGTTGATCTTTCAGCTGTTTTATATCTTCCCACCGGATACGATCGAAATAAAAAGGAGAAACTGCCCATGCTGATGTGGGCCTATCCACGCGAATTCAAGGATGCGGCCAGTGCCGGACAAGTAACCACTTCGCCTCACCAGTTTACTTCAATCAATTATGGTTCACCCATTTACTGGGTAATGCGGGGCTATGCCATTCTCGACAATGCTGCATTCCCCATAATCGGAGAAGGAGACAAGGAGCCTAACGATACATTTTTGGAACAATTGGTTGCCAATGCCAAAGCAGCTATTGATGCAGTGGATGCACTGGGCTACATTGACAGGGACAGAATCGCAGTGGGAGGCCATTCCTACGGGGCATTTATGACCGCCAACCTGCTGACGAACTCCACCTTATTCGCTGCAGGTATTGCACGGAGCGGAGCCTACAACCGCACACTTACGCCTTTTGGCTTTCAATCCGAAGAGCGCAATTACTGGGAAGCCCCCGAAGTATATAATTCCATGTCTCCATTTATGAATGCCCATAAAAACAAAACCCCGATATTGCTGATTCATGGCGAGGCCGATAACAATTCGGGTACTTTCCCCATGCAGAGCGAGCGATATTCCAACGCT
>JBBIHB010000041.1:21996-29437 GCA_037447215.1 Bacteroidales bacterium
AGTTCTCCCTCATGAAAGCCACGGATATGCTGCCCGGGAATCGATTATGCATATGCTTTGGGAAACCGACCAGTGGTTGGAAACATACGTAAACCACAAAAAATAATTAAAGTTTACCGAATAACCGGGCTCCACATGCCCTATATTTGCTGGCGAAGGTTATTTGTACAAATGAAAAATTTTCCACGTATCCGGTTTTTATTGATCAACTTAGGAAGGGGATTGATCTGGTTAGCGCTCATTGTGGGAGCGTACCTGCTTTTTGTTGAACTGGGCTATAAAAACAATCCCGAAGTTTGGCTCGAAAGGCTTTATTCAGAACCAATATGGATTTACCTGATCTACTTCGCTTCGGAGTTTTTCTTCGGAATTATCCCACCCGAATTTTTTATGCTTTGGGCCTTGCATAAAGCTGGAACCGGCCATTATTTCATGAATGTTGCATTTTTTGCCACAGTATCGTATGCAGCAGGGTATGCAATGTTCCTGATCGGGAAACTCCTGAGCCGGAGACTTTATTTCAGATTTCTGCAAAGGAAGTTCTTCAGCAACCTGTTCCCCAAAGTCCGGAAATTTGGTGTTTTCCTGATTGTTGTTGCAGCGGCCACCCCACTGCCCTACTCTGCTATCAGCCTGATAGTTGGGTCATCTGGTTATTCAACCCGAAATTACCTGCTCGCAGCATTGACCCGGATTTTGCGCTTCGGAGTATACGGCTATATCATTTTTCAGTCGCACAACCTCTAAAACAGTCGGCCGAAATAACGGTAAACTTCTTCATAATCCTTTATTTCCATTATTTCGGCCCGCATTTGTGCAGCACCAGGGAAACTGTTCAGGTAAATCTTATAAAAGCGTTTCAGAATATTGAAATTTTTCTTTCTCCCCCAGGTGTTTTCAAAGAGTCGGGTATGGAATAATAACTTTTCAATACGTTCCTTCATAGAAGCCTCCGTTTTGGAAGGATTGAAAAACCAGGGATTATGGAATATACCCCTGCCAACCATTATACCATCAACCCCTGTTTCTGACACTTTCTGGTATCCCTGATCAAGGGATAAAACATCACCGTTTCCATGAACCGGGACTGAAGAACCCATTTCATTACGTATTTTAACTGCCAGAGCGATTTGCCCCCAATCAGCTTCGCCCTCTGATTGCATTTTTTGAGTCCGTCCGTGAAGGGTAATGGCAGCAGGTTTTTGCTCTAATAAAAACGGTATCCACTTGTCGGTTTCGTGCCGCGAAATTCCCGTGCGGGTTTTAACGCTAACCGGCAAATGAGTGGCTGCTTTTACGGCATTGATGATTTCGGCCGCCCTTTGAGGTTGTCCGATCAATGCACTACAGGCGCCTGTTTTAACCACTTTCCGCACCGGACAACCCATATTAATATCGATACCATCAAAATCGTATTCTTCGGTTATCCAACGGGTTACTTTGTGATAGATATCCGGGTTGAGACCCCATATCTGTGCTACCAGTCTGATATTAAGTTCCTTTAATAGTTTCCGCTCCGATTTATTGACAACCAGCCTTTCGGCCACACGTTTTCGCCCCACCGGATGATTTAACCCTTCGACCGATGCAAATTCAGTCATAACAATCTGCAAACTGCCAGGCACACTCATAGTCACTACCACCTCACGGAATACAGTATCGGTAACATCCTCCATGGGTGCCAATGAAAATACCGGGCCATCAGGTCTTCTCCAAATTTCAGCCATTCAAATGTTTTATTATACATCAAAAAAAACCGCAAAACACATTTAATGTGCTGCGGCTAATATAGCATAAAACAAGTATCTTATTCAAGGAAGAGTTCAATAACCGGAATTTCAACATTTGGCTTTACTATTGGGAGCCTGAGGTTCAGGTCGTATTCGGTGGCAATGCTCCCCTGTATATGGTGTCCGTATGGGGCAGTAATGAGAATTTCGGAAGCATCGTGCAGGAACTGTGCATATTTCACTTTTCCTTTCATGCCCGGAAGCCGGTAATTGTTAAGTGGATAATCGAGCAGGTGAATATACAACCTTCTGGTTACCGGGTTGTAAGTCAACAAACTATGTTCAGGCGTTTCAAACTCATAGGGGGCCTGTGTGCAGTTGTAGATCGATCGGTTGTTATATTTCATCCATTCACCCATATTTGCGAGTGCCTTAACTGCCCGGTGGTCAAAGGTTCCACGCCCGGTTGGGCCTACGTTTAAAAGAAGGTTTCCTCCTTTGCTGACACTTTCGATAAGCAGTACCAATAATTGCTTATTGTCTTTCCAGGTATGCTCATCTCGGTAATAACCCCACGAACCGGAGAATGTCTGGCAAGTTTCCCACGGGATTTTTTTGCCGTCCACCTCGGGCCAGCTTTGCACCTTAAACTGTTCGGGAGTGGTAAAGTCCCAACCTCCGGGAACGTCTTTCAAGTCGAGCCGGTCGTTCACGATAATTCCCGGCTGAATCTGCCTGACCATTTTCAGCAACTCCATCGATCCCCAGTCGTCGCGCCCTTTACCTGTTTCGCCCGGATATGAAAAATCGAACCAAAGGATGTCTATCTTCCCGTATTTGGTAAGAATCTCCCTCACCTGGTCTTTTAGATATTGCCGGTAAACAGACATATCTTTCCCTACATTCAACCTGTTGTATTCTTCTTTGTTGTTTACTCGATGAGGATGAACCTGGTCGATTGTAAAATGCTGATGATGCCAGTCGATAAGGGAATAATAAAAACCAATGCCTAAACCCTCGGCGCGAAAAGCATCCACGAATTCTTTCAGCAAATCTTTTCCGTAAGGGGTATTTCCTACATGGTAATCGGTAAATTTCGACTCGAAAAGGCAGAAGCCATCGTGATGTTTTGAAGTAATAACCACGTACTTCATTCCGGCGTCTTTGGCCATTTTTGCCCATTCGCGCGGGTTGTACAAATCGGGGTTGAAATTGTCGAAATATTTCTGATACTGCTCTGTAGTAAGTCTTTCCTGATTTTTCACCCATTCGTGACGGGCAGGCATGGCATAAATCCCCCAATGAATAAACATCCCGAAGCGGGCATCGGTCCACCATTTAAGCCTTTGTGTTTTCTGTGCTTCGGTTTCGTTCCAAATTTTAGGTTGTGCAATCAATGTGTTCCCTGTGAGGAATACCATCATAGAGAATAGGATCAATTTTTTCATGATACTGGTTTTTAATGATTCATTCAATGAAGTAATAAAAATAGAAAATTTTCGAAGGTTTGGCAACCTGATGTGTCCTGTTGAAAAAAGGTTAAAGTTGAAAGGTTTAAGCGAAGTCAGTGGAGAATTGTTAAACCCCGATTCGGGAGTGCACCTGTACTCCAAATGGTAATTTGCAGATGCTGAATTGATATAAGTTTTACTAATATCGATGAAATTTGCAAGGCCGAATGTCGTTTAGTCAGTAACGAAAATAGTAAATCGAAAATCGTATTTAAAAAATCAACGATGATTTCGGTGTTATGTGCTTTATTCTCTTTCATAACAATCTTTCAGCCCTGATCAACGGCGTGAGTAAAAGAAAGATGCCTCATTCTGTAATGATTTCGCTCCACTGGGGCATTCCTTTGTCATTGCCTTAGTCTTTTCCTCTGCATTTAATCTTACTTGAACGGGCTATCGGGTTCCTTTGCCATATGATTATATGTAAGTTTATCGAGTAGTGCAGGAAAGAATTTATTGAGAAATACGGTGAGTTTTCCTTCACCAAAAGTGAGGATCAATTGTCGCTTGCGCTTTACAACGGCTTTGTAAATATGGTCGGCACATTCTTCAGCCGACATCATTTTAGCTTCGTCGCGGGGCGATTGGCCTTGTGTGGTGCCTTGGGCATTCAGGGCAACCTTTCGAACTTCGGAAGCGGTAAACCCGGGAGCCACAACCATCACATGCAATTCCTTTTTGAGGTTTTCGATGCGGAGGGTATCGAGGAAGCCGCGCACGGCAAATTTTGAAGCCGAATAGCCTGTTCGTCCTGGTAAACCCACATGGCCGGCGATGGAGATCACCCCTACTACCGACCCCTTTGATTTCAGCAAATGCGGAAGGGCATATTTCGTGCAGTAAACAGTTCCCCAGAAATTAACATCCATCAACCTGCGGATTACATCCAGCTCAACCTCCTCAAAAATGGCCCGCATTGAAATACCGGCATTGTTAATCAGCACATCAATCTTCCCGAAGCGGCTGATGGCCTGTTCAATGAGGTTCCTGCAATCATCCTCCACTGCCACATCGGTTTTCACCGATAATATTTCGGTACCTGCCAATTCATTTTCGAGGGATATAAGCCGGTCAATACGCCGGGCTGCCAATACCAGTTTTGACCCTTCACGGGCAAATCTTCGCGCCAAAGCTTCGCCGATTCCCGAAGATGCACCGGTTATTAAAACAACTTTATCTTTCATCTATTTTGATTTATCAGAAATGTTAGGCAAAGATAAAAAAGGGGGTTAATTTTGCCGGAAATAAATTTTCTTCCGGAGCAGGATATTGCTTCGGTAGTTCTGTTACATGTTACGAAACAAAAATATTATGCGAATACCATTTCTGTTCATTCTGACTTTTTCGTGGATTATCAACATTTCGGCACAGGAAATCACCATTAGGATTGCTGCTACATCCGATGTTCACGGGGCATTGTTCCCACACGATTTCCTGAACGATAAACCCGGGGCCACATCGCTTGCATCGGTACAAACTTTTGTCGATTCGGTTAGGGCAATCACTGCTGCAAACCTGTTATTACTCGACAACGGCGACCTGATACAGGGTACACCGGCAGCTTATTATGCCAATTTTGTGCAAAAAAGCCGGCAAAATCTTTTTGCAAGGGTGCTCAACCATATGCAGTTTGATGCGGCCACTGTTGGCAACCACGATATTGAAGCCGGACCCGAAGTGTATTATAGGCTACAGCGCGAATTCGGTTTTCCGTGGTTAGCGGGAAATATCCTGAATACAAACACCGGAAAACCCGCCTTTGAGCCTTTTACAATAATAGAAAGGGAAGGAATCAGAATTGCAGTTCTTGGCTTAATTACCCCGGGGGTGCCTGGCTGGTTGCCTCAAACTTTGTGGCCGGGACTGGAGTTTAAAGGCATAGCAGAATCGGCAGAATACTGGGTTGCACATATCAGGCAGCACCACCAACCCGATGCCATAATCGGCCTTTTTCACACCGGAATGGGGCAGGCTTCAGATGTAATACATTTGCTTCCCGAAAACGCCGGGAACCAGACGGCAGTGAATGTTAGGGGATTGGATTTGGTTATCCTGGGGCACGATCACCGGCCACGTGCTGAAATTGTTACCAATGTGGCAGGTCATCAGGTTCAGATTATTAATCCGGGAAATGCGGCCAGAAACTTAGCATTCGCCGAACTTGTTTTCAGTACTACCGGACATGGCAAGTATGCATTGACAGATGCAAGAGGAAAGGTTGTTTCACTGGAAAATACACCGCCATCAACTACGTATGTAAAAAAGTTCGGGAAAGACATAAAGGCAATCAGGAAGTTTGCCAATAAACCGGTAGGAAACCTTACCCATTCTCTTTCGGCCAGGGAAGGTTTGTTTGGCAGTTCGGCTTTTACCGATCTGATACATGATGTACAATTAAAAATAACCGGGGCTGATATATCGTTTACAGCCCCACTCACGGTGAATGAAAATCTCGAAGCCGGTAAATTACAGGTAAGCGATCTGTTTAAGCTTTACAGGTACGAAAACTTCCTATACATCATGGAGCTTTCCGGTAAAGAGGTAAAAGATTTTCTCGAATATTCCTATGGTTTATGGTTTAACCAGATGAGCTCCGCAAATGACCACCTCCTGAATTTCAGAAAGGGTGCCGATGGTAAAGAAATAGTAAATAGTCATGGATTGTTGAGCCTTACCCATCCATCTTTCAATTTTGACTCTGCTGCCGGAATAGTTTACGAAGTGGATGTTAGCAAACCGGTGGGTCAAAGGGTAAAAATCACCGGAATGGAAAACGGGCAACCCTTTACAGAATCGAAAATTTATAAAGTGGCCATAAATTCTTACCGGGGAAGTGGTGGCGGCGGACACCTGACCACAGGAGCGGGCATCGAACATTCCAAACTTAACAACAGGATAATTTATACTTCCGAAAACGATATCCGTTCGATGCTGATTGGCTATTTCGACAAGCAAAAATCCATTTCGCCGCAGCCGCGCAACAACTGGAAGGTGGTGCCTGAAACATGGTGGAAAGAAGGAAAACTCAGAAGTTCGCAGTTTTGAGTTCCATTTAAACTATGATAAAGTTTAAGCCGTTTGATTGTTCAAATTTTCCTTTTGGAAAGCTTTTTTAGTATTGTTCCGATATACATCCCTATTGTACTGGCTGCCAACCCATAAAGAATGGATTCTACGGCTGTTCCAATCCATGAAGCAACTATCCATACCATTAAACCTGACAGAATGGAGAGAATAGCTCCCTTGGTGTTGGCTTTTTTCCAGAACAGCCCGGCGGTGAGGGGAACAAACAATGAAACCAGCCCCACTGATGCAGCTTCGCCTACCAGTTCATAAATATTGCCTCGGCGTATGGCCATCACCAATGCAATGGCCGAAATGATGAGTACCGAAATCCGTGAAATCCGAAGCAGTTGTTTGTCGGATAATGACTTTATGTGCGGCCTTATGATGTTCTCCCCCAAAATTGCTGAAGGCGCCAAAAGGGCAGAACTGGCCGTACTGAGAATGGCCGAAAGCAGGGCACCGAACAGGAGAACCTGTACCAATGGGGATGTATATTCCGATATGAGCGCCGGGATCAGGAACTGTGTATCGGTATGCGACTCAACATATCCAGGCATCAGATATCGCCCCGCCAGTGCAAGCATCAATGGCACCATGGCCACGCTCAGGTACATAATCCCTGCTGTTGCCGACGACCAGACAGCTACCTTTTCAGATCGCGATGCCATCACCCGCTGAAAAACATCCTGTCCGGCTATTGATCCAAGTCCGATGGTAATCCAGGCTGCAAAATAATTCAGTGCATTTACGGTTCCAGGCTCAGAGTAAAACCTGAAAAAACCATCGGGTGCTGATGTAAAAGCATCCCTGAAATTTACAATCCTGAAAATTTCGAGCGATGCAGCAATCAGGCCAATAAGGATAAATACCATCTGGAGAAAATCGGTAATTGAAACAGACCACATACCACCAATAAAGGTATATAATGTAACCACCACGCTCGCTGTCAGGATTCCGTACAATACAGGCCAGCCGGCCAGAGCGTTGAGAAGAATGCCGAAAGCGACCATCTGAGCAGCTATCCATGACATATACGTAAGAATAATGCAGATTCCGGCCAACAGTTCAACGGTTTTTCCATAGCGGTTACGGTAATAATCACCGAAGGTGAGTAAACGCATCCGATATAAAGGC
>JBBIHB010000042.1:0-29262 GCA_037447215.1 Bacteroidales bacterium
TATTGCTGACCTTATTGGCGCACAGGTTGAGTTTTTCGACAATTTGCCCCCTTCGCAAACCGCCAAAGTGATTTTCAACAATCAGGAATATAATTGGAATACATGGGCCGAAGGCCTGACTATAAAAGATGCAAAACCACTGGCTGTGTTCGGCGACCAGTTTTACAAAGACCAGATTGCCGGCACCCGCAAGGATTTTGGCAAAGGCAGCGTTACCTACCTCAGCGTTATCACCAACGATAAAAAACTGGAGAGCGATGTGGTGAAAGATGTTTTTACAAGGGCATCCATTACTTTCAAAAACTTTCCTCCCGGGGTAATCATCGATTGGGTAAACGGATTATGGGTAGGAGTAAACTACTCCGATAAGCCTTATCAGATAGCCATATCGCAAAACCAGAAATTTCTGATGGGCAGCGATGTTATTCCGCCTGCCGGAGTATCGGTATGGACTGAATAAAATAAACTGACAATGAAAACTTTACAGTATCTCATCATTTTCCTTGTATTTATGTCAGGGTGTTAAAGCAGGGAGTTTTATGTATCGCTAAATGGCAGCGACCAGAATCCGGGCACCAAAGCCAAACCTTTCCTTACTATACAAAAAGCGCAGCAGGCAGTGAGGACTGAACTGACCAATGGAATGAATGGTGACATCACGGTTTATCTGGCTGATGGGAAATATTTTATTCCTGAAACTTTACATTTTAACCCCGACGATTCCGGAAACAACGGTTTAAAAGTCACTTACAAAGCCGGAAAAGGCGCAAATCCGGAAATTTCGGGAGGCATCGAAATTACAGGGTGGGTTCAGGAGCAATCTGGGCTATGGGTTGCCAATATTCCGGATGAACTCGTGGGTACAAGTTTTCGTGAACTCTTTGTAAACGGGAAAAGATTTACCCGGGCCAGGCACCCCAATGATAGTTATCTGCGTGTGGCAGAGGTTGACGCCGACCGGCGAACGAATTTCTGTTTCCTCGAAGGTGATTTTCCTAATCCACATAGTCAGCAACAAGTAGAACTGGTTTTGCTTCACGACTGGGCCATTACCCGGATCCCGATAGCCATGATTGATTATAACCTTAACAGGATCACTGCTGTGGATTCCATTGGAGCAAAAGGTCTTAACTTTTTCAACCTTGATAACTGGGAGAAGAATCCACGGTATTTTCTCGAAAACGATATTGCCTTTCTCGATGCACCGGGTGAGTGGTTTTTCGATACTTCTGAAAAATTGCTATACCTGAAGTTGCCCGATGGTTTGGAACCCGGAGAATTAAATGTGACCATACCTGTAACAGGGCCGCACCTGGTTGTCCTGGAAGGAACAGAGTTTGAAAGCGTAAACAATATCTCATTTGAAGGCATTTCATTCAGCCATTGTGCATGGATGATCCCCGAAAAAGGGTATGCCGGGATTCAGGCCTGCCATTTCGATCCGCTCCCTTCATACGAAGGATGGGCGGTGGTGCCGGCAGCCATTTATGCCCAATGAGCTGATAATGTCACTTTCCGGAATTGCTCCTTTTCGAAACTGGGAGGTTCGGGAGTCTGGTTTTCAACGGGTTCGTCAAATTGTACAGTAGCAGACTCCCACTTCGAAGATATTTCGGGCAATGCCATTATGTTGGGCGATGGACGCGACCGGAAAGTGAACGGTGAAGTTTGGTGGAAAACTTTGCCGCATCAGGTGGCAACGGCCAACACGCTATTGAACAACACCATTACTTTATGTGGAAGGCAATTTTATGGTGCGGTAAGTATCTGGTGCGGCTTTGTTGCCGAAACCCTGATTAAAAACAATCACATATTCGACCTGCCATACACGGGAATTTCGGTGGGATGGGAGTGGAGCCCTGCGCCCACACCTTGCCGTGAAAACCATATCGAAGGCAATCATATCCATCATATCATGAAGGTGCTGAGCGATGGGGGTGGAATTTATATGCTCGGGCTCCAACCGGGAAGTACCATTACCGGTAACCTGATCCACGATGTAACCCTCAACGCCGGCAGGGCCGAAAGCAATGGTATGTTCCTCGACGTAGGAACCACCGATGTAACAGTGTCCGAAAATATCATTTACAACATTGCAAAATCGCCATTGCGTTTTCACAGGGCAACCACCAACCTGGTAAAAGAGAACGTTCTTAGCTGTGCCGATGGTGTTCCTCCGGTACGCTTCAATACTACCCGTGAAGAAGACATCACACTTGAAAATAATCTGGTATTGAAGGATGATGATCCTGAAGACCGGAAAAAATTGGAAGAAGCCGTTGAAAAATGGCATAAGAGAAATATTATTTCTGCAAAAAATTGAAATGCGTTTAAAAATATTGTAATTTTAGCAAAAAATTTAAACGCGTTTAAAAATATTGCAATTGGACGATGTTGTCAACATACTAAGAAAATACAACTTCTGGGATAACCAACCGGTAAAAGTTGGATTTGTAAGGTTTGATTATCTCAATAAACTAAGTTCGTTTATTGGGAACAGCTTAATAAAAGTCATTACAGGTCAGCGGCGCACCGGTAAAAGTTATCTGATGCGGCAATTGATCTCTCATCTTCATAATTCCGGGGTTAATCCTCTCAATATATTGTACATCAATAAAGAAATGGCTGATTTTGATTTTATCAGAAACCATACTGATTTGCATAATATTATCAAATTGTATCTCGGGAATATAAAACCCATCGGAAAGGTATTTCTGTTTTTTGATGAAATCCAACTGGTTGATAACTGGGAAAAGGTGATTAATTCTTATTCACAGGACTATTCCTCTGAATACGAAGTGTTTATTTCAGGTTCAAACTCAAAATTACTCTCTGGTGAACTGGCAAGTTTAATAACAGGCCGTTATGTTTCTTTTCAGGTTTATCCGTATTCATATTTGGAGTATTGTAATGTGTCAGGGAAAATACTTGAGAAGTCCACATTTATAGAGTATCTGACAGGTGGTGCATTGCCTGAATTATTTAACCTACCTGATATAGAAACCCGGAAGAATTATATGCAAGCATTAAAAGATACAATACTCCTGAAGGATATCGTTTTGAGAAATCAGATAAAGGATGCCAGTCTGTTGGAAACACTTTTTGCATTTTTGGTTCAAAATATTTCAAATCCGGTATCAATACAAAATATTGTGAACTATTTTTTGAACCTGAAAATTACAACCAACTACAATACAGTATCTTCCTACATTGAATATATCAAACAAACCTACCTGATGCACGAGGTTTTCCGCTATGATATGAAAGGAAAAAAAATAATAGGTGGCACACGTAAATATTATATCAACGACCTATCATTCAGGAATATATTGTTTCCCGGGTTTGAACCTGGCCTCGGCTATCTGTTAGAAAATGCTGTTTTTCTGGAGTTTAAAAGAAATGGATATGACATTTATACAGGTTCTGAAAGGACAAGGGAGATTGATTTTGTAGTAAAAAAAGGGGGAACTACAAAATATGTACAGGTAACCTATATGTTAAACGATGAGAAAGTAATCGAAAGAGAGTTTGGAAACCTTGAAAGTATAAAAGACAATTTTGAGAAAATGGTAATTTCACTTGACGATGTGTCTTTTGGCAATCGTAAAGGTATTATGCATTATCCGGCATGGGATATGGAGATTTACAAATAACATTAAGAGCCTGTTTATTTTCAGAATTAAAATTTATGTCCAAATAAAATTCAAGAGCAGATGATAAGATCAGTTTTGGCAACTTTTTTTATAACCCTTTCTTTCAATATGTTGTGTGGTCAGCCTTATTTAAAACCTGATATGGATTACATCAAAAAATAAAATCAACCACCGATATAGTGGCATTATGGACATTCAGCGAGAAACCGGGAAAAACACGAAAATCGGTGGTTAATGATAAATACCCTTTAACCGAAGCCAAAGGTAAAATCAGCAGGGTAAATGAAGGCCCTTTGTCGAGATACTCTGCTTTGTTTGAAGGAAACAATTTTCTTTCACTATCGAATGAAACGACCGGTAATCTGAATATTCACGGAAAAAGCCAGGGAGTGACAGTAATGGCCTGGATCAAATAGGATGGTACGCAAACCGGTTTTATCGGGGGGATGTGGAACGAATATCAGGATGGGGGCAAAAGGCAATATGGATTGTTTGTTTCGCTTCCACACTATAATGGAAAAGATCAGGTATGCGGCCATATTTCATGGACAGGAAAGCCAACCCCTCCTTTTCCATATTCCATCGATTATTCGGCCAGTAAACAAACCGTGAATGCTGAGGAGTGGAGTTGCGTTGCATTCACCTACGACGGACATTACATAAAATCCTATCTGAACGGTGTGTTCGAGTCCCGTGAACCTGAATTAATAAGAAACACCAAAGGTTTTGAAGGGTATCCTGAAGGGCTTGTCCAAACGAAGAATCCATATTATTTTCCTGATGGTATGGGGAATAACGGTTCTGACTTTACTGTCGGGGCAGTTTTATTAAAGTCGGGAATGGGAAATTTCTTTAAAGGATTAATCGGAGGACTGGCAGTTTTTGACCGTGCACTGAGTGAAAATGAAATTAAATCCTTATCATTGTAAATGAATGGATTAAGATTTACCTGACTTAAAACAAAAAATAAAATGAATACCATTATTCCAAAATCGGCTGCACTTTTGGCCATAAGCGCCGGATTTGTTTCCTGCGGGCCACTTCAGAATGAAACTCAACGCCCCAACATTTTGTTTATAATGAGCGATGACCATACGCAACAGGCCATCAGCGCATACGGGCACAACCTGTTACAAACACCCAACATCGACCGGCTTGCACGCGAAGGGGCCATCTTCCGGTCGAGTTTTGTTACCAACTCTATTTGTGCGCCAAGCCGTGCAGTGTTGCTTACCGGGAAATACAGCCACCTGAACGGAAAAGTGGATAACCATAGCAAGTTCGACTGGGACCAGCCAAGTTTCGCGAAGCTGATGCAGCAAAACGGATATGCTACCGCGCTTGTGGGAAAAATCCACCTTGATGGTATCCCCCAAGGCTTCGATTATTCAATTGTTTTACCTGGTCAGGGCGAGTATTACAATCCTGTTTTTCTCGAAAACGGGGAACGCAAACAGTTTGAAGGGCATTGCACCCCACTGACTACTCAGTTTGCCCTCGACTGGCTTGAAAATAAGCGCGACAAAACCAAACCATTCTGCTTGCTTTACCATCAGAAAGCTCCCCACCGCAACTGGCTGCCCGAAACGAAATATCTTGATTATCTGGAAGATGTGGAATTTGAATTTCCCGATAACTTTTTTGATGATTACGAAGGCCGTGGTTCAGCAGCACGAGAGCAGGAAATGCAGATTGTTGGTCACATGCGCTGGGGTCACGATATGAAATTTGAGAACGATCCTTACACCGGCGAACCTACCGATTTCATGCGCGATATCAACCGGATGAATGAAGATCAGCGGGCTGCATGGCGTGCTTCGTATAATCCCCGCAATGAAGCTTTTATGAAAGAAATGCCCGAAGGCCGTGAGCTGGCTAAGTTTATGTTTCACCGCTACCTTCGCGATTACCTGAAAACCATCAAATCGGTTGACGATGGAGTTGGAGAGGTAATGGCATATCTCGAAGCCAACGGCTTGCTCGAAAATACAATAGTGGTCTATACTTCCGACCAGGGATTTTATTTAGGTGAACATGGCTGGTACGACAAACGGTTTATGTATGAGCAGTCGCTTAGCACTCCTTTGCTGGTGCGCTATCCGAAAGAAATCAAACCAGGAACCGAAATTAAGGAACTGGTTATGAACCTCGACCTGGCGCCAACCCTCCTCGATTATGCAGGAATCCCAGCTCCTTCTGACATGCAGGGAGAATCGTTCAGAAAACTGGTTTCGGGCAAAAAGGTTCCATGGCGCGATGCAATCTATTATCATTACTACGAATACCCTTCGGTACACATGGTTAAACGGCATTACGGAGTCCGCACCGACAGGTATAAGCTTATCCATTTTTACTACGATGTGGACGAATGGGAAATGTACGATCTTCAGGAAGACCCCAATGAAATGAAAAGCATATATGGCGACCCGGCTTATGCCGAAGTTCAGGCGATGCTGCACAAAAAACTGGATGAACTCCGTGCAAAATATGGCGATTCGGATGAGCTATCGCAACAATTTCTGAAAAGTTACCTTGAAACCAGGTAAAACGATTTTTAAATAATCCCGCTTTTCTCTATTTCAATTTTTTCCTTTTCCTGTTTGAAGAGGATCATAAATGCAGTGGCAACAATTAATGCTATCAATGCAGGGTACATCATTATGTTTATCCAATGATGGTTTACAACTATCCCTGCTTCATTGGTAATCTGGTATTTTTGAAGAAGCCATCCGCTCATATTGGTTCCAAGTAACCAGCCAATTCCATAGGTAATAAATGTAAGGAAACCCTGAAGGCTTGCGCGAAGATCGGATGGGGCTTTTTTATCCACATAAATCTGTGCCGTAACATAAAAGAAATCGAAACAGATTCCGTGCAGGATAATCCCAATGTAAAAGAATGAAACCAGTTCTTCATTGTTCCCGAAAGCAAATAATAAATATCTCAATGCCCATGCAAACATTCCCATTAGGGCCATCCGTTTAATCCCAAGTCTGATAAAGAAGAAAGGCATCAGGATCATAAAAATAACTTCAGAAGCCTGTCCTAAGGTCATAATCCCGGCCACATTGGTCAGACCGCTCTCGTTCATCGACATATTGGCAAACTGGTGGTACATGGCAAACGGTAACGAAATCAGCAGCGTTGAAATAATCAGTACTGCAAACGAACGGTTTTTCATCAACTTTAATGCGTCAATTCCAAGCACGTCTTTTACCGTCACTTTTACATCTGTTGCTTTAGGCGGAGTGTCGGGCAGAGTGAAACTATAGATTCCCATTAGGAGAGACAACACTGCTGCAATGATCATCGGATAGGGCCCTAACTCAATATTGGTTACACTTATTGTAATGCCAGCTGCAATCCAGCCTATGGTACCAAGTACCCTGATACGGGGGAATTGTTTGCCCGCTTCGGGTGTGTGCCTGAATGCTATGGCATTGGTCAGGGCAATGGTAGGCATATAAAACATCATGTATAACAAAAGTACCCAGAAGAAAAGAGTTGGATCATGTATCTGTGAAACCCAGAACATGAGCAGCCCGGCTACCAGATGAAGTACCCCGGTAAGCTTTTGAGCGGCAAAATACTTGTCGGCAATAAGGCTCACAAAAAACGCAGCAGTTATTGATCCCCATGCCATTGTGCTGTATGCTTTGCCAACTTCGGCCCCCTGAAAACCAATGGATGTCAGGTAGTTTCCCAATGTTACATACCATACTCCCCAAATGGCGTATTCGAGGAACATCATAAACGAGAGTTGCAGATAAGTTGAAGTCTTCAATTTCATTGTCAGGTTGTTTAAGATTATGGTTTTCAAAATTAAAATTAAAGCTGAATATTTAATGCAGCTTTAGTCAGGAATTGCATAATTTTATGTTTTTGAAACCAGTGATTTCCATGTAAATCCTGAAATTTCTTTTCGATTTGGCCAAATCAGACTGATTAAGTAAGCGAGAATAATACTGGAACTCATACCGATAAAACCAAAAAGCAAAAACGAAATGGCAGTTTGGTTTTTTACAAACACCAACAGGGTTATTCCTCCGAAAGTCCCCAATAGGGCGGCTGTTCCAGATATGCGTGGGAAAAAGATTCCCATGATAAACAAGGCACCCAGGCCGGCAGTGAGCAGCCCAAGGAAAGTATTAAACTGATCCCACAGCGATGCAATATTCCAGGTGGCCAATATAAGTGCCATTCCTATGCCCAGTACCCCTACAATCACTCCCGACCAGCGCGCAATACCCATGCTGAGTTTTGAATTCGCATTTTTTGCCAGTGTTTTATAGAAATCGGAAGTAATTACTGCTGCCACTGAGTTGATGTTTGAAGACAGGGTTGACATAGCTGCTGCAAATATGGCGGCAATCAGCAATCCGGCAACACCGGCAGGCATTTGTGCCACAATAAACTGCGGAAATACCGAATCAATATTGGGATTGGCCAATGCCATTCGTTCGGGATTTGACGTGTAATAGGCATACAAACCCGTTCCCAGCAGGAAGAAAATAATGGTGACCGGGATGCTCAGAAAACCATTTAACCAGATGCTCCGGCCGGTAGCTTTTTCGTCTTTGGTGGTCATATAACGTTGCACCACACTCTGATCGCTGGTGTATGTAATAAGAGTGTTGGCTATACCGCCAACCAGAACAACCCAGAATACTGGCTGCGATAAATCAAACCTAAAATCGAAAGTGTGAAATTTGTTGTGCTGCCCTGATATTTCAAAAAATCCTTTTAATCCGCCTTCAACTCCTGCCAGCATAAAAACCAGGGCAACCAAAGCACCGGTAAGCAATATAAATCCTTGTATTACATCTCCCCAAACCACCGCTTCGACACCCCCGCTGGTGCAATATATTATTGTTACCACACCCATGATGATAATTGCCCAGTAAACGCTGAAACCGGTAACTGCATTCAGTGCCAGCGATGGCAGGAAAAGCACAATCGAAATGCGGCTGACCATAAAAAATACAAACAGGGATGATGCCAGCCACCTCACCTGACGATTGAACCGCACGCCGAGGTATTCATAAGCCGTATCAAAATTAAATCGCCGGAAGAATGGTAGAAAATAGCGGATAACGACAGGTGCAACCAGAACAATAGCCATATTGAAGGTAAACATACGCCAGTCGGCTGCATACGATTTGGCTGGAATAGCAATAAATGTAATGGCGCTTAGTGTGGTGGCAAAAATGCTTATGCCGGCAGCCCACCAGGGAATGCGCCCACCAGCTTTGAAAAAATCGTCGGTATTGCCTTCCCTTTTCATAAAGAAGAAACCCAGCATCAACATTCCCAAAAAATAGAGTCCGAGAACCAGGTAATTGAGCCAACCGAAAACCGGTTTCACAGAAAAACTGATCTGGTGAATTCCGGGGGTGCGGGTTGCAGGCCTTATCTCGCCACCCGGAATGATTATATTGCCTCCCCAGTTTACTGCCGGTGCAACGGCAACAGGCATGCCTTCCCAGTCTCCTTCATCGAACCATACATCAGTAACGGTATTGTATATCAGTATTTTATTACTGAAGCCAGAATGGTTGATCCATAATGAATCACGGACTTTTATGGCTGTGGTATCACCTTGCAGAGTCGCATTAATGGCTTTTTCCACCTGGTTGAAAACAAATCCGTTGTCGCCACCTGCTAATACTATATGCGAAGCACCCACCGGGGCAACTGCTCCAACGGCCAATGGCATTGGCTTATTGTTTAGCCTTATATCCTGCCTTTGTTCCCATATTCCAACCGATAACCTGTATCGGTAAACATACGGATAAAAGGTGGTGGTATTTTCACCTGACAGCCTGGCTCGTCCGCCAAAAACATGTATGCTGATTTCTTCTCTATCCATTTGTGCAGCAGCCATAGCCCCCGTAACCGGAACCGGAAAATCGGGCAACACCTGCCAGCCTGCTTCAGTTTGCGAAAGGTCGAGCATAATAAAACGGGTCGAAACGCCATCGGTATTATCCCCACCCACTACAAACACCTTTGAACCAATAGCGGCCGCAGCTGAACTTTTCATGGGCGCGGGCAAGGTTGGAAGCTCTGAAACTGAAACTTGTCCTGAAATCCATGAAAGAAGATAAACTTTATCGGTAATGCCATCGGGAGAATGTCCTCCGATGCAGACCAATCCCTGTGGTACCGAAACGGAAGAGCCTTCGCCGGTGGCAACAGGCATCTTGCAAGAGGTTTCGATCTGTTTCAGGGTTCCGTCGATATTGCGTTGGTAAACCGTTATCGCATCAGAAAAATGTTTGGTTCCGCCTTGCCAGGGTTTTCCTTCGGGGAAAGCTGTACCTCCTGCTACAATCAGAGCGTTGTTGTGAATTCCGGCAAATGCCCCGGCAACCCCTTCTTTTGCGGCAAAACCATCGGCACTGTTTAAACTCCCGATGGTACGCTGATGAAGCATGTTGATTTTGTTGCCTGCTTGTATGGGGTTTAATCCTGCCAAAATCAGCAATAAAACCCATATTGTCCATGAGTATTGCGGTTTCAACATGGTGGTTTTCTTTTGCATTTTTCTGAATATTTGTTTCAATATATTATCTACAAAATTGAACGTTTCGGCGTTTATCAAAGATGCGGGTGGGTAGGGTGGCGCTATTTTCTACCATACTTTCGGCGCTACGCGCCTATTCTTCATTCAATTTCTTTGCCTTCGCCTCTGCCTTTGCCTTTATACACTGCCTACTACCAACCACCGCTCACTACTTTCCTTTCGCATGCGCCTCAGCCTTCCATTTCCTCCAGCGTCTTAAAAACCTGCAACAATCCTCGCGGAACATGAAAACAGCCTTTCCATTTGCCTCCTTTCAACGGGAGCAAAACTTCACCTCTCCGGTTCAGGTACCCAAACCATTCACCATATTCCGGATCGGGAAAATGCGACCAGGTATAATCGTGAACTTTTTCAAACCATTTCAGACATTCGGGATTTCCGGTAAGCGCATAACCTTTTATAAGGCTGATCAGCGTTTCGATGTGTACCCACCAGAGTTTCTGGTCACATTCGAGCTGCTGCGGCGGATAGCCTTTGATGTCCATAAAATAGAAAATGCCGCCATATTGCTCATCCCATCCATAATTAAGGGTTCGCAACATTATATCGACCGCCTTTTGTGCCATCTCAGGTTTTTCAAGGCGAACTGACAGGTCCATGATAAACCACATGGCTTCGATGGCATGGCCTGGATTGAGCAACCGTCCTTCAAACGTATCAGAAAAGCTGCCATCAGGCTGCACATATTCAAGTATAAGACCGGATTCTTTCTGGTGAAATACCTCCATCACCTCATGCAATACATTCTGAATGGTTTCTTCCACCAGTTTTTTACTCAGCAGGTGTTCTATTTCAAGCGACAGGTTACAAAGTATCATAGGTAGCGAAAAGCCTTTCAACGGACGGGTTCCGGGTGTTGCTTTGGAAAACCGGCCTTTGGGATTATCGCTTCGCCGCATAATATTGTCGAATGTATTTTTTGCTATGATGCCGAATTCCTCATTTCCGGTAGCTTTGAAAAGTTGACCAAATGCCATGGTAGCAAAACAATCGGAGAAAATATTGTACGGTTCAATCAGTGGTTTACCTTCGCGGGTGAGCGAAAAGTACCAGTTAAGGTTGCCATCGTGGCCATATTTTTGCAGAAAACTTGCCCCGTGTAATGCCATTTCGAGCCATTCGGGCTTTTGTTCCACCTGATTATACAATTTTGAAAACATCCACACTTCGCGCCCCTGCAACCAGATAAACTTATCGGTGTCATAAACTTTCCCACAACGGTCGAGGCAAGTGAAATATCCTCCATGTTCCTCATCTTTCGAATGGTTCATCCAAAAGGGAATTACCTTGTCGAGTAGCTCTGATTTGTATTGTTGAGCCAGTTTTTTTGTTTCCATAAATTAATGATATTTCAAAACAATAATTTTTATATATCTATAAATCAGTATTATAAACTGGATTATTTTGCTAACCGAACGGTTGCTAACCAAATGGTTGCTAACCGATTGGTTAGTATCGATTCTTTTCGTATTTTTGTAAAAAAGAACACTATGGTTATTCACGAAAGTCCCTTTATTTTTGGTAGAAAAGCTGTAGGCGAAAAATTCACCAACAGAGATGCCGAAACGAAACATCTGGTTTCTAATTTTCAAAATAAGGTAAATACGGTACTGATATCTCCACGCCTCTGGGGCAAATCCTCGCTTGTGAAAAAAGCCTGCGACATGATTGCGAGTGAAAAAACCATTGTTATTCAAATGGATGCTTTTGGAATACATGATCCACAGGACTTTTACACCTTATTGGCAACAGAAGTAATCAAAAACACTTCCGGAAAAGTTGAAACTTGGTTAGAAAACATACGCCGCTTTATTGGCAGGCTGTCTCCAAAGATTTCGTTCGGAACTGATCCGTTCAGTACTTTTGAATTGACCTTTGAAATGGAGTCGATTGAAAAGAATTACCGTGAAGTGCTTGATTTACCTGAGAAAATTGCGATCGACAAGAAGATTAACCTCATAATTTGCATTGATGAATTTCAAAACACGGCTAATTATAACGAATCGGGTCTTTTCCATAAGCGCCTCCGAACGGCATGGCAGAATCATCAGTCGGTTACCTATTGTCTCTATGGCAGTAAAAAGCACATGATGTCAACCTTATTCGAGAAACAATCGATGCCATTCTATAAATTTGGTGAAACCATCAATCTTGAAAAAATAACTGAATCGCATTGGATATCATTTATTAAGGAAAGGTTTCAATCAACTGGAAAAAATATAACCGAAGAACAGGCGCAAACCATTACCCGGTCAGTAAAAGCCCACTCATACTATGTGCAACAGTTATCTCACCTTACCTGGCTCCGAACAGCTGATAAAGTGGAAGATGTAACCATTGTGCACGCCATTGATGACCTATTGGCTCAAAATACCAATCTATATCAATTGGAGACTGAATTATTGAGCGAAACCCAGTTAAACCTTTTAAAAGCAGTAGCATCTGGAATCACTGAAGGTTACAGTAATCCCGACATCCTTACCAAATTCCGTTTAGGGACTTCTGCCAATGTTAGCAAACAGAAAAAAGTATTATATGAGAAAGAACTTATTGATATCAGGAACTCAAAGATTGAATACTTAGATCCTGCCTATGAGCTCTGGTTTATTAAGCATGTTTTGAGAACCACTCTTCCATACCGAGGGCATTAACATCCGAAACAAAGGCTTCATACATATAGGAATCGAAATCTTTGACCGGTAACCTGAACCCACCAAATTCAAACCCGATGTAGCGCATAAAGGCTTTTCCGGTAGCCATTCCTCCATATTTTCCCAATAACCTGATCATATCTATAGCCCTTTGTTGTAAACGACGGGCTGTGGGCAGGTCTCCGCTGTTGAATGCATCAATAATTCCGTGGTACAGTGGTGCGGCGTAGTTAAAAGTACTTCCTACAGCACTTTTACAACCCACCGCCAAAGCCGGAAGCAACACTTCGTCGTAGCCGCCTAAAATTTGATATTTCCCTCCCCCGAAGTTTACACAACTCAGGAAATCCATGAAATTTTCGTGGGTATATTTTATTCCGGCCAGATTGGGAATAATTGGCTCTGCTTCTTTCAGAAAATCAAGCATCGGAATATTCACTCCACTCAGAACGGGAATATGGTAAAAATAAACTGGCAATTCCGGAACTTTCTCTGCAACTATAGCACAGAAATCTGCCAGTTGTTTTGCCCCGGCGGGTTTAAAGTAGTATGGAGCCACAATAGCTATAGCATCAACACCACATGCCTCGCTGTGCTGTGCATTTTCTATGCACTCATTGTAGCAGGTTCCCCCAACCAGGTTGATGATTTTAAATTCGCTTCCTCTGGCGGCATCTGTCCATGCTTCGGTAGCTCTCATTTTTTCTTTCTGTGTGAATGATGCTGTCTCTCCGGTTGATCCGTTGATGAAAGCGCCAACCAACCTGTTGTGAACCAAAAACTGAAAATATCTTTCAATCAAGTCATAAATTATTTCATCACTCTTACTCATCGGAGTAAAAGGAGCTGCAATTAAACCTTCAAATTGTTGCATAATTGTATTATATAAAGTTCAGTTTTCAACTATAAAAAAGGTTTCACTATTTGTGCCGAAAACCGAAGTCCATCAACTTCCTTTGCATTTCCTGTGGAAATATCTACCGGAACAAAAGTAAACATCCGCTTCCATGTGCGTGTATGTACAGGAATTTTTAGTAACACTTCGTTCCAGCCTTTATCCAGATTAATTTTGGAAGGCTCGCGGAAAAAATAGTTTTCGTCGCTGAATGGTATCTCGTCTGATCTGACTTCCGCGCCAGGTTTGTTCCATTCCGGTGGCTCAATCAATTTGCCATTCACCCACACTTTGGGATTGGTGTTGTGCCACTTACCCTTTTCCGGGAAAGGTCCGCCGCGTCTGCCGCCCGATCGCGACCAGTCATGAAAACTGATCCAAGCATCAACCATTTGTTTTTCAGGTGACCAGATACGGGTAAAAGCATAATAGGTTCCATCCTGTTTAGGAAAGTAGGAAGGATACCCGAAAAAGTGGGTGAGATGTACCGTTCCGCCAACCATGGGTTCCGACCACGTATATAATTCTGATCCGACAGTATACTCCGGCTTTATGGATTCCTCCGGAGGAAAGGTATTGTTTACATCGCCCTGGTGATTAAATGGCCCTGCAATTCGCCATTCCATATCGGTTTGCCTGATGTATGGAAAGGGTTTATCATTGAAGTACAAATCGCGATGTCTGATGAGTCGTTCTTCAAAATCGGCAAAACGGGCGAAAGCCTCATCATCCTTAGGTGGAAATTTTGCCAGATATTGCTCTCCAAAATCAATGGACTGGCCTGTCCATGTGGTTTCACAGTAAGTCAATATGCCTGGATAGACCGGATTATGCAGTATCGCATCATATTCATTGCCCACCAGATTATCATTCCAATTGCAAAGAATGCCTCCCATCCGGAGCGAATCGCCGTGGGGAGCATCATTAATACGTTCGAAATACAATTGAGGAATGCCGGCCATCGGATCAAGGTGGTTCAGGTAGTTGAGCCTCGAATCGAGGTAGCGGTGACCCGGTTTGGGATAGCCGTTTGACGACCAAAGCTGAGTGATGGAAACCGAATCTCCGGCAATATTCTGCCCCGGCCGCCAAACAATCACTTCCCGATTATGGTGATTAGTTATGCGGTCAACCAAAGTAGGTAAAAGGGTTGGCGATGGCTCTTCATAGCTGTGCCAGACTTCGTCGGTACCAATGTGGATGTAAGGCATTATGTTGGCTGGTGCCATACTGCAAAGTTCGTCAATCAGATCGATTAATACCAGCTGGGCCCTTGGGTCACTCATGGCATCAAAGCCCATAGCCTTGCGGAAAGCTGTGCTGTGGCCAGGGACATCAAATTCTGGAATCAGGGTGATATGGCGTTCCATGCAATAAGCCACCAATTCTCTGAAATCGTCCTGTGTGTAATATTTTCCCGGCCAACGGCTCATGGTTTCCGGGTCGCTGAGCTGTGGATAAAGTTTGCTTTCGAGCCTCCAACCAGTATCTTCGGTTATATGAAAGTGGAATACGTTCATTTTGTATGCGGCCAGCACATCAATCTGCTCCTTCAGCATTTCCATAGGCTGAAAGTTGCGGCCCACATCCTGCATAAATCCCCGGATGCGGAAAGCCGGCCAATCGGTAATTCTGCAACCTGCAACCAAACGTTTGCCTTTTTCAACAGCAGTGAGTTGCCTGATGCTATGCAGTCCACGGAACAATCCGGTTGGGGTAATGGCCGAAAGTATAAGCGAATCTTTGGTTATCACAAGTGCGTAAGCTTCCTCGCTATTAAAAAGAACACCATTAATTTGGGGAACCAGCCTTTGCACAAAACGGTTACTGCTGTCGGCCAGGTTGAATTTCTGCCCGTTCCATTCGATTTGCTGTGGAAATGGAATCAAGGCAGGCACATTGGCATTTTGCTGTTGGCATCCATCATTCGAGGAAGCCAATAGCAATACTGCCAGTAATAGAAAATATCCCGAAAAGGTTTTTGCCATGGTTTTATTTCGTAGTGGGTTTTAATAAATCATTAACCGGAACCTTTTGGAAGTAAAGCTCCTTCACACCTTCATAAACTATCCCAATATGGTTATCATCGACCATAGTGAGGCATGAATAACCAAAACCTGCCGGAGCAAACAATTCAATCTGCAAATCTTCAGGCCAGGTGTTGCCTTCGTCGAGACTGGCTTTTATGGTCATATTGGTACGCGAATTTTTATTGTTGGGGTTGCTGAAAAAGAGAACCCTTTGTTTTTTACCTTTAACCATGAGGTTTGCACCAATTAAGCTGGCCATACAGTTGGGTTCCTGCAGTGCCGAATTAGACGTCGGATGAGTTGTCCATGTTTTGCCAAAATCGGTGGTGGTTGATACCGCCCTTCCGTTGGTTTCATCTTTTATGCGACGGTTAAGGTCGTCGCGCATATTGAGCATGAGGCTACTATCTGAAAGTTGCACCACCTGTGCTTCGGTGGTATTGGGTTTGGCACCAGTACCAATTTGCCAGGTTTGGCCGCCGTCTTTGCTGTAAACAATGGTCGAATGGCAGGTGTATTGTCCTCCATCAAGGGCTTTCTCTCCGATGTCGGCCTTAAACTGTGCCGGGAATACCAGCGTGCCATCACCAAGCGTAATTCCCGCACCGGGCCCTTGTAGCAAGAGTTGCCAGGCCGGGTCTTTTAACTGTTGGGTAATATTGATGGGTTCGGACCAGGTCAGGCCGTCATCGGTACTCTTTACCAGGATAAACTGTCCGGTTTCTTCAGGGCTCATACCCGGCTGCGAAGCCCACCACAACATCTGGTCGGGAGACGAACCACTCATCCATAATGCAGCTAACCAAATGGTTCCGGTGGTGTGGTCATACAATATAGATGGGTCGCCTATCCCGTTTAACTTTTCGGAACGGCCGCCCCATTCGCCCATATCCATAATTACCCTCATGGGTTCCCAGCTCTGGCCGCCATCGGTGCTGCGGCTCATGCCAACATCAATATCTTCCTGCAAATCCTTGCTGTTGTTGTAACGGTTGTCGTAAACCGCAATAAGGGTTCCTTTTCCAGTGGTAATGATTCCGGGAATACGGTAGGTATCGCAGTTGTCCTGCCCAGCTGCTCTTAGAATTACACCTGGGCGGTATGCAAATGTTTCGGTGGGTTCAATGGTAATTCTTTCCCGCTGGCCAAATGTCAGTCTTACCTTTTCAATTATAAAACTCTTTTCGAGCAAGGCATTGTCCTTAACGTTAATATTTATCCACAGGGTATGTTCTCCCTCATTGAGAACACGGCTCCCCTGAATCCTGGTGGCAGTTCCTGTCCTATCTGCTGTGCCGAATTCTTCGCGGGTAACTTCTTCATCAACCTTTGTTTCAAAATGGGCTGTTACTGAAGATATTATTTCTGCATTTGAGTTTTTTTTTAAAACTAGTTCAACGGACTGAAGCAATAATGGTTTTTCTGTATCAGACACGTTTAGTTTTATTGCCAGTGTGTTTTGATTATTATGGTCGATAAATAAGGGCGCTTTTCTTATAATCAATTCGGCAGAAGTTATTCCCGGTATCGAATTAATGCTGCTATTGTTTGTGCAGGAAAAAAATAACGAAATCAGCAGAATAAGTGCAATTGAAAATTTGAGATGCTTCATGGTAAATTAATTATTTCCTGTTTTGGCGACAAACTACATAATTTTTATCAAACTTTATGTAAGTTTCAGAAACTTATTGTTAAGAAAATTAAGGGCCCGCAAGGAGCCCTTAATCCTACCACTATTCACTAATCTATGAAAAAAGGCTAAAGCCAAACTGTTCTGATTAATAGCCTGGTGTCTGAACAAGTTTCGGGTCAGCTCCCATGGTATTAACGTCAACCGGCCAAAGCACTTTATGAGCTTCGGTAGCTTCGTTTAGAATGGGAATCCGAAAACCATAGGGCAATGTTGGTGAAAATACCAGCGGTTTTCCGTTTGCATCCTGTAACCTGAGTACATCAAACCAGCGTTTGTTTTCCCACACAAATTCCTTATCGCGTTCGAGCAAAATTGCCAGTTCGTTTTGGGCGAAAGTACCATTTACATAACCATGTTGTGCCGCATTATAGTTTGTCCCGAAAGCCCTCTGGCGAACCTGGTTGATGTACTGGGCAGGGTCGCCTCCTTTTTTGTTTTCAACTTCGGCCAGCATTAGCAACACATCAGCATACCGGTAAACCGGAATATCGTCGGCATAAACTCTTACTCCACTGCTGTTGAGCAATCCCATGAACTTGCGCATTACCAAACCACCTGCAACTGGCTGGGGCGGAGCGGTGGTGCTGCGGTTGTAAAAATCGAGGAAAGTGGCTGTTTTGCGCCGGTCCTGATCGCTAAAACTTTCGAAAAAAGAGAAAACATACTCGTTCCTTAAAATACCATTGCCTTTGGTTTGCAGGGTATCGCCCATCAGTTTCAGGTTTTTGTCGAATTTAACCCCAATAAATACGTTATCGGAGTAAGTGAAGTTTGCTGCATTGTTTGTGGCCTCATTGTCGAGGAACCGAATCGCAAAAATTATTTCGGGGTTGTTTTTGCGGTTGTAAGCAAAAACATCAGCAAAGTTGCTTTGCAGAGAGAATTTGCCCTTTAAGTCGTTCAAAGTCGATTCAGCAATCTGAAGGTCACCGGCAGCCGGAACCTGATCGCCGGTAGTTACTTTTGCCGACCACAGGTAAACTTCGGCTTTGAGCATCAACGTTGCATATTTCGACCAGACCGAAGGCCCGTCGGGCATAGTTATATTCGATCCGAAATTTTGCTCCGATTTTGTTATGTCTGATTTGATGAAATCAAGTGTTGCTTTCGGCGATGAACGCTCAAGATAAAGCGGCTCGGCCGTGGTAACGCCATCAATAATTTTTGTATCGGTATTGATGGGTACTCCGCCATACGTCCTGTACAGCCAGAAATAGTTGAAGGCACGTAAGCCGTAGAATTGTCCAAGGTAGTAACGCCGGGCCTCATCGGAAAGGAATGGGGTTTCGTTTTCAACTTTTTTTATGGCCAGGTTGAGGTTAAGTATCCGGCCATAAAAGCCTGCCCACGATCCAAATCCTGTTTTGGCAGCCGTAAAGTCCTGATCTTTAAACGGACTGGAGAAGTCGAGACTGGTTGCTGTAGAGGAGGTGCCATGTTTTTGCAGGCCACCGCGGGCTTCGCCCAACAGCCACAAGTTTGTTGCCGCTGTGCGTAACTGAGCATGTTGGCCCAGAACAAAAGCCTTTACCTGAGCTTCGTTATTCCAAAAGTTTTTGCTCCCATAGTAATCTTCCGGAGCCAGATCGAGCGAATCACAGGACGCCAGAGCTGTGATGAATCCCAACAACAATAAGTAATATTTTATATTTTTCATAATTCAACTTTTTATTTGTTTATACTCTTTATCTGGTATCAGAATTTAAGATTTAAACCAAAAATTACTGTCATCGGCAAACTGTATCCTCCGTTTACACTCCCGCCCACCTCGGGGGTATAGAGTTTGGATGCAGAAAGATAACCCAGATTCTGGCCGGTAACCGATGCTTCAACACCTTTTACACCGGTGCGGTCGAAAAGGTTAACAGGAAGGCTGTAGGAGATTGATACTTCCCTGAAAGCCAGATAGCTGGCATCGTAAACAAAAATATCTGACGGACGGGCATAGTTGCGCTTACCCAATTGGTCGGCCCACATGTACTTTGGATATTTGGCATTTGGATTTTCGGTTGTCCAGGTTTCTTTGGTTTCAACCACCGTATTGAATGAGCCCTGCATCATTCCCATAAACCACGGCAGAATTTCGTCAGACTGTTTATGTCCAAGTGCATAATCCATCCTTATGCCGAGGGCTAACCCTTTCCAACCAAAATTTGAACTGATACCGCCAATCCATTTAGGGATTCGGTTTCCAACATAAACCATATCGAAGTTGTCAATGGTGCCGTCGCCATTTACATCTCTCCAGTTCACATCGCCGGGCTGAATGGGCAATACGTTGGCTTTCTGGGCATCGGTCATGGCATTGAAGAGGGCTGGGCCTACCAGCCTGCGTCCATTGCTGCCATTGTTTCCCGAAGTAATGTCGATGCGATTGGCAGCAATCTGTTCAACTTGCGCCTGATCTTTGAAAATGCCTTCGGCAATAAAGGCCCACATACCCCCGGGGGTCTGTCCTTCCTGGAATCCGCCAACCCAGGTCAAAACCCAATTGCCATCCTTATCTTTGCTATAAACCTGTTGGCCTCCCTGCCTGTTGTTCTCAAGTCCGTTATCGGGCAATTTTTCGATAATGTTGGTGTTGTACGAAATATTTCCGCTCACATTCCAGGTGATGTTTTTCTTTCGCATTACTTTCACCGAATAATCAAGTTCAATCCCCTTGTTTCTCAACTCACCATTGTTTGAACGGATGGATGAGAAACCAGAGGTAATTGGCAACGGTATGTTGGCATATTTATCGAGGGTGAGCCTGTTGTAAAAAGTAAAGTTCATGTTGACCAGGTTTTCAAACAGCCCGACATCCACACCAAATTCCATTGTGTTAGAACGTTCCCAGAGCAACGAAGGATTAGGAAGCGTTCCAAGAACATATCCTACTGCCCCATTGTAAAGGTTTGAACCATAACTCCCCTGCAACTCGTAGGTGCCAATTCCTGAAACGTTTCCGTTCAAACCCCAGCTTCCGCGTAACTTCAGGAATGAAATAACCGGGAAATATTCTTTCATAAAATCTTCTTTCGAAAGTATCCAACCACCTGATACGCCCGGGAAGAAGCCCCAGCGATTGTCGATCAGGATTGAGTATCCGTCCTGACGTGCAGTAACCGAAAACAGGTATTTTTCTTTGTAATCATAGTTCACTCTTCCAAGGAAAGAAAGTATACGCGCACGCGAATGGTACGAATCGATAGAGCGTTTTGCTTCTTTGTTGGAAGTATATTGCAGGTCCATGAAGTCGTCGGTGGGAGCTTCCTGCCCTGAAGCGCTGAATCCTTTTGCATACGTATCGTAATACTCCGAACCACCAAGTGCACTAATTGAATGTCCATTTCCGAATTCAACATTATAGTTGAGAATGGCGCTGTAGGTCTGACGCAAGGTGCGGTCAAACTGAGCCCATGATGAACGTGTGCGTACCCAGGCATTAGGGCTGTTCAGGTAGTCTTTGTTAAAACCTTCGTAAAAACCTTCATCAAACATCCAGTTGGCATTCAGTCGTAAATTCAGGTTTTTCAGGAAATCAACCTTGAATGATTGACCCATGGTAAATTTATCGGACTGATTGCGGCGGATAAAATTTTCGATCTGGAAGAGAGGGTTACCGTCGCCACGGTTGGTACCCAGCAGCAATTCGCCGGCATCGTTAAATTGGCGTCCTGTTGGCGGAGCGCTCAACATACGGGCATGATAGCGGGTTTCGTCATTGTTCGGGATGGTGATATCGCGCCAACGGGCATTGTTGAAGTTGAATGAACTCATAGAGGTGAGCCAGTCATTTATTTTATAGTCGGCATTAAAGGTAAAAGTTAACCGTTGGTACCAGGTTTCGACAGGCAAACCCTGAGCATAATGGTAACCAATACCGGAATAATAATTACCGCGGTCGTTCCCTCCTGTCATAGAAATGTTATAATCCTGCGTAACCGATGGGTTGTTGAAAGCCGATTTGACCCGATCGAATTCTGAGAAAATAATTTGCTTTCCGGTTATCGGATCGGTCATTTCGCGGTAGCCACGCTCCAAAAGGTACAGTCGTCGTTCGGCTGAAAGATTTTCGGAAAGCATTGGGCTCCAGATTGCCAATGACGATCGGTTACCGTCTATAGGCTTACCATTGGCATCCCAGTATTGGTTTCCTGTTCCGAAAGGTTGGGCACCATTCAGGTTTGCCTGAACGCCGGCACCGTGTCCTTGCCAAGCACCGGTTGTGTTCTGCCACAAACGCCCTGCATTGTAAACTCCGGTGCGCACCCAGTAGAGATAATCTTCAGCCCCCATATATTTATACGTTTCGTTCATGTAGTTGAGTGCAGCTTTTGTTTTTACAGAAATCTCGGAGATGCCCTTTTTACCACGTTTGGAGGTTATAAGAAGAACCCCGTTGTTGGCCCGTGCACCATATAAAGCGGTTGCGCCTGCATCTTTCAGTACCTCCATCGACTCAATGTCTTCCGGATTAATATCGCTGATGGAACGGAGCTGGCCATCAACAATTACAAGCGGCGAACCTGAACCATCGAGATTGGTACCTCCCCTGATAACCAGTGTAGGAGTTGCTCCTGGCCTTCCCGTCGATTGGGTAACCCTGAGGCCTGATACTGCACCCGAAAGCGCTTGTGCAGGGTTGGAAAACACCCCTGCTTTTAAAACATCTTGTTTAACGGTTGAAATGGAGTTGGTCAGCTTCGATCTCACCTGGGTGCCACCGTAACCGGTAACCACCACTTCGTCCAATGCCTTAACTTCAGTGCGGAGCAATATATCGATAACCGATTGGTTGCCTACTGCTACCGTTAAGGGAGCATAACCTACCATTGAAAATACAAGTTCGTTCCGCCCTGCTGGAACAGTCAGGGTATATTCACCATCAATGTTGGTGATGGTTCCGGAGGTGGTTCCTTTGACCACAACAGTAACACCTGGCAAGGTTGACCCATCTGCTGCATCATTGACAGTACCTCTAACTACCTGCTGCGCAAAAGCCTGACCAGCAGATAATAACACTAATAATGCCAGCAAAAGTGGCAGTGGTACAAGAAATTTACTCATAGCATTCGATTTAATATTAAAAAACTTTCTATATTTGTCTTATGTAATACATAAGACGACAAAAATAATATTTTATTTTTATACACCAAAAATTTTTTCAATTTTTTTTCTTATCTAATTTTGTGAATATGAATACCGAAGAATTAAAAACAGCTATACCTGCAATAGACACCCGCAGTTTGGTGGACAAGGTTGAAATGAACCTGATGGATTTTTTTATACGGCATAACCTTCAGCCGGGCGACGCTATACCAAAAGAGATGGAACTTGTATCGGCTATGAGGGTTAGTCGCACAGTGGTTCGCGAATCGCTTAACAGGCTCAAAACCATGGGTTTGATCGAATCAAAAAAACATAAAGGAACTGTAATAAAGAGTCCTGATATTTCTGGAATTCTTCAAAAATCGATGATACCAAAAATCCTTGATCATTCAACCCTTCGAGATATTTTTGAAATGCGTTTGGTGATTGAAGTTGGAATGTCGGATTTTATTGTTGCCCGAGCTTCCAACTCCGACATTGAGGAGTTGAGTGAAATTGTAAAAGATGAAGGCTCACCATCGGGCGACACCCTTTTCGATGTGGATTATGAAATCAAATTTCATGGCAAGTTGTATGAAATTACGGGAAATGAAACCCTGAAATCTTTCCAAAGTATGTTGTTACCGGTCTTCAATTACGTTTATTCGAGTGGGTTGGTACACAAACAGTTCGAAACCAGGCATTACGTTTCGCACAAAGAGCTGGTTGAAATTTTAAAAGAAAGGGATGCCAATAAATTCAGAAAGGGAATGCGCAGACATCTCGAAAACCATTTTCAAAGAATTCTAAATTCCGAAAACTCCAAATAATGACAAAATTCAAAATTAAAAAACCAGTCTGAAGTTGACTGGTTAGTTCTTATTATGTTTTGCCTGCAAAAAAATTAACTGAGCGGATGACTAAGTTTCTCGAGGTAAAGACTTCTGATATCCTGCAGATAGTAGGCATCCAATTTGTTTGAATAAATACGGACAAATTCATTCAGCCGGATATCATAAAAAAATGAACCATAAGCAGCATCGAACTTACTTCCAAACCAGTTATATTTTACTTCCATGGTAATTTTTTCGAATTGTTTCCAAGTCAGAAACTTAGGGATCAGTACATAACCATGAAAATCTTCTTTCAGGTCGATAAATATATTAGGTTCAACCTGCTTCAGATATAAAAACTTTACAATACGCACAATTGCATCGTAATTGCCTTGTTTCTTTGTTCTTTTCAAGTACCCGATCCCGGCGTTGCTGTAAGCTTCCTGCAATGGGGCAACTATGTTGTAGTTCCCGAAATGACGTAAACGTATCACTGGTATTTCCTCATTCACAATGGTGGCAATACCTTTTCCGGCATCAAAATGCTCCTCGAACAAGGGTTGAACCACCTGGGTAGCCCTAAGAATTTCTTCCATCCGATATGGCTTATCAAGGGCAAGGTAAAGATAAACCGGCGGTGTGGTATCGGGGACATCGTTGTAATATCCCGGAAATGGGTCGGTCGATTCGAATACCAGTGAGCCTGGCACAACCTTTTGCTCTAGAATAGTAAGATTTTCGAGTTTAACCAGGTTGCTGAAAACTTCTATTTTTTTGTTGTATTCCATAATTAATATATTTGATCAGTTTTATACATTTATACGAATGCCAAAAAAAGTTGTTCATCTGCCCGACATAGGGAACATCATATTATTACAAAATTTAAGATCAACACGCCTTCGTTTAAGCGTTAAGTCAAATTTGTCAGTACAAGTTTCGTTTCCTACATATGTTACTTTTCAGGAAGCCACGCATTTTGTCATTAAACAATCAAACTGGATTGCGGTTCAGAAACAAAAACTTACAGATATAAGATCGCGTAAAATCATCAATTTCCCTTTAAGGACGCGTTTTCATGAGGTAAATTTACAACCCCATGGGGATAAATTTTCGGTAAGTCAGAAAAAATTTGATATAACCATCTTTTATCCTGAAACACTCTCTTCTGAAGATTCTCAAGTTCAAACCTATATTGGTAAAATTATGGATGGGATTTACCGGTGGGAGGCAAAAAGGTTCCTCCCGCAAAGACTTGATTATCTTGCCGGATTAAATGGCCTGCATTATAACAAAGTCAGCATCAGGTGCAATTCGAGTAATTGGGGAAGCTGTTCATCGAAAAACAATATTTCGCTCAATGCCCGGCTGATGAAGATCCCCGACCACCTTATAGACTTTATCCTGCTTCACGAACTTGCTCATTCCAGGGTGAAGAACCACAGTGCTGAATTCTGGAAATTGCTTGATGCCCTGACCTGTGGAAAGGCAAAAATACTTACTTCAGAGGTGAAAAAATATTCAACTATATACGGTACCTTTAAAACCATTTGAATTAAAACATGAATTGGGAACAATTACTTTCTGCCAGGAGATTTGGCAGCGACGATTCGGTGGGCAGTTTACTTTCCGAAGATCGCAGCCAGTTTCAGCGCGATTACGACCGGATAATTTTCTCACCTGCATTTCGGCGCCTTCAGAACAAGACACAGGTGTTTCCGCTGCCTGGCCGCATTTTCGTACACAACAGGCTCACCCATACCCTCGAAGTTGCCAGTGTTGGACGTTCGCTGGGTAACCGACTGGCCGAATTCCTTTTCTCGATCAAGGAGTTTGACGAAATATCAGGGATAAATGAGATTGGGGCTGTGGTTTCAGCAGCATGCCTTGCCCACGATATGGGAAACCCTCCTTTTGGACATTCGGGCGAATCGGCCATTTCGAATTACTTTTCACACGGAAACGGAATCCACCTGAAAAATGAAATGTCGGAAGCCGAATGGAAAGACTTCGTATATTTCGACGGAAATGCAAATGCCTTCAGATTGCTCTCTCATTCGTTCAATGGAAAACGAAAGGGAGGTTTTGCCTTAACCTACACCACTTTGGCCAGTATTGTAAAATATCCTTACGAGTCATTGGCGGCAGATAAGCCAAAATTTGGATTTTTTCAGTCTGAAGTAATGTTGTGGCTTATTATTGCTGAGGAATTGGGAATTCCATCCATACCAGGCGCTTCATTGATTTTTGAACGCCATCCGCTTGTCTATCTGGTCGAAGCAGCCGATGATATATGTTACCAGATTATGGATATGGAAGATGCTTTCAGATTAGGTATTCTTTCTTATGAAGAAAGCTTGGAGCTTTTCATGAGGTTCCATATCGGTTCATCAGCGGAAACTCATCAGTATATACATAAAACGTTAAGCAATGTAACCGACCCCAATGAACAGATTAGTTACCTGAGGGCAGGAATAATAGGAAAACTGATTTCGGCCTGCTTCAATGAATTCGTGAAATACTACGATCAGATAATGTTTGGTTCATTCAGGGGTTCCTTGATGAAAAACCTGGAGCCACAATTGTTGGAAGCCCTCGAAAAAGTGAAAGAAATTTCGGTGTCAAAAATTTATAATCACCGTTCGGTAGTTGAAATCGAGATAGCAGGATATAAAATTATTGGTACGCTGATGGAAGAATTTTGCAATGCCATACTTAATCCGGATAAGCCTTTAAGCAAAAAAATACTGATGCTTTTCCCTGACCAGTACCGAAATACAAGCACTTCAACATACACAAAAGTACAGTCGGTGATTGATTTTATTACTGGAATGACCGACGTTTTTGCCCTCGATTTATACAGAAAAATCAAAGGGATTAACCTTCCTGAGATTGTATGAGTTAATACTAAAGGAAATAAATCGGATATTAAGGAATAAAATGAGATGATAATTCCTTATAAATCTTTTTTTTACGAAATTTGCAGCCTGAAAATTCAAATTATTCATGAGAAGAGAAAACAGGAGCAGCCGGCCGGGAGGTGACAGGCGGCAAAGAAATCAAAGACCTGACGGGCAAAGACCACAAAGATTTCGGTCATCAGAAAGAAACAGCGAGGGTAGGAATCGTTCCTTTGGCGAAGATGGGCCCGGACGCAAAACCCCTGATGGAGACAGGGCTTCAGGCAGGACAGGTTACCGCAGGGACAACGACAGAAGGCCTGGTGATCAGCGTGGACAGGGCCGTCGTTACGGAGAGATGCACACACCATCAGACAGGGGAAGACCCTCATCCGAAAGGCTTGAAGGCCGCCGCCGTGATACCGGCCCGAAAAAAGTAATACTGAAAAAAGAGCGCAGGCCATCGAAAGGTCAACTATTGCGCGAATTGGGATATGCCGACCACAAATCGTACAGGGAATCGATTCGAAATGCGACCTCTCCGGTACCACCGGCAAAAGGCGGCCTTATAAGGCTCAACAGGTTTATATCGAATGCCGGGATCTGTTCGCGGCGCGAAGCCGATAAATACATTGCAGCCGGAGTCGTAAAAATAAATGGCCAGGTTGTTACCGAACTGGGTACAAAAGTTTCGCCCGACGATGAAGTACGCTTCGACGACAGGATAATAACCCCTGAAAGGAAGGTTTACCTGCTTTTGAACAAACCTAAAGACTTTGTGACTACAACCGACGACCCGAATGCGGTTCAAACAGTAATGGACCTTATAAAAAATGCCTGCGAGGAACGAATTTACCCTGTGGGGCGCCTCGACAGGAATACAACAGGACTTCTGCTGTTTACCAATGATGGCGACATGGCCAAACGGCTCTCACATCCGTCACATAAAGTTGAAAAGGTATATCAGGTTATTCTCGATAAAACTGTATCTCCAAACGATTTACGGAAAATTGCCGATGGTATCGACCTTGAGGATGGTTTTATTGCTGCCGATGCCATTACTTATGTTGAAGGAATGGAAAAAAATGTGGTGGGTGTTGAAATACATTCGGGCCGAAACCGGATTGTCAGACGTATTTTCGAATACCTGGGGTATCGGATTAAAGCCCTTGACCGGGTTTCGTATGCAGGCCTCACCAAAAAGAACCTACCCCGTGGAAAATGGAGGTTCCTGAGCCCACCCGAAGTAAGTTTCCTTAAAATGAAATAATCCCACTATCATTGACCTGTAATTCCCTGATGGTTCTATAAACTAATTATTTTGAAATGGAAAAACAGTTTCTGGAAATTGTAAAAAACAATCAGGGAATTATTCATAAAGTTTGCGGCATTTACTGCGATAACGAAGATGACCGTAACGATCTGGTTCAGGAAATCCTGGCCCAGCTTTGGAAATCGTTCCCATCGTTCAGGAACGAATCAAAGTTTACCACCTGGATGTACAGGGTTGCCCTGAACACCGCCATTACGTCTTTCAAAAAAAACAAACGAAAGCCTGATAATACACCACTAACCTATCAGAATTTTCTGATAGCCGATGATGGAAATGCTTCCGAAAAGGAAGAACACCTAAGGTTACTTAGAGATGCGGTTTCGAAACTGACAGGGATCGAAAAATCGATCATTTTACTCTATCTCGAAGACAAAAACTATGAGGACATAGCAGAGATAACCGGTATCACTCAAAATTATGTACGTGTGAAAATGAACCGGATAAAAAAGAAACTAAAGTTATTAATGACATCAGAAGAAGATTAACCATGGATATTAAAGACTTAAAGAAAGCATGGAATCAGGTTTCTGAGGACAGAACGGCCAAAGCCGAACTTACTGAAGAAAGAATCAGGGAGTTACTTTCTTCCCGGACCGAAAACCTGATGGAAAGGATTGACAAAAACATCAGGATTGGTTTTGCCATTTTATTTGTAATCATTGTATCCATTATTATATGTGATTTTATCGTGGTTAAAAATCCTGATTCAGTATCGGGTTCAACCATTCCGTTTTGGGTTACTATTCTCGACAGGGTTATAAACCTGATGATTTTCATTGTTTTCCTGATATTTGTTCTCCGCTATCGTCAGATCCGAAAAAAATGCGAAGTGGTTTGTAACCTTCGTCAGGCACTCGAAAAAGTAATCGAGATCTTTACCACCTATAACCGGCTTTTTGTTTTTGTTTTAATTATTTTCCTTCTTGCATCGGCAAGTGGTTACATTGCTGGATTTTACAAAGGCATAAATTTTGAAAATCCTCAGGGGGCTTTTTTCCCTGTTGCCATTATTTCGGGTATCGTAACCCTGGCGCTTTTTACAGGGCTTTTGTTTCTGATCATACGCTGGATTTTCAGGAAAATGTATGGTAAATATCTTGATCGACTCAAGGAAACCCTAAAGGAACTCGATGAATTGGATTAATAACGAATATCCATGCAAAAGTTGACTTTTGAATGTTTTCAGAGTAACTGTATTTTTGTACCAAACCAAAATCGCAATGGCATTAATAAAATCGATTTCAGGCATACGGGGAACCATTGGAGGACGCCCCGGAGAAGGGCTCAGCCCGCTGGATGTGGTAAAATTTACGGCAGCGTATGCTACCTGGGCTGCCAGCAGCGCCCCTAACAAACAACTCACCATTGTGGTTGGCCGCGATGCGCGTGTTTCGGGACCAATGGTCAGCTCGCTTGTGATTGCAACCCTTACCGCTATGGGCTGCAATGTGGTAAATATCGGAATGGCAACCACCCCTACTACCGAAATTGCCGTGACAGAAGAAAAGGCCGATGGGGGAATTATCCTCACTGCCAGTCACAATCCCAAACAATGGAACGCATTAAAATTGCTCAACAAAAAAGGGGAGTTTCTATCGGCCAGCGATGGGAAAACCAT
>JBBIHB010000043.1:0-28796 GCA_037447215.1 Bacteroidales bacterium
AACCTCTCGGCCAACTCTTTTTCAAGCTGTTCGTTAACCTCTTCGCCACCACTCCTCAGTGTAACCTCGGCCTCTTGATCTTCAAAATTATCGTAGGGATAAAGGCCAGCCAACTTACGGATGGCAGCTTCGGTCTGAATGTTTACAAAATGCTCATAATCATCAACCTGGAAAGCTGCTCTGAAAGTTTCCTGAACCCTCCAAACCAGTACAACCCCAATCATGATTGGATTGCCAATCTTGTCGTTGACCTTAATTGGTTCCGAATCGATGTTACGAGCCCTGAGCGAAATCTTTTTCCTGGTAAGAAAGGGATTTACCCAATAAAACCCATTGGTTTTCACACTTCCCTTGTAAGCCCCAAATAAAACAAGCACTGAACTTTCGTTGGGATTTACAACCAGAAATCCGATAGAAAGAAAGATAAAAATCAGTACCGCAATGGATGCGGGGAGATACATTCCCCTCATAAAACCCATTATAATGGCTGCCAGAAGTACCAATCCAACAAGTACCATAAGGTAGCCCGACGACGGTGAATATTTCTTTTCCATAATTAAAAAATTAATATCATTTTGATGTCACAAATATATCATTTTAATTTTATTATATGCAATACATTTCTTGTTTTTTTTAAAAAAATCTAAAAAATTATTTTGGGAATTGAACAAGGGCATTAACATAGCTTATGGAATAATATTTGATCGCCGTACTTGTTAAACTTAAAAACAAATTCAATGAAACTTTTACGTTACTTATTTATTGCTGCCACAACCATTTTATTTTCTGTTTCGTGTATGCAGCTGCCAATATCCTCTTCAGAACCTGTCAACAATAATACTTATATTGTTGACTATCTTTTTGAGCATGATGGATGTAAGGTATATCGGTTTTATGACAGGGGGAGGTATGTTTATTTTACAAAGTGCGATGGTAGTTATTCTGTTTTTAAACCCGATTCGTCACAGGCCAATGTGATCAACACAAATTACTTTCCGGCCGGGAAATAAAAAAACAGGGGCCTGAAAACCCCTGTTTTTTTAATTGAGAACCCATTCCAAATCTCCAATCGCTTTTGATTTGCTAACCTCGAGCGATCGGGCATAACTTAGCAGTGCATTAACCGCACTATCGGGCGGTGAATCTTGTTTATGATCTTCAATCAGATAATTTTCATTTTCATAAAATCCCCGAAAGGATTGATTTGTTACCTCTGATCTGATTTTATTGACTAGAAAAACCAACGTAGAAATTTCCTTCATAGGCACCTTATTTAATTCGTAGAAAGAACGGGGCTACGAAGGGTTATATTGTGTTAACAGAGGTTAAATACGGGTCAAAGTTAACTTTTTCTTTTCTATTATTTTACGCAGGTTAATCAAAGCATAGCGCATACGGCCGAGGGCTGTGTTGATACTCACATCGGTTTGTTCAGCTATCTCTTTGAAGCTCATACCCATATAATGCCTCATATATATCACCTGCTGCTGATCTTCGGGCAGTTCACGAATCAACTCTTTTACTTCGAAAAGAATCTGGTTCATTACCATTTGATCTTCTACATTGTCGTTTGAAAATTTGGGTGAATTGAAGATATCATTTTCGAAACTGTCGTTCGAAATGGTATTGTTCTGCTTTTCACGCCTGAAATGGTCAATTATCAGGTTATGTGCAATACGGAGTACCCATGAAATGAATTTTCCGTTTTCGACATATTTTCCATGTTTGAGTGACCGGATTACCTTAATGAAGGTATCCTGAAAGATATCCTGTGCCAGATCCTGGTTTTTCACAATTAGCAGGATGTAGGAATATACCCTGTTCTTGTGACGGTTAATTAAAATTTCGATTGAATTATAATCACCATTGACATAATGCTGAACGAGTTCATTGTCGTTCAAAGTTTCTGCATCGAACATTACTTTCTATTTTAGGTAACAAAAAGTAAAGCTTTTATCAATAGGCAATCAATTTTAAATGAGTGAAACAATTTTTTAATTTTGCATGGTGTAAAAATGAAACTTTTTCAGGAAAAATGCAAATTTTTTTTCATCAAATAATTTTCCATCTAAATGTCGGGACAAAAAATACCTCCTTATATTGAAATAAAAGGGGCACGAGTACATAACTTAAAGAATATCAGTACTTTAATTCCACGAAACCAATTTATTGTCATCACAGGTGTATCAGGGTCAGGGAAATCATCGTTGGCTTTTAACACTCTTTTTGCTGAAGGCCAGCGGAGGTATGTTGAAAGTTTATCTGCTTATGCGCGTCAGTTTCTGGGACGGATTGACAAACCCGAGGTGGACTTCATTAAAGGGATACCTCCGGCAATTGCCATCGAACAAAAAGTAAACACGCGAAATCCACGATCTACAGTAGGCACATCAACAGAGATTTACGATTACCTGAAACTGCTTTTTGCCCGCATTGGCAGGACTTTTTCACCCGTATCGGGTGAGGAGGTAACGAGGCACATGGTAAGCGATGTAGTTGATTTTATTTCGGGGTTCAATGAGGGTACAAGAATACTTATCGGGGCACCTCTCAAGCCTAAAAATGGCCGTACACTCCTTCAGGAAGCCGGACTCCTGCTTCAGCAGGGTTTTTCGCGCCTCGAAACCGGCAATGAGATTTTTAGGATTGATGAATTGCTTGTGCCCAACAATAACAATTTCTGCAAGGGCGAGTGCAATGTTGTAGTTGACAGGATACAGGTAGCCTACGATGAAGATCTCGTAAACAGAATGGCAGACTCGGTACAGACAGCTTTTTTTGAAGGGAATGGCTACTGTGTAATTAAAGCCTACACTCCGGAAGGAGTAATGTCTAAATCGTTTTCAGGACGGTTTGAAACCGATGGGATTATATTCGAAGAGCCATCAGTGCATATGTTCAGTTTCAACAACCCGGTTGGGGCATGTCCCACATGCGAAGGTTACGGAAAAGTAATCGGTATCGATGAAGACCTTGTAATCCCCAATAAGTCGCTTTCGGTTTATCAGGATGCAATTGCCTGTTGGAAAGGCGAAAAAATGAAAGAATGGCGCGATAAGTTGGTTTATTCTGCCCAAAAATTTAATTTCCCCATTCATAAACCATACTATGAATTAACCGAGGAACAGCGCCTCCTGCTTTGGTCGGGAAACAGGTATTTCGATGGTTTAAACGACTTTTTCAGGCATCTTGAGGAGCAATCGTACAAAATCCAGTACAGGGTTATGCTTTCGAGGTACAGGGGAAAAACCACCTGCCCCGAATGCCGGGGCAGCCGCCTGAAAAAAGAGGCAGGCTATGTAAAAGTGGCATCCCGATCGATTCAGAACCTGGTATTGATGCCGGTTTCGGAATTAAAAAATTTCTTCGACACAATTTCAATTTCAGAAACTGATGAAAAAATTGCAAGAAGGTTACTGATTGAGCTGCGCAGCCGTATTTCATTTCTGTGCGATGTAGGATTAGGTTACCTAACCCTGAACCGACTTTCATCCACATTGTCAGGCGGGGAATCACAACGGATAAACCTGGCAACTTCATTGGGCAGCAGCCTCGTGGGCTCACTTTATATACTCGACGAACCCAGCATAGGGCTGCATAGTCGGGACACCGGACGCCTGATCGGGGTTTTACAAAAATTGAAACAACTGGGAAATACTGTGTTGGTGGTTGAGCATGATGAAGAGATCATGCTTGCTGCCAGTCACATAATCGATATGGGCCCCCTTGCTGGCTACCTCGGAGGAGAAATTGTTTTCCAGGGGAACCACACCGATTTGATTAACAGCAAAAGAAGCCTCACAGCTGATTACCTTACCGGAAGGGAGAAAATTGAAATTCCTGCTTACCGCCGAAAATGGAATAATTATATCGAAATTGTTGGCGCACGCGAAAACAACCTGAAAAACATGAGGGTAAAGTTCCCGCTAAACACCATTACCGTGGTTACCGGGGTAAGCGGATCGGGAAAATCATCGCTGGTATCCAGGATTTTATACCCGGCGTTGACAAAACTGCTCGGTGGCTATGGCGAGCGTACCGGTTACCACGATGCCCTATTGGGCGATACACACCTGATAACAGCTGTTGAATTTGTTGATCAGAACCCAATCGGTAAAAGTTCCCGTTCGAACCCGGTTACCTACCTGAAAGCATTCGACGAAATCAGGAAATTGTATGCCGACCAACAGGCGGCCAAATACCAGGGTCTTAACCCTTCGCATTTTTCGTTTAACGTTGAAGGCGGACGTTGTGAAGAATGCCAGGGAGAAGGCACCATCAAAGTTGAAATGCAGTTCCTGGCCGATGTCTATCTTGTTTGTGAGGGTTGTGGAGGAAAAAGGTTTAAAGAAGAAATACTTGAAGTAAAATATAAAAACCATTCGATTGATGACATCCTGAATCTGACAGTTGACCAGGCTATCGAACTTTTCATGAAAGGAAAATCATCCACAGAAAAGAAAATTGTGAAAAAATTGCAGCCCCTCCAGGATGTGGGCCTCGGATATGTAACACTGGGGCAGTCGTCAGCAACTTTGTCGGGAGGTGAAAGCCAGCGTGTAAAACTTGCCTCGTTCCTTGCCAAAGAGAAAGATACCCCTACCCTTTTTATTTTTGACGAACCAACCACAGGACTGCATTTCCATGATATCCGTAAGCTGCTCGATTCGTTTAACGCATTGATGGAGAGAGGCCATTCCATCATCATTATTGAGCATAACCTGGAAATAATCAAATCGGCAGACTGGGTTATCGATCTTGGACCCGAAGGAGGCGATAAAGGTGGTTATGTAATTTTTGAGGGCACTCCCGAAAACCTGATTAAGCAGGATAATTCATACACTGCGATCGCCTTGCGGGGTAAAATTATGTGATTCAAAATTTTACGTTATCCTTACCCAATTACTTACTGCCTAACTTATCCAGGTTCCGCCATTCACGCAACAGGAATACCGACACGATCATGGCCGAAATGGTATCGGAAACCGGAAAAGCGGCCCATATCCCATTTAATCCATACCATCGGGGTAAAATCAATAACAAGGGCAACAAAACAATAACCTGGCGGAGTAAGGTAAGGAACATGGCAATTTTTGCTTTACCAACCGATTGGAAAAAATGTCCGGCAACCACCTGAAACCCTACAAAAGGCCAGGCCAGTATGATAATCCTTAATCCATCGACCGTCAAATCATACAATTCTTGACTGTCGCGGTTAAATAATATTACAATAAGGCCGGGTATGGCTTCAATAAGGGTAAACGCCCCAATTGCAATGATTGTGGCTGCAATTAACGAGTACCGAAGGGTATCCTTTACTCGTCGGGCTTCTTGTGCACCGTAATTAAACCCGATAATGGGCTGCGAGGCCATATTGATTGCAACAATGGTCATAATAACCATAGTGGCCACCGAGTTAATAATGCCCATTGCACCAACGGCAAGGTCACCGCCTAAATCGATCAGGCGCTTGTTGAGCAAACCCTGAACGAAACTCCCGGCAATCTGCATGGCAAAGGGGGCCATACCTATGGCCATAATTTCTCGGGTTATGGTCCAATCAATAGCAACATGTTCCCAACGGATCCTGATTACCGAACGTTTGCTGCGGAAATGGGCAATAACCCAGACCGAAAGGACCATCATGGAAAATACAGTTGCCCAGGCTGCACCCTTGACTCCCATGCCTAACCCAAAGATAAAAATCGGATCGAGTACCAGATTGGTACCAGCGCTGATCAGCATCGAATACATGGCAAGTCTCACGTTACCCTCGGAGCGGATTATGTTGTTCAGCGAAAAACCAACTACCTGAAAAACAACCCCAATTAGAATGATGTTGAGGTAATCGTTGGCATACCCGAATGTTTGATCGGTTGCCCCAAACAATTGCAACATCGGTTTCTTGATGGCGAATCCAATTATCATGATCAGCACCGAAACGGCAAGCATCAGCAAAAAGCCGGTTCCAAGGATATGTTCAGCACGTTGGTGGTCACGCCGGCCCAGATTGATGGATACCAGCACCCCGGCACCAATCCCGATCAACATGCCAAAACCCATCATGATGAGCATAACCGGAAATATTACAGATATGCCTGAAAGTGCTTCGGCCCCAACCCCCTGCCCGATAAAAATGCGGTCAACAATGTTGTACAACGCGTTGACAAACACACCGATAAATGCAGGTACAAAATACTTCAGCATTAACCGGCCAATGTTGGCTTCGGCCAATTCGGTTGTTCTCTTCATATTCCGATCGAGTTGGCAAAATTAACCATTTGATCCTGCAATAAGGGTTATTTTCTAATTTTGCACCTGATATTTAAATTTCGTAAAAAATTCCGTTATGGCAGATTCGATGAAAAAAAAATGCGATCCGGCTATTCTTGCAAACCTGAGTTCAGGTAATGAAGAAAAAATCCTGAATGCCATTCAGGAGTTGCGTAATTCAGGGTCGTCGGTTTATATTCCGGTATTGGCCGAACTTCTGCTAAATCCGGGATTTGGTGAAGTCCGTAAAAGTATTATTTCGCTCCTGGGCGATCTGAAAGATAAAGATTCCATTCCGGCATTAATTGGGGCAATTGAGGACCAAAACCTCCTTGCCATAAGGAAAGAGCTGATTGCGGCCTGCTGGCAGAATGGCCTTGATTATTCGTCATACCTTTCGTTGTGGGTTACCCTGGTAATCGAAAACGATATGGATATTGCCTTTGAGACATTTACAGTAATTGAAAACCTCGACATCCTCCCCCATGAAGAAATCAGGGAAGCAGAAATCATACGCATCAATCATGCTCTGCGTCATGCCGATGGGATGAAAGAATATCTTCTTAAAGAGTTAAGGGGTATCCTGGCCTGATTATTTTCGTGAAGAATAGTATTTCATAAACTGCGACCGTTCATACATCATCGGATCAGAAAGGCTCTTGTAAGAAAGCCGCCCCCTGAAATCATCTATCTTCCTGAAATTCCATTTTCGCATGAATGACCTGATTTCTTCAAGGATAACAGGAATTACAGCCGGACCATTCAGGTAAATGGTTGAACATAATTGTACAACCTGAGCCCCTGCAAGCAACTGTTTCACAACAGCATCGCCGTCGTGAATACCTGTGGTAACGGCAATTTCGAGGTTAGGTATCTGTGATGTAACCAGACCTGTCCAGCGTATTCCATGCCTTAATTCGTGCGGGGTACTGAAAACTTCGGAAGCCGTCAGTTCTAGTTTTTCGAGGTTGATGTCGGGTTCATAAAATCGGTTGAACATGACCAACCCTGCCGCACCATTGCCTTTAATCCTTTCGGCCATTGCTACAATATTCGAAAAATGACTGCCGATTTTGACCGATACCGGGATTTTAACAGCAGACGAAACCATTCGCACAACATTGAGATAAAACTGTTCCACCTCTTCCGAAGTTTGTGACCGGCTGACCGGGAGATAAAAAATATTGAGTTCGATGGCGTCGGCGCCCGAATCTTCAAGGTCTTTTGCAAAACTGGTCCACTCATCGCCTGCAATGCAATTCACACTGGCAATAACCGGTAAGCCGGTTTCCTTCTTTGCCAGCTCAACCAAATCGGTTTGCTTGCTGATTGAGTTGTCGCGCAGGTAATTGCGGATATAATCTTCTGCTTCGGGGTAGTTCATGTTTTGGGCCCCCTGCGAAAGCATAGCGCCAATCTCATTGTTAATCTGTTCTTCAAATATCGATTTAAGTACCACAGCACCAATTCCGGCATCGGCAAGTTCTTTGATTTTATCGATCGATCCGGTTAGTCCCGAGCTCGCGGCAACCAGCGGGTTATTCAATTTCAATCCCAGATAAGAAGTTTCCAGACTTGGCATAATTTCAAATTAAAATGTGAAAAGTCAAAAGTAATAAGTAAAATTGAAATAATGATGTGATATTTTCAAATCAGTATAAGGAAGAAACCAATAATTTGTTCTATCCCAGCACCATTCATTGTTGAATATTTTCAGATTTATATGTCCTGAATTCTTCTGCTCAGACAAATTTCCCATATTTGCAACCTGAAAGCGATGAAAAAAAATATGGGCATTATTTATAGTGATTTTGAGACAAAAACCCGTTGGGTTGTGTTTTTAACAGCAGCAACTATGGTGGTTGAAATTATTTTCGGACTAACCACCCGATCGATGGCATTATTAGCCGATGGGATACATATGGGATCGCATGTCCTGGCCATAGGACTGAGCTGGGTAGCATACATCCTGGTAAGGCGGCTATCGACCAATGGAAAATTTAAAGGGAATACCAACAAAATATTATCATTATCGGGGTTCAGCAGTGGAATTATGCTGCTGATTTTTGCCTTCGTAATCATTGTTGAAGCAGTTAAACGTTTTATTGCACCGGTTGATATTGTTTACCGTGAAGCCATTATAGTAGCCATCATCGGTTTGATTGTCAACCTGGCATGTGCCTATTTGCTGCACCATGACCATGAACATTCCGACCACAACATAAGGGCTGCCTATTTGCATGTGGTTGCCGACGCCCTCACAAGCCTGTCGGCCATCATTGGGCTCACCGCTGCCATGATATGGGATATCCCTTTTATCGACACCATTGCTGCAATTATAAGCTCTCTGGTAATTGTAAAATGGTCGGTAGGTTTGCTTAAAGATTCGGGCAAAGTATTGTTGGATATTGAAGAATAAAATTCAAATGGATAAAACAGTTAATGTAATTGGTGCTACCGGACTTGTTGGTAAGGAACTTATCAGGTTTCTACTTGATGATCCAAACGTAAAAAAAATAAGGGTTTTTGCAAGGAGATTTACCGGGTTAAAAAATCAGAAGCTTGAGGAGTATATCGTAAATTTTAACGAACCGGAAACCTGGGAACCATATCTGACAGGAGATGTGCTTTATTCTGCTTTAGGCACAACGCTGAAACAGGCTGGCTCAAAAAAAGCACAATGTAGGGTTGACTATACTTATCAATACCAATTTGCCAAAGCAGCATCCGGAATTGGCATCCCAACGTATGTGCTGGTTTCTTCGGCAGGCGCTAATGCGAAATCGGCAATATTCTATTTAAGGATGAAAGGAGAACTTGACGAAGCGGTCCAAAAACTTCCTTTTTCGACTTGTGTTATTCTGAGGCCATCAATTCTTTCAGGAGATAGGGAAAAGAAAAGGATTGCCGAAGAAATGGGCAACAAAATTATGAAATCAGTAACCCGATATATTTTCAGAAAGTACCGTCCTATCGAGGGTAAAATAGTTGCCAGGGCAATGATCAATTCATCATTATACCCAAAAAAAACGGGGGTAATTATTGCAGAACCTGATGAAATTTTTGTTCTGGCACAACAGGAAAAATAATTAATTATTAAACTCAACGGATATGTATATTTATTTCAATCAATTGCATCATTATTGGAGCTGGCTGGTTTTCGCAGCCGCAGTATATGCCATATACCGTGCCTGGACTGGATTTTTAGGTAAAAAACAGTGGAAGAAAGCCGACAATACTTTGGGGTTTGTTTTTACCATCCTGCTCGATATCCAGTTGCTTATCGGATTGACACTATATTTCTTTTTAAGTCCGTTTGTCAAGGCTGCATTTGCCGATTTCGGGGCAGCAATGAAAGATTCGATGCTCAGGTTTTATGCCGTTGAACATTTCCTGATGATGTTTATCGGGTTGACACTGATCCACATTGGCCGCAGCAAAGCCAAAAAGGCAGCATCAGGTATTTCAAAACATAAAATAACCGCTATATGGTTTACCTTAGGGTTTATACTGATTGTATCGAGGATACCGTGGAATAAAATTTTCTGATAATATACAGATTAGGTAAAACTGAAGATAAATCTAAAATACTTTATATTATTCAAGACCTTAGTAACAAGCCATTAACACAGGCAAGGCAACACATACAACATTAAAACCGCAGCGATACGCTTACCGGAGAACCCGCCCTGTTTTCCGACCGTGGTTTTACCGGGACACGTTCAGTAAGTTCCGGTTTTGGCGGGCACTGCTAAGCTAAAACCGTAGAACGCATCAATCCCGCTGAGTGTAGCGAAAGCGGGCGGAGGCTCCCCGTTCAATTATTTTCAGCATTTTTATTCTTATTTCGGAAAATAAATACATCAGGTGCTATACCTCCATCCAATTAAAAGTTCAACATCAAAAAGATTTCAACATTCGCCATCCCCATCTGGTTAGTATAAGGTTGATAACCCTTGATAAAAATCGAACATTGTACCCCTATTTATACCTATTTTTATACGCCTGAAAAAAGGCATAACCAGTTATCCTTTTCAACAAATTGCAGTATAACGTCGCATAATGGTACAATATGGCAAAGAAAAACGAAAAAAGTACAACACAAGTTACTATTGATCAGATAAATGCACAATATGGAAAACTGCCCCCACAGGCCATCGAAGTGGAAGAAGCGGTATTAGGCGCACTGATGCTCGAACGCGATGCTTATATAACGGTTGCCGATATTATTGATACCAACAGCTTTTACAAAGACGAACACCAGAAAATATTCGAAGCCATTAAGGCGTTGTCGATGAACCAGAAACCGGTTGACCTGCTGATGGTTACACAGGAATTGAAAGACCGCCATCAGCTTGATGCCGTTGGGGGGCCCGCATTTATTGCACAACTAACCCGAAGTGTGGCTTCGGCAGCCCACATTGAGTTCCATACACGGATTATCGCCCAGAAATTTATACAGCGCGAACTGATCCGTGTTTCTTCAGAAATACAGGGTAGAGCTTACGACGATACCATGGATGTTGACGACCTGATCGACTTTTCGGAATCGGCCTTATTTAAAGTGGCTGAAAGCAACATCAAAAAAGAAACCGTGCCGATAAAACCAGTACTAAAGGAAGCCCTCGACCTGATCGAAGAAGCGCGAAACCGGGAAGACGGGCTTCATGGCGTCCCGTCGGGGTTTACCAAATTGGACCGTATAACCCTCGGTTGGCAGAAAACCGACCTGATTATCATTGCGGCCCGTCCTTCGATGGGAAAAACTGCCTTTGTACTCTCTATGGCGCGAAATATGGCGGTTGACCATAACCGCCCGGTAGCAGTGTTTTCGCTCGAAATGTCGAGCCTGCAACTGGTAAACCGTCTGATAGCATCAGAAACCGAACTGGGATCACATAAAATCAAAAACGGTAAACTCGAAGATTGGGAATGGACCCTGCTCCACAGTAAAATAGCCCGGCTATCGAATTCCCCCCTATATATTGACGATACTCCAGCGTTATCGATATTTGAATTCAGGGCAAAATGCCGCCGCCTGAAGATGCAGCACAATATACAGGCAGTTATTGTGGACTACCTGCAATTGATGACCGCCGGAACCGACAACCGCGGAAGCCGCGAACAGGAGGTCAGCACCATTTCGCGCTCGCTGAAAGCCATTGCCAAAGAGCTTGATATACCAATACTTGCGCTGTCGCAGCTTAACCGTTCGGTTGAATCGCGCGAAGGCAAACGCCCGCAGCTATCCGACCTGCGCGAATCGGGCGCTATTGAACAGGATGCAGACATTGTAATCTTTATCCACCGTCCGGAATACTACGGTATAACTGACGACGAAAACGGAAATTCGCTCCGGGGGGTAGCCGAAATTATTATTGCCAAACACCGAAATGGGGCAACCGAAGATGTAGTCCTTTCGTTCCGTAAAGAGCTGGCAAAATTCACAGACATGGAAACCCATATCTCTAAAACTTTAGGTGTTCCCGGTCATGTTTACTCTTCGAAAATGAACGATGACGATGATTTGCTCGAGGCAGGCTCAATGCCACACAAGGATTCATTCGACGCATATTACGACCGGAAAGGCGATGCCCCATTTTGATAATTTCCTGCAATTTTAAAGCTTTCTGAACGTTTCACAATTAGGTAACTATTTATTTAGAAACGTTTGCCTATTTTTGTTGAACATGGATTATTACCATAAGTGAAATTGTTTCAGAAAACAAAATGAAAAAAACACTTCCGCTATTATTATTTATTTTGATATGCTTAAAGGGTTATGGAGCTTACCTGCTGATCCCGATGGACGAGTCGCAGAAAGATCATCTGAAATCGTACGGCATAGCTTATTGGGTCCTCAGCAAAGAGATAGAAGTTAAATGGCTCCTGAATTACCGTGGCGGCAGTTTCTTCATGAAGCATTATCCCGATATTCAGGCCGAGTGTGTAATACGTGGCGTATCGTTCGAAAACCTGAGCGATGCCCGCGCCAATGCCATCCTGAACGAAATTGCCACTCCCGATGTGAACCAGGATGCTGTGAGTATGTTTAAAGCCCCTAAAATAGCCGTGTATTCGCCCCCCAACAAACTTCCGTGGGATGATGCCGTTACCCTGGTGCTCACTTATGCCGAAATTGACTACGATGTAGTGTACGACGAGGAAATTATGAACGGAAAACTCTCAGAATACGACTGGCTGCACCTTCACCACGAAGATTTTACAGGGCAACACGGAAAATTCTGGCGGACATACCAACACATGCCCTGGTACCAGGAAGATGTGAAGTTGAACAGGCAATTGGCAGAACGGTTAGGGTTTCTGAAAGTGTCGGAAATGAAATTTGCAGTAGCCCACGAAATGAACAAATATGTCACCAATGGCGGATTTCTTTTTGCTATGTGCGCGGCTACCGACACTTACGATATTGCCCTTTCGGCTGCAGGGATTGACATTGTTGAATCGATGTTCGACGGTGACCCCGCCGATCCGGACATGAACGAAAAGCTTGATTATTCTAGGACTTTTGCTTTCCGCAATTTTCAACTGGTCAGAGACCCGAATATTTATGAGTTTTCGGATGTCGATATTACCGATTCCCGGCAGGTACTGCGCGAAAACGATTTTTTCACCCTTTTTGATTTTTCGGCAAAATGGGATCCTATACCCACTATGCTATGCCAGAACCACAATAACGTGATCAAAGGTTTTATGGGACAGACTACAGCTTTCCGTAAAGACCTTATCAAACCCGATGTAGTCATTATGGGAGAGAATAAGGCACTTAATGAGGCGCGTTATATTCATGGTGAACAGGGGCAGGGTTTCTGGACTTTTTATGGGGGTCATGACCCTGAAGATTATCGTCACCTGGTTGGTGACCCGGCCACCGACCTGAGCCTATACCCAAACTCGCCTGGCTACCGGCTTATCCTGAACAATGTATTGTTCCCATCGGCCAAAAAGAAAAAACAGAAAACATAATAATCCAACCATGAAAAATTTACTGATTTTTCTGCTGATCATTTTCCTTATTTTACCAGCATTTGGCCAGAATACCAAATGGGACGGGCCATCGGTAAACTTTGACAACGGAAAACTTCGCGTTTCACAAAACAGCCGTTACCTTATTTTCGAAAACGGTACGCCGTTTTTTTACCTGGGCGATACTGCGTGGGAGCTTTTTCACCGGCTCAATAAAACAGAAACTGAAAAATACCTCGAAAACCGGCGTGAAAAAGGTTTTACGGTAATACAAGCTGTAATTTTAGCCGAACTCGACGGGCTGAATACACCCAATGCCGAAGGCGAAAGGCCATTGATAAACAACGACCCAACCCGGCCAAACGAAAAGTATTTTGCCCATGTTGACTGGGTGATCAGAAAAGCAGGAGAAAAGGGAATGTTTATAGGACTTTTGCCAACCTGGGGCGATAAAGTAGATAAACAATGGGGCGTGGGTCCTGTCATCTTCAACGAAACCAATGCTTATGCCTATGGCCAGTGGCTCGGTGAGCGTTACAGAAATTTCCAAAATATTATCTGGATTAACGGTGGCGACCGTGCAGGGGGCGGTCAGAATTTTGCCATTTGGGATGCTTTGGGCAGGGGTATCAAATCGAAAGACCCAAACCACCTGATGACTTTCCACCCAGTTGGAGAAACCAGTTCATCGCAATGGTTCAGGCATTCTGACTGGCTCGACTTCAATATGGTTCAAACCGGCCACAGCCAACGATCATATGCAATTTATAAAAGGTTGCTGATCCCTGATTACGAAACAATACCTGAAAAACCTGTGTTGGACGGAGAACCCCGCTACGAAGACCATCCTGTAGCCTGGAAGCCTGAATCATTTGGTTGGTTCGACGACGCCGATGTGAGGCAGGCCCTGTATTGGAGCCTTTTCTCCGGCAGTTTCGGCCACACCTACGGAAACCATGCTATATGGCAGATGCTCGCACCTGGAAGGGGACCAATAGGTTTAGCCCGAAATTCGTGGGAAAAAAACCTCGATATGCCCGGCGCCGGGCACCTGATCCATGCAAGGCGTTTGATTGAATCGAGGCCATTTACAGAACGAATTCCCTATCAGACCATTATCAACAACAACTATGTTCCCGAAACAGATTATCTAGTTGGGACACGTGGCAAAAATTTTATTATGGTGTATATACCCACCGGCTGGAACGCCGAAATTAACTTGCTGCGCTGCGGATGGGTAAGGGCAAAAGCCTGGTGGTACAACCCGCGAAACGGCGAAGTAACCGAAATAGGGACTTTTCAGGGACGTGATATCCGTACTTTTATTCCCCCAACCAAAGGCCGGGGTAACGACTGGATACTGGTACTCGACAATGTCAAAACCAACTTTCCGCCACCCGGGCGCAGATAATGATCAATAGTGTGGTATTATGGCCGACCTCCACCAGGTAAAGTATTCGTTTTCGAGCCTGTCAGTTTTGGGAAATGGGTAAAATTTCATTTTCCCTTTTTCGCCTACAAAGAATCCATCTTTAATAGTCCGGTAAGCTAATTCCCTTCTCATTGCCCTCAATACTATCCTGGTTGTTCGTTCGCCCGACCCGGCCAGCCTGATCTTGCATTCGAGCAGATGGTCGGGGTTTGCATAAGGCTGATTATTGAGCGGCGCATAAGGGTTCGATGCCAGTTCGTTCAATAAAGTTCAGCAAAGCAAACTTTTGGTGCCGAAACCGGTTTCGAAGTATCAGTGATAAAATGAATAAATTCTGGTGGGGTTAATTTACTCGCTACCCTTGTAGTGCCTGGTATAAACTGCAGGTAAAGATGGCTATCAACCGATTCATCGGTACAATATTCCCCCAGGGCAATTTCGAGTACCAAACCCTCATCAAAAACCAAATAGAGGTTTTTAAGCGCTTCAATCGGAATTTTTTCAAAACATGGTAAATTGACAGGTAAACCGATATTTTTGGTTGTCCGTATTCATAAGGAATAAGCTTTTTATCGACAAACTCATATGGAAGACCAGGCACTTTTTCAGTATCTGCTTCAAAAAAAAATCACCTGACGATGGGTCTGTTTTTTAGTGCCAACAGCAAGGTATGTTACAAAATCGAAAGGGAGGGTGAGAAGCCAGGAGCGCTTCGGTAGTAGCTACCGATAAAAGTACTTTTCTATAACTTCTTGATTTTTTTGACATAAATAAGGTTACGGAGATTTGAAAGAGATAACAAGAATATTTCATAAAAAAGGGAGGCAAAATTTTCACCTCCCTTCTGTATCTATATCAGAATATACGAATCAGTTTGTTGCCTTTTCGAGCCTTTTCAGGATACTGAAAATAAATGCCGCTGAAAGGATACAGCATACTACAAAAATCAACCATAACTGCCACAGGTCAACCTTTCCCCAGAAATCGCTTCCGATAAAGAGGAATTTATTCCCTACCGCAGTTGCAAGCAACCATCCACCCTGCATAAGTCCCTGGAAACGCACCGGGGCCACTTTCGAAACAAACGAAAGTCCCATAGGGCTAAGGAATAGTTCGGCAACTGTTAATATGAGGTAACTGCTCATGAGCCAATAAGGCAGTACCCTCGATGAATCGGGCACAGGATTGTATTTGGTTACTCCATTCTCGATATACTGAAGCTCATGGGGCGAAACCAGACCGATGGAGCCTATCAGGATTACTACAAACCCTGCTGCAGCAATAACCATCCCTATACCAATTTTTTTTGGTGTTGAAGGTTCCATTTTTCTTTCCCTTAACCAAGTGAAAACTCCCATCACAGGGAATGTAAGCGCAACGATAAAAAGTGGATTAAAGGATTGGAAAACCTCAGGTGAAATTGGATTGCTGGCCGAAAAAGATGTTATTAAATATGCGGTTAATGCGCCAAAAACAATTGTCATTGCGCAACCAATTAGTTTGTTTGATATTTTTTTGTTGAATAAAAGTAGAACAATACCCGCAATGGCTGCTATAAATGCAAGCATGCTATCGAGCCTGAAGAAAATATTGGTAAATGGTCCAACTTCTTTAACGGTATAGTCGCGGGCAAAGAAAGTCTGGGTCAGTCCATTCTGGTGGAAGGACATCCAGAAAAAAATGACTACGAAAAATACCAGTATAAGTGAAACTACTTTGGGGCGTTCTTCCTTCGTAGAAATCTGAAACATCATTGCCACGAAACCTATAAAAAGACCTACTGCCATTCCGAGAGCAGCATCGTCGAGCAATATATAAAATACAACCGAGGTAACTATCATAAGCCCGGCAGAAAGTAAAAAACTTATCAGGTTGCCTTTTACACCCGAATCGGCCTTCTTCTCAGCTTTAACTTTCGATACGGTTGGCAGATATTGGTTGAACACCACATAAACTACCAAAGAAAGGATCATTGCAATGGAAGCAATGCCAAATGCATAGTTATATCCTTTGCCAAAAGCGTTGATATAATTTTCAGCAAAAACCGACAAATCGGCTATCGATTGGCCTGAAACCTTATCGGCAAGCGCCTGAAATTGATCTACTTTTTCGAGAGTTCCGTTCTTGAATGCATGGCACATGGCCGGCAAGCTGCCATCGTGAAGGAATCCCTGGGTTTTCAGGAACCAGTTGCGTATGCCCATAGCTACAAATGGCGCAAAAAAAGCTCCGATATTAATCCCCATATAAAAAATCATGAAAGCGGTATCGCGCACTTTCGAATATTTCGGGTCATCATACATCTGCCCTACTACCGCCTGAAGGTTACCCTTAAATAATCCGTTTCCGAATGCGATGGTAAATAAGCCCACAACTGTTAATGCCAGTGGGTTTCCGGGTATTGCCATAATTACATAACCGGCAAACATGATCACAATCCCGGTCAGGATAACAAATTTGTATTTCCGGGTATAGTCGGCAATAATACCGCCAACCAGGGCAAGGGCATATATCCCGAAATAAAACCAACTGTAGATATCCCCCGCCTGTGATTCACTGAGGCCATATTTTGCCTGCAGAAACAAGACCAGGATAGCCATCATGGTATAGAAACCAAACCTTTCCCCCATATTCGAGAAAAAAGCTACAAATAAACCTTTTGGATGATTCTTAAACATACTGTTTGTTTTTTTATTAGATTCCGATTTTTGTTTCAAAGTGTGGCAAATATATAACAGTTTTTAGCTCTGCAATGTGTGTTTTATCAGCAGATTAATCTTTTTTGCATTTGGGCATAAAAAAATGAGGTTATTTCCGATTATATCAGAAACAACCTCACATACAATCAGATAAGAATTTTTTTTATACCAGATAAACATGTCTTCTGCCCGCTTACGTACTTTTGGTTTGCACTGGCAGCAGTCGTTTACGGAACGGAAACCAATAGCAGCCATGACAAGTATTGATAGACCTTTTTCCTTAAATCCCAGTATTTCATCATATTTATCTTTCTGAAAACCTTCCATCGGGCAGGCATCAATTTTCTCCGATGCTGCAGCGGCAAGCAGAAAACCCAATGAAATATAAACCTGGTTCGAAGCCCATTGGGTCAGGTTTTCCTGTGTTTTTGAACTTATCTTTTACGACATGGTAGTTTTGAATTCCGCCAGCGATTCCGTTGTAACTCCACGCATCTCAGCAATCCGACTTATGTAATGGTCAACATCGGCTGACCAAAGGTTATTCCTTACTGCAAAAACAATCAGGTGCAAAGCTCGGTTACCTGATTCTGTCAGTAAGAAACTGTTTTCAGCTTTTCACGAAGTGTTTCATTTTCAACACCAGAATATTAAAAGGCAGAAGACCACCTGAAGAAGGTTCAAGACTGGCCGTTTCAAGAAGTATATTAAGCTGACTTTAAGATATTTTACTCGATTTATCAAATCGTTTTGTGGCATAACGCCATTTCAGGTGTTCAATTATATCCATCTCAAAATGTCTAATTTATTAAAACGAATAGTAAACAAAAATAATCATTTAAGGTTTTGAGAACTGTTCAGTAAATGATCATTGGATATTTCGGAATTATTAAACCTGCATCAATAAGCAAGTAATTTCATTGCGGAACAATTAAAATTTTGCTTTTTTATGAAAATCGCTGATTGAAATGAACCTAAACCCTGTGGCATTTTGTTACGGGAAATTGATAATTATGGCGATGCCTGAAAAAGTATATGAACAATGACTGGACAGACAAAAAGCAAATCTGATTTTTTTAAGCGGTTACTCGACAAAGTTGAAGTAATTGGGAACAAGCTACCCCAACCCGTGACCTTATTTGCCATATTGATGGCGCTTACCCTTATTTTAAGCTGTATATTCGGTGGAATAACGGTTGACCATCCGGGCAAAGCTGTTGGACTGGTTGACCGGTATGGAAATCCGGTCGATACCATTGAGGTGGTAAACCTGCTTTCACGAGAAGGATTCCAGATGATAATGACCAAAATGGTTTCCACATTTGCCATGTTCCCACCACTTGGCTTGGTATTGGTCGTGATGCTCGGGATCGGGGTAGCCGAATATACAGGTATGATTTCGGTGGCTTTGCGTTTGTTTGTTTCGAAAGTTCCCCGTTCGGTAATAACCTTTTCAATAGTTGTGGCCGGGATGTTAAGTTCAGTAGCTGCCGATGCAGGATATGTGGTACTTATCCCCATGGGCGGAGCCATATTTCTAGGCATGGGGCGACATCCACTTGCAGGGATAGGTGCAGCATTTGCTGGGGTTTCGGGGGGTTTTGGCGCTAATTTCCTGCCTACCGGCCTCGACCCCATGATTGCCGCTTTTACCGAACCTGCTGCACAGATAATCGATCCTGAATATACGGTCAACCCTTTATCGAATTATTACCTCATGGCTGCATCAGTTCCGCTGATTGGACTCGCCGGTACCTGGATAACCGAAAAAATTTTGGTTCCGAGGTTAGGAAAGTTTACCCCTTCGGATGAATTGTTGATGGATGAGGAAAAACCCATATCCAAGCTCGAAGTTAATGCATTGTTATGGTCGATTGCTGCGACGGTTTTTGTGTTTGGGTTGTTTTTGCTGACCATCATCCCTGCCGATGGATTACTCAGGGGTGAAATTGACCCGTTGACCGGCAGCCGTAGTTTTAAACCATTTTACGACTCACTGGTACCTATAATGTTTATCCTGTTTTTTATATCAGGGCTTGTTTTTGGAATAGTAGCCAAAACCATAAAAAACGACAGGGATGTTGCCAAAATGACCTCAAAAAGCATGTCAACCATGGGGTTGTACATTGTTATTGCTTTTGTGGCATCACAATTTGTTGCATATTTTAACTGGTCGCACCTGGGAAGCGTGCTTGCAGTAAAAGGTTCTGAAGGGCTCAATGCAATCGGCCTCACCGGTGGCCCGCTCCTGGTTGCTTTCATTATTGTATCGTCGCTGGTAAACCTTGTAATCGGGAGCGCCTCTGCGAAATGGGCTTTGCTTGCACCAATTTTTGTTCCAATGCTGATGCTCATGGGTTATTCGCCTGAAACCATACAGGCTGCTTACCGTATTGGCGACTCATATTCAAATATACTCACTCCCCTTCTCCCCTATTTTCCATTGGTCATTGTGTTTGCTCAGAAATATGTAAAAAATGTAGGGATTGGTACACTTATATCGATGATGTTGCCGTTTGCAATTGCTTTTGCGCTGGTTAGGATCCCAATGCTGCTGATATGGATTTGGGCAGGACTGCCTTTGGGAATTGAAGGCCCGATTTATTATATGCCATAGTTGGATTTCCCATATAAGAAATATCCCTGATAAGTTTACCACTAAGGAACAACTTGTCCCGGCGTGTCGGGAAAGCCCGCATAGTTTTTTTTTCATGTGCTTCGCGTTTCTGTGGGATATTATAAAAAGGGTATATTATTACATAAAAGTTTCCCACTAAGGCACAAAGATCACAAAGGTTTTATTCTTCGTGCTTTTTGATTATTTGTGGGATAATCAAAGCAATGCAAATCTTCACATACAAGTATTCACCAAGGCACAACTTATCCCTGCGCATCGGGAAAGATTCAAAAGCATTTTCTTTTTCGTAAATTAGCAGAAAACAAATTTTATGCGGTTATCCACTTATCTGATATTATTCCTGATTTCAGGATTTCTGCTGTTCAGTTTTTCGTACAGCAATCAGTCGGCTTCGGGCAACTATATCCAAGATAACAACCGCAATGGTGAATTCTTTGTATTACAGGCAGGCTGGCATACAGGTATAGTCCTTCGCACAAAAGATGTATCACCCGCCGATTGGCCCGAAGTGGTGAATTACCTACGCCATACCTATGTGGATATAGGCTGGGGCGATGAACGGTTTTACCAGGCCGAAGGCAGCCCAACAATATTGGCCGCGAGGGCAGCACTAATCCCCACAACAAGCGTTATCCATATCGTACCTTTCAGCGTTCATCCACTTAATCTTTATTCCGGCGAAAACTATCTGAAAAGGGTTGAAGCCACACCTCAGCAATTTTCAGAACTATGCCGTATTATATCTGAAAGCTTCGAAAGGGATGAAAGCAGAAGCCCGATCGAAAGCCGGGTGAATGAAAGTTCGCAGAACTTTTTCAAAGCAAAAGGGAAGTACCACATTTTTAACACCTGCAATACATGGGTGGTACGCTGCCTCAAGGATGCAGGCTTCGATGTAAATCCCAACGGCGTAATTACCCAACAGCACCTGATCAACGCCCTAAAAAAACTACCTGGCGGCGGGTGGGAAAAGGGAAATGGGGATTAGTTAATTCGTTGATTTGTATATTAGTCGATACCAGTATCCGGGATTCTGATATTATAGGGTTCCGTGATCCAAATGTATTCTATCCCAGATACAAAGGCCCATCGGGCCCTGTGGGAATGCCAAGCAGCATCCAGGCCATCAACAGCAACATCCAGAATATGGTAAGGAAAAAGGTGTATGGCAACATGGCCGAAATAATGGTTCCCATACCATATTTCTGATCGTATTTTTGTGCAAAAGTGACGATCAAGGCGAAATAACTCATCATGGGCGTAATCAGGTTGGTTACCGAATCGCCGATACGGAAAGCTGCCTGAGTAAGGCCCGGATGGTATCCCAGCAACATCAGCATAGGTATAAACACCGGCGCCATAATGGCCCATTTGGCCGAAGCACTGCCCATAAACATATTGATAAAAGCTGACAACAGTACAAATGCCATAATCAATGGAATACCTGTAAGCCCTATCCTGGTAAGACCTTCGGCGCCGTTGATGGCAACGATAAGCCCAAGGTTGCTGTAACTGAAGAAATAGACAAACTGCGCTGCAAAAAACACCAAAACAATATATCCGGCCATACTTTTCATTGAGTTGGTAATGTGTTTTACCACATCCTTATCATTTTTTATATTACCTAGCACAAAACCATAAATTAATCCGGGAACCATAAAAAACACCAGAATCCCGATAATAATCCCGTCAAGAAAGGGCGAATGAAGAACCGATCCGGTTTGTGGATGTCTGAAAATCCCGTTCGATGGAATTACCGTAAGGGCAAGCAGAACAGTCACAAACAGAAAACCCCAACCAGCCCATTTCAGACCTTTCTTTTCAGTTGGCGTGAGTTGCTGGATAGGAATGCGTTCAGCATCGCCGGTGTATTTTCCGAGGCGGGGCTCAACAATCCTATTTGTTACCCATGTTCCAACAAGCACCACTAAAATTCCTGACACCATCATAAAATAATAGTTCACGGCCGGATTGATCACCATTTCCGGATCAATAATCTGTGCTGCCGAAGTTGATAGGCCCGAAAGGATTGGGTCGATGGATCCAATAAGGAAATTGGCGCCAAATCCACCACTCACTCCGCAAAAAGCGGCCGCCAAACCAGCCATGGGGTGACGCCCGAGTGCATGAAAAATCATAGCGCCAAGGGGTATCAGCACCACATAGCCCGCTTCCGAAGCCAAATGCGATAATACACCGGCAAATACTACGGCTGCCGTTATCAGCTTTTTGGGCGAACTCAGCACCAGCGACCGGATGAGCACAGTAAACAAACCCGAACCTTCGGCTACCCCCAGACCAATCATTACCGCCAGTACATAACCCAGTGGCGGAAACATTACAAAATTGTTCACCATATTGGTATATATCCATCGGATGCCATCAGCGCTGATCAGATTTTTCACCTGAATAACCGACCCGTTTACAGGATGAATGGCCTCATACCCAATTACCGCTGTAACCCATGATAAAACCATGACAATTAAAGCCAATAACCCGAAAATAGTGGCCGGATGGGGTAATTTATTCCCGAAAACTTCGATAAAATCGAGCGAACGCTGAAAAACCCTTGACGATAAAGCTTTTATATCCTTCATATTGATGTTCAATAAAATTTGGTGGCGCAAAATAATTCATTTTGAATAAAAAAAAACTGATTTTCTATGTCATGGCTGCGTCAATCTTGATTTTCCGTGGTTCTGCTTATTTTTTCAATAATCAACATGAAATTTCCATGATTTCGTGAACACAAACCGTTATGCCCGCCTGAACATACGGGCAGGAATAACATTTCTCATGGAAATTCCCCGCCAGAACGTTTCAGGCGGGCTGGCATCCGAGCTTTTAAAAATAAAACAATTTATACGGATGAAAAAATTTTTAAATAAATTGAAATTAACCACTCAATAACCGTAACATTTATAGTAACAATAAACCTTTAAGCTACGAAAGCCCTTGTAAAAATTCTATCGTTGGTTTTTCTCTCGACAATATTTATGTGTGGGTGCGTAACTACCGAACTTGATTCAGAAGGCATTTCTCAACTACTGAAAAAAGGGAAACCAAACGCACAGGTACCTTACAAAATGGCTGAAATAGCAACCCAAATGCAGGTTTATGGCGTATGGCATGCCGGCAATGACTATTGCGGCTGGTGAACTGTGAGGATTTTGAATGAGTTTGACCAGAACAACCGTTGGCTGACCGATCATGGAGATAGAACACCTTTGGTCAATCTGGTTGTCCTGAGTTCTGTAAACATACTGAAACTTTTAAATAATACTACTGATGTAACCACGCTCAATGGAATTCCATGAGGCATGACACAAGAAATAGTGGATTATTTTACAACACGTGGAATCCGGATTATGTTTTCAATCGGCGAAATTACCTATACCACCGATTGAACCACAGCTTTAAAACAAAATCAAATCAACTTGGACACAATGCAGCAGCTGTTGCTGGAACTATGGGTGTTGGGATCAAAATTGATTACGAAGAAAACAGCCTCCCAAACCCGGAAGGTCTTCAGCAATTTATTGATGCCTATCGGTCGGAGCATCCTTACGATGCAACTGGAACAAAACCTGTTGCAAGGCTCACTATCGACCTGGATGCCGGAGATCGCTGGCTGATAGCTATTTGCAGAAAAGCCACTTCAGATTGGTTGCGTACCAACAATCCGGTACTCGCCTATGCCAATGCCAAGGTTCCGGCCAGGCAGCCATCGGCTTCGGATGCCATCGCAAACCCGGATGAACACATTGACGGCAAACCCCAGTATGCACCGCCCATTCCACCCCTTGCCCCTTATAAATTTACCGGGGTACTCTAAATCACAAGAAGTAACCCTATGGCCGAATTTGTAAATTTTTACTCTTCAATCCAATATATTAACCAAGAATATGAAACCCGCATAAAACCCAACACTGCAGGGACAAGTGCATGTATGCCCGGATTTATGTTCTGGACTCCCGAATGGCCATCTAGCAGATCGCTATGTACCAAGGGAACAAATACATGTACCGGTGGTGTCGGAGAAGGATCAAATTACTTCGATATACTGGTCCCTATGTCTGCACTCAGGCAGAATTAATTTATGAATTGAATATTTAACCAAATATTAAAGGTACTTGAACCGTGTTTGCCAGAATTATTACTGTAATTTTACGGTTTCATTATATACCAATGCAGAAAAAAATTTTATTCAATGGAATTGTTTACAGCTAAAAATGTCTGCAAGGAATATGGAACCACCAAAGCCCTCGACGATGTGAGCATCACAGTGAAGCAGGGGTCTATATTCGGTTTACTTGGGCCTAATGGCGCAGGAAAAACCACACTTATCCGCATCATCAACCAGATTACGGCCCCCGACCAGGGCGAGGTTTTTTTGAATGGGCGAAGAATGACATCGTCCGATGTTTCGAAAATAGGTTACATGCCCGAGGAGCGTGGCCTGTATAAGAAGATGAAAATCGGTGAACAAGCCCTGTACCTTGCCCAGCTTAAAGGAATGAATCAAAAAGCAGCCATGAAAAACCTGAAATACTGGTTTGAGAAATTTGATATTGTTGCCTGGTGGGACAAAAAGGTGGAAGAACTCTCGAAAGGTATGCAACAAAAGGTACAATTTATCACCACTGTGGTTCATAATCCCTCGTTGCTGATTTTCGATGAACCATTCAGTGGTTTCGACCCCATTAACGCCAACCTTATCAAACAGGAAATATTAGAACTCAGGGACAAAGGCGCAACCATCATTTTCTCTACCCATAACATGGGAACTGTGGAAGATTTATGCGACCATATTGCACTGATCAACAAATCAAAAAAGATACTTGACGGGCCTATACATGAGGTTAAGCAAACCTATAAATCAAATATCTTCGAAGTATCGTATAATGGCGATTTTTCGAAGGTCGAATCGATGCTCGACTCTTCATACTCTATCATGGGACACACCGAAAGCCCTTATGGAAATACTGTAAAGATTCAGCACCTAAACGGCAGTAACAGTAACCAGCTGATAAAATTGCTGGTTGATGTGGCCGAAATTGTATCGTTCAGGGAAGTAATTCCAAGTATGAACGATGTATTTATAAAAGTAGTGGAATCGTATAATGCCTCAATTCAATAAGTCATGAATAAAACACTGATCATTTTGAAACGGGAGTATCTCACCCGCGTAACAAAGAAATCGTTTATCATCACCACGTTACTGGTGCCCATTTTCATGATAGCCATTATGGTAGTGCCGGCATGGCTTGCCACCCGCGACGACAAGCAGGAAAGGACCATCGCAGTGTATGACGAATCGAACCTTTTTCTTGGGCAACTCGGGCAGGAAGGATATACGAAATTCCACTTTATTGATGAAAACGCTTATAAGCAACTGCGCGAGAACCTTTTCGGAGGCGAATATTATGCACTGCTCTATATTCCAGGAAATATATACACCACCAGCCGGGCTCAGCTTTCATCCCCAAAACAGGTACCTTTCGAACTTGCCGAACAGATGGAACGTAAGTTGAGCCAGATTATCGAGGCCGATAAGAGGCAGAAAGTTATTGCCGATGCAGGTGTTCCCGACCTCGATGAAAAACTGGCGGCCACCCGGACACGTGTTTCGGTAAACACCCTGAAGGTTACAGAGAAAGGCGAAGAAAAGAAAAGTTCCTCGATGGTAGCATTTATTACGAGTTACGGGATGGGATTTATCATCTACTTCTTCGTGTTTATGTATGGGACTATGGTGATGCGTAGTGTCATGGAAGAAAAGAAAAACCGGATTGTGGAAGTAATCATATCATCGGTAAAGCCTTTTGAACTCATGTCGGGCAAAATAATTGGTACAGCCATGGTAGGCCTTACACAGGTAGCCATCTGGATAGTCCTGGTAATTGCCGGGCTCGGTATTGCCAAAGGATTTTTTACCCCCGAATCGGCACAGGAAATGGGACAGAGTATTTTGCAGTCGCAGCAGCAAATGAGCCCCATGCAACCCGATATGAGCGAGGCACAAAACCAGTTCGCCGAAGTCCTCGAAATGATTGGGAACCTGAATATTCCACTGATCATTTTTGGATTTGTCTTTTACTTCCTAGGAGGATACCTGCTTTATAGCTCGCTAATGGGCGCCATTGGAGCCGCAGTCGATAACGACGAAGATTCGCAGCAATTAATTTTCCCGGTTACTTTCCCACTGATTCTTTCCATAATTATTCTATTCTCAATTGCGAAAAACCCGGAAGGTTCTGTGGCATTCTGGGCATCCATGATACCTTTCACCTCCCCAATTTGCATGCTGGCCCGAATTCCGTATGGCGTACCCACCTGGGAGCTATTGCTCTCCATGTTTTTGCTTGTAGGGTCACTGATAGGAATTATTTGGGTGGCTGCAAAAATTTACCGAACCGGAATTCTTATGTATGGTAAGAAAGTGAATCTGAAAGAGTTATACAAATGGCTGACCTATAAAGGATAATTCAGCAAATCAAAACCATATACCTAAGTGATTAACATCAAATCATTCTCATAATTTCCTTCTGAAAATTAATTCAAAGGGCATTTGCCAATCGCGGCAGATGCCCTATTTTATGGATTAATGCATCTGATGTCACTGTTTGTCAATAAAATAAATTCCGAATTGCATTTTGTTCCGGGAAATATCACTATCTTGTAAGTTATATTAAAAGGTTCAGTCTTTTAAATTAACCATTTATTATTCTCACAATGAAAACAACCGCATTAGTTCTTTTTGTGTTACAATTCTTTCATGTTCACAACATCACCCCAAATCGTTCCAGCAATACACCATCGAACAGTTTTATGGCAATACCCGGATCAGTGGCGGATTCTTCTCCCCTGATGAATTGAAGCTTTTGGTAAGCAGCGATCAATCGGGAATTTTTAATATTTATGAAATTGATATTATATCGGGAGAAAAAAAACAAATTACATTCTCAGCCGACGAATCGTTTTTTGCAGTTGATTACGTGGCCCATACAGGCGAAATATTATACAGTGCGGATAAGGGAGGGAATGAAAATAACCATATTTACCTGCTTCGATGCGATGGAAACACAATCGACTTAACCCCGGGTGAAAATGAAAAAGCTCATCATGTAGGATGGAATGAAGACAAATCCGCATTTTATTACATTTCAAACAAACGAGATCCCCGTTTTTTCGACCTATATCGCATGTCAGTCATGGACTGGCAATCGGAGATGCTTTATAAGAACAATGAGGGTTTAGATATTGCCGGGATTACGCGCGACGAGAGGGTTATCTCCCTGATTCAATCTGTCACTACAAGCGAAAACAAACTGTATTTAAGAAACCTCGAGACTGGCGAAACCACCGAAGTTTCAGAACCTGCCCTACCAGGATTATACAGCCCCATGGGTTTCAGCAATGATGCCAGTAAACTTTTTTATACAACCGATGCTGGAAAAGAATATGCTTACCTTGTTGAATACGATATAAATACCGGAACAAACAGAACGCTCTTCGAAACCAACTGGGACGTGGTTTCAAGTTCGTTGAGCGAAAACGAAAAATACAAAGTTATCTTGGTTAACGAAGATGCCCGCAATAGGGTAATCCTCCTGGACAATACAACAGAAAAACAAATTGAATTTCCTGATATTCCTGACGGGGACATACTTAACATAAAGATTTCGAAAAGTGAAAAGAATATGAGTTTAGCAGTTGGAACTTCCAAAGCTCCTTTGAATTTGTATGCCTACAATTTCGAATCGGGAGAACTCAAAAAACTTACTGAAACCCTTAATCCCGAAATTGATCCGGATCATTTGATTGCAGCAAAGATTGTGCGATATCCGTCTTTCGACGGATTACAGATACCGGCAGTATATTACAAACCGCTGCAAGCATCCCCAAAAAACAAAGTCCCGGCACTTGTCTGGGTACATGGTGGCCCGGGCGGTCAATCGCGGACAGGATATTTTGCGTTAATCCAATACCTTGCGAACAATGGTTACGCCATACTGGCCGTTAACAACCGGGGTAGCAGCGGATACGGAAAAACATTTTATAAAATGGACGACCGCGATCACGGTGGCGGTGACCTCAAAGACTGTATATGGGGGAAAAAATGGCTTCAAAATCACGATTACATCGACATTGATAAAATAGGCATTATCGGAGGAAGCTATGGCGGATTTATGACCATGGCAGCTATGACTTTTTATCCGAATGAATTCAAAGTGGGAGTAAATATTTTTGGTGTTACCAACTGGTTGCGCACACTTAAATCAATACCTCCATATTGGGAATCGTACAAAAAAGCATTATATGATGAAATGGGTGACCCATTCTCTGCTGATTCTGTGAGGTTGTACAACATTTCGCCACTATTCCATGCACATCAGGTTAAAAACGCGGTAATGGTGTTGCAGGGAGCAAACGATCCCCGTGTTCTACAGATTGAATCTGACGAAATTGTTGAAGCCATCCGGAAAAATAATATCCCCCTTGAATACATTGTTTTCCCCGACGAAGGCCATGGTTTCATCAAAAAAGAAAACGAAATAAAAGGTTATGGTCAGATTTTAACGTTTCTGGATACTTTCCTGAAATAATTGAAGCGCCTGGTTTTCATTCACAGGGAAAAAGATACCACAGTGCATCCTCAGATCAAAGAATTAATAGTTATTATTTTACCTTTTTCTGAAAATTAGTTACTTCTACTTTAACACATTTAAAATTCTGAATAATAATTATTTATGTCTCTAAGTCG
>JBBIHB010000044.1:0-24950 GCA_037447215.1 Bacteroidales bacterium
AAGAATCTGGGGGCAAGTTTTATCAGTCTTATGGTTTGTGAGTGAAAATATACATTTACAATCAATTCGCGTTCAAGGCTCTCACGCACATCGAATCGGTGCATCGGAATCCATTCACCCATAAAAGAAGCGCTGTCGGGGATGGGTGGCGAAGTAAAGTATATTCTTGTCTCAGGTGGCTCTGGAGAATCATTGGTTTCAGTTTTCTGATGAGTAAACCCGCAAGTTGCAAGCATTACCGATACCATTATTATTGTAGAAGTTATTAGCCCGACCCATTTCGTTTTCATGACTTTCTGAATTTGTTCTTTGGCAAATATAAACTTAAAGCCAAACTTTTCAAATCAAAACCATGAGGTGCTGGATATTTGCAGGTCGGTTTTTTTATTAAGCTTATAATTTCAATGATTTCACAGTCAACGGCTACAGAACAAAACTCATTTGTACCAATTTCTTTATACTTTATCTTTACTCTATCACCTGATTTAAAAGATATTATATCTTCTATTTTAACTATTAATGTATCCCCACTGTCAAGATGTGTTTGTTGCGCGCAATATGCTAAAACACCACTTAGCCAAACGTTTCCGTTTTCTTGTTTTATTAAATCATCGTCAATATCCTTATTACAGGATAAAGCCAAAATCAGTGATAATATGATCAAAATATTTTTTACCAAAGTCAATCTTAGTTTATGTTGTGCCAATAATAATTTTTTTGTTATCAATTTGTTGCGAGATTCATTAAATTGGCGGCTAAGAACAGATATATTGAAACTTACTTATAAGAGGGTGATCTTATCTCCCCGATAAATAAAATCGCTCCGGTGGTTTTTTCGGTGATGGTAAAAATGAATGGTCGATCAACCGTGAAATATATTTTTTTTGGTGGATTAACCGGCATGCTCGTGGTAAACATGCCTACTGCTGTTACGGCAGCAGCTTTGGTTCCGTTTTCATTGACATCAATAAAAGTTTTATGCTTCACGTAGCCGATATACAGGTCATCTTTTTTTCCATTAATTCCCGAAAAGTCGGCCACAAAAGGGGTAAATGCTTTAGGCATTCCCATTGCAGAAAGAATATCATTGAGGTCCCTCTTCCACGAAAACTTGAAACGAGGCATTGTAACCACAACTTTTTCCTCCTGTATAAACCCTTTCATCCATGTCTTCCAGTTGTCGAGGCTGAAGGCGTTCATCACATCGGCAGTGGTTTTATTTTCGTCGGGAAGGATTACCGTCATTTGGAATTGCCCCTTGCCATATGGAAGATGAACCGCACTAAACAGGTTATTTCTTGCATATTCAAGGCTGGTTTCCTGGTTCATAGTCTCTACATCTTTCCATTGGCCATCGCCATGCCTGAAAGGGAGGTTGTGGGTTTTGGTCTCATCGAATTTGTGTTTCCAAATCCCATTAAAATAGATGGCATTCAGAAGGATCATCATCAGATCAGGTTCAAGCCGGTCTATTATAGTTGGGATTTTATCGCGTGTTTTATTTGCCACCCACCCATTAATAATATCCAGTGATGCAGGGTTGTTAAAATCGAGGGCATTTACTTCGGTATCGTAAAAATTCCTGTTGGTATGGATAAAACTTTCAAGAACTGTTGAACCCTGCCGGTAATAAATGGCATTGGCAATTTCAAGAAGAACATCTGCATCGGCCGATTTAAGGGCGGCCAACAAAGCTTTGTGTGCATTATTGATCTGCTCTTTGGTTAATCCATGTAGTTTTAAGGTTTTTTCCATCTCGGTTTTTGTATCGCCATTTGCTCCGTTGTATGTCATACTTAGTGCGAGCGCAACACTTAACGGCGAAACCATTGTATTGTCGTTGGGCCTGGCTTCGGCAGCTACCTTACGGAACATTTCGAGTCCGAACTGATTATCAGCTTCGATCAGTTGTGCCGATTTTTCAGGCAGGTCAAAAAGGTTATCCGACATCAGGTCACTCTTTTTGCAGGATACAAAAGTTGCACCTATAATCAGAAAAATCATTGTTAATGTGGTTGTCATGGCAGTTATTGTTTTAATGGTATTCATTAAATTCAAAGTTAAAAAAATTTTCTGTTACCTTTCGAAATAAAACCTGTTTTAAGGAGTTTAAGGTTTTTTTACTGTTCCCATAAACATTATGGCTCCCGTCGTTTTTTCGGTAATGGCGAACAAAAATGGCCTGTTTACATGGAAATAGGTTTTTGTTGGCCCTATACTTGTTCTTTCAATAGCGACAATAGTAACGGCAGCCGCCTCAGTGCCTTCTTCGTTCACTTCGATAAAACTTTTGTGTTTCACATAGTCGATGTTCAATCCGCCATTTTTATTGATTCCCCTGAAATCGGCCCTTCCATCGAATGCTATCCCCATTCCCATATCTGAAAGAACGTCATTCAGTTTGATTTCATAAGGGAATTTTAGTTTAGGTAGCATGATATCAACTGTCTGAGTAGTTTTATACTGTTTCATCCACTCTTCCCATTTTTTTTTGTCGAGGTTTGCTACCAGGTCTTCAATTTTTTTATCAGGTTCGGGTAAAAACACATACATATTGTAATTCTCTTTCCCGTAGGGCAACCTGATTGAGCTGAAGAACTCATTGCGGGCATAATCCAAAGTATCGGTACGGTGCATGAAATCTACATCAACACTTTTTCCCAGGCCGGTGATAAAAGGCTGTTTTACTGTACTTTTCGGGTTGAATTCCTTAGTCCAGGTTCCTTTAAAGTATATAGCATTGAGCAGGAACATCATATGCGATGGGGTAATTTCCTGGATGATAGTCGGAATTAGCCCCCGTGTTTTATCAAACACCCACCCGTTTATAATATCGATGGCTGTTGGGGCGCTAAAATCGAGTGCCGAAACTTCGGCATTGTAAAAAGTACGGTTGGCTGTAACAAAGCTGGTTTCCACATCGAACCCGTTGCGGTAATAAATAGCATTGGCAATTTCGAGCAGAACTTTAGGGTCAACCGATTTTAGTCCATTTACCAAAGTCTGGTACGACTTGTTGATCTCTTCTTTGGTCAATCCCTGCAAGCGTAGGGCCTTCTCCATCGCTTCTTTGGTAGTGGTTTCGGCTCCATTGTAAGTCATGGAAAGTGCAAGGGCTACACTTAAAGGTGAAACCATAATGTTATCTGCTTCATCTTCATAAGCATATATCCTTTTGTACAGGTCGAACCCGAATTGGTTGTTGGCATCAATAAGCCTGGCCGATTTCTCCGAAACTTCAATTTCATTATCATCCACAGGATTATTCAGATTGCATCCCGGGAATAAAATAACTATTAAAGAAATCAGAATGATAAAATGTGTTTTCATCAGAATATCCCTTTTCAGTTCATTAAGCAAAAAACTTAACCAAAATAGTTGTTTATTAGACGGAATTTGTTTATATACGGTTGCGTTATGAAAAAATATTTTGTAACCACGCAACCTTTATTTTGGAATTTCCATCATATCCAAAAACCGATTCCTCAATAATGATTAAATATGTTCATGGATAATAGCCGGTAATTATCCCTATTTTTGAGAAAAAATCGAAACCGAATTTGGAAGACATCAGAAAAATAATTGATGCCTGTGTTTCGGGGGATGACCGGGCCCACGAGAGATTGTACCGCATGCTGGCGCCAAAAATGTATGGCGTTTGCCTTCGATACGCAAAAAATGCTTCTGAAGCGGAAGACAATCTGCACGACGGTTTCATTACGGTCTTTACAAAATTGAAAGATTTCAGGCACGAAGGTTCTTTTGAAGGTTGGGTAAGGCGGATAATGGTAAATACGGCGCTGAACAAGTTCCGGAATCACGATCCGGTGGTTTATACCGATGATTTCAGTTATCACGACTCGCATACTGATGCTGACGAAGCAATGGCCAACCTTCCCCTCGAAGACCTGGTCAGGACCATACAGCAGCTTCCTCCGCAATATCGGATGGTTTTTAACCTGTATGTGATGGAGGGGTATAACCATCAGGAGATCAGCTGCGAACTCGGTATATCTGAAGGAACATCGAAATCGAACCTGTCGAGAGCGCGCGAAATTCTGAGGAAAAAGCTTGAAAAGCATTACGGAGAAATGAAAAAGAAAAGGAGTTACCCGATATGAAAGACGGAGACAACAGGATGGATGAATTGTTGCGCAACAGGCTTGAGCAATTTTCGGCACAGCCGCCCTTTAGGGTCTGGCAGGGAATCCGTACATCCATACACTTGGGTAAATCGCCAAACAAAACTTTATACATTAAATGGCTTGCTGTTGCGGCTGTTTTGTTTGTTGCAATGGTTACCGGCATTTTGCTGAATAACAACGTAAAAGAAATTAATTCGGATATTTCTGAATTTAACCAGCCTTCCCGTGAAGCATTTAGTTCATCTGAAGATTCTCCTGGCAATGAAAACAAACCCATACCGACCAGCTCTGATATATCACAAGTTTCAGTCACATTATCAGATTTGCCGGTTTCAGATAAAATCTTAACCGAATTACATACTGACGAATCAGAAATTCGAAAGAGTGAAATAACTTTCAGAACAATTATGAAAATCACTCCGGAACTAAACTCCGGTTCAGCTAAAAACCAGTTGCATTCTTTGAAAAGACCTTCTGAAATTATCAATGCCGATAACTTAACCGATGCAGATAAAAAAATTATTGCAGGAAATCTCCTTCAGGGAAGCAAAGAAGGAAATTCATTGGGGTGGAAAGTAGGGATGCACCTGTCGCCGGGATATTCGTCGCACAGTGCTTCGCACAGTGCCGGGTATGCCAACAATATGACTTATGCCTATTCGGAAGCACGAGCCAATCTGGGTGCAGGTTTTTCGGTGCAATACAAAACCGGGTCCCGGTGGAGTGTCGAAACCGGAATGTACTATTCGCAAACTGGTGGTAGTTCTGGCAATTCTTTCCGGTTTAGTTCCATGCGTGCCGATTTTACTGATGCCCCACATTCAGCCGAAAAATACTTCAATACAGGGGTAACCAACCAGATGGGACAATTATCGATGAACAGCACTGCAGGTGTAATAAAGTTCAGCCATACACCCACCAATACCGAATTGATTTCCATGCCCGAAGCTTCATTCGGCCTTTCAACAGCCATGCTCACCCCCGGTGAATTTCAGCAGGTTTTCGAATTTGTTGAAATTCCCCTGTTTGCCCGGTACAGGATAGTTGATTCCAAAATTGATGTTGAATGGTCAGGTGGGATCAGTACCAACATATTGGCCGGAAACAATGTATATATGGAAAGCGGTTCGGGTCGCGAAAGGGTAGGTTACACACAGGATATTTCGACCTTGAATTTTTCGGGTGCAACCGGTATTGGTGTGATTTATGCAATGGGTAAAAACCTTTCCCTGTCGGTTGAGCCGAGGGTTAGTTATTATCTCAACTCGATTAATCACGGTGGAAAAGTAAATTTTAAACCCTGGAGGGTTGGGGTATTTACCGGATTGAGTTATGAATTTTAAAGTTCAATCTGGGTTATCTGATTATCTGCCCGAAAAACACTGCATTCCCAAGCATTTTATGCGAACCAAACCAGATTCCCCTGAAATTGGGGCTTTCCAAAAAACTAATAATCCTGCCGTTGCCATTTCGGATAACGGTCACTGCAGGGGCATTGCTTATACGCTGTAGGTTTTTGATGGAGATGTATCCGCTAAGCCAGGGTTTGGATGTAAATTTTACAGGAGCAGAATAGGCTCCCGATGGGATTTCAGCAACCCTTGTGCCACTCTTGAAAACGGGCATTTCTGTACGGGAATAACCATATCCAATCGGATGGGTAATATCCAATTCAGTATTAAGGATTACGCCTGCAATAGCGTGAATGGCTGCATCTTCGGCCCTGTTCACGAATGGTATAACCATGCCCGTATCTGCAACCACCGGCCGCTTGAATTTCAGCGGTGCAATTTCGATGTTTGATGCCCATTGAGCAGCTTCGCCAATGGTGATCAAGGTTCCTCCTGCACCTACCCATGATTTTATTTTCTGCTCATCCAGAGGCGAAAACCGCTGCAAATTTCCACCCGGAAGGATAAGGGTTGTGTAATTACTCAGGTTCAGGTTGCGGATGGTTGTAATGTCGGTCAGAGTTGCTGGTATCCGGAAACGTTGATCAAAAAGATGCCATATTTCACCTGCTTCGCGGCTGTTTACCGTTTCTCCGGCAACAATCAGGATTTTGGATTGTTCAAGGGGTATCATTGAACTGCTTCCTAAATCGATTCCTTTTTGGGTATGTCCACTGTTTATACCGTAAAAACCAACTTTCCATTCCTTCGCTACCTCGCTCAGGATAGGTACTAATTGATTTTTAAGATGATCAGGCTGAATACCAGTTGGGATTACAATGGTACCATAGCTGAATTTTTCTTCCTTACCTTCAATCTGGGTTGAAAATTCCTTTGTTGCTACTATTGTAAACAAGCCTTTTTGTTGAAGTTGCCATAGCGCGGCAGGCGAGTGGTAATTGTCCCATTTCATGGCCCACGCATAGCTTTTGTAATTGCCATTAAGTCCTGAATTACCCTCTTCCCCGATTGTATATGCATCACCCTGAATCTTTTGTAAATCACGAACACTGTTTAAGGGTGCATACTCCAGGTTAAAGGACATCGGTATGTTCCATGTTGATACATCATAAAAAGTACTGTCGGTAAATGTGTCCACCGTTTCGAAAAGGCTCTTGATCAGCCGGTATTGTGGTTGGTTCAATGGAATTATGAAGCTTTTCCCGGGTTGAAAATGCTTGCTGCCCACTGTAAAAGGGGAAATCGTTTCATACATTGTAATCCGGTGGATTGCCAGTAGTTCTGCCAGTTTGTCCAATCTGGTAACATCTGAATCATCGCCTACAATATACCCTTTTACAGGATCACTATGAGCGGGCGTTAACGCTACGGAGTAAAACTCCTGCTGGTTTTGCAGGATTTCACTTTTAAGGCTTAAGGCTGCTTCGAGGGTCGCTATCGATACATCAAACTGGTTTCGGATGGCTTGTGCAAAAGTGCGGATTCCATAAGCAGTTTCCCTGATTTTACCACGGTATCCGGCCTGCTCGAAAAGAATCCCAATGCTGCCATTTATGTCGGGATATGATGATCCTTTCCCCAGGTAATAGTCGTCGAAACTATCTTCGGAATAGTAAAGTTCCCCCCTCTCATTAAATTTTGCCCGGTGAAAACCGGCAATTTTATTGGTTAGTTCGTAGTTCTTTTGAGGAACACGTGGGTTGTTTCGCGAGGGGATTCCGGGTTGAAAGAAAAAAGTTGAATTGGCTCCCATTTCGTGATGGTCGGTTACAATCCCGGGAAGCCATTCATGAAATTTTTCGACCCTGCCTTTGCTTTCGGGATTTACCATAAAAAGGTAATCGCGGTTCAGGTCGAACCAGAAATGGTTGCCCCTGCCACCCGGCCATGCCTCGTTAAACCCCCTGGCAGCCGGATCGCTCACGTCGGTTTTTCCCTGGTGCATATTCACCCAGTTACTGTGGCGGGTAAAACCATCAGGATTAAGGCACGGATCAACCAGGATGATGCATTGCCGGAGCAGTGAATCAATAAAACCACCCTGCGCTGCCGCCAGATAATACATAGTTAAAACCGATGCGTTGGAAGAACTGCTTTCGTTGCCGTGCACGCCATAGCCAAGCAAAACCACCAGTGGAATATCTTCAGTAAGTGATCGATTACCCGATCTGATATATTCTGTATGTTTTCCCTTCATTATGTCCAATTGCCGGTGATTCTCCTCCGAGGTAAAAACCATGTGTACCAAAGGCCGGAATTCGTGCGAACGGGCATACTCTTCAATTTTAACCCTTTGAGATAGGCGGGTAATTTCATGAGTATAAGCTAAAATCTGGTCGTGCGATAAATGGCGTTCTCCAGTCTTGAACCCAAAAAATATTTCGGGGGTGGGTATCTGTGGATTGTAAGTGACGTTATCTGGTAAAAACTCTTTTTGTAAAGTTGCTGCCTGCAGGAAATAGCCCGCAATCAATAAAAGAAGGGCAGTGATTAAATGCCTCATAAATGTAATTATTTGAATTTGGCCTGAAAATAAAAAATATTTTTGTTTATTAGGTGTAACTTTGAATAATAGTAAAAGTCTAATGAACTTTAAAACATCAAGTTTTGACTGAAAAACCAAAAATATTAAGCATCAGAATTTTTTTGATTTTTATCCTCATCTTACTGATAATTAAAGTTTCGGATGCCCAGAATATTTCTGAATTACGTGTTTCAGTACGTTCCAGGGATAAAGTTTTACCGGAATTTTTTCAAACGCTGACTTCTGAATATAACGTTCGCTTCTTCTATCAGAAACAATGGATCGATACCATTAAAGTTCACCGCGATTTTGATGGTACGCCATTAATTCAGGTAATGAACAGTATTTTTCAGAATAAAAACATAACCTGGCGCACTTTTCAGGACTACGCAATAATTGTTTTTCCTATTCCTGAATCCGACCGTCGCCGTTATATCGATCAGATTCAGCTGCTGGTGATTGGCGATCCTTTGAATACCGGAAGGTTTAAGGTTGCAACGGTTGAAGGGCGGATTGTTGATGGCAAAACAGGCGATCCTTTGCCGGGAGCGGTGCTCTTTGAAACACAATACAATAAAGGAACCTCATCGGATGGGAGAGGATATTTTTCGATTGAATTGCCTACAGGCGATCATAGTTTTCAAATTTCCTATTTAGGCTACCAACCGGTAACCCGAAAAATCAGGCTGATTGAGAATGGTTATGCCGAATTTGAAATTTTTGAAGAGAGCCACAGCATTGGTGAAGTTACCATTACGGGCGAATATGCCGATTTGCCCCGGGCGCAGATGAGTATGATCCGCATGGAAACCCGCAAAATACGCGATTTGCCTGCCCTGATGGGCGAAGTAGATGTGGTGCGGGGAATGACCATGCAGGCCGGTGTTCAGACTGTCAGTGAACTTTCGTCGGGTTTTAACGTCAGGGGGGGGAATACCGATCAAAACCTTCTTTTGATAAATGGCAGCCCTGTGTTCAATTCATCACACCTGTTCGGGTTTCTGTCTCTCATTAACCCCGATCTGGTGGATAATGTCAGGTTGTTCAAAGGAGGGGTGCCTGCCCGTTTTGGCGAAAGGGTAGCTTCCATTATGGAGGTCGACCTGAAAGATGGTAACGAAGAAACCTTGCGTTTGTCGGGCGGAATTGGAATCATCAATTCGCGCCTCGCCATTGACGGGCCTCTCACGAAAAACAAAAAACTGACCTTAACAGCAGGTGGCCGAAGTTCTTACTCCAATTGGGTATTAAGCCAAGTTCCCAATCCCGATATTTCGCAAAGTATTACCAGTTTTTATGATGCAGCCGGAAAACTCACTTACCGGTTTAATGCACATAACCGCATCAGTGCAATGGGTTATGTAAGCCATGATAAGTTCAGTACCAGTGTGCAAACCATCATGGAATACGGGAGTATCCTTGCCAATATTCAGGTTCGGAACCGTTTCTCCGAAAAAATGACCGGCGAAGGGAGTGGTTCATTCAGTCGTTACGATTACAGACTGACCGATTTCGCAAATGGAAAAACATCAGAAGCTTATTACCTCGATAACCGTTTGCAGTATATTTCGGCTAAATATAACCTGCGTTACCGGCCTGTCGAAAAACATACCCTCGAAGGTGGTTTCAATGTTATGAATTATTTTATCGAACCGGGAGAAGTAAGTGGTATTGCCGATACTACCTCAATTATGACAAGAAAGCTGAATAATGAAAAGGCACTTGAATGGGCTGCTTATCTCAGCGATGAAATTGAAATAACACCCGGTTTTTCAGTTTCTATTGGGGTTAGGTTGAGTAATTTCAACAACATTGGTATCCCCGTGGTCTATTTATATAACCCTGACTTGCCCAAATCATCCAATTCGGTAATCGATTCGATAAAATATTCACCGGGAGAGATATCCAATAATTACAGGAACCTTGAGCCGAGGTTGCTTCTGAGGTATGAGGTGTCGAAACGCAATGTGCTCAAAATGAATCTTCAGAGAATCAGTCAGTACGTATTTCAGGTCAGTAACAATGCCGTTATTTCACCTGCCGAAACCTGGAAGGTGAGCGATTTCCACCTTAAACCACTAATCAGCGATCAATTTGCACTTGGTATTGAAACAACATCACTACACAATTCTGTTGAATTTTCGGTTGAAGCATACTATAAAAGGTTGCAAAACCTGATAGAATATAAAAACGGGGCAAGGCTGATAATGAACCCACAGATCGAAACCAGCCTGATTCCAGCCGAAGGATATTCCTACGGGATCGAACTCAGTTGGCGTAAAAACAGTGGACGCCTTACCGGATGGGTCAATTATTCCTTGTCGCGCACCATGCGAAAAACGATCTCCGTTTTTGAAGAAGAACAATTATGGAACGGGGCATATTATCCGTCGGTGTATGATCGGCCACACGATATATCAATGGTTGCGACCTATAACATAAGCAGAAGATGGCGGTTTACCGGAAATTTCGTTTTCCTGTCAGGCCGGCCGGTAACCTTACCTGAAAGGATTTATCAGTATGCTGGCGAAACCATGATATTCTATTCGGAGAGAAACAAATACCGCATGCTCCCTTATCACCGGCTCGACCTTGCCCTGACATTCGATGAAAACCTCAGGGTTAAACGCATGTGGAAGGGAAGCTGGACTCTGTCGGTTTATAATGTTTATGGAAGGCATAATCCCTATTCTGTTTATTACCGCAAAACCGTACCTGCTGCCGAAAATGATTTCAGGCTTTATTCCCTGTTTAAACTATCGGTTATTGGTGTTCCTGTTCCATCTCTGACCTATAACTTCAAATTCTGAAACTATGAAGAAGTATATGTTCATACCATTGCTGCTGATATTCTCAATATTTTCCTGCGAGGATATTTATAATCCCGATATTGAAAAAATGGATGAAATACTGGTTGTGGAAGCAAGGATCATTTCCGGTCAGAACCGCAATGTTATCAGGCTTTCGAAAACAGTTCCGTTCAATTCTTCGGGTTATTCATATCCGGCAGCATCCGGGGCTATTGTAATGCTGGTTGACAGGGGAGGGAAGGGATTAAACTTTGTTGAAGATGGAAAAACAGGACTTTATTACCATGATGGGGCAATTAATCTGGGGGGATGGTATAAACTGCACATACGATACCAGGGTGAAATAATCGAAACTGAATATCAAAGCGTTCCGCGGGTGCCGGCCATCGATAGCATTTACTATGAACCAATGGAAAAGCTTATATTAACAGGCACGGATGTGGCGGCTGGTAAACTGAGAAAAGAACCGGGAGCGCAGTTATATGTCGATATCAATTACAAAGGCGATATGAAACATTACCGGTTTACCCACCGGAAAATCGCACAATATGCCTATCTGACTGAGAGCCCTGGTGGCATTCCTGCAACCATGTATGGATGGTTGACAATGTTACCCCGTGAAATGTTTTATATTGCCGGTCCCGGGGAATATTCTTCCTCACCATCGGTTTCCAAATTCCCCCTTATATTTCTTGAACAAAAGTATTTTGTGCAGAAACCTGAAGTGGAGAATATTATTTTTGTCGGTTGGATATATATCGTTTATCAGTATGCTATCCCGGAGCAGGTTTTTGAATATTATAACGAACTGAACAGCCAGCTCACTGCTGAAGGAAAACTTTTTGACCCGATTTATACTCAGGCACGTGGAAACTTAACTTGTGTTTCATCTCCTTCAAAGATCATCCTTGGGCATTTTGAGATATCAACAGTCAGGGAGTATCGGTTTTATGTTCAATCCATGAACGACAATCAATATTTTATAAAGGGGATACCCTATTTCTATACTATTCCGACAGAGGGCGAGATTCTTGACAATCAACCGGAATGGTGGGAGAGCCGGTCAAAAATTTATCCCGGTTCAAACTGATCAGAAATGGTTTTATGGAATTTAATAATAAGGTCCGGAAAATATGCGAAATAAGCAGCTTTTTACAATTCTGACTGCTTTTTGGTTTACCTTAGGTTCAACCTGGGCAGATCAACCAGATGCGGTTGGTTATTACCTTTTTACCGATCGAACGTGGGCTTTGTCGGGCGATACGGTATGGTTCCGGTTGGCTGCTATGGATATTGCAAGTGAAAAGGGCAATGTAGTACATGTGGAACTCGAAAACCTGAATAACCAACCGGTTAGCAGGGTAACGGTGGTTACTACCAATGGGAGTGGTAAAGGATACCTGCCTGTTCCTGACACAATGCAGACAGGGGTATATTGGCTATATGCCTATACCAGTTCAATGAGAAATTCGGGCAATGTGACTATTCCGGCAAGGTTGCTTACCGTTTACCACCGGTTCGAAGAATCGTTCGGCAGCATTGATGTCCCTATGGCCAATCCCTTTCAATTCAATGACCAGATTATTCCATCTCAAATCATAAATGTGGATAAACCAGAAGCAAAGCCCCGCGAAACGATAACCGTAACAATCGATACTGAAAGCAAATGGGTATCATCATCAAAGAAATTGGTAATCAGTGCATTTGTTGAGAATCCAATCCATTTGAACTTAGATTCGTTTTTTTGGAAAAAACTCCACTCCGGCTCAATTTCAGGAGCAGGTGAATTACCACCAGAAGTGAATAGCTTTCTCATCGAAGGGCGGGTCGTTCCGTTTTCGGGAAATGAATTGCCAACCCGCTCTCTGGTTTTATTGGCCATTTCGGATTCGGTACCCTGGTTCGATTATTATGTAGCCCAATCAGATGGATATTTCAGGTTTAACATGAAAAATCTAAAAGGTACGGCTACTATTTATCTCAGGGCAATTTCTGAAGATAATCTGGAACTTGGGGTCGAACTTCAAAAAGGGATGATGAAGGGAAGCGGTCAGCTACCCACCAAAAATGTCCAATTATCGGAAAAGGAGGCTGAAAAAGTAAAAACCCTTACAGAAGCGGTTTGGTACGAAAAAATATTTGCAGGTGACCAACCCTGGCATGAGGTCCGATTTGAGGCAAAACAGCCTTATGCCCATCCTTTTTATGGAAAACCTGATCGTAGGGTAATTCCGGCCGAGTTTATCGATCTTCCAGATTTTCAGGAGATATCGCGTGAATTGCTGCCCGGGGTAAGGTATCGCCGCAGGGGAAATACTTCCTCAGTACAGCTTATGAACAACACCGAAAAGACATATTTCGACCAGAATCCTCTCCGATTGATCAATGGAATTCCATTTTTTGACGATGGTCTGCTTTTTCGGTTGAAAAGTACCGATATTCAGTATATCGATATAATCCATCAGGAAAGGGTGTTTGGCGACCTAAGCTTTAAAGGGGTGTTGTCCATTTCGTTACATGACAGGGAGAACAGCTGGACATCGGGGCAAAAAACATTGTTCCCTTTAACCATTCCTTGCCTGCAGATTTATCAGAGCCCATCCCTGATGATAGAGCCCGCTATCGGTTTATTGCCTGGTCAACCCGATTTCCGGAGGGTTTTTCTTTTCGAAGAACCCGATGGGAATCAAAATCTTAAGTCCTACACTTTCAGGTCTTCGGATATCAAAGGCAATATAGTGATTAAACTTCAGGGTATAACCTGTGAAAACCGACCTTTTGAAATCACCCGTAAAATTGAAGTGAAATGATTCGAAATACAATTTTTGCTTTAATTCCGGCGGTTTTAATGTACATTAAGCCGGTTGCCGGGCAATTGGATAATTTCTATTGGAGTGATTTTACAAAAGCATCCAATTATGAATCAGGGAAACTCACAGGGAATAAATATGTTTATTCTATCGTAAAAAACTCAGACTTCTTTTACCAACCTGATTGGTTTAAGGGCACTGTAACTACCCTTGACGGGGAAATACATTCTGAAATCAGCCTTAGGTACGATGCTTTCAACGATGAGTTGGTTGCGTACAATACGCATGTAAAAGGTCTGTTTGTAGTGGATAAATACACAGTATCTACCTTTACAGTTGATGTACCAGGAAAGGGTAAACAAATCTTCAGGAAAGCTTCGCTTGATTTGATGGGAAAACGGGAACACTATTTCGAAGTTTTGTATGAAGGCGGGGTAACCCTGATGCGCAGGAACCGGATTGTAGAACGAAAAGTTTCCCTGTATAAAAACAAATATGGCAAACTTGATAACCGAAGCTATGACCTTATGCTGCAAAATTTTGTACTTCTGAACGACCAAACGGTCCGCCGGATATTTCCCGGACGGAAATCGGTAATCAACCTTTTCCCTGACAGAAAGAAGGATTTAAGGCGACTTTTCAGGAGAAACCACATACAGGATTATTCGATCGAAGGATTGCCACGTATTGTAATGTTGCTCGACATCGAAGGTTATTTCAGTAATGAACACCAAAAATTGCAAGGATTATAAAATTCGTGTTTTTAAAAAAAATTTGTGGAATACGCAACCTGCTACTCAATAATACCATCTATCCTTCAAAACCAATTCTACCATGAAGAAAATTATTTTAATGTTCTCTGCACTGGTTGTGGTATTGCTATCACAAGGCCAGACAGTTACAGGGTTTTACGAAAACGGTTTCGTCCACCTTAAGAATGGAACGGTTTTGAAAGGCCGTTACATTTATTCTTCCGACCTGGAGAAGGTAAGGGTGGTTTCCGGAAAAAACACCTGGGTATTTTCGGCATCCGAAGTTGAGATGATTACCAAAAACAGGCCATCGAGGCAATTTTCGGAACAAGCCGGATTTAAGGATTTTACCTACGTACCGTCTAAGTATTTTAACTTTTCCGAAATAGGCATACTTGCAGGGAACCCGGATAATAGCCAAAGTGCACCTCTGGTACTAGGATCATCACTTAACTACAATTTCCGCAAAAATCTTTCAGCTGGTGCTGGAGTCGGGGTTGAATTCCTGAAAGAAACCTACCTCCCGGTAACTGCAAATCTCATGTATAAATTCAGGGAAACAAGGTTTACTCCCTATGCCTTGATTCAGGCCGGTTATCAGGTGCCTGTTGAAGGGTCACGCACAGTTTATTACAATGTGGTACCCGATTATGTATCATCGAGAATTATCTGGCCCGGACCTTGGCCCATAAGCCAGACACCAATGACTGCCAAAGGGGGGTTCCTTCTTAATCCGGCAGTTGGGTTTATAAATTATAACCGTTCGGGGCACGGCTTAAGTATGTCGGTAGGTTACCGGTTCCACCGGTTACGTTATAGCGCCGAAAACGACTATAACCTCGATATAGACTTCAACAGGTTATCGGTAAAAGTGGGTTTAATCATAAATTAGGAAAGTCATGAAAACAATATATCGGATTTTTACATTTTTTGCACTTGCAGTAGCTTTTTCGGCTTGCATGGATACCTACACCGAAGTGTTTACGGCAAACTCGCCTGTTTACATGAGTTACGGGGATCTGCGCAAAGCCGTTAAGCCCACTGCTGCCCGCGATCTGGTTAACCCGGGCAAGATTTATTTTAAAGACAATTACATTTTTGTGGTTGAAGACCGCAAAGGGGTGCACATCATTAATCTGGCAAATCCGGCCAGCCCACAAAAAGTTGGTTTCATCGAAATTCCCGGTTGTGTTGATATCGCCATAAAGTACAATATCCTGTATGCCGACAGCTACGTTGACCTGGTGGCCATCGATGTTTCGAACCTGAACAATATTAAAGAAGTTTCGAGGCTTAACGATGTGCTTCCTTACCTTGTCCCCCCTACCGATAACGAATACCGTATGGCTCAGGTTGACAAAGAAAAGGGGGTTGTGGTCGACTGGGAAATTAAAAAAGTAAGGCAGGAAATGGAATACCATTATTATCCTATATATCCTATGTGGAGGGGGGCCATTTTTGCAGAAAAAGCCACATTTGATATGGCGAATTCGGGTATTGGAGGGTCAGCAGGCTCAGCAACAGGTATTGCTGGTTCCATGGCACGGTTCGGTTTGTATGACGATTACCTGTATGCTGTTGACAACAGCAATTGCTATATGTTTGATGTCAGGAATCCGGCAACCCCGGTTAATGCCGGTAAACAGAGCGTTGGCTGGAATGTGGAAACCATGTTTATGTACGATAAACACATGTTCCTTGGAACTATGAATGGGATGATAATTCTGAGCCTCGAAGTTCCGCTTGCCCCGAAATATGTGTCGAATTTCTGGCATGCCACTGCTTGTGACCCTGTTGTTGTAGCCGACGGATATGCTTATGTAACCCTAAGGGGAGGAACTGTTTGCGGGAGCAATATCAACCGGCTCGATGTAATCAGGCTGTCATCCGATTACAAAAACAATGTTATGGTTGGTTCTTTCAATATGCACGGCCCCCTCGGTCTTGGAATCGATGGCGATATCCTGTTTGTATGCGATGGCGATGCAGGGCTTAAGGTTTTTAATGTAGAAGACAAAACCCGCGTAACAAATAACCAGATTGCTATATTCCCCAACATAAAAACCTATGATGTAATTCCTGTAAACGGTTATCTGTTTATGATTGGAAAGGATGGGTTCTATTTATATGATTATTCCGATATTCAGAATATTACCCTGAAAGGTCGGATCCCGGTGGTGAAAAAGTAATCGGATGTGCGGTTATTCCTGATTCATTTCAAGATATATCAAATTGCAGGTGTGAATCTATAAACAAGCCTGGTTTTGTCAGGCTTGCTTATTTATAGCAACTTATCGCTTAACGTTTGCAATGTTGATTTCTTATGCGTTGTGGGCACCAGCACCGAAATATTATAACGGCTTCCGCCATAGGAAATCATCCGGATAGGTATTCCGTCGAGTGCATGGAAAACCCTTGAAGCAAAACCGGTTTCTTCCCTGATGATATCGCCTACAATGCAGATAATACTCATATTTCGATCTACTTCAACCTCACCGAATTGGAGAAGCTCCTTGTGAATTGTTTCAAGATGCTTTGTATTATCAATGGTCAACGAAACGGCTACCTCTGATGTGGTGATCATATCAATAGGTGTTTTGTACGTTTCAAAAACCTCGAAAACCTTTTTCAAAAAACCATAGGCCATAAACATGCGCCCCGATCTTATTTTGATGGCTGATATCCCGTCTTTTGCCGCAACGGCTTTTATTCCCGTACCGTCTGAATGGGTGGTAATCAGTGTACCACTGTCGGCTGGGTTCATGGTATTTTTCAATCTTACCGGTATGTTTTTTAACCTTGCCGGCGAAATGGTTTGCGGATGCAGGATTTTAGCCCCGAAATAGGCCAACTCAGCCGCTTCGTTAAACGACAGCTGGTCAATTTTACGGGTTTTATCGACAAACCTCGGGTCGTTATTATGAAAACCATCAATATCGGTCCATATCTGGATTTCTTCCGAATTAAGGGCAGCACCGATTAACGATGCGGTATAATCGCTGCCACCCCGCTCAAGGTTATCGATCCGATTGTGTGGGTCGCGGCAGATAAAACCCTGTGTTATATAATAATCGGCATTTGCCGTCCTTGCCAATATTTCTGGTAGTAGTGTCTCAATGGCTTCCTGGTCGGCAGCCCGCTCCTCATCAATCCTCATAAAATCAAGCGCTGGTATGAGTTCAACACTATACCCGTTTTCTTTCATCAACAATGTAAACAGTTGGGTTGAAATCAATTCCCCCTGCGCAAGGGCTGTTTTTTCTCCCCATTCATTAAATTCAGTTTCGGTCAGGTTGTTTAACAAATCAAAAACCTGGTCAAGTACTTCGAGGCCTTTTTTCTTGAATTTATCAGCAATATATAGTTCGTCTACAACTTTGTCGTATTTCTCCCGAAGCCCGGTTATTATCTCTTTTGCCTTTGAAATATCCTTGTTATACAGGTTTTTGGATATTTCAACCAGGCTGTTGGTAGTACCCGCCATAGCCGATAATACAACCATTTTCTGCGCTCCATCGGTGATAATTTTCATCACCATCCGCATATTTTCGGGCGATCCTACTGATGTACCGCCAAATTTCAAAACTTTCATGATCGTTGCTTAAAATAATGCCGCAAAGATGAAAAAAAATCAAAACCTGCAAAGAAAATCAGTAAAATTGAACCTGAAATCTTCAAATTGAAAAGAAATTACTAATATTGGTTACATTTTGGAGTTTTTTATGGCTAAAACCTTCCATAAATTGAGTGGTTCATCGAATTAAACCATATAATTGAATAAATATGAAATCCTTCGCGGTTGGTTTTCATTTTTCTTTGAAGGTACAGCACCGGATCACCTTTTTTGATTTTCAGGAGACGGGCAATATCCACAGGACAACCAATTGCTTTCAATCTTTGCTCACCACCGGTTACTTCAATCTGATAATTACTGCGGAGTGTATCAAACAACGATTTGTTTTCAAAACTGCGGCTTGTGAACCGTGGCAGGTTGATGTTGGGCAGGTGATTAATATCGTAAAAAACAGGCTTGTCATCCACAAAGCGTAATCTTTCAAGGTAAATACATCCCGATTCGCGCTCAGCATCGTTCAGTTCGAATGGAAAATTTTCACCCCAATTACGGATAACGGGTTTTTGAAGGATTTCTGTTTTCAGGTATTTGCCCCCAATGGCTGAAGCAGTACCTTCAATGGAGAGAATACCTATATTTTGCGGTGGTTTCCGCACAATGCTTCCCTTACCCTGCTTCTTTAGGATTAATCCCTCTTTTACAAGGGTGTCGAGCGCTTGCCTTACCGTGGGGCGGGTAAGTCCATGAACGGCGCACAGGTCGTTTTCAGAAGGCAATAGGCTGCCTTCTTCATACAACCCCGATAAAATATGCCTGCGCAAAATTTCATAGAGTTTACGGTATTGTGGAATTGTATTCATACGCTCAAAGTTAATTATTTTTTAAAATAAAGCACATCAACTTGTATAGACAAGTAATTTTGGTTAGCTTTACAAAGTTTTTTAATCAGATAATTATATAATTTGATAATCATTGTGTTATAAAATAAGGAGATTATATAATTGTCAGAATAAGTTTAAAGAAATATAATATGGCAGTTGCGGTGATTATGCCCCGTCAGGGGCAATCGGTCGAGACCTGTATTTTGGGCCAATGGTACAAGTCTGTTGGGGATATGGTTAATCCTGGTGATCTTCTTTTTTCATACGAAACCGATAAGGCAGCATTCGACGAGGAAGCAAAAGAGAGCGGTGTTTTGCTATCACGGTTTTTTAACGAAGGCGACGAAGTTCCGGTATTGGCCAATGTGGCAGTGATCGGGCAGCCCGGCGAAAGTTTCGATTCATATGGAAATACTGGAATCCCATCAGGGCAGTTAAATGAACCGGCATCTGAAGAAATGGAAAAAGTGGTTGAATTTGCAATTGAACCAGCTTCTGATTCCGTGGAACGGATCAAAATATCCCCGCTTGCACGCAATATGGCTAAAAGGTTAGGTGTCGATTACACACTGATTAATGGTTCAGGACCTTATGGGCGAATAATTGCAAGGGATATTGAAACCGTATTAAAAACCATTGAGGTGCCTCAGAAACAACAAACGTCTGAAAAAACTGAATCAATTTCAGAGAAGTCTGATATAGTTCCTGTTGTATCATCGGGGGTTGATTATAAGGTAAAACCCTTGTCGAATATCAGAAAATTAATTGCAAAGGCAATGCACCGATCGTTGCAGAATTCGGCTCAGCTTACCCATCATTTGAGTGCCGATGCCCGGAAACTTCTCAGTGTGCGCAAAAAATTAAAGACTGATTTTGAAGCTAAATTAATTGATGTAAATATAACCGTCAACGACCTTGTATGTTATTCAGTAATCAGGGTTCTGAAAAAATTTCCTCAGGTTAATTCACATTTAGTTGGCGATCAGATGAAATTTTTCAGCAAGGTTCATCTGGGTTTGGCCGTTGATACCGACAGGGGATTAATGGTGCCGGCTTTACGCAATGCCGATGATTTTCCGGTAACCGGGCTTTCGAACCAATTGCGCATGCTTGCTGAAAGTTGCCGAAAGGGAAACATAAACCCCGAACTGTTAGACCCGGAAGCGGCCTCGTTTACTGTCTCAAACCTTGGGAACTATGGTGTTGAAATGTTTACCCCTGTGATTAACCTTCCGCAAACTGCCATATTGGGAGTATGTACGATTACGCCACGTCCTAAGGATATTGGCGATGGTGTATTAGCTTTTGTACCTATGATCGGACTTTCGCTCACTTACGACCACCAGGCCCTCGACGGCGGCGAAGCCACACGTTTTCTTGCAGCGGTTGCGAAGGAAATTGAGAACTTATGGGGGTTAAATATATAAAAATAAAGAATATGCCCAAAAAACAATTTATAAACCCGGAAGAAGTAAGGAAAGCCGGAACCATAGAATTTAAACCTATACCGGTTAATCAATATTCGAAAAATATTGCTGACGAAAAGGGAAATTTCTGCAATGATGATCTTTTGCGAATTTACCGCGATATGGTGATTATCCGTGAATTTGAAACCATGCTCAACCTGATAAAGACCAGGGGAGAATACAACGGAATTGCATATAACCACCCAGGACCGGCACATTTATCTATTGGACAGGAAGCAGCAGCTGTGGGTATGGCCTACACACTTACGGCAGATGACTTTATATTTGGGTCACATCGAAGTCATGGAGAAATATTGGCAAAAGGACTATCGGCCATCCATAGCCTTTCGGATGATGATTTGATGAAAATTATGGAGAGCCATTTTAATGGAGCAACCTTGAAGCCTGTGCAATTGGGTCACAACGGAACCATAAAAGAATTGGCCATTAAGTTCTTGTTGTATGGAACTCTGGCCGAAATTTTTGCCCGCGAAACAGGGTTCAATAAAGGTCTTGGTGGCTCAATGCATGCATTTTTCACGCCATTCGGAGTATATCCAAACAACGCAATCGTCGGGGGTTCGGGCGATATTGCAGTTGGTGCAGCCTTGTTCAAGAAGGTAAACCGCAAAAATGGAATTGTGGTAGCAAATATAGGCGATGCCTCGATGGCTTGTGGCCCGGTTTGGGAGGGTATTTCTTTTGCTACCATGGATCAGTTTACCGAATTATGGAACGATGATATGAAAGGCGGGTTGCCTTTGATAATCAACATTATGAACAACCAATACGGAATGGGAGGCCAAACCTGTGGGGAGACCATGGGCTATGGAATTGCAGCCCGGATTGGCGCCGGCGTAAACGCTGAACAGATGCACGCCGAACGCGTGGATGGATACAATCCGTTAGCAGTAATTGATGCATACCGCCGAAAAAGAAAGGTAATAGAAGAAAAACGGGGACCAGTTCTTCTCGATGTTCTTACCTATCGTTACAGTGGCCATTCTCCTTCCGACGCTTCATCTTACCGATCGAAGGAGGAAGTTGAAGCATGGGAAAAGGTTGATTCTATTGCTTGGTTCGGAAATGAACTGTTAAAAGAAGGCATTGTGGATGAACCTGATCTTAAAGGTATTAAGGATGAAATTGCAGACCTTGTATCGCGCACACTTATTTTGTCCATCGATAATGAAGTTTCGCCCCACATGGATATGAAAAAAAATCCCGATTTAATTGGTGAAATGATGTTCTCAGGCCATTCGCGCGACCGAATGGAAGACCGTGATCCGGAAGTCAATCACCTGTTGGAAGAGAACCCTCGCGTAAAGCAATTGGTTAACAAAGAAAGATATGCTTTCGATGCTCAGGGAAAACCCCATTCGAAGATTAAGAATTATGTATTGCGCGACGGAATATTCGAGGCCATTATTGACCGGTTTTATAAAGACCCTACTCTGATTGCGTTTGGCGAAGAAAACCGCGATTGGGGTGGTGCATTTGCCGTTTACCGTGGCCTCACCGAAGCTTTGCCATATCACCGTCTGTTTAATTCGCCCATATCCGAAGGTGCCATTGTTGGTGTAGCAATAGGTTATGCCATGTGTGGGGGAAGGGTAATCCCCGAAATCATGTACTGCGATTTTTTAGGTCGCGCCGGCGACGAAGTATTTAATCAGCTACCCAAATGGCAGGCTATGAGTGGGAATGTCCTCACCATGCCGGTTGTATTAAGGGTTTCGGTAGGTTCGAAATATGGAGCACAGCATTCGCAGGATTGGACGGCTTTGGCCGCACACATTCCCGGGTTGAAAGTTGTATTCCCGGTAACACCTTTTGATGCCAAAGGACTCATGAATGCTGCATTGCAGGGAACCGATCCGGTAATTTTCTTCGAAAGCCAGAGGGTGTATGATATTGGTGAGATGTTCCACTCAGAGGGTGTTCCACAAGGATATTACGAAATTCAGATTGGAGAACCCGATATAAAACGCAAAGGGACTGATGTTACCATTTTAACCATTGGGGCAACACTATACAAGGCAATCGAAGCTGCCGTAATGCTGGAAGATAAATATGGCTTAATGGCCGAAATTATTGATGCCCGTTCCCTGGTTCCTTTTAACTATAAGCCGGTAATAGAATCTGTAATGAAAACAGGACGGATTGTGATTGCAGGTGATGCCTCAGCCCGTGGATCCTTCATGCGAGAATTGGCTTCAAATATTACAGAGCTTGCATTCGATTATCTGGACGCACCTCCGGTAGTTGTCGGATCGCGAAACTGGATTACGCCTGCCTACGAACTGGAAGAATATTTCTTCCCGCAAGCTTCGTGGATCATTGATGCTATTCACCAAAGGTTGCTCCCGCTTAAAGGACATAAACCAACCAATGATTTATCCGAAACGGCACAAATTAAAAGAAATGCTGAAGGGGTATAATCGGGGAAATCAATAAATTCTCAATACTGATCCAATTCTGAGAATTGATTTGGTAGTCAGATTATTCAGTTGGCAAAGTTCATTAATTGTGACCTGAAACTTTCGGGAAATTGCCCACAATGAATCACCAGCTTTAACAATGTATTCTGAAGGGGTATTTCCCATATCAACTACATGTTTCTGAGCTATTTTGGGTTTGGCAACCAATTGCGCAAGCATCTCTTTTTCGGCTGCTTCGGGCTTTATTGTATGTGAATCAAAATCAAAAACCAGTTCAGGATTATAGGCTTTCCCGTTTTCACGTATTTCGAAATGTAAATGGGTACCTGTGGCCCTTCCGGTGCGGCCACCCAAACCAATGATCTGTCCGGTAATGAGGGTGTCACCAACTTTAACGAGGATATTGGAAAGGTGGGCATAGTATGTTTCTAATCCGTGTGAATGATTGAGGACTACCAATTTTCCGTATCCGTAATAAGTCTGTGCCCTGGTTACAATCCCCCGGTATGCTGCCACAACAGTGTCGCCAAGTTCCAATTTAATATCGGTACCGGTATGCATTCTGCCGCGGCGCATCCCATATTTACTGATAACTTTTCCCCTGAAAGGCACAACAAACCTGTCAAGCATTTCTCCAAACGAAGGCAGGGCATCTTCGTCAATCAGAAAAACATCTTCGGGAACATCAAATTCTGGCCCAATATCAAGTGTGTCGCTGAAGAGTTCTTCATCAAGAACATATACCTGTAAAGTATCTTTTATTCCGGCATTCACATTTTCCACAAAACCGAATCCCATAAATAACAGAATAAAAATCAGCGCTGCTTTCTCACTTATAATTCTCACTATTCCTGTAAGTTAAATTCAACTGTGCAGATAATTTTCTGTATAAAAATACGAGTTGCAAAAATATAGAATAAATTATAAAAAAACCAAAAAGAATTTGAAGTAATTTCGAATCAGGATACCAAAGGATAGTATTAATTAATCTCTTTAAGAATTTTGAAATTTAAAATTTTTGTTTGCAGCGGTTTGAGGAAAATTGGTGCTGGCAAGAATGACATCTTGGAGAGTTTTAAATAAATACCAGTAAATGAGAGTTTTATGCTTCGAATAAATGGACACATTCATACTCCGCACTCGTTCAGTGCTTTTCCGTATATGGAGAAAGCCTTTGAAATGGCGCAAGAGGAAGGCATTTCAGTTTTAGGGATCAATGATTTTTATACAACCGATGGATATGAGGAGTTTGCAAGCCTTGCCAATAAATGGAAAATTTATCCTTTGTTCAACATTGAATTTATGGCACTCCAAAAAGAAGAACAATCTGCCGGAATTCGGATAAACGACCCACAAAATCCGGGGAGGACCTATATGAGCGGAAAAGGATTACGCTTCCCGGCTAATATGAGCCCTAAAAATTCTGAAAAGTTGAGGGCGTTGCAATATGAAAGTAACCGGCAGACATATCAAATGGTGGATAAACTGAATTCTTTTCTTGAAACCACTACAACCCGGAGCAGGTTTGATGCAGCCATTATAAAGAAAAAACTTGCCCGAAACCTTTTGCGCGAGCGCCATATTGCCTCTGCTATCAGGATGGAAGTCTTTGAAAACTATTCCTCTGACCAGGAAAGAATTCATATATTAACCGAGATTTTTTCAGGTAAGAGGCCTCAATCGCCCCTTAACAATATCCCAGCTCTTGAAAATGAAATACGGAATAACCTGCTTAAAGCAGGAGGGCCTGCTTTTGTCGAAGAAGATGAAAAAGCGTTCATGTTGCTCAAGGAGGTTGTCAACCTGATAGTTGATGCAGGGGGAATTCCTTGTTATCCTGTTCTGCTCGACGATGCCAAAGGAAAATTTACCGAATTCGAAATAAATTGGCCCGCAATGGCTGAATCATTGAAGAACAAAGGAATTTATATGATCGAGTTGATTCCGGGCCGAAATGATTTTACGGTGCTGAAAGATTTTGTACGGTTCTTCGACCATCAGGGATTTACCATTACTTTTGGAACTGAACACAACACACCACAGCTCGACCCAATTTCAATAACGTGTCGGGGTGGCGTACCAATCGATGAAGATATTGCAGACAAAGGGAGCGGTTACAGCGTAAATAAAGTTCT
>JBBIHB010000044.1:24960-28528 GCA_037447215.1 Bacteroidales bacterium
AGATATTGCAGAAATTAATTACAAGGGTGCAGCTATTATTGCTGCACATCAAAACCTGGTAGCCTCAGGGAAGACAGGATTTCCTGTTGATGGTGCTCCAACACATAAGCTTTTGAATAGTATGGCTGAACTAGGGCAAAGAGTTATTTCAGACTTTATCAGATAAAAATATGACCGAAAAAATTCAGGAACTGATTGAAATTTCACACTTCTATGGCAAGAAAAGGGAGTATGTGATTGCCGGTGGGGGCAATACTTCATACAAGGACGAAAATCATCTGTACATAAAAGCCAGTGGTATAAGCCTCTCGAAGATAAATGCTGATGGATTTTGTGTCCTTGACAGGGATATCCTCGTCCGGATACCGGATATGGATATTTCAAATGATCCGGTATTAAGGGAAGAACAGGTTAAAAATGCATTACTAAAAGCCCGTGTTAATCCCGGATCGGGTTTGCGGCCTTCGGTTGAAACCTCGTTGCATAACCTTTTCGGATACAGTTTTGTTGTTCATACACATCCTACAATTGTTAACGCGCTGATGTGCAGTGTTTCTGCCGAATCTGTAACATACAGGATTTTTGGCAATAATGTGCTTTTTATACCATATTCCGATCCTGGTTTTATACTGTTTACTGAGATTCGGAAGCGAATTCTTGAATTTCGTGAAATTAACGGTCACGATCCAAAAGTGGTATTTATACAGAATCATGGCGTTTTTGTTGCTGCTAATACTGTCGAAGAAATCAAGGATATCTACACGGATATTGATTCAGTTTTACGGTCGGAATTGAAATATTTCCCTGAAACCAGCCCTATACCTGTTTCTCCCGGTTTACTTTTAGCTGCACCAGCTGTCAGGATGATTTTATCATCAGACCAGATAAAAGTATTGCGGGCTATAAATAACCCGATGATAGGGTATTTTTGTGAAAATTTCCACAATTTCGAAATGATCAGCAAACCATTTACCCCCGATCAGATGGTATATTGCCTTTCGGAATATCTATTTATTGAAAATAGCCAATCCTCAGATGCAATTATTGACGAAATCAGGATGAAAGCCAACGATTTCAATCGCAGGAAAGGGCAAATGCCAAAAGTAATTTTTATTAAGGGTGAAGGTGTTATTGTGGCCGATGATTCTGCTATGGCACTCGATTATTTGCATGACCTTGTCCTTGATTTTTGCCAGATTGCCCAAATGTCACAATCATTCGGGGGGCCTCACCCTATGACCCCACCACAGGTTGAATTTATCGAAAACTGGGAAGTGGAGAATTACCGGAAAAAAGTATCATTAGGGAACAACAGACGGGGTAGGGCCGAAAATAAAATTGTCCTTATTACCGGAGCTGCACAAGGATTTGGCGCTGGAATTGCAAAATTGATGTTTTCTGAAGGGGCAAACCTAGCCATAGCCGATCTGAATGTAGAAAAAGGGACAGAAATAACCGACAATCTGAATAGTATGAGCCGCATGAACAAGGCTCTTTTTGTTCAGGTAGATGTAGCAGATGCCAATTCGGTAAAGCAAATGGTGGACACAACTGTTGCTCATTTCGGCGGGATTGATGTCTTTATTTCAAATGCAGGGATTCTGCGGGCGGGGAGCCTATCAGAGATGACTCCCGAAACTTTTAACCTGATGACACAGGTGAATTACAATGCCTATTTTTACGGGACGAAGTATGTTTCGGCGATGATGAAAATTCAGCATCAGCAGCATCCGGGATATTTTATGGACATAATCCAGATTAATTCAAAATCGGGGCTGAAAGGAAGCAATAAAAATTTTGCGTATGCAGGAGGCAAGTTTGGTGGAATCGGGTTGACCCAATCCTTTGCACTCGAATTGATTCCTTTCAACATAAAAGTAAATGCCATTTGCCCTGGTAACTTTTTCGATGGTCCGCTTTGGTCGGATACTGAAAATGGGCTTTTTGTGCAATACCTTAAGGCAGGAAAAATACCGGGTGCAAAAACTGTTGAAGATGTTAAACGGTATTATGAGAAACAGGTCCCGGCCGGTCGGGGATGTACTGAAGCTGATGTGGTTAAGGCCATTTATTACACAATGGAACAGGAGTATGAAACCGGGCAGGCTATCCCGGTAACCGGTGGCCAGGAAATGCTCAGCTAAAACCACAATCAAAAGCAAAATCAAGGATTATTGGGTTCAGAATTGTCAATTGATTTATTCAGATTTATATAAAGGAAAAATGACACAACAAAATATTTCTCAGAAAGGTAGAACGGGCAATGTAGTATCGAAAGCCGTCCGGCTATATGGTAAAAATGATTTAAGGCTCGATTCTTTTGAACTTCCGCCCATAACTGATGATGAAATCCTGGCCAGGGTGGTTTCCGACAGTATTTGCATGTCGTCTTACAAAGCAGCACATAAGGGATCTGACCACAAACGCATTCCTGGTGATGTGGCCATAAATCCGGTTATCATCGGTCATGAGTTCAGTGGCGATATTATTGAGGTGGGCTCCAAATGGAATCATAAGTTCAGGCCTGGTCAGAAATTCTCGGTACAGCCTGCCATTTATAATCCCGATGGACCGGTTGGGATACTGAGCGCACCAGGTTACAGCTATCCTTACATTGGAGGCGATGCAACGTATGTAATAATTCCCAAAGATGTACTGGTGCAGAATTGCTTGCTGGTATATGATGGCCCGGGTTATTATCCTGCATCGCTGGCAGAGCCTCTTTCGTGCGTAATTGGGGCAATGCATGCCAATTATCATACAAAACCCGGTTCATACATTCATCAGATGGAAATTGTTGATGGAGGGAAAATGGCCATTCTTGCCGGAGTTGGCCCGATGGGCCTGGCTGCAATAAATTATGTGGTTAACCGCCGTGATCGTAAGCCGGCTTTACTTGTGGTTACAGATATAGATCAGTCGCGCCTCGACAGGGCTGAAACAATTTTCCCGGTATCCTGGGCAAATGATAACGGAATAAACCTGGTTTACCTAAATACCGGAAATGTTGAAAACCCTGTTGCAACCCTACGAAATGTATCCGGGGGAAAAGGTTACGACGATGTATTTGTTTTTGCACCTGTGGCGGCCGTAATTGAGCAGGGTGATGCCATACTTGCCAACGATGGATGCCTGAATTTTTTTGCAGGTCCAGCGAACCTTGATTTTTCAGCACGGATGAATTTTTACAATGTCCATTATGCTTCCACCCATATTGTGGGCACCTCGGGCGGAAATAACGATGACATGGTTGAAGCGCTAATATGTATGGAAAAGGGCCTTGACCCAGCCGGTCTGATTACCCATATCGGTGGGCTGAATGCTGTAATTGATACAACCATGAACTTGCCGGAAATTCCTGGAGGTAAAAAAATGATCTACACCCATAAAAACTTGCCTCTGACAGCCATTTCAGACTTTGCAAAGGTTGGGAAAAGCGATCCGTTTTTTGCCCATCTTGCCGGTATTGTGGGCAAAACAAATGGGCTTTGGTCGGTTGAGGCCGAATCTTATCTTTTAGAGGTTGCACCTGAAATTTAAGGCTTTCCTTATAATTGAAAAATGCCAT